>NZ_MCRH01000007.1:0-368640 GCF_014332665.1 Microbacterium sp. 4-7
CATGTCAAATGTTCCACCCATGAGCTCCCAGCGAAGAACGAACGTCTTCGATCTGGGTTCTGGACTCCGAAGAGTCAGATGCTCCTTAGAAAGGAGGTGATCCAGCCGCACCTTCCGGTACGGCTACCTTGTTACGACTTAGTCCTAATTACCGATCCCACCTTCGACGGCTCCCTCCACAAGGGTTAGGCCACCGGCTTCAGGTGTTACCGACTTTCATGACTTGACGGGCGGTGTGTACAAGACCCGGGAACGTATTCACCGCAGCGTTGCTGATCTGCGATTACTAGCGACTCCGACTTCATGAGGTCGAGTTGCAGACCTCAATCCGAACTGGGACCGGCTTTTTGGGATTCGCTCCACCTCGCGGTATTGCAGCCCTTTGTACCGGCCATTGTAGCATGCGTGAAGCCCAAGACATAAGGGGCATGATGATTTGACGTCATCCCCACCTTCCTCCGAGTTGACCCCGGCAGTATCCCATGAGTTCCCACCATTACGTGCTGGCAACATAGAACGAGGGTTGCGCTCGTTGCGGGACTTAACCCAACATCTCACGACACGAGCTGACGACAACCATGCACCACCTGTTTACGAGTGTCCAAAGAGTTGACCATTTCTGGCCCGTTCTCGTATATGTCAAGCCTTGGTAAGGTTCTTCGCGTTGCATCGAATTAATCCGCATGCTCCGCCGCTTGTGCGGGTCCCCGTCAATTCCTTTGAGTTTTAGCCTTGCGGCCGTACTCCCCAGGCGGGGAACTTAATGCGTTAGCTGCGTCACGGAATCCGTGGAATGGACCCCACAACTAGTTCCCAACGTTTACGGGGTGGACTACCAGGGTATCTAAGCCTGTTTGCTCCCCACCCTTTCGCTCCTCAGCGTCAGTTACGGCCCAGAGATCTGCCTTCGCCATCGGTGTTCCTCCTGATATCTGCGCATTCCACCGCTACACCAGGAATTCCAATCTCCCCTACCGCACTCTAGTCTGCCCGTACCCACTGCAGGCCGGAGGTTGAGCCTCCGGATTTCACAGCAGACGCGACAAACCGCCTACGAGCTCTTTACGCCCAATAATTCCGGATAACGCTTGCGCCCTACGTATTACCGCGGCTGCTGGCACGTAGTTAGCCGGCGCTTTTTCTGCAGGTACCGTCACTTTCGCTTCTTCCCTGCTAAAAGAGGTTTACAACCCGAAGGCCGTCATCCCTCACGCGGCGTTGCTGCATCAGGCTTGCGCCCATTGTGCAATATTCCCCACTGCTGCCTCCCGTAGGAGTCTGGGCCGTGTCTCAGTCCCAGTGTGGCCGGTCACCCTCTCAGGCCGGCTACCCGTCGACGCCTTGGTGAGCCATTACCTCACCAACAAGCTGATAGGCCGCGAGCCCATCCCCAACCAATAAATCTTTCCAGTAACTGACCATGCGGTCGCTACTCGTATCCAGTATTAGACGCCGTTTCCAGCGCTTATCCCAGAGTCAGGGGCAGGTTGCTCACGTGTTACTCACCCGTTCGCCACTGATCCCACAGAGCAAGCTCCGTGTTCACCGTTCGACTTGCATGTGTTAAGCACGCCGCCAGCGTTCATCCTGAGCCAGGATCAAACTCTCCGTAAAAAAGAAATGCATACGACACCGGGAAAACGGTGACGCAGCGAGTTTGATGCTGACCAAAGAGACAAATCATTGCTGACTTTATCCGTTGCCAACCCCACAAGGAGGTTGGTCTTTGATCCAAAGGAATCTCATCCAGCCGAAGCTGAATCGAGGTTATTTGGCATTTGACAAGTGCACGCTGTTGAGTTCTCAAGGATCGGATGCTCCCACGACCCAGTCATCACAACCAGGCCCGAAGGGCAACTTCTCTATCTTAGCCATCCCATCCCGCTTGTCAAATCAGCGCGCCGCGCGGATCTTGGATCCGCTGCGTAGCTCTTGACAGCCGCAGATGGGGTGGATCTCCCATCCTAGACGCAGGCGTCTGTTCTCACAAGTGAGTGGATCGGGAGGTGGTTCTCCGCTTGAGGGGGGTGAAGCTCTCGGCTCCTCCGCTTCCCTGTGGGGCGAACAAGTAATAAGTTACGTGGGTTCTGGGGTTCTGGCAAATCGGGCCACCACCCCCGGGCGTGTCGCCGCACCGGGTGTCAACACTTTTCCCAGTCCAGCGCCGGTATTCCGCGGAGATCGCCGCCACGAGTACGATCGCAGCGTGACCCAGCTGCCGAATCGCACCCCCTCCGCTGCTCTGTTGGACCGCGTGTGGTCCGCCCTCGGGCTCGCGCCGGTGGAGGTCGATTCCGGCGCCCCCTTCGTTCACGCCGTGCCTCTCGAGTCGCGCCTCGCGACGGCGGATCTGGCCTGGGCGAGCGTTCGGGCCGTGTGTCTGGCGGCCGGCGTCGACTCCCTCCCCGACCCCGATCGCATCGCCGTCGCGTACCGGAGCGATCGGGTGCTCACCGTCGACGGACGCGCCCCCGATGTCTGGTCCCCGTACTCGGGATTCTTCCGGGCGTCCGACGGGTGGATCCGCACCCATGGCAACTACCCCCACCACGCGATGCGCCTTCTGACCGGTCTCGGGCTCGGAATCGACGCAGCGGGCGAAGACGTCCGGGCGGCCATCCTGACTCAGTCGGCCGCCGACGCTGTCGATCGGATCGTCGATGCGGGCGGACTCGCCGTGCCCGTGCTGCCGGAGAACCCCATCCACGACGCTCAGCTGCGGTCCGCTCCCCTGCTCCAGGTCGATCGGATGCCCTCCCCGAGCGGCGAGGAGCCGCGCCGGCGAGACGGCGACGATCGTCGTGCACCACTCACCGGCACCCGCGTGCTCGATCTCACCCGGGTGATCGCCGGTCCCGTCTGCACCCGCACGCTCGCACTGCTGGGAGCAGACGTGCTGCGCGTCGATCCCCCGCAGCTGCCCGAGCCCGAGTGGCAGCACTTCGACACCGGTCACGGGAAGCGATCGACGCTGCTCGACGCCGGAACCGAGCGTTTCGACCAGCTGCTCGCCGAGGCTGACGTCGTCGTCCTCGGGTACCGACCGGCAGCCCTCGCGCGACTCGGCCTCTCCGCATCCGCCCTGATCGAGCGGCACCCGAGTCTGGTGATCGCGGAGCTCAGTGCGTGGGGCGACGACCACCCCTCTCGCGCAGGGTTCGACAGTCTGGTGCAAGCGGAGTCCGGGATCGCCATGATCGAGACGCCGGACGGCGACCGCCCGGGGGTCCTCCCAGCGCAGGCCCTCGATCACAGTGCCGGGTACCTGCTCGCAGCCTCGATCATCTCGCTGCTCGAGCGGCGCCGTCGAGAAGGTGGTGGCTGGGTGGTGCGCACTTCGCTGCGTCGAGTGGCCGCCGAGCTTCTCGGAATGCCACGGTCCTCGGGATCGCGATCGGTATCGGGGTCGGAGCGGGAACGGGTGCTGGACCTCGCCGCCCACACCGCGACGTTCGACGTCGCAGGGCAGACGATCACCACGGCGCGATCGGCGCTTCCCGGCCTCGAGCTCGCCGCCCCCCATCGCTGGGGATCCGATCAGCCGCGCTGGTGAATGCGTCGGAACACCGGCAGCGACAGACAGAGCACGAGAGTGAGCACACCCCACAGGGCGCACGCCGGCGGCAGCATCCGATAGGCCAGATGCTGGTAGGTGAACTCCTCGGTGAACGGCCCGTAGCCGGCGTAGCCGAGGGCCCACGCCGTGATCAGCACCACGGGAAGTGACAGCCACCAGGCGATTCGGACGCCCGACGGCAGCACGCGATCCACTCGTTCGCGGGGAACAGCGCGGTTCACCCGGAGAATCCCCCAGATACCGATCACGAGCAGGCCGATCACGCTCGAGCCGTACTGCAGCCACTTGTATCCGATGAACGGCCCCCACACATCGTCGAGCGCGGGAAGCACATCGACGCCCCAACGCCCCTCGTGCGTGAAGAGATCCCAGACGATGTGCGACAGCACTCCCAGCACCAGCGATGCCGCGAGCATCGCCGGGTACAGCCGATCTCGAGCACCGACGCCGACGGCGGCTCGGGCCGCTTCGACGCCGGACTGCGACCAGTCGACAGGAACCCGGCGAGCCAGCCAGAGCGGAGAGAGCTCACCGACGGCCGGGCGCAGCACGACGCGCCACAGCAGGAACAGCACGAAAGCGACCAGCGCGGTCCACACGACGTTGCCGAATGAGTGGGTGAACGAGTACGGCAGGCCGACCCCGCGGATGAACAGCGGAAGGTCGGGCGTCATGGCGCCGATCGCGATCGCAGCGGGCACGAGCGGCGTGCGGATGAACGGGAGGGCGACCACTGCATGACTCGGCGTGAACGGCATCGGCAGGCTCCTGTCGAGTGTGAACGGTGGAAGCGTGACGGCGGCCGTCCGAGGACTCTCAGACGACCGCCGTCAGGCGATCAGGGTCGGATGTTCACGCGAGGAAGACACCTGCGAGGGTCTTCTTGCCGCGGCGGAGCACAGAAACCCCACCGGGCAGAGATCCCTTGACGGTGGCTGCATCGTCTTCCACACGCGATCCGTCGAGCGACACTCCACCCTGGCTGATCGCGCGTCGCGCTTCGGACGAGCTGGAGACCAATCCCGTGGCGACGAGCGCATCGACCACCGATGACCCGGAATCGACCGTCGCGTTCGGCAGCTCTTCGAGCGCCGTGCGCAACGTCGACGCGTCGAGAGCAGTCAGGTCGCCCTGTCCGAACAGTGCCTCGGATGCCGCGATCACCGCAGCGGCCGCATCGATGCCGTGCACGGTGGCGACGACCTCGAGCGCGAGACGCTTCTGTGCGGCGCGACGGAAGGGCTCGGACTCGACCAGCGCCTCGTACTCCTCGATCTCGGCGCGGGTGAGGAAGGTGAAGACCTTCAGCCTGCCGATCACGTCGGCATCCGCGGTGCTCAGCCAGAACTGGTACATCCGGTACGGACTGCACATCTCGGGGTCGAGCCAGATGGCGTTCCCCTCGCTCTTGCCGAACTTGGTCCCGTCGCTGTTCGTGATCAGCGGTGTGCCGATCGCGTGCGCCGACGCACCCTCGGCACGACGGATGAGGTCGGTGCCGCTGGTCAGGTTCCCCCATTGGTCGGAGCCGCCGGTCTGCAGGACGCAGTCGTACTGACGGTAGAGCTCGAGGAAGTCCATCCCCTGCAGGATCTGGTAGCTGAACTCCGTGTAGCTGATGCCCTCGTCGGAGTTCAGTCGCGCGGCGACCGCATCCTTCTTGAGCATGGTCCCGACGCGGTAGTGCTTGCCGATCTCCCGCAGGAAGTCGATCGCCGACAGCGGCGCCGTCCAATCGAGATTGTTGACGATGCGGGCGGCGTTCTCGCCCTCGAAGCTCAGGTAGCGCTCGACCTGCGTCCGCAGGCGTCCCACCCACTCCTCGACGGTCTCGCGAGTGTTGAGCGTGCGCTCGGCCGTGGGGCGCGGGTCGCCGATCAGACCGGTGGAGCCGCCGACGAGACCGAGCGGCTTGTGGCCGGCGAGCTGGATGCGGCGCAACGTCAGCAGCTGCACCAGGTTGCCCAGATGCAGGCTGGGAGCAGTCGGATCGAAGCCGCAGTAATACGTGATCGGGTCCCCGGCGAGAAGGGCGCGCAGCGCCTCCTGGTCAGTGGACACGTGGACGAGGCCGCGCCACAGCAGTTCGTCCCACACGTTCTCGAACGTGGGGTCGATCGCCGGCGGGGCGGTCGTCAGAGCGGAATTCGACACGCGCCCCAGGCTATCAGCGGTGAGGGTCGGTGAATCGCCGGGCCGCCGTGGATCAGGTGTGCGCCGCCCACCACACGAGGAACGCCGCGCCCAACCCGATGACCCAGCTGACGAGACTGCCGACGAGGAAGTACTCGGCCCTGGCACCTGTCTCACCGTCGCGGGAGATCTCAGGGAAGCGCACGATCCCCTTCGCCGCCAGCATCGCGGCGAGGATCGGATACGCCGCAGCCAGGGTGAGCAGCATCACCAGGATGCGCTCGAGCGGGCCGATCAGTCGACCGCCCTTGAATCCCGCGCGCGGGTCGCGCAGAGCCGTGGCTTCATCCGGTCGGCCCGGCTTGTCCGCCATCGTGGCGTCGGTCGACTCCCTGCCGCCGATCGCGTCGCCGGGCGTGGTGGCCTCGGGCGCCGCAGGTTCCGCGTCGACCTCGTCGCGCATCGCCGATCGACGCAGTTCAGCCGGTCGCCAGGTGTGCTCACCGTCGAGCGCCGCGCGCACCACTAGGTTCGCCGACTCGAGGAGGAAGACCCCGGTGCCGAGCGTCAGGATCGCAAGATCGAACGGGACGTCGCCGAACGGTGAACGGAGGTTCCACACGGTGCCGATCAGGCCGGCATCAGTGCGCGCCCCCAGCCATACGACCGATCCGATACTCAGGAGACCGAGCAGCACCGCGGGCCAGAACCCGAGCGGTGCGCGGCGCTCCGACGGCATGCACCAGACCCAGATCGCTCCGACCACGAGCCCTGCGAGCATGGGCAGCAGCGCGTCGCTCACGCTGCCGAGCAGCAGGAACATCACGGCCACCGTCAGGTACCCGGCCCATCGATGCGGAGCGAACTGGCGGACGAGATCGGCGGATCCGACCGCGAGCAGGATGAATCCGGCGACGATCATGCGCTCGCTCCCCTCAGTGCGACCGCACCTTCGATGAGTGCGGCGCTGCCGGCGTTGCGCAACGACTTCGAGACGCTGGGCTGCGAGATGCCCTCTTCGGCGGCGAGGTCGTGCTGCGATCTGCCGACCATCCGTCCGTAGGTGAGGCGGCGCTCGCGCTCGTTCATGGCGCCGACCAGCTCGTCACGGACGAGGAGGTAGGCGTTCGATGCTGCGATCACGCTCTCCATGACCTCATCCTGCCCCGGGGCTCCGACAATCCAGATCCGGGTGCGCGGCACGGTGCGTGCCTCTCTCGCGTGGACGGTCTCGATCGCCGCGCGCGCCGCATACCACCCCGGCCCGTCGGCGAGCTCGCCGTGGACGGAGTCGACGGTGCGCACCTCGCCGATCCCGATGCCGAAACGGAAGGCGATGCCGTCGGGAAGAGCGAGCTGGATCATGAGAAGCGACACCAGAGCGTCTTCGAGCCGAAGATAGACACCCTGCTGCTCATCCCCCACCGTGGGGGTGAGCGGGTGATGTGCCAGAGGCAGGTCGGCCTCCACCCGAGCGATCGTGTCATCGAGCACGCGCTGCGCCGCCGTGCGATCGTCGAGCTTGCGCGATCCCACGATGTCGGCGAGTACGGCGATGACCATGTGATAACCGTATCACGAATAACTGCTATTTATGCCCTATTAGGTTATATGCTCGGAACATGCCTGAATCAGACATCATCCGGTGGGACGAAGGTTCCTGGACCCACTCACCCGCCGCACTCACCACGATCTCCGCCGACGGGGTCGAGCACCTGGACGTGACCGCCGCGGAAGGCAGCGACGCCTGGCGACACACGGCGTACGGATTCGTCCACGACACCGAGCACGCGCTGCTGGCTCCCCTGGCCGTGGGCGAGGCGATGGACGTCTCATTCCGCGCGCCATGGGACGGCCAGTTCGACCAGGCAGGAGTCTTCGTGCGCATCGACGACGAGCACTGGATCAAAGCGGGCATCGAGTACGCCGACGAGCACCTCGGACTCGGCGCCGTCGTCACCGACATCCGCTCCGACTGGTCCGTCGGATACGTCGACGACTGGCACGGCCGAGAGATCACCGTCCGCGTGAGCCGGTGGCCGGACGCGGTGATCGTGCGCGCACGCGCGGACGACGAGGACTGGCGACTGGTTCGCGTCGCTCCGTTCACCGGCGACGCCGCTGCATCCGCCGGCCCGTTCCTCGCCGGTCCGACGCGCGCGGGACTCGTCGTGCGCTTCACCCGGTGGACGAGGTCGACCGCCGACGTCGCGCTGCACTGAGGAGCCCCGCCGGTCGCCGCACATCGCGTCGACCGGCGGTGCACAACCGACTACAGGCCCAGGGCGTGCGCCGCGGCCTGCGCTCTGGCGACGAGCTCGGCACGCTGCTCGGCGACTCGGACGGGAGCCGTTCCCCCGGCTCCGGTGCGCGATGCCACGGAACCCTCGATCGTGAGAACCTCACGTACCTCGGGGACCAGATGCGGAGAGACCGAGAGCAGCAGCTCGTCGGAAGCGTCCTCGAGACCGATCCCCTGTTCTTCGCAGGCCCGCACGAGCGCGCCGGAGATCTCGTGCGCGTCGCGGAACGGCACCCGGCGCTTCACGAGCCACTCGGCGACATCGGTCGCGAGCGAGAATCCCTGGGGGGCGAGCGCCGCCATCCGCTCGGTGTCGAAGCGCAGCGTCGCGATCATGCCGGCGAACGCGGGAAGGACGACCTCGAGGGTCTGGACCGAATCGAAGACCGGCTCCTTGTCCTCCTGCAGGTCGCGGTTATAGGCCAACGGGAGGCCCTTGAGCGTCGCCATGAGCCCCGACAGATTGCCGATCAGGCGCCCCGACTTTCCGCGAGCGAGCTCCGCGATGTCGGGGTTCTTCTTCTGCGGCATGATGCTCGACCCCGTCGAGTACCCGTCGTGCAGCGTGACGAAGCCGAACTCACGTGTGTTCCAGAGGATGATCTCCTCGCTCAGACGCGAGATGTCGACACCCGTCATCGCCGCGATGAAGGCGAACTCGGCGACGACGTCGCGTGCCGCGGTGCCGTCGAGCGAGTTCTCCGCCGGTCGATCGAGTCCGAGTTCCGATGCGACCAGCGCAGGATCGAGTCCGAGGGTCGAGCCCGCGAGCGCTCCCCCGCCATACGGCGAGACGCCTGCGCGACGACGCCAGTCGACGAGACGCTCGAGCTCGCGCACGAGCGGCCAGCCATGGGCCTGGAGGTGGTGCGCGAGGAGCACCGGCTGCGCGTGCTGCAGATGCGTGCGGCCGGGGAGGATCGCGTCGGGGTGGGCCTCGGCCTGCGCGACGAGCGCGTCGATGACACGGAGGATGTCGCGCGCGATCACTCGAGCGTGATCGATCAGGTACATGCGCACGAGAGTGGCGATCTGATCGTTGCGGCTGCGTCCGGCACGCAGGCGTCCGCCCAGTTCGGGACCGAGCTCGGCGATCAGCGCCTGCTCGAGCGCACCGTGCACGTCCTCATCGGAGGGGACGGGCTGCAGCGTGCCGTCGGCGACCTTGCGCGCCACGGCATCGAGCCCCTCATGCATCCTGGCCGCCTCAGCAGGTTCGAGGTAGCCGGCAGCCGCGAGCGCCGTCGCGTGCGCATGCGAGCCCGCGATGTCGTACGGGGCGAGGATCCAGTCGAAATGCGTCGATCTGCTGAGCTCGACGAGCTCGGGCGACGGCCCGCTCGCGAAGCGGGCGCCCCACAGTGCGCCTTCGTTCGTGCCTTCGTTCTTCGAGTCGACCATCACGCGTCCTTCTTGCCGAGCAGCCAGACGAGCAGGGCCTTCTGCGCGTGGAGACGGTTCTCGGCCTCATCCCAGACGACGCTCTGCGGTCCGTCGATGACCTCGGAGTCCACCTCGTAGCCGCGGTCGGCGGGAAGGCAGTGGATGAAGATGGCCTCGGAATCGGCGATCTCCATCGTCTCGGGGGTCACCTTGTAGCCGCCGAGATCGCGGATGCGCGCGAGCTTCTCCTCCTCCTTGCCCATCGACACCCAGGTGTCGGTGACCACGACGTCGGCGCCGGCCGCAGCCTCGACCGCATCCGTGAACAGCGTGATCGAGCCGCCGGTCTCCGCAGCCCGGCGGTCGGCCGCCTCGACGACGTCGGCGCGCGGGGCGTACTCCGCAGGTGACGCGATGCGCACATGCATGCCGGCAGTGACACCGGCCAGTGCGTAGGAGTGCGCCATGTTGCTCTGCCCGTCGCCGAAGAACGTCAGGGTCAGCCCCTTGAGCTCGCCCTTGTGCTCTCGGATCGTGAGCAGGTCGGCGAGGAGCTGGCACGGGTGGAAGTCGTCGGAGAGGGCGTTGACGACTGGCACCGTGGTGCCGGCGGCCATCTCCTCGAGCCCCGCCTGCGCATAGGTGCGCCAGACGATCGCCGCGACCTGGCGCTCGAGAACCCGCGCGGTGTCGGACGGCGTCTCCTTGCCGCCGAGCTGGCTGCTCGCGGTCGAGATGATCAGCGGCGTGCCGCCGAGGTCGGCGATGCCCACCGCGAAGGAGACGCGGGTGCGGGTGGACGACTTGTCGAAGATCACCGCGACCGTCTGGGGACCGGCGAGAGCCTTGTTCGCCCAGCGGTCCTTCTTCAGCTCGATGGCGAGATCGAGGATCTCCGCCTGCTCGGCGGGGGTCAGATCGTCGTCACGCAGCAGGTGGCGGGTCATGCGAGGGCCTTTCCGGATTCGGCGAGGGATGTCTGTACGTCAGCGAGCGAATCGGCGAAGAGCTTGCGGAACTCGGCGAGTTCAGCGTCTCCGATCGTGAGAGCCGGGGCGATGCGCACCGTCTCGGGGTTGGCGGCGTTCACGATGAGGCCGCGCTCCTGAGCAGCGGCGACCACGTCGTTCGCGACGGGGGCGCCGAGTGCCACTCCGATGAGGAGCCCGCGGCCACGCACTCCCGTGACGAGGGGCGAGTCGATGTCCGCGATGATCTGTCGGATCTCCTCGCCTCGACGCGCAGCGTTCTCGACGAGTCCGGCGTTCTCGATCTCGGTGAGCACGGCGTCGGCCACGGCGGTGGCCAGCGGGTTGCCGCCGAACGTCGATCCGTGAGAACCCGGCGTGAAGAGCGAGCTCGCCGCACCGTAGGTGACGAGAGCGCCGATCGGGAAGCCTCCGCCGATGCCCTTCGCGAGCGTGATCGCGTCAGGAGTGATGCCCTCGTGGCTGAAGCCGAACCAGGCCCCCGTGCGTCCGGCACCCGTCTGGATCTCGTCGACTATGAGCAGCGCCCCGTGCTTCAGCGTGAGCGAACGGGCGGCCTGCAGATAGCCGTCCGGAAGCTCGACCACGCCGGCCTCGCCCTGGATCGGCTCCACGATGACGGCGGCGACCCGGTCGTCGATCGCGGCTTCCAGAGCCTCGACGGTCGCCGGGATGTGCTCCACTCCTCCGGGCATCGGCTCGAACGGCGCGCGCATCGCGGCCTTGGCCGTCAGCGCGAGTGACCCCATGGTGCGCCCGTGGAATCCGTTCTCGAGCGCGAGGATGCGCGGCTTGTCCGTTCCCCCGTGGAGTCGGGCGAGCTTGAACGCCGCTTCGTTCGCCTCGGCGCCGGAGTTCGAGAAGAACACGCGGCCGTCGATCCCGGCGCCCGCAAGGCGCTTCAGCCGTGCGGCGAGCGCGAGCTGCCAGGGCGTCGCGAAGTAGTTCGACACGTGCGCGAGAGTCGCGGCCTGTCTCGACACGGCCTCGACGAACACCGGGTGCGCGTGACCGAGCGAGGTCACCGCGATGCCGGCGAGGAAGTCGAGGTGGCGCTTGCCCTCGGAGTCCCAGAGGTAGGACCCCTCTCCTCGTGTCAGCATCGCCAGGCGCGGGCCCGCGTTGAGGACCAGATCGCTCGCTGCGTCATCCTGCCAGTTGCTCATGCGTTCATCCCTGCGCTTCCCAAGACCACTTCAGTTCCGATTCCCTTGCTGGTGAAGAGTTCGACGAGCACCGAGTGCGGCACGCGTCCGTCGATGATCGCGGCGGCATCAACGCCGCCTTCGATCGCATCCAGGCAGGCCTTCATCTTCGGGATCATGCCGGATTCGAGTGTCGGCAGCATCTCGATGAGAGCCTCCGAGGTGAGGTGCG
This sequence comes from Microbacterium sp. 4-7, assembly GCF_014332665.1. Classification (NCBI taxonomy): domain Bacteria; kingdom Bacillati; phylum Actinomycetota; class Actinomycetes; order Micrococcales; family Microbacteriaceae; genus Microbacterium; species Microbacterium sp. 4-7. The sequence goes on from NZ_MCRH01000007.1 coordinate 11,762, forward strand.
ACACGAGCGAGTCGCGGTTGGGCCAGTCGGCATAGAGCCCCGGCACGTCGGTGAGGATGACGAGCTTGCGAGCGTTGAGCGCCACGGCGAGGGCCGCCGCCGCGGCATCCGCGTTCACGTTGAGCGACTGGCCGGGGTGATCGAGGTCGGGCGCGATGCTCGAGACGACAGGCACGCGTCCCGCTGCGAGGTGATCGAGCACGGGCGTCGGGTCGACCTCCACGACGTCGCCGACGCGTCCGAGGTCGATCTCCTCGCCGTCGATCACGACACCGCGACGACGACCGCCGAACAGGCCGGCGTCCTCCCCGCTCAGCCCGGTGGCGATCGGACCGTGCGAGTTGATCTTCGAGACGAGCTGCGGGTTCACCTGGCCGGTGAGGACCATGCGCACGACGCTGATCGCCTCGGTGTTGGTGACCCGGTAGCCACCCTTGAACTCGCTCGGGATCTCGAGTCGCTGGAGCATGTCGGAGATCTGCGGTCCGCCGCCGTGCACGACGACCGGCAGCACGCCGACGTAGCGCAGGTACGCGATGTCCTGTGCGAACGCCTCCTGCAGCTCGTCGGAGACCATCGCATTGCCGCCGTACTTGACGACGACGATCTGGTCGCGGAACTTCTTCAGCCACGGGAGCGACTCGATGAGCGTCGCGGCCTTCACGGCGGCGACGTCCGGGGTGGTGTCCTGAATGTCGGTCATGAGGCGTAGGCGCTGTTCTCGTGCACGTAATCGTGGGTGAGGTCGTTCGTGAGGATCGTCGCGGTGGCATCGCCGACCTTGAGATCGATCACGAGATGCGTGGCACGCGGGGTGAGGTCGACCTCCTCGCGCGGACGGTCGGGGCCGCCCTCGCTGCACACCCGGACGCCGTTCATCCAGACGTCGACGTCGTACGGGTCGAACTGGGCGTTCGTGGTGCCGATCGCTGCGAGCACCCGCCCCCAGTTGGGGTCGTTGCCGAAGATGGCGGCCTTGAAGAGATTGTTGCGCGCGACGGAGCGGCCGACCTCGACCGCCTCCGCCTCGGTCGCGGCGTGCTGCACCTCGATGGTGATGTCGTGGCTGGCCCCCTCGGCGTCGCCCTGCAGCTTGACCGCGAGCTGCTGGCACAGCTCTGCCAGCGCGGCGGAGAAGTCCTTGAGGTCGGGCACCACCTCGGAAGCGCCGTTCGCGAGCAGTGTGACCTGATCGTTGGTCGACATGCATCCGTCCGAATCGAGGCGGTCGAACGTCGTGCCGGTGGCGAATCGCAGCGCGGCATCCGCCTCGAGAGGCTCGAGCACGGCATCCGTCGTGATGACGACGAGCATCGTGGCGAGCCCGGGAGCGAGCATGCCCGCTCCCTTGGCCATCCCGCCGATGGTCCAGCCGTCTCGGCTGACCACGGCGGTCTTCGACACGCTGTCGGTGGTCATGATGGCCTCGGCCGCGACATCGCCGCCGTCTGTCGACAGCTCGGCGATCGCCTGTTCGGTGCCCGAGAGGACCTTGCCCCGGAACACCTCGTCACCGACTCCGATGAGGCCGGTCGAGCACACGAGCACGTCGCCGGCGCCGACGCCGAGCAGCTCGGCCGCCTTCTCTGCGGTCTGGTGCGTCGTCTGGAAGCCGAAGCTGCCGGTGAAGCAGTTCGCGCCTCCGGAGTTCAGCACGACGGCCTCGACCACACGATCGGCGACGGCCTGCTGCGACCAGATGATGGGGTTCGCCTTGGCGCGGTTGCTGGTGAACACAGCCGCACCGACCTTGCGCGGGCCACGATTGACCACGACGGCGACATCGGGCTTTCCGGTCGATTTGAGACCTGCGGCGACTCCGGCCGCTTCGAATCCTGCGGGGGCGGTGACGCTCACGGCGCGACTCCGTTCACTGAGAGGGCGCGGGACTCGGGCAGCCCCAGCGCGAGGTTCATGGATTGGACGGCAGCGCCGGCGGTGCCCTTGACGAGGTTGTCGACCGCGGTGACCACCGTCACGCGGTTCGCCGCGCGATCGATCGCGAGACCGATCAGGGCGGTGTTCGCACCGAGGACATCGGCCGTGCGCGGGAACTGACCGGCGGGCAGCAACTGCACGAAGGTCTCGTCGCCGTAGGCGTCCTCCCAGGCGGCGCGGATCTCCGCATCGCTGACATCGCCGACGATCGGCGCGGTCGAGGTGGCGAGGATGCCCCGCGACATCGGAACCAGCACAGGCGTGAACGAGATGCGGATGCCGTCGGCTGGGGAGCCGGATGCCGCGGCGAGCGCCTGGCGGATCTCCGGGATGTGCCGGTGCGTGCCCCCGACCGCGTAGGGATTGGCTGTGCCGAGGATCTCGCCGGCGAGCAGGTTGGTCTTGAGGCTCTTCCCCGCTCCGGACGGGCCGACGGCGAGCACCGAGACGATGTCCCCCGCGTCGATCACCCCTGCGGCGACCCCGGGGGCCAGGCTCAGGCTCACGGTCGAGGCGTTGCAGCCGGGAGCGGCGATGCGCGTCGCCTCGCGCAGCGTCTCGCGCTGCTTGACACCGCCGACGAGCAGCTCGGGAACGCCGTAGGCCCACGGTTCGTGGAAGTCGCCGCCGTAGAACGCGTCCCAGGAATCCTGCGACGTCAGTCGGTGGTCCGCTCCCGCGTCGATCACGAGCGGGGTGTCGCCGAGCGCGTCGGTGTACTGCCCGGACTGCCCGTGCGGCAGAGCGAGGAAGACGATGTCGTGCCCGGCGAGCGTCTCGGGCGTGGTGTCCTGCAGGGCGAGGTGTGCGAGCGACCGCAGGTGCGGCTGATGCTGCACGAGCGGTTGACCGGCGTTCGAGTGCGCTGTCACCGTGCGGATCTCGATGTCGGGATGAGACGCGAGGAGGCGCAGGATCTCGCCGCCCGCGTAGCCGGATGCGCCGGAGACGGCGACGGAGTACGTCATTCTTCTACCTTAACGGTCGGACCCCTCGGCGAACGCGGGGTGCAGTGTCGGGAACCGGGGCGGCGACACCGGCACTCGACCGCCGTGCGTACGCAGGCAGAAGCGCAGGGTCGCCTAGAGTCGGCGGCCGCTGCGGCGTCGGCGCACGGCGATGACGCTCGGAACGAGCGTCAGAGGAGCGGTGGCGGCCGAAGGCATGCCGCGACGATAGCGCGCTCGTCGCGGCATGCGCAAATCGGGTCCGTCATCCGCCGGACGCGTGGAGTGCCGGCGCCGCGAAGAAGGCGAGTTCGTGCGCGCTGGAGACCTCGAAAGCGCGGAGCATCCGTCGCCGCCCCGCGGCATCCGACTCCGTCGCCGCATGCATCACATGGTCGATCGCCTGCTCCGTCGCCTTCTCGAACGCGGGGTCGGCATACGTCGCGAGCCACGACGCGTAGGGATGCTGCGGGTCTCGGGCGTACGCGTCGAACTCCCCCGCGTGCAGGCGGGTTCCGAGATCGGTGTACAGCCAGAAGCACGGCAGCACGGCCGCGATGAGCTCGGCGTAGTCGCCGCCGAAGGCCACGGAGCGCAGGTGGTCGAGGTACGCGACGGTCGCAGGCGCCGGATCGACGGCGAAGGTCGCCGCTTCCACTCCCGCGCCCGGCGCCAGCCACGATGCATGGAGCTCGAGCTCTCCGGTGATCGCCCCCTGCGCCGACTGAGCCCAGAACGCCTGCTCGTGCGGTGTGGGCGCGATCCGCGCGGCCGCTGCGAGCACTCGGGCGTACTCCGGGAGATACAGCGCATCCTGTCGGAGGTAGAAGAGGAACCGTTCGCGGTCGAGAGTCCCGTCGGCCAGAGCGCGGATGAAGGACAGCTCGTCGATGTCGGCCCGCACGTGCGCGATCCGGTCCCACCACCGATCGCGGAGGTCGGCACGCTCGGGTGCGGCCTCGAGTCCCCCTCGTCGCCAGAGGCCGCCGAAGTGGTTCACCGGTCCGTGACCGCTCCCGATGTCGAGCGCATCGCTCTGCCTCAGGGATTCCCGCAGCCAGGTCCTCGCCGATTCCACCGCGTCGACAGGGGACTCCCCTCCGGCGAGGCGGGTGGCGAGGGCCGACGACAGGGAGCATCCGGTGCCGTGCGTGTTGTGTGTCATGATGCGCGACCCGGGATAGCCGTGTCTGACGCCTCCGGCGACATCGATCAACGCGTCCGGAACGTCGTCGCCGTCGAGGTGCCCTCCCTTGACGAGCACCGCCCCGCCGATGCGGGCGGAGAGCTCGGCCCCGGCCTCGAGCGCGTCGTCCCACCCCGTGATCGGACGATCGGAGAGCGCGGCGAGCTCGGCGAGGTTGGGCGTCACGACATGAGCGCGCTCGAGGAGGCCGCAGAGTGCGCGCTCGGCATCCTCATCGAGCAGGCGATCACCGCTGGTCGCGACCATGACCGGGTCGAGCACGACGATCGGCGGACGGACGGCGTCGAGCCAGGCGGCGACGGTGGCGATCACCTCCGTGTTCGCCAGCATCCCGATCTTCACCGCGTCGATGACGATGTCGTCCGAGATGGCATCGAGCTGCTGCCGGAGGAACTCGGCAGGAGGCACGTGCACCGCTCGGACTCCCCTGGTGTTCTGCGCCGTGAGCGCCGTGACAGCCGCCATGCCATAGCCCCCGTTCGCGGCGATCGACTTGAGATCGGCCTGGATCCCCGCCCCGCCCGACGGGTCGCTCCCCGCGATGCTGAGCACGCGAGGTGTGCCCGAAGCCCTCCATCGGCTGAGGAATGCCCGGGCCGTCCTCGTCGGATCGACGGCGGCGCAGATGGCGGAGACGACGGCGAGCCCCGCCGCACCCGCATCCCGAAGGCGCTCGATGTCGTCGATTCCCACGCCGCCGATGGCGACGCATGGCAGTGCGGTCCTCGCGGCGAGCGCACCGAAGCCGTCGATTCCCAGGGCCGGCGGGTGATCCGGCTTGGTGGCGGTGGGACGGATCACGCCGACGCCGAGATAGTCGACCGTTCCCGCCGGCAGCGCGGCCACGGCGTCGAGATGCTCCGACGTGTTCGCCGTCAACCCGATGATCGCCTCGGGTCCCAGCCGCTCGCGTGCCCGCAGCACCGATACGTCGCCCTGGCCGAGGTGCACGCCGTCGACCCGCGCTCCCCTGGCGCGAGCGATCAGCGCCGCCTCGACGCGGTCGTTCACCACGAGCAGTGCACGGCCGTCGATCACCCGTGAGAGCTCGATCAACTGATCGGCGGTCTCGGCATCCGTCGCGTCCTTGTCGCGCAGCTGGACGATGCGCACGCCCCCGTCGACGGCGAGTCGCACCGTCTCCACGACGCCCCGCGCGCCGCAGAGGGTGGGATCCGTGACGAGGTAGAGGGAGAGGTCCGCGATCACAGCGCGTGCTCCTGCACACGCGCGGCGACGGCGAGGTCCTCCGGCTGCACGGCGGCGAGCGCGTCGAGCAGTGCGACGGCGAAGCTGCCGGGGCCCGGGGCCCGCGCCGCGGCGCGCTCGGCGGCGATCGTGTACACGAGGCTCGCCGCCGAGACGGCGGTGAGCGGATCCGCAGCGGTCGAGCGCGCCGCACCGAGGAACGCCGCCATGACAGCACCCAGCGCGCATCCGCCGCCGGTGACACGGGTGAGCAGTTCATGACCGTTCGCGATGCGGAGCAATCGTGCTCCATCCGTCACCAGGTCGACCGGTCCCGACACCGCGACCACCGCGCCGTGCCGCGAAGCGAGTGCGAGTGCCGCTTCGGCCGCGGCATCGGTCGTGTCCGTCGCATCGACGCCGCGCCCCCCAGCGCTGAGCCCCGCGAGGGCGAGGATCTCCGAGGCGTTCCCCCTGATCGCCGTGGGGCGTGCGTCGGCCAGCTCGTGCGCGAGTGCCGTGCGCACCGGCAGCGCGCCGATCGCGACGGGATCCAGCACCCACGGAGTACCTGCGGCGAGGGCTCCTGCCGCGGCTTCACGGCTCGCCGCACGCTGCTCCGGAGTCGGCGTACCGAGGTTGATCAGCACCCCGGAGGCCACCCCGGCGAACATCCCCGCCTCACCGACGATGTCGACCATCGCCGGCGCCGCGCCGAGGGCGAGCAGCACGTTCGCGGTGAAGCCCGTGACGACGCTGTTGGTGATGCAATGGGTCAAGGGTGGGCTGTCGCGCAGCCCTGTCAGGAGCTCAGCCGCCGAGGTGGCCAAGGTCGATTCGGAATCAGGACGCAGACGATCGCTCAACGCGACATCCCTTCGCTAGTACGAACTAGATCAGGTTCGACGGGTCTGTTCTCAGCCGCGGATGCGGCACCCCGTGTCACTGATCGCAGTCTAGCGAGGCCCCGATCAGTCGAGCAGCTGCAACAGCGCGAGTTCGTCGCCGCGAGTGAGCCCTGCCCGCCGGTCCCGATCCATGCCGCGCGCCTGCTCGTCATCGACCACGGCGGCGATCGTCTCGTCGAGCGGACGAAGCCGACCTCCTGCCGCGCGGTAGCGGGCGTTCGACCTGGTCATGAATCCGGTCATCTCGCTCGGCAGCCACAGCGGCAGCGACCGCTCCCCCGCCCAATACGCCACACCGTGCTCGACGAGCCCGGCGTCAGATGCCGCGACCGTGTCTCCCCGGTGCCCCGCACGTCTGCGCACGGCGTCGAGGACCTCGCCCAGCCGATGCCGATCGCCGATCGTGTTGATCACACCGGTGGCCCTCGTGGTGGCGACGAACTCGGACAGGTCGTCGACGTCGATCACCTGCACGTCTCGCTCCTCGACAGGCGGAAGCAGCACGGGGCCGTCCTCGGCACGCAGAAAAGCGGTAGCCCAGTACCCGAAACGATCGCTCGGGTCGTCCGCCCCGACGATCAATCCCGGGCGCACGATCAGGGTGCGGTCGCCGAGTGCACGCACGGCGTCCTCGGCGGCCACCTTCTGCCGGCCGTACTCGTCGTCTCCCCTCTCAGCCGGCGGATGCAGCGTCGCCGACTCGTCTGCACCGACGGTCTCCTCGTCGGAGTATGCCGACATCGACGAGACGTACGTCCAGCGGCCCGCTCGCTCACCGAGTGCCGCGACCGCAGCGGAGACGTGGGCCGCGTTCGACGAGACGTCGATCACGTGATCCCACTCCCGACCGGACACCGTATCGTAGGCGTCCGCCGCGTCACGATCGGCCAGCACCAGGCTCGCGCCCTCCGGAGACGGGCGTCCTCCGCGCGCCAGGCACATCACCGTCGCCCCGCTCAGGAGCAGCCGTCTGGCGATGCGGCCGGACAGCCAGCCGGTGCCGCCGAGGATCAGAACATCCGTCATGACCCCATGCCACCATCTTCGCCGCGCGAGGGGAAGGGTCTTCCGCTCAGGGCGGATGCCGGTCAGCTCGTGCGAAGATCCGACAGGCCGGACAGTTCCGGGACCGTCCACGAGGGATCCGGGCGCCAGTCGCGCCATTCGGCGTCGAACGGCCAGTCACCGTGATGGAAGGACTCGATCGCCGCGTCCGCGTGTCGTTCGATCTGCGCGGCCTGCTCAGAGGTGAGACGTCCCTGCTCGACGGCCGCGATCACCTCGTCCTCGTCCTTGAGGTGCACCTGACCGTCCGCCTGGATCTCCACGTCGAGGATGTGATCCGATGAATACGTGTCGCGGTCGGTGCGCAGATGCGCGTTCTCGAGATTCACGTACCACCCGGCGAACTCCCACTCGGGACCGCTCACATCGCTCCAGAACAGCCACACCGACCACGCCGCACCGGCCGGAGCGATGCGGAGGATGCCGTTGCCCCACCACTCCTCCACGATCCGGGTACGCGGATCGAGCCACCGACGCTCGAGCGGAACGGTCCGGATGCGCTCGCCCGCCGGAGTGCCCTGCCCCTCCTGAAGCGTGCCCGGAGCGAGCCATGCCACCAGACCGCGTTCATCGTCGCGGACCACCCGCATGGGCGTGATGGTCGACGCATCGCCGGGCTGCCAGCCGGGCTTGCGGTAGTGCCAGGAGATCTGGTCGCCGGGTTCGAGGAACGGCGCTTCACCCATCGGTCGGACACCATCGGGAACCGCCGCGGGAGTGCTGTGGGGCAGGATGCTCATCCCGACACGGTACCTCGCAGGTCCACCGCGCTCAGGTCGGCTCGGCGGCGTCGGCAGCATCTTGAGAGCACACGCGCACGCGGACCGCACCGTTCGAGTGCGGTCCGCGTGCGGGTCGGTTCAGGCGGAGCTTCAGTCGCGCAGGGTCGCGTCGAAGCGCTCAGCTGCGACAGAGACACCCGCGAGCTTCGCCTCTGTCGCCTCGGCTGCGGTGAGTGTGCGGTCGTCCGCGCGGAAGCGCAGCGCGAAGGTGAGACTCTTCTGACCATCCGCGACGCCGTCCCCCCGGTAGTCGTCGACGAGGCGGATCGACTCGAGAAGCGCACCGGCGCCCTCGGTGAGCGCAGCGCGCACGTCGCCCGCCGGCACATCAGCGCCGACCACCAGCGACACGTCCTGTGTCGCAGCGGGGAACGTCGACAGCGAGGCGGCGACCGCACGGTTCCCGCCGAGCGCGATGACCTCGTCGAGGTCGAGCTCGAGCACGGTGGCACGACCGGGAAGGTCTGCTCCGGCGGCGACCTGGGGGTGGAGTTCGCCGACGTAGCCGATCTCGACGTCGCCGACGGAGAGCACGCCAGCGCGTCCGGGGTGCAGTGCCGCGCGCTGCCCCTGCACCACATCGAGGTCGACTCCGGCTGCAGCCGCGATGACTCTGGCGGCGTCGAGCGCCTCGGAGAGCCCGTAGGGCTCCGCGGCGCGTCCCGGCTGCTTGGTCACGACGTTGCCCGTGAACAGCGCCGCGACATGACGGTGCTGCGGTGGGATCGACGCGTTCAGTTCGGCGAGCGTGTCGTCCGACGGACGCTCGCCGAGCGGCGGCACCTCGTCCGTGCCGTACTCGACACCCGGCTCGGGCAGGAACACGACTCCGGTCTCGAACAGCGCGAGGTCCGTGAGGCCGCGCGAGATGTTGCGGTGCGCGGTCTGCAGAAGCCCGGGGATCAGCGATCGACGCAGGAACGGAGCGGAGCCGTCGAGCGGGTTCGCGAGCCGGATGCTGGGCAGATGCTCTCCCGACGCCGAGCCGTGCAGGTCGTTCTCCGCCTCCGTCGTGAAGGGGAACGAGGGCGTCTCGACGAGACCGGCAGCCGCCAGCGCGTCCGCGACGCGGCGACGACCCTGCTGGTGTGAGGTGAGACCGCGGCCGGACGGCGGCGTCGGCAGTACGGACGGGATGCGGTCGAGACCGTGGATGCGAGCGACCTCTTCGGCGAGAGACCACTTGTCGGTGAGGTCGGGACGCCAGGTCGGCGGGATCACGGTCCACCCGGCATCCGACCCGGAGACCTCTGCGCCGATGGTCGTGAGCGCGCCGGCGATCTCGTCGTCGGAGTAGTCGACGCCGATGAGCCCCTGCACGAATCCGCGCGGGAGGTCGATGTCCGCGACGAAGACCTCGGCGAACAGAGCGCCGCCCTCGTCGGTGAGCGTGCCGCCGGCGAATTCGACCATCAGGTCGGCTGCACGGCGGGCGGCCACGAACGGCACGAGCGGGTCGACACCGCGCTCGAACCGCTTGGATGCCTCGCTGGGCAGCTTGTGACGGCGTGCGGTGCGGGCGATCGTCACAGGGTCGAAGGTCGCAGCCTCGATCAGCACGTTGTGCGTCGTGTCGCTCATCTCGGTCGTGCCGCCGCCCATGACGCCGGCGAGACCGATGGGACCCGACTCGTCGGTGATCAGGAGGTCCTCGACGTGGAGCTTCCGCTCCTGGCCGTCGAGGGTCGTCATCGTCTCACCGGCCGTCGCACGACGCACGGTGATGCCACCGGAGAGCCTGTCGAGGTCGTACCCGTGCAGCGGCTGCCCCAATTCGAGCATCACGTAGTTGGTGATGTCGATCAGGATGCCGAGCGAGCGCATGCCGGCGAGCGACAGCCGCGCGATCATCCACGGCGGGGTCGGCCGCGCGGGGTCGACGTCGCGGACGACGCGCGTGACGAACTCGCTGGCGCCGACGCGGCCGCGTACGGGGGCTGCATCGTCGACGATCGCCGTGTGACCGGCGCCCGGCTGGAGCTCGGCGAAGTCGCGCTCGGCCGGGTCGCGGAACGGTGCTCCGGTCGCGTGGGAGTACTCACGGGCGACACCGCGCAGCGAGAACGCGTACCCGCGGTCGGGCGTGACGTTGATCTCGACCGCGACATCGTCGAGTCCGAGCAGGCTGATGGCGTCTGTGCCGACGGGGGCATCGATACCGAGGTCCGCGAGGACGAGGATGCCGTTGTGCTCGTCGCCGAGCCCCAGCTCACGCGCAGAGGCGATCATGCCGTCGGACACGTGCCCGTAGGTCTTGCGGGCGGCGATCGGGAACGGCCCCGGCAGCACCGCACCGGGAAGCGTCACGACGACCTTGTCACCCGCGACGAAGTTGTGCGCGCCGCAGACGATTCCACGGATTCCGCCGTTCGCCTCACCGACATCGACCTGGCACCAGTTGATCGTCTTGCCGTTGGACTGCGGCTCGGCCTCGAGCGAGACGACCTGTCCGACGACGACGGGACCCGAGATCTCGAAGCGGTGGACGTCCTCCTCCTCGAATCCGACGGTCACGAGCGCTGCGAGGACGTCTTCCGGTGTCGTATCCGCTGCCAGATCGACGTACTCACGCAGCCACGAAAGCGGGACGCGCATCACACCACCATCCCGTACTGCTCGCTGAAACGGACATCGCCCTCTGCCATGTCCCGCATGTCCTGCACATCGCTGCGGAACATGAGTCCCCGCTCGACGCCCATTCCGAACGCGAAGCCGCTGTAGACGTCGGGATCGATCCCCGCCGCACGGAGCACGTTCGGGTTGATCATGCCGCAGCCGCCCCACTCGATCCAACGGGCGCCGCCCTTGAAGGTGGGGTGCCAGAGGTCGAGCTCGGCCGACGGCTCGGTGAAGGGGAAGAAGTTCGTGCGGAAGCGCGTCTTGGCCTCGGGGCCGAAGAGCTGACGCGCGACGTGGTCGAGCGTTCCCTTGAGATGCGCCATCGAGATGCCCTTGTCGACGACGAGTCCTTCGAACTGGGTGAAGACGGGGAGGTGCGTCGCGTCGAACTCGTCGGTGCGGTACACGCGGCCGGGGCAGAGCACGTAGATCGGCACCTCGCGGTCGAGCATCGAGCGCACCTGCACGGGGCTCGTGTGCGTGCGCATGACGAGGTGGCGCGACGGCGGGTCGACGTAGAAGGTGTCCTGTTCCTGACGGGCGGGGTGGTCGACGTCGAAGTTCAGAGCGTCGAAGTTGAACCACTCGTGCTCGAGCTCGGGTCCTTCCGCGATCTCCCAGCCCATGCCCACGAAGATGTCCGAGATCTGCTCACTCAGCAGGGTCAGCGGGTGCCGGGCGCCGACGCGCGTGCGCGAGGGGATCGCCGTGATGTCCAGCCGCTCGGCCTCGAGGCGCTCAGCGACCTCCGCGGCGGCGAGCTCCTCCTCCTTGGCGGCGAGGGCCTTGGTGACCTGACCGCGGCCCTGGCCGACGAGCTTGCCGAAGGCGGCCTTGTTCTCGGGGGCGACCTGACGCATCGAGGCGTTCAGGACAGCGAGCGGCGATCCGTCGGCGACGTGCGCGGCGCGAGCGGCTTTCAGTTCGGTCGTATCGGCGGCTGCGGCGATCGCTTCGAGCGCGGCCGCCACGGCGGCTTCGACCGCTTCCGGGGTGATTTCGGGAGACTCAGACACGAGACAGGAGTCTACCGGCGCGAGGCGGTCGCCCCGCGCCGGTGGACATCACTTCGGATCGGAGCTGTCCAGCCCGCCTACACCACCGGTGCCGCCGAAGCCGCTGCCCCCGCGCTGCAGGGTGATGAGCTCGGTGTCGGTGCCGTCGCCGTGCTGGCGGGGATCCTCTGCCGCGTGGATCGCCTTCACCTTCGGCGAGCGACGGGTCTGGATCTCCACCCACTTCGCGATGCCCGACAGGATGAGGCACATGACGATGTAGATGCCGCCGATGACGAAGGCCGACTGCAGGATCGGGCGACCCTGCTGCGACGTCAGCTGCTTCGCGTAGTACAGCAGCTCGGGGTACGTGATGATGAAGCCCAGAGCGGTGTCCTTCATCGTGACGACCAGCTGCGCGACGATCACCGGGAGCATCGCCCGGATCGCCTGCGGCAGGAGGATGAGACGCATCACGCCGCTCTTGCGGAGTCCGATCGCGTAGCCCGCCTCTTTCTGCCCCCGAGGCAGGGACTCGATGCCGGCCCTCAGAACCTCGGCGAGCACGGAGCCGTTGTAGGCCATCAGTGCGATCACGACGGCCCAGTAGGGATCCATCTTGATTCCGACCACGGGGAGCCCGTAGTAGAGCAGCATCATGAACACCAGCACCGGAACGGCACGGAAGAGCTCGGTGACGGCTGTCACGGGGATCCGCACCCACGCGTGCTCGGAGAGCCGCCCGATGGCCAGCACGAAGCCGAGGACGACGCTGAGGACGGCGGCGAGCGCGAAGGCTGCGAGCGTGTTGCCCAGGGCCTTGAAGATACCCATCCACACGTTGGAGAACGTGAACACGTACCACTTCTCCGCCGAGAACTGGCCTGTCTCCACCATGCGGAGCACGATGAAGCCGATGGCGGCCAGGACGAGGACGACGGTGGCGACCGCGATGATCCGGTTGCGGGCGATCGCCCGGGGTCCGGGGACGTCGTACAGTACAGAGCTCATCGCGCGATCCTCCAACGGTTCTCGAGATATCGCTGCAGCCAGCTCAACAGCAGCACCAGGGCGACGAACACGACGGCGACCCAGAGGAGGACCTCCATCGGGTTGCCCGGACGGTCGGCCGAATCGTTGATGGTCGACCGGAGAGCCGCGAGCTCGGCGACCGAGAACCCGGCTGCGACGGTCGTGTTCTTCAGGAGCGCGATGAAGACGCTCATCATCGGCGGGACGACCGAGCGGAACGCCTGCGGCAGGATCACGAGACCCATCACCTGTCCGAAGGGAAGTCCGATGGCCCGCGCGGCCTCGGCCTGACCGACGGGCACCGTGTTGATACCCGCCCTCAGGACCTCGGCCACATAGGTCGCCGTGTAGATGCCGATGGCGAGGATGCCGAGCACGAGGTTCGACAGTTCGGGCAACCCGAGTTGCGGGTACCCGAAGATGAAGAAGAAGAACACGAGGGTGAGCGGGGTGTTGCGCACGGTGTTCACGTACACCGTGCCGACGCCGCGGGCGATGGGCACCGGGGAGACACGCATGGCCCCGACGATCAGACCCAGGATCAGTGCGATGATCCCGCCCGCGAAGAACACGATCAGCGTGTTGCTGATCGCCTGTCCCCACAGGTCGAGGTTGCCGAAGATGACGTCCACGCCACCCTCCCTTCTTCAGAGTGAATGGGCGGCCCCCCTGAGGGGGCCGCCCATGTCGATCAGTACGCGTCGACCTCGGGCTGTTCGACCTCGATGCCGCTGGAACCGAGGTTCGCGTCGAAGATCGCCTGCCAGATGTCGCCACCGTCGGTGAAGAGCTCGTTGATGTGCGTGCGCAGCGCGTCGTCGCCCTTCGTGAGGCCGACACCGTAGCGCTCCTCGGTGAAGAGGCCGCCGGTCACCTTGACGTCATCCGGGTACTGGGCCGCGTAGCCGATCAGGATCGCCTGGTCGGTGGTCACGGCGTCGACCTTGCCGTCGATGAGGTCCTGGACGCAGGCGGAGTACAGGTCGTACTCCTGCGTCTTGATCTCGGGGAAGTTCGCCTTGATGTTCTGGATCGGCGTCGAGCCGGTCGCCGAGCAGACGGTCTTGCCGTTGAAGTCCTCGAGAGCCTCGGCGTCGTCCGCGTCGGCGGCGACCAGGAGTCCCTGACCGGTGATGAAGTAGGGACCCGCGAAGTCGATGAGCTCCTTGCGCTTGTCGTTGATCGAGTAGGTGCCGACGTAGTAGTCGATGTCACCGTTGGTGATCGCCTGCTCGCGGTTCGCCGAAGCGATCGGCTTGAACTCGATCTTGTCCTCGTCGTAGCCCAGGGATGCGGCGATCCACCGTGCGATGTCGACGTCGAAGCCGGTGCGCTCTCCGGTCGTGACATCGAGGTAGCCGAGCCCGGGCTGGTCCTCCTTGACGCCGACGATCACCTTGTCGCGCTCCTGGATGGCGTCGAACGTCGGGCTGCCCTCGAGCTGGACGTCGTCAGCGACCTCGAACCAGGTGGAGTCCTCGCTCTCTTCGCCGCCGGTTCCGGCGCCGGGGCTGGACGGGCTGCCGCTGTTGCAGGCCGTCAGCGCGAACAGTGCAACCGTCGCGATCCCGATTCCTGCCAGTGTCCGTGTGCGTCGCATGTGCGTCTCCTTCGTGTGCTGTGTGTGCAAAGGTCTGTGAGGCTCGTCAGTGCGTGAGGAGCTTGGAGAGGAAGTCCTTGGCGCGGTCGCTCTTCGGGTTCGTGAAGAACTCCTCAGGCGTCGCCTCCTCGACGATCTTGCCGTCGGCCATGAACACGACCCGGTTGGCGGCCTTGCGAGCGAAGCCCATCTCGTGGGTCACGACGATCATCGTCATGCCGTCACGGGCGAGCTCCACCATGACGTCGAGGACCTCGTTGATCATCTCGGGGTCGAGCGCGCTGGTCGGCTCGTCGAAGAGCATGACCTTGGGCTGCATGGCGAGAGCGCGGGCGATCGCGACGCGCTGCTGCTGTCCGCCGGAGAGCTGTGCGGGAAGCTTCGAGGCCTGCTGGGCGACGCCGACGCGCTCGAGAAGCATCATCGCCTCTTTGTCGGCATCGGCCTTCTTCATGCCGCGGACCTTGATCGGGCCGAGCGTCACGTTCTCGAGGATCGTGAGGTGCGCGAAGAGGTTGAACGACTGGAACACCATGCCGACGTCTGCGCGCAGATGCGCGAGGCCCTTTCCCTCAGCGGGGAGCGCCTTGCCGTCGATGCTGATCGTGCCGCTCGTGATCGTCTCGAGGCGGTTGATCGTGCGACACAGTGTCGACTTGCCCGAGCCTGAGGGACCGATCACCACGACGACCTCGCCGGCGTTCACCGTGAGGTCGATATCCGTGAGCGCCTGGAAGTCGCCGTAGTGCTTCTGGACATTGTCGACAACGACGAGGGGCTTACCGGTGGTCATCATTTCTCCAAACTAGCCAGGTCGCTCACGTGGCTCCACAGTGATGCGTCGACATTTACACGTTCGTAACCACGCGATGGGGCCGATCCCGCCCGAGAACCGGAGTGCCCCACGGTCCGCCCCCGCGGACCGTGGGGGCGTCCCTGCTGCTCCGTTCCTCCCCCGAGTAGAACGTGGCAGCAAGCCTCCGACCGGATCCGATCGCAGGACGACTCCGGAGAATGGCCGAGTCCGCGCCTCAATGAGGGGCGTGGGCTCTGTGGCATCTGAATTCTCCGTTGAATCGAGCGCGATCGACCCCCACATTGGCAGAGTGACATGCCGGTATGAGACTTCTTGAGGATTTCTTGAGGCCTCAGTCCCGCTGGTCCCGGTAGTACTCGACGGCCCCCGGATGCAGGTCGACCGGCCCCGTGAAGATCGCCTGCCTGCGGTCGAGCAGGGACGCGACCGGAACCCGCTGCGCGATATCGGTGCGGACCGTGAAGAGGCTCGTGAGGACGTCCCGTACGACGCCGTCCGGAGTGTCGGACGAGGTGACCAGATAGTTCGGCACCGCCATCGTGGGCGCGGACTCGTCGAGTCCATAGAGCGCGACGGGGAAGTCGGACGGCCGATACGCATCGGAGTATCGAGCGTTGATCGCGGTGACCCATGTCTGCTCGATCGGCACCAGCCGCACGGGCGTCGTCGTCGCGAGCTCCGCGATGCCCGGTGTCGGGATGCCGCCGACCCAGAAGAATCCGTCGATCTCGGATCTCTCGAGCGCGCTGATCGACTCACCGAGATCTAGCCGGGGATCCGTGATCGTCGCGACGTCGACGTCGGCGGCGTCGAGTGCTCGCGCCGCGATCACATTGACGCCGGAATTCTCGGCCCCGAGCGACACCGTCCTGCCCGCAAGGTCGCCGAGGGCGGCGATGTCCGAATCCGCGCGTACGACCACGTGGAGGTACTCGTCGTACAGGCGAGCGACAGCCTGCACCGGCATGGGCTCGTCGAACGCTCCCACTCCGGCGACGGCGTCGGCCGCGGCATCCCCTTGCGCGAACCCGAGGAGGGCCTCCCCCGAGCTCACCCGCAGGAGGTTGTCGACGGACCCGGCGGTCTCGGCCGCCGACACGCGGATGCCCAAGGACTCCGACAGCTCCCGAGCGAGTTCGTCGCCGTAGGCGTAATAGACCCCGTTGGATCCCCCGCCGGCGATCTCGTAGGCAGAGTCGTTCCACTCCGTCGATCGAGCGCTGCACGCGCTGCTCGTGGCGGCGAGCAGCAGCACGCATGCCGCCGCCACCCCTCTGCGCCACCATGCGCGGCGGCTCTCCCGCCCGCTCATCCCTCGGCTCCGTCCGGCAGCATCAGCGACACCAGCAGCCCGCCGTCGTCCGGCGTATCGACCCGCAGCTCGCCGCCGATCGATTCCAAGAGGTCGGTCGCTATCGCGAGGCCGAGCCCTGACCCCGGAACCCCGCCGCTGTCGTCGCTGCGCCAGAATCGGTCGGCGGCGTTCGCGGCCTCCTCTCGCGTCAGGCCGGGGCCGTGGTCGCGGACTGTCAGCACGCAGAGTCCACCGCTGCGGTGCGCGTCGACCTCGACGGCCGACTCGGCGGGCGAGAACTTCACCGCATTGTCGATGACGGCGTCGAGCGCGCTCTCGACGATCGTGCGGTCGGTGATGCTCATCACCGGGCCCACTCCTGTCGAGAGCATCCGGACGCGTCGCTGTGACGCGACCTCGCTCCAGGCGTCTGCGCGGCGGGCGGCGAGCGTGGTCAGATCGACGGCTGAGATCATCGTGTCGGCGCGCCCGCCGCGCGCGAGTCCGAGGAGCGTCTCGAGGATGCGAGCCATCCGGCGCCCTTCCTCCCTCGTCTCCTCGACGTCGTCCTTCCAGTCGGCTCCGAGACCGGTCGAGAGGTGCTCGACACGCAGCAGCAGCGCGTTGAGGGGATTGCGGAGCTCGTGCGAGGCGTTCAGGGCGAACTCCTGCTGACGCGTCATGACGCGCTCGATCTCATCCGCCATGCCGTTGAACACGCGCGTCATCCGGCGTAGCTCAGGAGGCCCCGTGTCCTCCGCGACCCTCGCATCCATCTCGCCGCGTTCGATCGCGATCATCGCCTCATCGAGACGTCGGACCGGAGAGAGCACCCACCGGGCGAGTTGGAAGACGAGGAGCACGCCGAGTCCGATCGAGACGATCGACACGACCGTCAGCACAAGAATCTGCTGCAGGATCTGGGTCCGTGGCGCCTCGACGTCCGCGGAGAGCATCACGGCGCCGATCACGTCGCCGTCGTCGAAGACCGGCTCGACGAGCGAGGACTCTGCCGCGATCCAGGGGAACACCGGCTCGGGCGCCTCGGCGCGGCGCCCCGAGAGCGCGAGGCCGACCCGTGCGGCATCGTCCTCTGACAGGACTTCGCCGCCGCCGTCGCGCGCTGACCACACCCCACCGGAAAGATCGAAGACGATCACATCGATCCCGTACACCTCGTGGAAGCGGGCGACCTCCGCATCGATCACCGTCGCGCTGCCCGACCGCAGCGCCTGCCGCGCGCTGGTCACGAAATACCCGAGGTCACCGAGCTGCTCGGTGTAGAAGGCCTGCTGGATGCTGCGGGTCGCGCTCCACGCCGTGGCGCCGCCCAACGACAGCAGGATGGCGACGAGCGGCACCAGGAAGACGACGACGAGACGTCTGCGCATCGAACGCTACCCGGCCAACCGATAGCCGACACCGCGCACGGTCTCGATCAGATGCCGCTGACCCGCCTTTTTGCGGATCGCGCCGACGTGCACCTCGAGCGAGTGCCCGAAGCCCCGCCAGTCGGTGTTCCAGACCTCGCGGATGAGTCTCTCCTTCGGCACGGCGACGCCAGGGTACCGGGCGAGCACCGCCACGATGTCGAATTCCTTGCGAGTGAGTTCGATGGGAGCGCGTGCGATGATCACCTGCCTGGCGACGAGGTCGATCTCGATCTCGCCATCCTGCAGACGTACGCGCGCCTCGGATTCCGGCCGCACGGGTCGAGAGCGTCGTGTGACCGCCTCGATCCGGGCGAGGAGCTCGTGGACGTCGTAGGGCTTGACGACGAAATCGTCAGCGCCGGCACGCAACCCTCTGATGCGCTCCGTGACCTGGTTGCGTGCGGTGACGATCACGATCGGCACCTCGGAGCGTGCGCGGATCCGACGGCAGAGATCGATGCCGTCGACATCGGGCAGACCGAGGTCGAGGAGCACCACCTCGGTGTCCGCACCCAGCTGCTGCAGCGCGGAGGCTCCGTCCGCGGCTCGCACGGTGGCGTACCCGGATCGCGCGAGGAAGGCCTCGAGTGCAGCGGCGACACGCTCGTCGTCCTCCACGATCAGAATCTGCATCGACCCTGGGTCCCCTTCTCCGCTCGAGCAGGGACAAACCTACCAGCAGGACGGGCGGCCGCTCGTCCGCCGGAGATCAGGCCGAGGATGCCGCCCGCTGCGCGAACGCGCTCTCGTACAGGCAGACGCTCGCTGCCGTGGCGAGGTTCAAGGATTCGGCGCGGCCGAAGATCGGCAGCTTCAGCACCTGGTCGGCCTGCGCGAGCGCCTCGTCCTCGAGACCGCGCGCCTCATTGCCGAACAGCCACGCCGTGGGCTCGGCGAGCACTCCGTCCGCCCGCGCATGAAGAAGATCCTCGCCCTTGACGTCCGCGGCCAGAATCCGGAGTCCCGCGGCGTGAGCCTTCTCGACCACATCAGAGAGCTCTGCGCCCACGGATACGGGCAGATGGAACAGCGAACCTGTCGTGGCGCGCACGACCTTCGGGTTGTAGGGGTCGACCGTGCGGCCCGTCAGCACGACGGCGTCGGCTCCCGCCGCATCGGCGGCCCTGATGATCGTGCCGAGGTTTCCCGGGTCCCTGATCTCCTCGCAGATCGCCACCAGACGGGGGGATGCCGCGAAGATGTCCTGCACCGACGTGGGCGCCTGCCGGACGACGGCCACCAGCCCCTGCGGAGTGACCGTGTCGGCCATCGCGTTCAGCACGTACTCCGTGACGTACTCCACCTCGATGCCGGCGTCCGATGCCTTCGCGCGGATGTCCGGATGCTTCTCCCAGCCGGTCGGGGTCGCGAACAGCTCCACGATCGCCTGAGGACTGTAGGTCAGCGCCTCGCGAACCGCCTGGGGACCTTCGAGGAGGTAGAGCCCTGTCTCTGCGCGCGCGCTGCGCTTGGTCAGCTTGGCGACGGCACGGACTCGGGGCGAACGGGGGTTCTCCAGCACGTTCACAGTCTAGAGAACGGCAGGACCGTTCCTGCGCAAACGCCGGGCGAACGACAGAGGACGCCCTCCCGAAGGAGAGCGTCCTCTGTGGTGAAGAGCTGCTTACGCAGCCGACTTCGGAGCGTTGACGTCGGAAGGCAGAGCCTTCTTCGCCGTCTCGACCAGCGTCGTGAAGGTCGCTGCATCGTTGACCGCGAGGTCGGCGAGCATGCGACGGTCGACGGTGACGCCCGCGAGACCGAGGCCCTGGATGAAGCGGTTGTACGTGATGCCGTTCTGGCGTGCAGCGGCGTTGATGCGCTGGATCCAGAGACGACGGAAGTCGCCCTTGCGCTTGCGACGGTCACGGTACGAGTAGACCAGCGAGTGGATGACCTGCTCTTTGGCCTTGCGGTAGAGGCGCGAACGCTGACCGCGGTAGCCGGAGGCGCGCTCGAGGATGACCCGACGCTTCTTGTGGGCGTTTACCGCCCGCTTGACTCTTGCCATTTTCCTGTGTTCCTATCGTGCGTTCGGGCGCGTCAGCGACCGAGAAGCTTCTTCGCGACCTTGGTGTCAGCCTTCGACAGCACCTGGTCCTGGTTGAGGCGGCGGGTGCGACGGCTCGACTTGTGCTCGAGGTTGTGGCGCATTCCGGCCTGCTGCTTCTTCAGCTTGCCGCTGCCGGTGATCTTGAAGCGCTTCTTAGCACCCGAGTGGGTCTTCTGCTTCGGCATCTTCTCTTCCTTCGTATGGCGCCTTCTCAGGCGACGGTGTCAACCCGCGGTGCGGGAGTCTGGGGGCGGGAGTTACTCCGCTGCGGCCTCGGCCGGCTCGTCGGCGTCGGTCTTGGCTTCGCGGGCGGCCTGCTTGTTCGCTGCGCGCTGGGCGTCGCGAACCGCATTCTGCTCCTGCTTCGCCTCGGACTTGCTCTTGAGCGGAGCCACGATCATGACCATGTTGCGGCCGTCGATGGTCGGGTTCGACTCGACGGTTCCGAGCTCGGCGACATCCTCGGCGAACTTGCGGAGGAGACGGACGCCCTGCTCGGGACGCGACTGCTCGCGACCACGGAACAGGATCATGGCCTTCACCTTGTCGCCGGCCTTGAGGAAGCCCTCGGCGCGCTTGAGCTTCGTCGTGTAGTCGTGCGCCTCGATCTTCAGTCGGAAGCGGACCTCTTTGAGGATGGTGTTCGCCTGGTTGCGGCGAGCTTCCTTCTCCTTCTGGGCGGCTTCGTACTTGAACTTGCCGTAGTCCATGATCTTGACCACGGGCGGCTTCGAGTTGGGCGCGACCTCGACGAGGTCGAGATCTGCTTCCTGCGCAAGGCGCAGCGCCGCCTCGATGCGGACGACGCCGATCTGCTCACCCGCGGGACCGACGAGGCGGACCTCGGGGACGCGGATGCGCTCATTGGTGCGGGGATCGCTGATGCGTAGCTCCTTAGACGATGGGATTCGGCCACCAGGATGCTGTCAGCACCCCGGGCGAAATCAGAATCGTCCCACCCACCGGCATTCAGACGCCGGCTCCGCACCCTGCCTGCCGGACCCCGTCTGACGACGCGATCCGGTGGAGTGCAAGACCCGGTAGCCTGGAACGGCAAGCGCGGGTGGGAAGTGAATCCTCTTTCGTACCGGAGCATGACGCTCCGGAGCCCGACAAAGTCTAACAGAAGGCAAGGCGAAGTGACGAACCAGGCATCGGATGAGGCTGCACGCGAGCGCGAAGAGCGCTGGGCACGGCAGGAGGAGGCGGCGTCCTCCGCCACGCGGGACATCGCCGATGTGCCGGCGGTCGAGGTCATCACGACCGCAGCCGTCCACCTCATGAGTGCCGCGGCGGTCAAGCTCGGCCTCGCCGACGACCCGCACGCGGCGGAGCAGCTCGACCTCGATGAGGCGCGCAAGCTCATCAACGCCCTCGCCGGGCTGATCACCGCCGGCGCACCGGAGATCAGCGACATGCACGCGCGGTCCCTCCGAGACGGGCTGCGCTCGCTGCAGCTCGCGTTCCGCGAGGCGTCGACCATTCCCGACCCGATCGGCAAGGGTCCGGGCGAGAAGTGGACAGGCCCGGTCAACTAGGGACTGCCGGCCGCTGCGGCTGACCGGTCGGTGGCAGCACCGAGCCGGTCAGGCCGAGCGACGCAGCTTCACGGTGAGAGAGTCGGCGAGCACCGCGATACGATCATCCGCCGCCCACCGCTGCGCCAGGCGCGCGAGCACGGCGTCGAGCACCTCGCGCTCGAGCCCGTCGACCAGCTCGAGGATGACGATCAGTTCTGGTCCGCGCAGACGGGCGTCCGGGTCTCCGGCCGCGACGGCGACGTCGATCACGGCGAGTTCATGCGCGACACTCTCCTGCAGAGCAGTGAAGACCTCGGGCGAGAGGAAGCTCGGCTCCCACCGATGACCCTGCGCGACCGCCCACACCGCGGGACGACGGAGGACGAACTCGGTGTCGGACGTCGGGTCGAGAACGATCAGATCCGTCTCCTCCGCCGACGCTGCGAGAGCGGCGCGCACGGCTTCCACCGGGATCGGACGGGCCGTCGCGTCCCAGCGCTGCATCGCCTCGACCGACGAGAACACCGGCTGCACGCGACGACCGTCGGGAGCCGCGACCGTCACGATCGAGAGCTCCTGAGTCTTGTCGACAGCGAGACCGCTCGGCGCCACGCCCTCCTCGCCCTTCTCGGCGATGAGCGGGATCAGGACCCGCGCCGAACGGAACGCGTCGACGACCTCGGTCTGAGCACCGTCGCCCGCCCGAAAACGCAGCAGCGCGTCGAGCAGAACCGGGTCGGCCGATCCGTCGTCGGCGGCATGAGGGTTCGACTGGAAGCTGCGGCCTTCCCAGGGCACACCGGCCGAGTCGCCCCGATCGCTGGACGGGTGCTCGTGCGACCCATGACGGTCGTGGGGACCGTGGTCCCCGGCGTCGTCAGTCCCCTGCGACATCCAGCGCCTCAGCCAGCGTGAACGCGCCGGCGTAGAGTGCCTTGCCGACGATGGCGCCTTCGACGCCCAGCGGCACCAGTTCGCGGAGCGCCACGATGTCATCGAGGTTCGAGATGCCTCCGGATGCCACGACGGGCTTCGGGGTGCGGGCTGTGACCTCGCGCAACAGCTCGAGGTTCGGCCCCTTGAGGGTCCCGTCCTTGGTGACGTCGGTCACGACGTAACGGCTGCAGCCGGCATCCTCGAGGCGCTCAAGCACCTCCCAGAGGTCGCCGCCCTCCTTCGTCCACCCGCGAGCGGCCAGCGTCGTACCGCGGACGTCGAGCCCGACGGCGATCGCTTCGCCGTAACGGCTGATCACGTCGGCGGCCCACTCGGGGTTCTCCAGCGCGGCCGTGCCGAGGTTGATGCGGGTCGCGCCGCTCTCGAGAGCCGCCTCGAGCGTCGCGTCGTCACGGATGCCGCCGGACAGCTCGACGTTGACGTTCTTGAACTGCTTGATGACCTTGCGGAGGATCGGCGCGTTGCTGCCGCGTCCGAAAGCGGCATCGAGGTCGACGAGATGGATCCACTTCGCCCCCTGTGCGACCCACTCCCCCGCGGCGTCGAGCGGGTCGCCGTAGCTGGTCTCGGTGCCGGCCTCACCCTGAGTGAGGCGGACGGCCTTGCCCCCGGCGACATCGACGGCGGGAAGCAGGGTGAGAGCGGGAGACTGCGCGAAGTCGTTCATGACGTCCTCAGGTGAGATGGAGAGACCGATTCGTCGGCACGAGAATCGACACTAGCCCGCGTATCGGCCCGCTCCAAAACGATGACAGCAGAGAACCTCCCGTGCCACGCGGTAGCCTCGATGACGCCCCTGTTTCGGTGTGTGAGGAGATGTTCCATGGTGCGCGATGCGGAAGCGCGAGGAGGCGGACCCCTGCGACGCGGGAATGCGCTGCCTCCCGAGACTCCGGATGAGCGCGCTCAGATGCCGGCTGGACCCGACGCGGAGCCCACAGCCCCGCACCCCCGACCGGCACCCCAGCCCGCCCCCGCGCCGGGAACGCGAGCCGCAGCGGCATGGGCAGCAGCCTCGGCCGCAGCTCCTCCTTCCGATGATGCGCGACCGGCCACCCCCGCTGTGCCGATCTCCGCACCGCCTTCGGTCCCCGCTGCGCCACCCGCCGCCCCTGCAGTACCGCCCGCACCCTCAGCCGCATCGCCCGCAGCCCCTGCGGTACCGACGACGCCGGCACCTTCCGGAGCGCCCGCTGCGACCGGATTGCTTCCGACCGCGTGGTCGGAACAGCAGAGCTCTCCGACTCAGGACAGCACCGTCCGGCCCGCCGTTCCGGCGGCCACGGCACCGCGCCCCCAGTCTTCCGACGTACCGCCCGCTCCGCCGCTGCCGGTGCCCGCCTCGGCCCCGTCCGCGCCCAACGCCGCCGCTGCAGAGTCGGCGTCCTCGGCATCCTCGCGTCGTCAGCAGCGCGAGCAGGGCGTGGGGCGTCGCTCGTTCCTTCAGGAGGAGCGCCGTGAGGAGCCAGCGCGTCAGGGCGGACGCGGGCTGCTCAACCGCGTCGGGTTCACCCTCGGCCCGAGCGCTCGCGAACGCGCCGTCCGCGACGACGAGCACGCGGTGAGCCGCCACTGGCCGGGCCCCCGCACCGTCGCTGTCGTCAACGGGAAAGGCGGGGCGGGAAAGACACCGGCCACCGTGCTGCTGTCGGCGGTCTTCGCGCAGTACGGCGGCGCCGGGGTTCTCGCGTGGGACAACAACCAGACCCGCGGCACCCTCGGCTGGCGCACCGAGACGGGGGCGCACGATCGCACGCTGCTCGAACTGCTTCCGCAGACCCAGCGCCTGCTGGGAGCCCAGGGACAGTCAGCCGACCTCGCGCACTTCGTGCATCACCAGCCGCAGGAGAAGTACGACGTCCTGCGGTCGAAGCCCGTCCGACTGGCCCACGAGAATCGGCTCCGGCCCAGTGACGTCGACTCCATCCACGCGATCGCGGCCAAGTTCTACCGTCTGATCATCATCGACTCCGGCAACGACGAGTCCGATCCGATGTGGCTGCGGATGATCGACCTCGCCGACCAGATCGTCGTGGCGACGACGACACGTGACGACCATGCCGAGGCCGGGGCGCTGCTGCTCGAGGCACTCGAAGACCGCGACGAGCGATCCGCACGGCTGGCTCGCGAGTCAGTGGTCGTCGTCAGCCAGGCGGACCCGAAGGCATCCCCCGCCGAAGTCGCAGACGTCATCGCCGGATATCAGCCGCTCGCGCGCGAAGTCGTCGGCATCCCCTTCGATCGGGAGATGGTCGACGGTCACCTCCGTCTTCGTGCACTTGCGGCGCCGACGCAGCGGTCGTGGCTCTCTGCCGCGGCCGCCGTCGCCCGAGGCTTCTGAGCCGTTCGGCAGAGGACCCGACGGACCGGTCGTCCGAGGTTCGGATCGACGGCGGCTCAGCGGGCTGCCGACGCGTCAGGACCGAAGGCTGTCGACCCAGTTGCGGAGCAGCTGGATTCCGGCCTCTCCGGACTTCTCGGGATGGAACTGCGTCGCGGAGAGCGGCCCGTTCTCGACCGCGGCGAGGAACGGATCGCCGTACGTCGACCACGTGAGCACCGGCTGAGGGAACGGCGGGATGACATCGAGCTCCCACGACTGCGCGGCGTAGGAGTGCACGAAGTAGAAGCGTTCGTTCTCGATGCCCTTGAACAGCACCGATTCAGCGCCCGGCTCGACCGTGTTCCACCCCATGTGCGGCAGCACCGGCGCGTTGAGCTCCGTGACCGCTCCCGGCCATTCGCCGAGACCCTCGGAATCGTGCCCGCGCTCGACACCGTGCGCGAACAGAACCTGCATGCCGACGCAGATGCCGAGCACCGGGCGCCCGCCTGCGAGCCGGCGATCGATGATCTCGTCGCCGCCGTGCGCGTAGAGCGCATCGCGCACGGCCTGGAACGCGCCGACTCCGGGCACCACGAGACCGTCGGCCTCGAGGGCCTCCGTGCGGTCGCGCGTCAGCACCGCATCAGCACCGGCTGCGATGAGCGCCTTGACAGCCGAGTGGACGTTGCCGGATTCGTAATCGAAGACGGCGACCCGGGGAGCCCTGCTCACAGTGCGCCCTTCGTCGACGGGATGCCGTCGACCAGGGGGTCGAGGGCCTTGGCCTGGCGGAACGCCCGAGCGAATGCCTTGTACTCGGCTTCGGCGATGTGGTGGGGGTCGCGGCCCCCGAGAACGCGTACGTGCACCGTGAGTCCCGCGTTGAAGGTGATGGCCTCGAACGTGTGGCGCACGAGCGAACCGGTGAAGTGGCCGCCGATGAGGTGGTGCTCGAAACCGGCAGGCTCCCCCGTGTGAACGAGATAGGGACGCCCCGAGATGTCCACGACAGCCTGAGCGAGCGCTTCGTCGAGCGGCACGAGAGCGTCGCCGTATCGCGAGATGCCGGACTTGTCGCCCAGCGCCTCGCGGATGGCCTGACCGAGAACGATCGAGATGTCCTCCACGGTGTGGTGTGCGTCGATCTGCGTGTCCCCCGAGGCGCGCACCGTGAGGTCCGTGAGCGAGTGCTTCGCGAAAGCCGTCAGCATGTGATCGAAGAACGGCACCGACGTGTCGATACGGCTCGCACCGGTGCCGTCGAGGTTCAGCTCGAGCTCGACGGTGGACTCCGACGTGCTGCGCACACGCGTGGCGGTGCGCGGGGTCTGGGCGGGGCTGCTCATGAAGCCGATCCTATCGAGGCGAGGGCATCGAGGAATGCCGTGGTCTCCGCCTCGGTGCCCGCGGTGACGCGGAGGTGCCCGGGTATCCCGACGTCGCGGATGAGAACACCCTGCTCATAGAGCTGCTGCCAGACCTTCTGGGGCTCTGCGACACCCCCGAACAGGACGAAGTTCGACCAGGACTCATGCGGGGTGTACCCCAGCGCCTCGAGTGTCGCGGAGATACGATCCCGCTGCTCGACGATCTCCTCGACCATGCCGAGCATCACGTCGGAGTTGCGCAGAGCGGCGACGGCTGCGGCCTGCGTGAGAGCGCTGAGGTGGTACGGCAGGCGCACGAGCCGCAGAGCGTCGATGAAGGCAGGATCCGCGGCGAGGTACCCCACGCGGGCACCGGCGAAGGCGAAGGCCTTGCTCATCGTGCGGGAGACGGCGAGCCGCGGTCGTCCCTCGAGAAGGGTCAGAGCCGATGCCGCGTCGTGCGGCGCGAACTCCTGGTACGCCTCGTCGACGACGACGATTCCGTTCGACGCTTCGTACACGGCTTCGACGACGTCGAGGCCGAGCGGCGTGCCTGTCGGATTGTTCGGCGAGCACAGCAGGATGACGTCAGGATCGACATCTCGCACCTGCGCTGCCGCCTCTTCGGGGGTGATCGTGTAGTCGGGCTGCCTGGTGCCGGCGACCCAGCGCGCTCCGGTGCCCTTCGAGATCAGCGGATACATCGAGTAGGTCGGGGCGAAGCTGAACGCCGTGCGGCCCGGCCCTCCGAACGCCTGCAGAATGTGCTGAAGGACTTCGTTCGACCCGTTGCCCGCCCAGATCTGAGCCGGTTCGAGACCATGACCGAGATACTCCGCGAACCCTTCCCGGAGCGTGGTGAACTCGCGATCCGGGTAGCGGTTGACATCGCGGAGCGCGACCGCGATGTCGTCCAGGATGTCACTGGCGACCGCGTCGGGAACCGGATGGGTGTTCTCGTTGACGTTGAGTGCGATCGGAAGAGGCGCTTGCGGCGCTCCATAGGGCGTGAGCCCTCGGAGGTCGTCGCGAAGAGGGAGGTCGGCGAGTGATGCAGTCACCCTTCCCATGGTAGGCCGCCTTCGCTACACAGACGCCCGTGGTGACGGAGTGTGAACGCGCATCCGCGCCGCACCGCTCGATCGAACGGCCCTCACGGGTTCATTCCGAATACTGCGCCGGAATCGCCAGCTCCTGGCCGATCTGCAGCTCGCCGCCGCGCAGCAGGTTCAGACGCGTGATGTCGCCGATCACGTCGCGCGGATCCGCGCCGGGGGCCACGCTCTCAGCGATCGACCACAGCGTGTCGCCGGGCATCACCGTCACCGTCGCGAACGATGCCGTGGCAGTCTGCTCGCCTGAGGCCATCGCACTGCCGCCGCTGAGTGCCGCGAATGCGATCCCGGCTGCGAGCGGCACGGCCGCGACAGCGAGAACGACACGTCGACCGCGCGCCGTCAGCTTGAGCCGCGTCGCCGGACGAGCCGGAAGGACTGCTGCACTGCTGAAGGTGATGGTGCTCATGTCGTGCTCCTCTGCATCTACCGCGTGGGCGGTGAAGTTGGCGTAGCGTTCGCATTCGCGCCTCGGCCGGGAGCCGTGAATGCGAAGCTACGTTCCGAAGTTATCTTCGAATTCGAACATCTGTCAAGCGTTCTTCGAAACAGAAGTCCGGGAATCGGCCGACACGCTCGAACAGATCTTCCACTTCGGCGCGATTCTCGGATACGGTTTCGATGTCAACACCCCACCACGGGCCTCCGACATTCGAACTGAGACGCCGGAATCGCACACCTGAGGAGCACCATGAGCGACATCTCCGCCCCCGACGCCGACGTCCCGCGCACCCGTCGCCGCAAGAGCCTGAGTCCCAAGCAGATGGCGATCCTCGAGGTCATCCAGACGTCGATCAGCCGTCACGGGTACCCGCCGAGCATGAGAGAGATCGGCGACGCCGTGGGCCTCAAGTCGCTGTCCAGCGTGACCCACCAGCTCGGCCAGCTCGAGCTGAGCGGATATCTGCGACGTGACCCCGGCAAGACCCGTGCCATGGAAGTGCTCATCGACCTCCCCGGCACCAGCGGAGAGAATCCCGCCGATGTGGCGACCCCCGTGGGCGATGCGGCGCTCGTGCCGCTCGTCGGCCGCATCGCCGCAGGTGTCCCGATCACCGCCGACCAGCAGGTCGAGGAGATCTTCCCGCTCCCCCGGCAGCTCGTCGGCAAGGGCGACCTGTTCATGCTCAAGGTGTCCGGCGAATCGATGATCGATGCGGCGATCTGCGACGGCGACTGGGTCGTGGTGCGGTCGCAAAGCAGCGCCGAGAACGGCGAGATCGTCGCCGCCATGCTCGACGGCGAGGCGACGGTGAAGGTTCTCCGTCGACGCGACGGTCACACCTGGCTGCTGCCTCGCAACTCCGCATTCGAGCCGATCCTCGGCGACGAGTCCGTCATCCTCGGCAAGATCGTCGCCGTGCTGCGCGCGGTCTGACTCCCCTCCCACCCTGCCGGTGACGGCGGGCGTCGACGCACCATAGGCTCGAACCATGTCGTCGCCGTTCGGTACCTGGACCTCTCCGTTCACCCCCGACCGGATCGCCGCGTCGTCTCCGCGGATCGATGGCAGCGCCTTCGTGGCCGACGAGATCTGGTGGGGTGAGTCGATCCCTGCCGAGGGCGGTCGCCTGACCGTGCGAAGTTCGACGGGTGCCGAGATCCTTCCCGCGCCATGGAGTGCTCGGTCTCGCGTCCACGAGTACGGCGGCGGGGCGTGGACCGCGGATGCCGACGGCACGCTGTACTTCGTCGATGCCAAGGATCAGCGCGTGCACCGCATGCCCCGCGGCGGTGTCCCCGTTCCTCTGACACCCCCGGGCCCGGCGCACGGCGGTCTGCGTCTGCAGAGCGGCCGCCTGTTCGCCGTGCGGGAGGATCTGTCCGTCTCCCCTCACCGACGCGCCATCGTCGAGATCCCGACCGACGGGTCGGCATCCGACCGGCCTGCGCTGTTGAAGACCCTCGTCGAAGGCGAGTCGTTCTACGCTCATCCGGCACTGTCTCCCGACGGTTCTCGTGCAGCGTGGGTCGAGTGGTCCGGCGATCGGATGCCGTGGCAGCGAGCGTCGTTGGTGATCTCGGACGGCACCGCGCGCACAGAGCTGTCCACTCGCGCCGCGCTGCAGCCCGAGTGGACGGCTGACGACGAGATCGTGTACTCCGACGATCCCTCGGGCCGCTGGGCTCTGCACCGACAGCGTGTCAGCGGAGCCCAGGCGGTCGGCACGGCGGAGCAGATCATCGACGACGACGCCGACACGGGATACGGCCTCTGGGTGCTCGGCAATCGCTGGTACCGCCCGCTCGCCGACGGTCGCGTCGTGGCTGTGCGCACGAACGGTCGCGACCGGGTCGTCGTCATCGACCCCGACGGCAGCGCCCACCGCATTCCCCTCCCCGCAGACGGCCACGTGAGTGTCGACGATGTCGCGGGCTCCCGCGTGCTGCTCTCCGGAAGCAGCTCGACGACAGAACCCGGGGTCTGGTGCGTCGACGTCGACACGGGTCGCGTCGAGGCCGTCGCGGGAGCTGCGCCGACCGATCCTGCGTGGATGCCGCCCGCATCCGAGGTCCTGGTCGACGGCTCGCACGGGCCCGTCCATGCCTTCGCGTACCCGCCGACGAATCCCTCGGCCCACGCTCCGGCCGCGGATGACGAGCTCCCGCCCTACATCGTGCTCGTCCACGGCGGCCCGACCGCGCATGTGACCGGCGCGGCGTCCGCCGCCGTCGCGTTCTGGACGAGCCGCGGCATCGGCGTGCTCGACGTCAATTACGGCGGATCGACGGGCTACGGCCGTGCGTACCGCGAACGGCTGGACGGCGGATGGGGCGTGGTCGACGTCGACGACGTGATCGCAGCGGCCCGCGGCCTCGCCGATGCCGGGCTCGCGGATCCCGCCCGCATCGCGATCAGAGGCGGCTCGGCGGGCGGTTGGACAGTGCTCTCGTCGCTGGTGCGGGGAGGGACGTTCGCCGCGGGGATCAGCCGATACGGAGTGGTCGACCTGCGGATGCTGAGCGCGCACTCCCACGACTTCGAGGCGCACTACATCGAGGGGCTGGTGGGTCCGCTGCCCGAGGCGGAGGCACTCTACATCGCGCGTTCGCCCCTGACGCACGCCGACCGGATCGACGTGCCGGTGCTGCTGATGCAGGGTGCGGACGACCGTGTCGTGCCACCGGCACAGTCCGAGGCGATCCGCGATGCGCTGGCGACGAGTGGTGTGGAGCACGAGTACGTGCTGTACCCGGGTGAGGGCCATGGCTTCCGGTCGAGCGAGACGATCATCGACGCCCTCGAGAGGGAGCTCGCTTTCCTCGGACGCGTGTTCGGATTCACGCCCGCGCGCTGATCACTCCCCCACGCGGTTGCGCAGGCGCATCGCGCGCTCGGCTTCGCGGGTGTCCTGACGCTCGCGGAGGGTCTGGCGCTTGTCGAACTCGCGCTTTCCCTTGGCGAGAGCGATCTCGACCTTGGCGCGACCGTCGGAGAAGTACAGCTTCAGCGGGATCAGCGTGTAGCCGCCGGCGGAGACCGCGTGCTGCAGCTTCGCGATCTCCTCACGGTGCAGCAGCAGCTTGCGGACGCGCTTCGCCGAATGGTTGGTCCAGTGGCCCTGCGAGTACTCCGGGATGTGCACCGAGTCGAGAAAGACCTCGTTCCCCTTGACGAACGCATATCCGTCGCTCAGGTTCGCGCGCCCCTGGCGCAGTGACTTCACCTCGGTGCCGGTGAGCACCATCCCCGCCTCGTACGACTTCTCGATGTTGTAGTCGTGACGTGCGCGACGATTGGTCGCGACGACCTTCTCCCCGCGTTCCCTGGGCATGATTCTCTCCTGATCCGCGTCGCGCAATGGTTCCGGTGCCCGTCACGGGCGCACGACAGCCTGTCAGTCTATACCGGCGCGCGGGTCAGGTGCGAAGCCAGCGACGGATCGCGAAACCCGCCGACAGCGCGGCGAGCACGACGCCGATGCCGATCAGCACCGGGACGACGACGGCAGCGTCCTGCATCGACACCCAGGTCGTGATGAACGGCACGCGTCCTCGGAGGTAGCCGTCGACGCCGAAGTGGACGCCGGCGACGACGGCCGCGCTTGCGAGGGCCGAGCCGAGGAAGGCAGCGAAGACGCCCTCCAGGACGAACGGCGTCTGGATGAAGCGGTTGGACGCCCCCACCAGGCGCATGATCCCGATCTCCTTGCGTCTGGCGTACGCGGAGAGCCTGATGGTCGTGCCGATCAAGAGGATGGCGGCGATCAGCATGAGCGCTGCGATACCGACCGCGATGTAGGTCGCGACCGTCAAGGCGGAGAACAGGGGTTCGAGGTACTGGAGCTGATCCTGGACCTGCTCCACCCCCGCGACACCGTTGAACGCCTCGGAGATGACCTGCGACTGGCCGGGATCCTTCATGGTGACGAAGAAGACCTCGAACGCCTGCTCGGGCGAGATCACGCTCGCCTGGTCCTCGCCGAGCTGATCGACGAGCTTGGCGTAGGTGTCTTCCTTGGAATCGAAGCTGACCTCGCTGATGAGAGGAGCGAGCGCCTCGCCGTCGAGCTGTGCTCGCACGGCGTCGACCTGCTCCTCCGATGCGCCGCCGTCGACGCAGGTGTCCTGCTCCGAGATGTCGGAGCACATGTAGACGGCGACCTGCGCCCGCTCGGTCCAATAGCCGCGCATCGTGCCGATCTGCGCCTGCATCAGGATCGCGGCGCCGACGAAGGTCAGCGAGACGAATGTCACGAGCACGACGGAGATGACCATCGAGATGTTGCGACGAAGCCCTCCGAGGGCCTCCGCGAGGATGAGTCCGATTCTCACGACGTCGGCCCCACTTCTTCCGTGCCGTCGTCGGACAGACCGAGTCGATCGGCCACCCCGAGCTCGGCGACGTCGACCTGCGGCAGCACGATGGGATGCGTCCGCGCCGCGAGGGCGACCGCCGGCTGCTCGTCTATCACCGGCGGCTCGATCGGCGCCGCCTGAGCCTCGGGAGTCTCGGATGCGGTCGGGACGGCGTCTGCGGACGCCGATTCCGCCTTGCGCTGCGCGCTGAGCTCCTCAGCGAGCGCGGCGCGGACCAGCGAGAGGTCGGCGGTCTGGCGCTGCACCTCCTGCACAGCAGTGAGTGCAGCGGCCGCGGCGGCGCCGCGCACCTCCTCGGGAACCAGACGCGGGATGTTCGACGTGTCTCCGTAGCCGCCGTGCACCTCGTCTCGCACCATCTCGCCATCGCGAAGTTCGATGACCCGACGCTGCATCTGGTCGACGAAGCCCGCCTCGTGTGTCGCCATCAGCACTGTGGTGCCTCCGGCATTGATCCTGGCGAGGAGCTGCATGATGTCGACCGACGTCGCCGGGTCGAGGTTTCCGGTCGGCTCGTCCGCGAGCAGGACCTGGGGGCGATTCACGAGCGCCCGTGCGATCGCGACGCGCTGCTGCTCGCCGCCGGAGAGCTCGTGCGGCATCCGCTTCTGCTTCCCGTCGAGTCCGACCAGCGCGAGCGCCTCGGGCACGGCCTGCTGGATGAAGCCGCGCGACGAGCCCGTCACCTGCAGAGTGAAGGCGACGTTCTGGTAGACGGTCTTCGACGGCAGCAGTCGAAAGTCCTGGAACACGGATCCGATGTGGCGGCGGAAGTACGGCACCTTCCGGTTCGCAAGCGAACGCAGATCGCGGCCGAGCACGGCGACTCGACCCGTCGTCGGCACGTCCTCGCGGAGGATGAGTCGCAGACAGGACGACTTGCCCGACCCCGACGCGCCGACGAGGAAGACGAACTCCCCGCGCTGCACTTCGAAGTCGACATCGGACAGAGCGGGCCGCGAGGTCCCGCGATAGCGTTTCGTGACGTTCTCGAACCGAATCATGGCGGTTCGAGCCTAAGCGCGCACCCTCGTCTGCCTGCGAGCGACACCCCGCTCGACCCCCCTGCGTGTCGCACTCCACTGCTATACATGGAGGTGCCGATCCGTGCCGTCAGCATGGACGATACTCCGAGGGGGAACCATGACGACGCCTGCAGGCTGGTATGACGACGGATCCGGGCGTCAGCGGTGGTGGGACGGCACCCAGTGGACCGAGCACTTCGCCCCCATCGTGGAATCCGCCCCGTCTGCAGCAGGCGAGTCGGCCGGCGGTCTGACCGGCGAAGCGACCACGGACCGGGGTTCCGAGTCGGCTGACGTATCGGGCCACTCCTCGTCCGACGCGATTCCCGATTCGGCAGCAGCCGCGGAGACGGCCGCTGCGATCGAGTCGGTCTCCGCGGTCGAGAGCCAGTCGTGGAACACGCCCGCACCCTCCGACTCCCGCGCCGACGCGGAGACTCCGGCCGAGCCGTCCGCCCACCAGGACGCGGGCGCCGCGCCCTCATACGGCGCGCCCATGACCGATGCCCCTGTCGACGACGCCGGCACCACGCATGAGCAGGGTTCCACCTCTCCGGAGTCCCCGACGCCGACCGACGACATCGTGCCCCCGTATGCGAACACCGCGGGTCCCTCCGAAGGTGGTGCACCCTCCTACCCGGGCACCGCAGCCCCCTCGTATCCCCAGGATTACCCGGTCGCGCCCGCATACCCGGGTTCGGCGGCACCCTCACCCTCGTACCCCGGCGCCGCCGCGTACGCTCCCGCCGGACAGCAGTACGGTGCGCCCGCCGGATACCCGCCCGCATACGGCGCCACGACCCCGGTGGCTCCGGCCCGCCCGTCGGTCCTCGGGCTCGTCGGGCTCGGACTCGCGGCGCTCGGAACGATCCTGTCGTGCATCCCGGTGATCTTCTGGCTCGGATGGCTCCTGCTCGGCGTGGGCTTCATCGTCTCGCTCATCTCGCTCTTCCTCAAGGGCAGGAAGTGGCCCGGCATCTCCGGACTCATCCTCTCGATCATCGGCGCGATCATCGCGGTCGTCATGTTCTTCGTCATCGTCTTCGCGACGGTGTCCGAGGCCGTGCGCGATCTGCCGTCCGCGCCGCCGTCGAGCGATTCCGACACCGGAATCGACGACGGCACGACCGACGACGGCACGGGGTCCGCGCAGGTCGAAGAGGGCACGATCGGCGACACCGTCGCACTCACCTTCCTGGGCGGGAGCGGCGAGATCACTGTCACCGAGGCGCGCTGGGCGACCAGCGACGGCTCGAGCGTCCCCTCGACCAACGGCGGTTACGTGACCCTCGAGACGACGTGGACCGGTGTCGAGGGCACGACGGCCGCGAACCCGCTGTTCACCTCTCTGGAGACGGCAGAGGGAGTCGAGGGTCAGGTCGACTTCTTCGTGACGGGCGCACCGAACGAGCTTCTCGACCCGGGGCAGACGGTCAGCGGCCCGATCACCTTCGACATCGCCCAGAGCGAGTCCTACGTCTTCGTCGTCACTGACGAGGCCGGACGCGACATCGCGCGCATCGACGTCGCTCCGTCGGCCGGCTGAGACCCGAGCGGAACGGCGATCATGACGGTGCCGGCAGGGTGGTACGACGACGGAGCGGGCCGACAGCGCTGGTGGGACGGCGCAGTCTGGACTGAGCACACCGTGACCACCGAGACGTCGTCCGTGGCGAACACGCCACAGGGGCACGGCCAGCATGCCACGGAGGAGCCCACGGTCGCCGCGTCAGCGGACCCGATCTTCGAACCGCCCTATGCCTGGCAGTCGTCGAATCCCTCCCCCGGGGCCTCCGCAGAAGTGCCGCAGTACGGGCGCGCGTCGATGCCCGCGACCTCGGCAGGCGTCGTCGCCTCCCACGATGCGACGGCAGGGTTCGGGTCGTACGGCCCTGTGCCCCCGAAGGCGAACACGAAGGTCTCTGTGCTCGGCATCATCGGTCTCGGCATGGCCGCGCTCGGCGTGGTCCTCTCGTGCATCCCGCCGATCTCGATGGCTGGTGGGGTTCTGCTCGGGATCGGATTCGTGCTCTCGCTGATCTCCCTGTTCCTCCGGGGTGCGAAGTGGCCGGGAGCGGCGGGCATCGCGGTGGCCGTGCTGGGTGGTGTCGTCGCGATCGCCATGATGCTGCTGACCCTGGGCGCCTCGGGGCTGTCGTCGATCGTGCCGACGTCCACCTCGACCCCTCAGGCGACCCAGAGCACAGAACCCGACGACACCGCCGAAGGCTCTCCCGGCAGCGCGGGAACCGAGACCGTGACGGTCAACGAACTCGAGGTCGGTCACTGCATTCCGCTCATCGAATGGGAGGAAGAGGTGTACGAGCTTCCGATCGTTCCGTGTGACGCGCCGCACACCGACGAGGTCTATTTCATCTTCGATGTGCCAGAGGGCGAATTCCCCGGGGACGACGAACTGCAGACCATCGCGGCCGAGAGGTGCGACGTCGCTTTCGAGGAGTTCGTCGGCATCCCCTATGCCGATTCGGAGCTCGACAACTATTGGTTCGTACCGACTGAGTCGTCATGGAAGCGGATGAACGACCGCGCAGTCCAGTGCATCGTGATCAGCTACGACGAGATCACGGGCACCCTCGAAGGCGCCGACCGCTGAGACGAGCGTCGCTCAGTCCTCGTCTTTGCGCTTGCGCCAGCGGATGCCGGCCGAGATGAACCCGTCGAGATCGCCGTCGAACACGGCGGCCGGGTTGCCCGACTCGTGTCCGGTGCGGAGGTCCTTCACGAGCTGCTGACCGTAGAGGAAGTACGAGCGCATCTGGTCGCCCCAGCTCGCCGTGATGTTTCCGGCCAGCTCCTTCTTCTTCGCGGCTTCCTCCTCCTTCTGCAGCAGCAGGAGTCGGGTCTGAAGCACGCGCATCGCGGCAGCACGGTTCTGGATCTGCGACTTCTCGTTCTGCATCGAGACGACGATGCCGGTCGGAAGGTGAGTCAGGCGCACGGCGGAGTCGGTGGTGTTGACGGACTGCCCGCCGGGACCCGACGAGCGGAAGACGTCGACTCGGATGTCGTTCTCGGGGATGTCGACCTCGGTCGCCTCCTCCATGAGAGGGATGACCTCGACGGCGGCGAAGGACGTCTGCCGCTTGTCCGCCGAGCCGAACGGACTGATGCGGGCGAGGCGATGCGTCCCTGCCTCGACCGACACCGTTCCGAATGCGTAGGGAGCGTCGATCTCGAACGTCGCCGACTTGATGCCGGCACCCTCGGCGTACGAGGTGTCGAGAACCTTGACGGGATACTTGTGGCGCTCGGCCCAGCGCAGGTACATGCGCATGAGCATCTCGGCGAAGTCGGTGGCGTCGTCGCCGCCTGCACCCGAGCGGATGGTGATGAT
This sequence comes from Microbacterium sp. 4-7, assembly GCF_014332665.1. Taxonomy (NCBI): domain Bacteria; kingdom Bacillati; phylum Actinomycetota; class Actinomycetes; order Micrococcales; family Microbacteriaceae; genus Microbacterium; species Microbacterium sp. 4-7. The sequence continues at coordinate 48,126 of NZ_MCRH01000007.1, forward strand.
GGCGGAGCGCTCGTCGTACTCGCCGTCCATCAGCGTCTGCACCTCGAGCTGATTGATGATCTCGGTGAGCGCGTTGAGCTCGGCGCGCGCTTCGACGGCGGAGTCCTCATCGCCCATCTCGTTCGCCAGGTCGACGAGAACCTCGAGATCGTCGAGTCGACGACCGATGCCCTCGACTCTGGCGAGCGCCGACTGGCGGTGGCTCAGAGCACTGGTCACCTTCTGGGCGCGTTCGGGGTCGTCCCAGAGGTCCGGCACGCCGGCTTCCTCGCTGAGGCGCGCGATGTCGGAGCGGAGGGTCTCGACATCGATGACCTCGCGGATGTCACCGTAGGTGAGTCGCAGGGCCTGGATGTCGGCGGAGAGATCGAGTTCGAGCATGTCGCGTCCAGCCTAACGTGCCGCCCCTGCGGGCGGGGACGGCGTTCGAACGGGAGTAGCGTGAATCGGGTGAGCAGCGCATCCACGGTCCTCAGGCGATTCGGACCGATGGTGTACCTCCCGACCGTGCTGTTCTCGCTCGGTGAAGGCGCGGTGATCCCTCTGATCCCGGTGATCGCTGCGCGGATGGGTGCCGACGTCGCCTTCGCCGCCCTGGTGGCATCCGCCCTCGTCGTGGGTCAGCTGTGCGGCAACCTTCCTGCGGGCTGGGCCGTCGCGCGCATCGGCGAGCGCTTCACGATGGTGATCGCGGGTGCGATAGCGATCGTCGCCGGCGTCGGAATGGTGTTCGCCCCCTCGCTGGGCGTGCTGGCCGCCTCCGTGTTCCTCCTGGGGTTCTGCGCGGCCGCCTTCGGCCTGGCGCGTCATGCGTTCATGACGACGAGGGTTCCCCTCGCGTTCCGTGCTCGCGCGCTCTCGCTGCTCGGTGGCAGCTTCCGCCTCGGAATCTTCATCGGGCCGTTCGTCGCCGCTGGGCTCCTGCAGCTGTTCGGTTCGGAATCAGCCGCGATCTGGTTCTTCCTGGGCTGTCTCGTCGTGATGGTGCTGCTCGTGCTGCTGGGCCCCGATCCCGAGAAGACGATCGCCCCGACGACCCCTGTGCGCACCGCCGCACTCGCGGATGATTCCGGCGAACCGGTCACGGGCTCGATTCCGACGACCGCGCGCGCGGGCATCTTCCGCACGATGTGGCAACAGCGCAGCGTGCTCGGACGACTGGGACTCGCCGCCGCGTCGCTGTCCGCGGTGCGATCGGCACGTCAGGTCGTGCTTCCCCTGTGGGGACTCTCACTCGGACTCGACGCCTCGACCATCGCCCTCGTCGTCGGAATCTCGGGAGCGATCGACTTCGCCCTGTTCTACGCCAGCGGCCAGGTGATGGACAGGTTCGGGCGTCTGTGGGCGGCTATGCCGGCGATGGTGCTGATGGGCGCGGGGTTCCTCGCCCTCTCCTTCACGCACGACCTGGAAGCCGCGGTCCTGTGGTTCGGCATGTTCGCCGCCGTGCTCGGGGTGGGCAACGGGCTCTCGAGCGGCATTCTGCTCACACTCGGCGCCGACGTCGCGCCGAAGAAGGAGCCCGCCGCGTTCCTCGGCTCGTGGCGCACGCTGACGGATGCCGGCGGAGCGGCCGCTCCGCTGCTGGTGTCGGCGATCGTCGCGATCGCGTCACTGCCGATCGCCGCAGCGGCGATGGGTGCGATCGGCCTGATCGGCGCGGGTGGATTCATCCGCTGGATCCCGCGTTTCGTTCCGCGCAGCACACAGGAGGAGTCATGACCGCTGCCCTCCGCGCAGACGTGCGCCGGCTGGTCGTCGCGGCTCCGTCGTCGACGGATCACGATCGCGATGTCGCGGCCGACTTCGCGACGTTCTTCGCCGACGATCATGGGCCGGTCTCCCGCGACGACGGTCCCGATCACGCGACCGCTTCGGCGCTCGTGTTCGACCGCTCACTCACTCGCACGCTGCTCGTCTTCCACGCCAAGGGGCAGTTCTGGGTGCAGCCAGGCGGACATCTCGAACCCGACGACACCTCTGTGGCGGATGCCGCTCTGCGCGAGCTGCGGGAGGAGACCGGTGTGGACGTCTCCGCCAGCGCGGAACCGCTCGTGTACGACCTCGATCATCACGCGCTGTCCTCGGCGTTCGGTCGGTGCGCATCCCATCTCGACATCGGGATCGGCGTCGTCATCAGCGACGATGCCGACCTGATCGTGAGCGACGAGTCGGAGGACGTGCGCTGGTGGGCGATCGACGCGCTGCCGTCGCAGGTGCCGCAGGGCTTCGCCGGGCGGGTGCGACGACTGCGCGATCGTCTGGTGAGCTGACGTCGCATCCGGCGGAGGTCGCCCTCGTGCAGGTCGACCCGAGCGAACGATCACCCCAGAGCGGTGCGACTCGTCCCCGTCGCCTCGAGGCGCACCCCGTCGGTCACGAACAGTGACACGAGCGGCGGATGCCACAGGGTCGAGACGGTCACGCGTGCTGAGTGCCCGTCGGGGCTCGACGCTGAATCGAGGTCCACGGGTGACGGCAGCGCGGCGAGCAGTGCGTCGACCTGCTCTCTGACCCCCTGATCGGTGAGGTTCGCCCGTGCCGTCGTTCCGTCCACAGCCAGGGTGAAGCCGTCCGCTCCGGCGAGCGCTGCGGCGTCAGCGATCGCATCCAGCCGCTTCTGCGAGATGTAGAGGTCGGTCGCGCAGACACTCACGAAGATGAGTGCGAGCGCCAGCAGGGCATAGCCGAGCGTCAGCAGCAGCACGCTTCCGTCGTCACCCGACGCTCTCATCCGGTGCCCCACAGGCGAGAGACCTTCTGGACCGCCGACCCCTCGACTCGGATCGCGGCCGCCGAGTCCGATCCGAAGACCGCCGGCATCAGTGGCAGGGACACCGACGCCGTGACCGTGACGGTCACGACCGCGCCGGCCGACGGACACTCCGTCCCGACGGGCACGCACGCCACAGACACCTCGGTCGATTCCTCATCGATGCCGTACTGATCGGTGACGTCGGCGAGCACGAGCTCACTCCGCACTGCTGCAGTGGCGGCATCCGGTGCGAGCACGATCGTGCGCGCGACGTGGCGCGCGGCCGCCCCGACTCCCAGTGTCTGCTCCTGAATCGCGCCCAGCGCGATGATCAGGTAGACCAACGGCACAAGCAGGATGACGCCCACCGTGATGAATTCGAGTGTCGCCGAACCCTCGTCATCGATCATCGAAGGACTCTTCCGGCGCATGCGCCTGCACCTCCAACGCGAAGGGCACCCCGAGCAGCCCGATCACGGGGAGCGTCGTTCGGACGCGCACCTCGATCGTCGCGCGATCCAGTGCCGCCGATCGAACGGCCGTCACATCGTGGGCGTACTCGGCCCCGACCGCGAGGGTGATCGCCGCGCGGGCGCGCTCCACGCCCTGTTCCATGGGCGTGTCTGCCAGGGCCGCGTAGTAGGCCCCTTCGACCGCCGCGTCGTGCACGACATTGCGCACGTAGACGGCGAGCGCGAGCTGCATGACAGCGAGAGTGAGAAGGGTGAGGAGCGTGCCCACGAGCACGAACTCCACGGGACTCGATCCGCGTTCATCGCCGAGAAGGCGCCGCGGTGGATCGACGGTCATCAGGGAGCGCTGTCAGAGACCGGAGACGCGTTGGATGGCCTGCTCGAACAGTGCGCTGAGCGCCGGGCCGGCGACCGCCCAGATGAGCACCACCAGACCGGCTGTCATCAGTGTGACCAGCACCCATCCGGGTACGTCCCCCGATTCGTCGCCGACGAGATCGTCCATGAGATCGGGGGTGAGCGAGGCATCCCTGGTGGTGCTGCGTGGTCGAGAGGTGTGCATGTCGTCCTTTCGTGGTCGCTCAGCCGATGCCGAGTCGCAGGATGAAGAGACCGGGGTAGATGGCGAAGAGCACGGACAGCGGGAGGATCAGGAAGACGAGCGGGAGGAGCATCAGGATCTCCTTCCGACCGGCCTGTTCGATGAGGACCCGCTTGGCGTCCTCGCGAGCGTCCCCCGCCTGCGCATGCAGGACGGCCGAGAGCGGCGCGCCATGCTCGAGCGCGGCGGTCACCTGGTCGATCGCACGGGAGAGCCCCGGAAGCTGCAGTCGCGCGGCCATCTCCGTGAGCGCGTCGGCGAGCGGCGACCCCGTGCCGACAGCGAGCACCACGCGGCGGAACTCACCGGTCAGTTCGCCGGAGCCGACCGCGGCCACCCGACGCAGCGAGTCCAGGAAGCCTTCACCCGCCGACAGGCACAGCGCGAGGAACTCGAGAGTGGTTGGCAGCTCGTCGGTCAACCGGGCGCGACGCGAAGCGACGCGAGCCGTGAGCCGCATGTCGTATGCGAACCCGGCTGCGGCTCCGAGGATCCCGGGCAGCAGGGCGATCGGCGGGCTCATCCGGCCCGTGATCGCGAACACGATCACAGCGATCGAGCCGATGACGATGCCGGCGAGCACCCAGCCGAGCTGACGCCCGCGGAAGGCCCCCTGCTCCAGAGGAATCCCCGCCTGCTCGATCCTCCGATGCAGAGCATCGCCGCCGCCCACAAGGCGTTCGAAGAGCACACGTGACCGAAGCCAGAATGCGCGGTCACCCGCGGAGAGCACGCCGACTCGCGGGAGCGCGTTCCCGGGCAGGTCTTCATCGGCGACCGCATCGCGCACATAGGGCGCGATGCGCAGAGCCAGCGGCGCTGCCGACCACCGTGGAAGCGACGCGAGTATGCAGAGCAACCCCATGCCGAGTGTTCCGCCGCCGAGCACGGCGACGGCGATCGCGGACATCGGGTTCACCCGAACCACCGCCCCGGCTCGGCGAGCCGACCGATACGGATCATCAAGCGATAGGCGATCACCGACACGGCAGCTCCCCCGCAGATCACCAGCATCCCTTCACCGGTGCCGTAGGCGGCCGCGCCCTCAGGGCGCAGCACCAGCAGGCCGAGGATCACCCAGGGCGCGACGGCACCGAGCACGGCAGCGCCTCGGATCCATGACTGTCTGGCTTCGACCTCGCCGCGCAGCACGGCGTCTGCGCGCACCGACGACGACAGCGCGCGGAGGACGCCTGTGAGCTCGGTGCCGCCGACCTGTCGCGCCATACGGAGCGTCTCGATGATCCGATCGGCGATGGGATCAGCCAACGCTGCCTTCAGCCGGTCGAGGCTCGTCTCGAAGCGGCCGGTGGCGCGCAGGTCTCTGGCGAACACGGCGAAGGCCGGCCGCATCATCGTCGGCGATGACTCGGCCAGACTCGCGACGGCGTCCGGCAGTGACAGTCCGACACGGATGGATGCGATCAGCAGGTCACAGACGTCGGGCCAGAGCTGGCGACGAAGTCTGCGCAGCCGGAGGCGTCGGGAACGCACGAAGACGATCGGCACGACGGCCGCGGTCGCGCCTGCCAAGCCCGCGAGGACCGGGATGGCTGTGAAGAGCCAGACAGAGGAAGCGGCGGCGAGCGCGACCGTCAGCATCACCAGCAGGAGCGTGCGCGGGCTGACAGACGCCATGCCGCCCTCTTCGAGAAGGCGAGTCAGACGGCCGCGGTGCCGGACCCTTCCTCCATCTTGAGGCGGAGGCCAGAGCCACGGCGATGCGCACAGCAGCAGACCGGCGGCGAGCATCGCACCGAGCAGGACCGTCACAGAGTGCCTCCGCGACGCCACGCCGTCTGTTCAGTGGACGCCTCGTCGCCGCGGATGTATACGGTTCGCGTGATGATCCGGCCGTCGACCACCGCGCCCGTCGGCGCGATGACCTCGTGCACCCGTCGCACTCCGGTGTCGTCACGCACGCAGTGCACCACGAGATCGACCGCGCCTGCGAGGGCCGGCGCGATGAACGATCGATCGATGTTCCGTCCCGCGAGGAGCGGCAGAAGCGTGAGCTTGTCGAGCGCCTCCCCCGCGGAGTTCGCGTGCACGGTCGCAGCACCCGGCACCCCCGTGTTGAGTGCGAGGACGAGGTCGAGCGCCTCCGCATCTCTGACTTCGCCGACGACGAGGCGATCGGGTCGCATCCTCAGCGCCTCCTTCACGAGCCTGCGCAGCGTGATCTCCCCCGTTCCCTCCAGACTCGCCTGACGCCCCTGCAAGGACACGACATCCGGTCCCTGCACCGCGAGCTCGAAGGTCTCCTCGACGGTGATGATCCGCTGACGGTCGGCGCACGAGTCGAGCAGCGCGCCGAGGAAGGTGGTCTTGCCTGCGTGGGTGGCACCGGACACGACGACGCTCCTGCCCGCGCGCATCGCGTCACGAAGCATCGCGGCCAGGTCCGGAGTCAGCGCCCCGTGGTCGACGAGCGCCTCGAGGCTTCGATACCGGGGCAGGAACTTGCGGATGTTGACGGGCAATAACTAACTACGTAGATCCCACCGCGGGATCACGAGTGCCCGCTGCGCTCCTCTGCCCGGACGAATCAGCACGGCGGCGGCGACCTTGAGCAGAGCTTGACGGCGGGCATGGGTCTCGAGTGAACGCCACGCGCTACTGAGCGTCACGGCCACTTCTCGGACGTCGGCTTCGCGCTGCGCGTTGACGAGCTCGAGGGACTTCTGCCGCGAGGTGAGGCTCGCGCGCTCGGCGTCGAGCTTGCGGATCGTCGCCTGATAGGCAGCCTCCGGGATCGTCTTGTCGAGTGCCTGGATCGTCAGCGTTGCCATGCGCTCATCGATGCGCGCCACACGGCGGTCGATCGCTTCGGCGTCGTTCACGGAGCGCACGCGTTTCTTAGTCGTCGCCACGCGTGCAGCGAGGAGCGCGTCCGTGTCCTCTGCAAGTGTCATCACCCAGTCGCCGACGGCCGCCTCGGCGATCTCCGCGCTGACGGTCACGACGGCGCGTCCGAGTCCCTTGTACCGGGTCGCGGTGGTGCAGACGTAGCGGTGGTGCGAGTAGTGCATGCGTCCGCCGCAGTCGGCGCAGTAGATGAGCCCTGTCAGGAGGTGCCGCGCTTCGATGGTTCGGGACGGCTCGGAACGCTCGAGGCGCCGCGCCCAGTATGCGGCCCATTCGTCTGCGCTGATCACTGCATCGTGCGCGCCGGGGTAGAACTTCCACTGTGCCTTCGGGAGGCGCTTGTTCTTCCACCCGGGCCTGTGAACAATGAGGCCGGCGCCGAAGCCGCCGTCGAGCATCTGAAAGAGGTTCGTGTTCAGCCACGGGAGCCCGGAGGTCGTCAGGATGCCCTCCTCGTTCAGCCACCGCGTGATCCGCCCGGATCCGTCTCCGCGAATCGCCCGACGGTAGACCTCCGCGAGGATCGGCCCGGTGACCGGGTCGGGCTCGAACCGCCCCTCGACGAGCAGATAGCCGAAGCGCTGGTGTCCCCCGTGGGGCAGTCCTGCGCGTCTGCGGCGCTCGTGGGTTTCCTTCCACTGCTCGCCGATGAGCTCGGACTGATAGGCGTTCAGCTCGCCCAGCATGCCGCGAGCGAATCTGCCCGACGCCGTGGCCGACTCGATCGGTTCGGTGGCCGAGAGGATAGCCCCGCCGAGAGTGTCGACCCGGTCGAGCGCGATCGCCCACCGGAGGCGCTGACGGCCGACGCGAGAGAAGCGCCAGACGAGGATGACCTCGTACTCCCCCGCTTCCATCCGGGCGATCGACTCGTCAAGGCGCGGCCACCATGCCGACTTGCGGTCTGATCCCGACTCGTCGATGCCTTCTACCCAGTCGACAATCTCGACGCCGTTCGCGTCGGCGCACTGCTGGATCGCGGTTCGCTGCATCTCGGGCGAGGTCATGCCCTCGCGCTCCTTGGAGACGCGGATCATTCCGATCCCCCGGCGACGAGGGCTCGGAGCAGCGGCTCCGCGGAGCGTTCTCATACGAGCGCCTCGACCTTGTCTATCCACTGACCGACGCCCATTCTCGGCGCGACGTAGATGGTGTTCCCGAAGCGCTGCAGGATGCGCTGGTAGGCGCGCACGATGTCGTCGATGACCTCAAGGTCTTGGGCCATGAGCGCGACGTTGCCTTCGCGGAGGTACTCGACCTCGCGGTAGTCGTCGAGGTCGATCAGGCGGAGCGCCGCCCACTCGTCGGCTCGCCGCTCCTGCTTCGCATTCACAGGCCCGAACCTGGACGGCACGTCGCCCCACACTGCGTGGCAGAGCTCGTGCGCGAAGACCGATCGGAGGAGGCGGCGCGACATGCCCTCCTGCAGCCGGATCGTGTTCGTCTTGGCGTTGTAGTCGCCGTCGCGGCCCAGGTGAGTGAGGTCCGCGAAGATGACGGTCACCCCCAGCATGGCGGCGATCTGGTACAGCGTGGACGTCACTCCATGTCCTCCCCCCGGTCAGTAGCCCGCGGACGCGCGGCCAGGTCATAGCTCTCCTGATCCTGGTCGGGGGCTGGGACATCGGCGCGAATCTGCGCGCGGCGGTAGATCTCGGCGAAGTCAATGCCGGCGACCGACGACAGGTGGTTCGACACGTCCAGGGCGAAGTCGAGGGAGACGCGCGCCGTACGGTCCTTCCCGGTCGGCGTCAGGTGGCGATACAGCGTCTTGTAAGACATGCCGAGCGCCTCCGCTGCGACCTCGAGCGTGCCGTACTCGCCCAGTAGCGCGAGCCGGAGCTGCGAACGGATGGCGTCAGCGAGTTCGTTTCCCATAACGGAAAGACTAGTGCCCATTTCTGGGAACGCGATGCATATTCTCGGCAAACTTGTGGAGAACCCACTTCCCAGTTGTGGGAAACATAGAACATCTGTTCTTAACTCACGTTTCCCAAATGTGGGAAGTATCGTTCTTGTTATGGGAAACAGCGAAACGGCGGTGAGCAACATCACCCGCCTCATGGAACAGCAGGAACGCACCTGGCTCTGGCTTTCGCGGACCACCGGGATTCCGTACAAGCGCATCCTCGCCGAGGTCAAGAACAAGACCACGCCGATGAAGCTCGACACCGCTCTGGCGGCTGCCGAGGCGCTCGGCGCGGAGCTCCCGACGCTGGTGGCGGCATGACTCGCGAGGAGTGCCTCGCCGAGCTGGCCGACTACCTCGCCGAGGTCGCGATGACCGAAGCCGCCACGCCTGCTGCGGCCTGACCAAACGGAAACGCCCCCGCGGCAACGGGGGCGAATCACGAAATGAAAGGAGCACTCGAGATGCTCACCCAGATCCTACCTTCTGAGGCCGTCCCGCGTCCTGCGGCGAGCCACATCGCAAACCAGTCGACCGTGGGGGTCGACTCGCCGGCTGGGGATTCCGGCACGGCCGACCTGGGCTCCGCTGGGGCGGCAGCCCAGGTCGAGTCCCCTCTCCACACCCGCGACCACCTCCTCCGGGTCGCTCGCGGGAGCCGACGATGAGCCGCGGCGTGAGCGCCGATCTGGCGCACGTCGACGAGATCCCGGATTACCTCGGGGACGCGACGCGTGTCAAGGAGGACCGGGCCGAGTTCAACCCGCGCCGGTTCGACACGGCGATCCTCGAGACCGACTGCCCGGAGTGTGGCCGGCATGTCGGCGCGCTCGTCATCGATGGGCCCGATCCCGTGTTCGTGGACGTCGCGTGCCCTCACGGCGACTGCGGGCACCGGTGGACGGAGCGCATCCAGTGATCGCCGTCCAGCTCGCCTCGTTCTTCCTCGCGGTCGAGTGCCTCGTGCTCCTGTTCTTCATCCCGCGAGGGCTCGGCTCGAGCATCCTCGCCCTTCTGTTCCTCATCTTCATTCTCATTTTCTGCTGGACCGTCCGAGCCAGCGACGACGAAGGGACTCCGACATGACCGTTGATTCCGCCCGCAACCGCCTCGCTGCCGCACGCACCGCCGTGATCCGTGCTGAGGAAGCACTGACCGCCGCCATTCGCCGCCGCGACGAAGCCGAGGAAGCGCTGTACCGCGCCGAAGAGGAAGACCTCGGAGGCGCAGCATGACCCCGGCACTGGCTGCAGAGGTCCTCCGAACCGTGCAGCGGGCATCCAAGCACTACGCGGCCCCAGGAACGGACGCCGACGACATCGCGAGCGACACCCTCGTGATGATTCTTGAGCAGGAGGGGCGCGGCACGGCAGACCTTCCGTCCACCGCGTTCCTGCTATACGCGACGCGATCTATGGCGTCAAAGCACAAGGCGCCGGGGGTGCACCACCGGGACATCAAAGGTCGGGCGATGCTCAACGCCAGGATCGCTCATCACGAGCAAGTAACCGGCCGCGAAGTCAGCGCGAGAGAACGGCGCGCAATAGCCGACGAGATCCGATGCTCGTTCCCGGCTGGGAAGCGCCCGACCATCGGATTTGAGGACCGATCCGTCCACCACATCTCACTCAACGCCCCGGTCGGCGATTCGGAGACCCAGCGCTCCGACATGATGCCTTCTCGTCGAGACGATCTCGCTGTCTATCTGTGCGAGGGGCTCGCCGCCCACACGATCTCGGTCGATGACGCACGGGCGATGTGGGAGGTCGCCAGATGATTACCGCTGACCGGTTCATTGCCCCATCGGACGACCGACCCGCCTGGTTGGCCGCGCGGCGCGGCGGCGTGACAGCCACACAGGTCGCGAAAGCGGCCACCCCCTCCGGATTCACCGAGGCGCTCAGCGACCTCCGCAACCCAATCGAGGTCGAGGACAACGACTACATGCGATTCGGACGCGAGAACGAGAACTGGATCGCCATGTGGGTCAAGGGCGAATTCGGGATCATGCCGAACCACTGGCTGATCGCAGCCGAGGACGACCCGCGGCTGCTGTCCACCCCTGACGGCCTGTCGCTCGATCACACAGTGATCGCGGAGATCAAGACGGGCGGGAAGACGCCCACGAAGCCCCCACTCCCTCACGTTCGCCAGATCCAGTGGCAGTTCCGGACGACGGGCGCCGAACGGTGCCTGTACGCATTCATGCCGCGCACCGAGGTCAACGGCGTGTTCATGCCCGGGCTGCTCGAACCACTCACGTGGTGGGTGGAGCGCGACGAAACGATCATCACCCAACTTGAGGCGACTGCGATGCGGTTGCTCGAATCTGACGAAAGGCAAGCGGCATGACCGAGAAGACGGGGCTTGCGCGTCTGCGCGAGCCGTTCGACGCGAACCAGATCAACAAGCTCCCCAAGCCGTACAAGGCGGACTCCCCGAAAGGGAAGTGCAACGAGTGCGGCGGATACCACGGACTCCCCGCGGTGCATCTCGACTATGTCGGACATGCCGCGCTGACCGATCGTCTGCTGGACGCCGACCCTGAGTGGTCGTGGGAGTTCGTCGCCACCGACCCAACCACTGGCGCGCCGGTTTTTGACGCGAACGGCGGGCTGTGGATTCGACTCACTGTGTGCGGTGTCACCCGCCTCGGGTACGGGGATGCGCAGGGAAAGCGAGGCGGAAACGCGGTCAAGGAGGCGATCGGTGACGCTCTCCGCAACGCCGGAATGCGTTTCGGAGCCGCCCTCGACCTCTGGCATAAGGGCGACCTGCACGACGCTTCTGTCGAGCGCGGAGACGACGCAGCACCCGAGACGAAGCCCGAGCCCGCCTGGCGCAAGCGTGTCGCCCAGGCCGTCGACATCGCCGGGCTCTCAGACATTCACGCCGAGGCAGTCGCCGAGGGCTGGGCTACGCCCGACCTCATGGCCGCGCTCACGGCACGAAAGGCGGCGCTCTGATGGGCGACATCACCGACGGCGCTACGGGAGAGCTGCGCCTCTCCCCCGCCGAGCTTGCAGTGCGCGAGATGCTCGCGATCCCGTCCGGGATCTACGGCGTCCCGATCACCCCGGCCACGATCGACCAGCAGGTTACCGACATCGCGGATCTGATCGAGCACATCGCACAGGTGATCGTCGTGCTCTATGAGGACCGACACCGCGCCGAGGAGAAGTACGAGGGCCGGTTCTCGGACCTGATGGTCATGCACGCCTCGGAGGGCGCGCAGTTGGCCCGTCAGTTCGCGATCTCGAAGACGCGCGAGGAGCGGCACGAGCTGAACCTCGCGAAGGAGAAGCTCCGCTACGCCGAGGAGATGCAGAAGGCGGTCCAGAACCGGTCCTTCGGTCTCATGAACATCGGCAAGCGGATCTCGACCGCGTTCGGGATGGGGCAGCGATGACTCTCGTCGAGATCCCTACCCCGTCGCGGTCGGCTGGCCGCCGTCGGGTGCCGTGGCACCGCATCCAGGTCACCGCGAAGTGTTGGCTGTGGACCGGCCCTGTGTGGAAGGGCTATGGCAAGTCGGGCGGCACCACCGCGCACCGGCACGTCTGGCTCGCCCTTGGCCGCACCATCCCGACCGGCCTCGAGCTGGACCACCTCTGCAGGGTGCCTCTGTGCGTGAACCCCGACCACCTCGAGCCGGTCACCCGCGCCGAGAACGCCCGCCGCCGCGCGCTTGCGCTCGTGACGTGCATCAACGGGCACGACTACACGCCCGAGAACACCTACACCCGCCCCGACGGAAGCCGCGACTGCCGGATCTGCATCCGTGCCCGCGTCGCGAAATACCGTCGCGCCCACACCATCGGAGCAGCAGCATGAGCGGCACACTTGCGGAGGACAGAGGCGCGTCGCTCATCGGTGGCCCTATCGAGCAATCGTGTGATCATTCAGACTCGTCCATTCGCCCCTCATCTATTGAGGCCAGAAAATCGAGCCAAAGCAGCGTCTGCGCCTTCCGCTGTTCGTTGGCGGCCATATGCGCCGCCTCGACTTCCTCAATGACCTTCAGGTTCGTCGAAGAAAGCGCTCCATCCCGCGCCCACTCCAAGACAGCATCCTCAATAGGGCGCAGGAACTCCGTCCGAGGCAGCCACTCAGGGAAGGTCTCCTCGGCGTCCGACGGCCCTGGGGGATTCATGCCGCGGTCGATCAGGATCGTCGCGTACTCATACACCCGGTTTGCGTCGACAACCGCGGTTGCTCCGAACGGTATGCCGAGCGATGTCCAGGCCGCCCGCGCTGCTAGCCGGCGGGGACTCTTCGGGTCTTCGTTCCTCACTGCGTACAGGTCATGCGCAGCTCGAAACAGCGACTCACCGAGAGCGATTCGCTCGCGTCGAACGCGTCGCCGTTCATCCGCGTCAGAAGCTGCCTGGCGTTCCTCTCGCTCGCGTCGTTCGGTTTCTTTCGCAGCCGCGATCGCGCGCGTAGTCTCCGCACGAGCAGCACGGAGACTCCAAAAGATCGTCAGAAAGGTCACCGAGCCCGTCACGAGCACCGTGGCTAGTAGTTCCCAAACTGGCAATGCGATTGAGAACTCGGCGCAGATCGCGGGCAAGAAGACGATGCAACTCGTCATGGTCTCTGTCACGAAGCGCACTCTATCGGGGGTGACCCGATGACCGGCAAGCCGCAGGTCTGCACTCAGGAGGGATGCGGGGGCCGCACCGTCGCTCGGCGCCTCTGCCGTCGCCACTATCAGGCTGCGTGGAAGGCCGGCGATCTCGGGCAGCATGTGAAGCTCCCGCCGCGCGAGAAGGCGCCCATACGTTGCCCTGAGGCGCACAAGCACGCGGTCGCGTCGACATGTTTCATCCAGCACCAGTGCCGCTGCACGCCGTGCGTGGAGGCGCACAACGCCCGCGAGCTGGATCGGAAGAAGCAGAAGGCCTACGGGCGCTACGACAGCGGCCTCGTCGATGTCGCACCGGTGCGGGAGCACATGCTCGCACTCGGTGAGTTCGGGATCGGCTACAAGCGGGTCGCGATGCTCGCGGGCGTCGGCATCACCCCGGCACGGAACATCATCTGGGGTCGCCAGGATCCTGGCCCGCGTCACGGTGAGATGCTCAAGCGCGTCAAGCGCGAAACCGCCGAGAAGATCCTCGCGGTACAGCCCGTGTTTGAGAACCTTGCGCCCGGCCAGAAGGTGCCAGCAACTGGCACGCACCGGCGACTGCAGGCGCTCGTCGTCGGCGGATGGTCTCAGGCAAAGCTCGCCACCCGCATGGGCCTGGGGAACGCCGAGCTCACCACACTCCTGCGCCGCGATCAGGTGATGGTGTCGACGCACCTCGCCGCGCGGGATCTATTCGAGGAGCTCTGGAATCAGGAGCCGCCCCACGAGTCCTGGCCCGACAAAGTCGCATACTCGCGGTCGAAGAACTTCGCGAAGGCTCGTCGGTGGCTCCCGGCTCTGGCGTGGGACGACATCGACACCGATGTGGAGCCGCCCGTCCCTGACGAGATCGACTCCATCGACGAGACCGCTGTCGTCCTCGCGATGCAGGGCGAGCCTGTGCGGCTGACTCCGTTGGAGCGTCGCGAGTGCGTCCTGCGCCTGCACCGCGAGCGCTGGTCGGACGGGCGGATCGCGGAAACGATCGGCTGCGCGTCGAAGACCGTCGAGCGGATCCGCGAGGAGTTGGGGCTCGGGGCATTCGAACAGTCCGAGCTGCGAGCGCGAGGTGCCGCGTGAGCATCATCAGCGAGGCGTTCGACGCGTGGCGGGAGTGCCGCGCCGAGTACGACGGCACCCTGTACGCGCAGTATGAGGCGGCGGAGGAGGCTACGCGCGGCGCGATGCTGAATGCTCGCGGCCGGGAGAAGGGCATCGATCCGTTCTCGCTGTTCATGGGGAACGAGACGCGCGCGCTCGCGTACGCGTCGGAGGAGCTCGTCGAGCACTGGGCGTCGCATCCGCGGATCACGTTCGCGATGTTCGAGAAGCAGTGGGCGGCGCAGCGTGAGGCCGAGCTGATCGAGGATGCGGCATGACCGCCGTGCTGGAGGCGAACATCGCCCGGTCGCTCGCGGCCGTCGAGGAGAAGGTCTGGGAGCCGAACCGTGAGGTGACGCTGGAGCGTCTTCGCATCGTCGACATGATGCACGAGGTCTGGCCGAAGTGCCGGCTGTGCGGTCAGACGGTGAACCGTCTCGATGCGTTCGGCCTCTGCTCGAAGGTCTCTGCCTCGCATCTGCAACGCCGCGGGATCCCCGTGCCGAAGAAGAAGGCCGAGGCGCTGCCGTGAAGAACCTCCCTCCCGGCGCCTGCCCGGATCCCCTGCCCCGCGAGAAGCGGACGCCCTGCAAGACCGACTGCTGCTGGACCCCGTACATGTGCGGCAAGAAACGCGCATGCCAATGCCACTGAGAGGAGAAGCGATGAACCGCCGCAAGGGCATCAACCACCCGCCCGTCGATATGAAGCAGGACGTCATCGCCCGTGATGGGGGTTTCTGCCTCCTCGCGCTCCCTGGGTGTGAGGGAGAGGCGACGACGACCGATCACCGTGCGAACCGGGGCTCGGGCGGCTCCCGTGTCTTGAACGACCCGCGCTGCCTCGTGGCGGCGTGCTGGAGGTGCAACGGAGCGAAGGCCGATGCCGGGTCGCTCGTCCTCATGGAGCTCGAGGAGCGCGGCCTGTACGTGCGGAAGGACTCGACGAACGCGAAGACCCTCGAGCGCTGCATTGCGACGCCGGTGGAGTACCTCGACGGCGAGCAGCACTATCTCGTCTCCGCGACTGAGCGGCGACACATCAGTGAAGGGAGGCCCTGACCATGACGTGGTTCAAGGTCGACGACGGGTTCTACACGTCGAAGAAGGTGCTCAGCATCCCGCGTACGTGCCGCCTCGCAGCGGTCGGTCTGTGGACGCTGGCGGGCAACTGGTCGGGGCGTGAATTGACCGACGGACGGGTGCCGAGCTTTGTCCTCGCCGAGCTCGGGGCGACGCCGAGGCTCCGCCGAGCGTTGGTCGAGGCTCGGCTGTGGCTTGACCACGGCTCGGACGGTATCGAGTTCCACTCGTGGGCTGACTATCAGCCGACGCGTGCCGAGGTCGAGGCGGATCGGGCGAAAGCCGCGGAACGACAGAGGTCTTGGAGGCAGCGACAGAAGGGCGAGACGCGTGACGACGGCGTTAGTAACGGCGTGACAGACGGTGTGACTAACGGTGTGAGTGCGGGTTCCCCGACCCGACCCGACCCGACCCGACCCGACCCGACCTCCCCTCTACTGACGTAGAGGGGACGCGAGCGGCGCTCTCCCCCTTCTGCTCCAAGCATCCGAATGGCACCGAGGATCGGTGCGGCCCCTGTGGCACAGCTCGCAAGGCATTCGAGCGGGCGGAGCGGTCGGAGCAGACGAAGTCCGCGCCGGTCCCGTTCACGGTCCTCCCCGGCACGATCTGCCTCGACGGGATGCACAAGCTGCTCGCCGACGGCACCTGCACGATGTGCACCTACCGGGCGGAGGTCGCCTGATGGACGGCTACCTGCCCGTGAAGGTGAACGTCCCGCTCGCTGACTACCGGCGCCTGAACGCAGAGGCCGACGCCCAGGGCATCGATGTCGCCGATCGCATCGCGCAGATCGTGACGCTCGAGCCGAGGCCCTCCTACATTCCGATCACTCGCCGCCGCGGCCCGGGCACCGGTCGCCCGTCCGCGTACACGTCCCGCGCTGGCGAGGAGATCAGCACAGATCGCCGGTTCGGGAAGTCGTGGAACGAGATCGGCCGCGGGCTCGGCATTGACGGGCACACGGCGAAGGACTGGCACACGAAGTACATGAACGAAGTCAGAGAACAGAACGCGCGGGATCGCGCGGAAAGGAAAGCATCATGAGCACCTGGCCCGACACGATGAAGGTGGCCCCCATCCGCGAGTGGCCGGGAGAACTCAGCCGCAACCGCTCCCGCTCGCTGTTCAAAGCGGGACTCGTCGACACTCTCGATCTGCTCGACCGAGAGATCTGGCACCTGTGCGACACCCGCTCACAGCGTGAGTCGGCCGAGCTGCTGATCGCGATCCCAGCGGGCGCTCTCTGGCGTCAGGACGGACGCCCGCGGGCGCACGCCGCCGCCGAGCACCCGGGCGTGATCTTCTCGCTCGAGTCGAAGCACGGCTCGCTCTCGTACCCGTGCGACACGTTCACGACGTGGCAGGACAACCTGCGCGCTGTGGCCCTCGCTCTCGAGGCGCTCCGCAAGGTCGACCGCTACGGCGTGACGAAGCGCGGCGAGCAGTACCGCGGCTTCCTCGCGATCGAAGCGACCGCGGCGCCGAGCGGCTTCTCCACCGCGACTGAGGCGCTCCGGTATCTGCGCGAGGTCAGCGGCATCCCCGCCGACCTCTACGAGCCTCCCGAGGCGCACATGCCTCGGGTCATCCGCGCAGCACAGCGCCGCGCACACCCCGACACCGGTGGCGACTCCGCCACATTCCAACGAGTCTCGCTCGCCGAGGCAAAGCTCCGAGAGGAAGGACTGGTCCGATGACCGGCGAAACAGTAATCACGGTGGTGGGGAACCTGACCGCCGACCCCGAGCTGCGCTATACGCAGAACGGACTGGCCGTGGCGAACTTCACCATCGCTTCGACGCCTCGGAACTTCGACCGCGCCGCCAACGAGTGGAAGGACGGCGAAGCGCTGTTCCTCCGCGCGTCGGTCTGGCGCGAGTTCGCCGAGCACGTGGCGGGTTCGCTGACCAAGGGCATGCGCGTCATGGCGCAGGGCCGTCTGCGTCAGCGCTCCTACCAGGACCGCGAGGGCAACCAGCGCACCGCGATCGAGCTGGAGGTCGACGAGATCGGCCCCTCGCTTCGGTACGCGACCGCACAGGTCACCCGTGCCGCGGCGTCCGGTGGGGCTCAGCGCACGAACGCCGCCCCGGCGGCATCGGAGGAGCCGTGGGCTACTCCGAGCGCTGAGGCACCCGCGTGGGGAGGTGGGAGCTTTGGAGACGACACGCCATTTTGAACTCGCCGAGGTGGTTGCGGTCGAAGCCGCCGCACATGTCGAGCACATCACCGTCGCGACCGCATACCGCGAAGACTGCCTCGAGGGCGAGTGCGATCACGTCGACGAAGACGGGGAGCCGGACGATATGTCAGCCTGCAGCCCCGTCCCAGCGTTCGAGGTGTGCGTCGACTGCATGGAAGCCGACGGCCACGGCCGCGACCCTGAGCACTGGGACGACGTCCCGCTCGTGCCATGGCCACACGCTGACTCCGAGACGGGAGACGACGATGTCTGAGCGCTGCGACATATGCGGCCGCTTCATGAAGCACGTCTGGTTCCGCTCCGGCGAGCACGAAGACGGGTGGCAGGACTACTGGACATGCCAGCAGAAATGCGTCGCCGAGTGGCGTCGCCAGGAGCAGGACTGGGAGAACCGGCGAGCGGTCGAGGAGTTCAACCGCACGACACCGGTCGGCTCGCCGGTCCGGTATTGGACCGGTGCGCGCGCTGGCGAGGGCCGGGTCTCCGTCACTCGATCTACCGCGCAGCTCCTCAGCGGGCACACGCCTGTCGTCTGGGTTGAGGGGCACTCCGGATGCATCGCCCTCACCCACGTAGACGCGGAAACCGCGATCATCCGCAAGTCGAGCACGACAGGAGTCCCACAGTGACCATCCTCTGCATCACCCACCTCGGCCTCCCCGGCATCCGTCCCTGCATGGAACCGCGCGGCCACCGTGTCACCTGTCCGGATCACCCAGGCTGGGCTGAGGAGCTCCGCCCCGGGCTGTGCTGGGGTTGCCTCCCCCGAGGCGCCGATCGCGGCTTCCTGTGCTCGCACTGCTACGAGCGTGCGGTGGCTGCGGTCGCCGGTTGGCGGGACTTCCGCCGAGCGGTCGACGCGGCGGAGGGTCGCCTCGTCACCGCGGACACCGGCGGAATCGCTGGCAGCACCCCGGGGGGCTACTCGAACCTGACGCTCACGTTCCTGACGGTCAGCGAATGTGAAGCGCACCTCGTGTCCCGAGCCGATAAGACCGTCGACCTGTGGGTGCACGACGAGGACGGTGCCGCCGACGCGATCCAGTTCGCGATCAGCGCTGAACGAGCATTCAACACACTCGAGATCGAGACTCGCGAGAAGCCCGTCGTCCGGGAACGGTGCCCATCCTGCGACGCCCTGACGATCGCGAACACGCACGAGGAGCGCGGCGCAACCGTCGTGACCTGCTCATTCTGCGGCGTCGAACGAGCACGCATCCGCCCCGACATCACGCGCTGGAAGGGCTCGGCCACCTGCGAGCACCAGTTGCACGCCGACTGCGCGAACGTCGACTGCCCGTGCGACTGCCACCTCCTCGGCGCCCAGTCCCGCCCCGGCGGCGTTCAGGCGCTCTGGGACGCCGACCAGCACACCGCCGCACCCGGCTACCGCGCCGACTGGATCATCCAGGACGCACACACCATCGAACCCACCCCCGAAAGGACCGCAGCATGACCGACACCATCGAGATCCCACGCCCGCACGTTCCGTACGGCCCCGCCGGTGTCCCCGAGCGTCTGGCTGATGCCGACTATCTCGACAGCGCCGCGAGGAACCTCGCCGGAGGGTATGCAATCGGCGGGTACAACGTCACCTCCACGGTGATTCGTCTCCTGCACGACGCCGCGACCGTGCTTCGCACCACTGAGGTCACGGAGCCGAGCGACGACACGTACGAGCTGACGGTGGACATGCTCGAGGGCCTCCTCGTGGCCGCTGGCGTTGCACCCGGCGAGCACGGTACGGAGATCCGAAAGACAGCGGGTGCGCTGGTCTACAAGATCAGAGCCCGCCAGTCCGCGGAGTCGCAGGGCGAAGCGCCAGATGCGCAGCTGCTCGCGCGGGGCTTCCGAGACGGCGTGGACTACATCGACGACCAGCCCGGTCCCTGGGGCGCTGCCGTCGTCGCGGGACGCGCCGAGGCGGCCCGTCGTGTAGCCGCTGCTCGGAGTGCGCGATGAGCGGCAGAGCGTCAGCTCTGGCGCGCCGCCGCCGCAATATTGATGTTCGCAGCTCTCACCATGGACGGGATGAGAAAGAGATCGCTCAGCACCCACAGGATTACCACGGCCAGAAGCAGGTTGCCGATGACAGCGGACATCGGGTCCGGATCGATGCGGAACAGCAGCGACACAACAGAGATCACCACGAGAACCCATGCAGTGGCGAACTTGTGGGTGTAGAACCGGTGCGCACCGAACGCCCCGAGAAGAACTGCCAACCAGTACGCGGGGGTCAACGACTTCACGACGGCTGGAGGGCTATAGCTCCCCGTGCGTGCGGGCGCCTCCCCTGGGGCGAGCGGTCCCCACGCGGCCCCGTCCCACCATTGACGTTGGCCTTGAGCGTTCAAATGCCAACCAGCCTGCGGCGGAGTCGTGGGAAAGGTCATGACAGCAACATATCGGTCACTGAACGAGAGGAACCGCATGCCTGAGCCGAAAGAATGGGTGACCGTGCAGGAGGCGGCGCTCCTCGCCGGGAAGAAGCCCCGCACGATCTACGAGTGGATCGAGGATGACCGTCTCGCCGTCCGCCGCGACGACCAGAACCGCATGATCGTGCTGTCGAAGGCCGTCATACGCGTCGAGCCTACGATCCGCCGGGGCAGACCCCGCGGGAAACCCACGACACGCTGACCGAATCCGCGTCTAGAAAATACGCAAAAGCCGCAATTGATGCACGATAGATCGTAGATGGTGGAGCACTCCGCCCAGACCGAAGCCCCGGCCCCTCCGCGAGGGACACCGGGGCTTCGCTCATCCGAGTTCCCGCTCCCCCCTCGCCCACTCAAAGAGCTCATTGACGTTGTCTGCGGCGTCTGCCTCCGAGACGTTGGCGAAGGGAACTGAAACGAGCCGACGGGTGTACTCAGCCACTCCCGCTTCCCCGGGTCGCAAAGTCGAGAGGAACTCGGCACGCGCGCGGTGGAGCCGTCTCACAGTTTCGGTGTCTCCCCAGTTGACTACGGCCGCATACGCTTCCGTGAAGTTGACCAGCGCCTCGCGCCTCTGATCTTCCGCCGCTCGCTTTCGCGTTTCCTCTGCGGCCCGAGCGGAGGCGTCACGCTGCTCCCGCTCCCGCCGTACCGCTCCCCACGAAGTACCCCACGAACCGATCGCCGCACCACCGAGCGCAGCGACGGCTGTGAACAGCTGACCCCAGGGAATCTCATCCATTCCCACAGCATCCCAGACCGCGTCCGATTGACGCATCCCGCACAGGGCAAGAGGCCCGAGTCGAGGTGAACACCCATGGCGATCTCCGAAGACCAAAAGGCTCAAGTCCTCGCACTCCACGCCGAAGGTGTCGCCCGCAACGAGATCGCCCGCCGTGTCAACATCGCCGCCGGATCAGTCACCAACATCTGCCGCGACGCCGGTCTGACCTTTGACCGGTCAGAGACCAAACAGGCGACCGAGGCTCGTGCCGTGGATCTGGCTGCTGGGCGTATCCGTCTGGCGGAGAAGATGCTCGCGGCGTCTGAGGGCATGCTCGATGTGATCGACGGCCCGTACGAGGTGTACAACTTCGGCGGGAAGGACAACACGTTCGAGTCGCGGGTGCTGGACTCTGCCCCTGTCGAGGTGCGTCGGAACATCATCACGACGGCCGGCATCACGTTCGACAAGCTGACCCGCATCGTGGAGAAGTCGGACACCGGCCTCGAGCAGGCTGTCGGCGTTCTCGACACTCTCGCCGAGGGATTCCGGGCAGCAGCGGACATATACCGAGGCGAGACACCGAATGAGGCTTGACGAGATCGAACGGTCCGCGTCCCGTGCGCAGATCCTGTCCCTCGTCGATGCGATGCGGTTCAAGCTGGCGCTGTGGTTCGGTGCGGTGTCGTCGGGGAAGACTGTGATCAGCCTGTGGGCGTTCCTGCTCGCTGTTCGCATGGCGCCTCGCACGGGCATCATCGTGATCGTGGGCCGCACGATGACGACCGTCTACCAGAACGTGTTCGTGCTGTTCCAGAACACGGCGATTTTCGGCACGGTCATCGCGTCGCAGATCCACTACACGCCTGGTGCGTCGTCGGCTCTCATTCTCGGCCGCGAGGTCATGGTCATCGGCGCGCACAACAAGGAAGCCGTCGGCCGCATCCAGGGCTCGACGGTCGCGCTCGCGTACGTCGATGAGGCGGCGCTGCTCCCCGAGGCGTTCTGGAACATGCTCGTCTCTCGACTCCGTGTCGAGGGCGCCCGTCTGCTCGCGACGATGAACCCGGCCTCGCGGAACCACTGGATCCGCAAGAACTGGATCGTCCCCGGCGCGGCGAAGAACCTCGTCTCGTTCCACTTCACGATGAAGGACAACCCGAACCTGCCGGCCGAGTACATCGCCGACATGGAGCGGTCCTTCTCCGGGGTGTTCTACGACCGGATGATCCGTGGCGAGTGGACGAACGCTGAGGGCGCCGTCTACCCGATGTGGGATCCCGACCGTCACGTCATCCGCTTCGACGACATGCCCCGCCTGCGCGACGTCATGGGTATCGGCATGGACTACGGCACGACGAACACAACCGCGGCTCTCATGCTCGGCGTGACCGACGAGACGAAGGTCGACAAGTACGGTCGCACCGTCCCTCACTCTCGCCTCGTGATGATGGACGAGTGGCGGTACAACCCGAAGGACCACGGCGACCAGCGGCTCACCGACGCCGCCCTGTCGCAGCGGTTCCGGGCATGGCTCCCTGAGGATCACACGCCGTACCCGCTGACCATCGCCCCACGGTTCCTGATGCTCGACCCGGCTGCCGCGTCGATGCACATGCAGATGCAGCAGGATCTCCGCGGCACGGGCCTCTCCCCCTGGCCTGCCGTGAACGACGTCCTCCCGGGGATCAAGACCGTCGCGAACCTTCTCGACAACGACGACATGATCGTCACCGACCGGTGCGCCGGCTGGATCGAGGAAGTCACCGAGTACCGCTGGGACGCGAAAGCGACCGACGCCGGCGAGGACGTCGTCGTGAAGGAAGACGACCACTCGCTCGACGGCGGCCGCTACATCACCCACTCGACCGAGAACTACTGGCGGCCACAGCTCGCCGCCTGACGCACCCGGAAGGGGAGCCATGCCGATCCCCGAACCGAACTCACCGTGGCTGCCCGCCCCGTGGGACTTCGCCTACAAGGCGTTCGCCGAGAACGACGCCTGGTACACGGGCGACACCGACGCGCTCGCGAAGATGTACGGCAACACGACGAAGACCCGTTCGACGCACGTCCGCAACGGTCAGCCGATGCAGGGTGGTCTCGTCGGTGCCGCGTCCCGCATGTTCTGGGGTCGCCCGGTGCCGGCGAACGAGAACCGTGCACGCCTGCACGTCCCCGCCCCGGCTGACCTCGCCACGCTCGCGTCGGATCTCGTGTTCGCTGAGCCGCCCGAGGTGCGCCTCGAGTCCCCCGGTGAGACGAAGCTCCGCCGCGACGGGAAGGCTCAGGCGCGCCTCGACCTGATCGCGAACGGTGACGAGGCACACGCGACGTTCAACCAGATGGGCGAGCTCAAGTCCGCCCTCGGTGCCGTCGCCCTCGTCACTCGCTGGGACACCGAGGTCGCTGATCATGTGTGGCTGGAGCCGTCCGCGGCCGACGTCATCATTCCGACGTTCCGCATGGGCCGTCTCGTCGAGTGCACGATGTGGTCCGAGTACGTGAAGGGTTCGGTCTACTACCGGCACCTGGAGCACCACGCCGTCGGCATGATCGAGCATGCCCTGTTCGCGGGCTCCGCCGACAACCTTGGCCGCCGTGTGCCACTGGCTGAGATCCCCGAGACGCAGACGTACGCCGCGATCGTCAACCAGGACTCCCGGATCCTCACCAACATCGACCGTCTGACCGCTGTGTACAACAAGAACATGCCGACCGCGGCATGGCGGAAGAAGGGCGTCCTCGCTTCGACGGGCCGCTCCGACTTCGCGCAGCTGCACGGCCTGTTCGACTGGCTCGACGAGACGTTCTCCTCGTGGATGCGTGACCTGCGTCTCGGCGCCGGCAAGATCCTCGTCCCTGATGCGGCGCTGGACTACGGCATCGTCGGCCAGGGTGCGTCGTTCGACAATGGCCGCGAGATCTTCGCCGGTCTGAACATGCCGGGAGAGCCCGGCAAGGTCGCGTTCGACAAGGTGCAGTTCGATATCCGCGTCGATGAGCACGAGAAGACGGCGTTCGGCATCTACCGCGAGATCCTCCGCAAGGCCGGGTTCTCCCAGTCCGCGTGGGGCGACTACGCCGGAGAGGCACAGCAGACCGCGACGGAGGTCGACGCGAAGGACAAGGCGTCCGAGCGCACCCGGGACAAGAAGATCCTGCAGGAGCGCGTCGCGATCGGCCGTGCCGCCTCGGTGGCGCTCGAGATCGACGGCCTCGTGTTCCCGGGCAAGGGTGGCGGCCGGTGCGACCAGCCGACGGTGATCTTCCCCGACGTGTCGCAGGAAGACCCGGAGAAGCTCGCCCGCACCCTCACGCTCCTCGACACCGCCGCGGCGATCTCGCTCGAGCAGAAGGTGCGCCGAGCGAACCCCGACTGGGAAGACGACGCGATCAGCGAGGAGGTCGCGAAGATCCGTGCCGAGCGTGGCAACGCGCCCGACCCGGCCACCTTCGACGGCGGCGACGCACAGGAGGACGATCTACCAGTCGCGTGAGTTCTGATTCCACCGCCCGTTCGGGTCCCAGAATCCGAACTCGGACGTGGGCCGTTCAAGATCGGGCTCGACCTTGAGGTGCCATTCGCGGTGCACTCCGTGGTTGCCCAACGCGATTAGCGCGCCACAGTGGCGGCATTCTCGTCTTTCTGCTTCTGCCATGCCGCGATCGTATCGGTCCAGTCTGCGGAGGTGAAGGGTGGCCCTTTTCGTCCCGAACCCTGAGCGCGAGTCGGTCGAGGAGCTGATCGAAGATCTCTCCCGGTACCTCGCACAGCGGTACAGGGACGCTGAGGACACGCTGATCCGCGAGGTCGCGAAGCAGGCGATCCGCGACTTCCAGCTCGCATCGCTGCTCCCCACCGCCCCGGGCGGCATGGGGATGACAGCGACCGAGCGGCGTCACTGGAACCGCATCAACGCGGAGCTCAACGCACACCGTGCCGCGGCAGCTCGTGAGCTGCAGGCCGTCGCCATGCAGATCGTCTCCGATCTCCGCGCCGAGGATCTCGCCGACCGCGTCATCCGCATCGCGGCGACCGAGGGCGAGGCCGCCGCTGCCGCCGCTCTCCGGTTCGCCGGCGTCAACACCGTCGCACCGATCGCGGGCACCTCGTCGCAGGCTGTCGCGATGGTGGCCCTGTCGCTGGAGTCGCGGCTCGAGGTGCTGAATCAGCGCCTCACCCGATACCCGCAGGACGCGTACCAGCGGATCGTGGCCCTGTACTCGCCGAACACGCTCCTCGGCGTGACGACGTCGCGCGTGCAGCAGGCATCCGCCGTGCAGCGGTTCCTCTCCGAGGGCATCACCGGGTTCGTCGACCGATCTGACCGCCGCTGGACGATCGGCGCGTACGCCGAAATGGCCGGCCGCACAACCGTGAACCGGGCGTTCAACGACGCCGGTATCTGGCGGATGGGCCAGGCAGGCATCAACCTCGTCACCGTCGTCCGCGGTCTCGACTCGTGCAGGAAGTGCGCGTCGTGGGCGGGGAAGATCCTCGCCACGGACGGTTCGCCGGCAGGGCCTCGCGCTCTGCCGCACTCGACCCGCGATCAGACGGTCACGGTCGACGTCGCCGGAACGGTCGCTGAGGCCCGCGCTGCAGGCTGGGGACACCCGAACTGCCGGTGCCGCCTCGTCGCCTACTCCCCCGGCCTCACAGTCCCGCAGGACGACACCACGTATGACGAGGTCGCCGAGAAGGAACGCGCGCAGCAGCGGGCGTTCGAGCGGGAGATCCGGTCAGCGAAGCGCCGCGAGGCGTCCGCGATGACCGACACCGACCGGCGGAAGGCCGCACAGGACGTGCGTGCCGCTCAGGCCGATATGCGGGACTTCATCCGCGACACCGGCCGGAAGCGCCAGTCGTACCGTGAGCAGCTCGGGTTCGCTGACGGTCGCGGCCCGGTCGGACGCGCGAGCACTCCGACTCCCCCGACGCCGCCTGCGCCACTCATCGCTGGCGACCGGGTCTCAGCACGCACGCTCGGCGACGTCCGCCCATCGAACCGCGGCACACAGACCGTACCGACTGGGGCGTTCCCTCGCCCGCACGAGCTCGCAACCGGCGAGCGTCTGGCACGGGCGGGCATCAGCGCAGAGTGGCGGGTTGAGGACTTCACCCACGGCGTGAAGAACCCGGACGTCACGATCGACGGCCACGCGTGGGACTTCAAGAGCCCTGAGGGTGCAGGCAAGACAACGATCTCGAATCAGTTCGCGCGTGCGAAGGAACAGGGCGTTCACCGCCTCGTGCTCGACCTCGCGCGGAGCCCGATCGACGAAGCGGCCGCACTCGCTGAGGCCCGCCGACGACTGGCCGGGAACGACTGGTTCACCGACGTGATCTTCATCGACCGCGCGGGCCGTGTGACCTGGCTCACCAAGGAATAAGAGAACGCGGCCCGGCTGTCCTAGTGGACTGCCTGCCGCGTTCTCCACAAGCCTACCCCGCCCACCTGGGTGGCGGCTAGACCATCCCGGCAGGGGTCAACGCGCATATCTGTGGCGCGAAGGCTGCTCATCACTGCGTCCACCTTTCGGCGCTAGGTAGACCTGCCCCCCGCCGGGATCACACGGCCACTGGCCCGTCGGATTCATCGGCATCCCGTCGCAGTTCCTCCAACATCGCCTTCGGATCACGGAGCGTAGCCTCGTCGATTCGCTTGTCGGCGAGTTCCCGAGAAGAGATCGAGCGGGCCGCGACCTGCGTCTTACCGTCCTCATCGACGACTTGAACGTACTGCAGTGTTCCGAGGTCGATCGAGATCGCACCGGCGTTGGCACCCGCAGTCACCATCTCAGCGATCGCCGACATCTGCACCGCCGCGTTCTCTGCGTGCGCTTTGTCTACGGTCATCGCCTCAGCGGTTTGCACGAGCTGGCTCGCGATGCGCCTCACCTCGCGCCTTGCCGCCCACTCCGAGAACCAGGACTTCACGGTTAGAAAGACCGATCCCTCGCTCACCTGATCAATCTCGATCGACGTGGCGCCTAGGTCTCGCAGAAGTCGTTGCACAGCAGCGAAAGCTTGGAAGGCGTGGAATGCGTCGGCAGTGCCGATGTAAATGCGCCCTTCGATCGTGCCCAGTCCGTCACCGCCGTCCGTTCTCACAGCACGCAGTCCGTGCTCGAGCTCCGCAATCTCAGCCTTCTGCTCACTGACCGCTCGCTCCGCCGCTCGCATTTGCGAGGAGAGCCGATCTACCTGTATCTGGACGCTTTTCCACCTACCGGTCCGATCGCCTCGACCGCCCTTCTTGATGACACGACCGCGAATTCCTGAGCGTTTTCCGTGCTTCTTCTCCGCCATGCACCAAATGTGCCACATGCCCCGTGCCGTCGTCGGCCCTGCACTGCGACGGCACGGCCTATCTCCTCACGCGCAGGGCGTCGAGGTCACCAATGAGCAGGAGGCTCACCATGGCAACACCCGCGAAGTACCGCCACCCGGTCGCGATCAACCGCGACGGCATGGCGCAGATCGGCCCGACTCTGTTCGAGCTGCGCGGCATTCGCTTCGCAGACGACCCCGCGGGCGCACCGCCCGCAGCTGATCCGGCACCGTCCGCGCCCCCGGCCCCTCCCGCGCCGACGTCCCCGGCTCCTCAGCCGCCCGCGCCGACGCCTCCGCCTGCTCCGACGCCGCCTGCGCCCATCAACTACCAGGGCAACCCGGACGAGTACGTGCGCGAGCTGCGCGAGGAGGCGAAGAACCATCGCCTCGCCGCGGAGAAGGCAGCGACGGACTTCGCCACGGCTCAGCAGGAGCGCGACAGCATCGCGGCAGAGCGTGACGCGCTCAATCGCGAGAAGGCGCTGCTCCTCAACGCACCGAAGTTCGGAGCCCGCGCGGACCTCCTGCTCGACTCGAGCAGCTTCATGAAGACCTTCGCTGACGTGGACCTGGCTGACGAAGCCAAGGTCCAGGAGGCGATCGAAGGCGCGCTCGAGAGGAACTCGGCGTTCAAAGCAGGACCCGCTCTCCCCGGCACAAGCGGTGGCGGGCATCAGGGCGGATCCGGCACCACCACCACCCCGACCATCGAGGGCGCCGTCAAGGCGCGCCTCGGTGGCTAGCTCCCCGGAAGGGAGATGAATCATGCCCGTCACCCTCAATGAGGCCAAGAGCAACGCTGTCGAAGACCTCGACGTCGCGGTGATCGACGAGTTCCGCAAGGAGTCCGCGATCCTCGACGAACTGATCTTCGACGACGCGGTCAACCCCGTCGGCGGCGGCGCCACGCTGGACTACGGCTACCGCCGTCTGGCCACGCAGCGCTCCGCAGCGTTCCGCGCCTACAACACCGAGTACACGCCCGAGCACGTCACCACCACGAAGGTCAGCGTCACGCTGGCCCCGCTCGGTGGATCGTTCGAGGTCGACCGTGTGCTCGCGAAGATCGGCCCCGCCGCCAGCGGTTCCGTCGCCCTGAACCTCCAGCAGACCGTGAAGAGCACGGTCACGAAGTTCCAGGACGCCGTGATCAACGGTGACACCGCAGTCGAGGCCAACGGCTTCGACGGTCTCGACAAGGCCCTCACCGGCTCGACCACCGAGATCAACCCGGCTGTCGTCACCGACTGGCGCAGCTTCGCCACGGCCGACGCGCAGCACGCCGCGCTCGACGTCATCGACGAGTTCCTGTCGTCCCTCGACGGTGCGCCGACGGTGATCTTCGGCAACGCGAAGGCCCTCGCCAAGATCCGCGCCGCCGCCCGCCGCGCAGACATGTACGTCCGTTCCCCGCTCGAGAACCTCGCCGGCCCCAACGGCCGCCCGATCGTTCGCGAGCAGTACGGCGACATCGTCTTCATGGACCCGGGCGCGAAGGCCGGCACCAACGACCCGATCATCCCGATCGAGACCCGTACCGTCGCGACCGTCTCCACCGGCGGCCTGACGGACCTCTACGCGGTTCGCATCGGCATGGACGGGTTCCACGGCGTCTCGACCGCAGGCGGTCAGATCGTCCAGACCTGGCTCCCCGACTTCAGCACCTCCGGTGCCGTGAAGAAGGGCGAGGTCGAACTCGGCCCCGTCGTCGTCGCTCTCAAGTCGACCAAGGCTGCTGCGGTCCTCCGCAACATCCGCGTCCAGTAAGGAGACCTGGATCATGGCGAAGAAGACCATCAAGACGCCCGTCGAGGGCTTCAACGGCATCGTCGTCGGTGTCGCATTCTCGGACGGTGTCGGCGAGACCGACAACGAGAGCGCGATCTCCTACTTCGAGCGCCACGGCTACGTGGTCGGCGGCCACGTCGACGAGGACGCAGATCGGGACTACCCGCTCGGCGACCCCTCCGACAAGTGGACGATCCCGCAGCTCCTCGCGTACGCGAAGGACCGCGGCATCCAGATCGAGGCGTCCGTCAAGAAGAAGGACGAGATCTGGGCTGCGATCCAGCCCGGCGGCACCCCCTACAAGGGAGTCACCACCCCCGAAGGAGAGGCGCTCGTCACCGACAGCACCGACCCCGAGGACCAGACCGTCAAGGACCAGGGAACCCTCCCCGTCCAGTGACGTCACCGCTCCCGGTGCGGCGTGTATTCGCCCGCCGTACCGGGAGCACCACCGACACGTAGCTCAGCGGATAGAGCCACGGTGCGCAGGTTCGAGTCCTGCCGTGTCGACCAGATCCACATCACCGCCTGAGGAGGCCACCATGCGTATCACTCACCCCACCCCGCAGCCTGGCCGTCAGCACGCCCTCGGCGTCGACTTCCGCGACGGCGTCGCCACCGTCGACAGCCTGCACCCTGAGCGCGAGCTTGCTCTCCGTCAGCACGGGTTCACGATCGAGGCTGACCTCGAGGTCGAGGCGCCGTTCCAGGCGGGCCTAGGCGAACCGATCATCGACCTGACCTCCCTCACGATCCCGCAGCTGCGCGAGATCGCAGAGGTCGAGGGCGTCGACCTGCCCGCGAAGGCGCTCAAGGCCGAGATCGTCGAGATCCTGTCTCGGCAGCCTGCCGCGCCGATTGCCGACAGCACCGCAACGCCTCTCGGCGAGCATCCCGTCGACGGCACGCCGTTCTTCGAGCTCACGGACGAGCAGCTGCGCGACGCAGCGTTGCTCGAGGGACTCGACATCGCACCGGATGCCTCGCGCAACGAGATCATCGGCGCCTTCATCGCGGCGGGTCAGGAGTCGGACTGACATGGCGACCCGCACCTACGCCACCCCCTCGGACTACACGAAGTATGCCGAGGAGGACTGGGACGGCGAGCCCGAGGTGCTGAAGAAGCGCCTTCGCTCGGCGTCGATCGAGGTCGAGAAGCTCACCCGCCGCGCGATCTATGACGTCGACACTGACGGGTACGCCACCGACGCGGGGATCTCTGAGGCGTTCACCGAGGCGACGTGCGCGATCGCTGAGCACTGGAGCATCACCGACGACCCGACGGGCGCGGAAGCCGCCGCGGGTGCGGTGAAGATCGGCTCCGTCTCGCTCGGCACGACGTCGTCCTCCTCCGATGGGCTCACCGACCACCAGAAGCTGCTCCGCCGAATCGGCGACCGTGCCTTCGACATTCTCGCGAACGCTGGTCTCATCGGTGGCGCGATCGCTCACACCTAGGAGGTCGCCGTGGCACGGTTGCGCGCGAAGCATCTCCCCCACCGGGTGAGCATCAAGCCGCACGCGGGCGACGGCGCGGAGGGTGACATCTGGGGCGAGGTTCGCGAGGACCGCCCCGCGTACGTGGAGCAGAAGACGCGCCTCGTCGTTGACCGTCGCGGCAACTCCCCGACAAAGGGCCAGGAGGTCACCGCCACGGCGTTTGTCGTGCTGCTGCTCGAGGACGACACGGAGCCACGCTCCGAGGTCACCGTGTGGGCCGGCACGCCCCGCGAGCGCACGTCCGCGGTCATCGACTCCGCTCGCTTCGAGTACCCCGGCGCCCCGTCGCACATCGAACTCTGGCTGGAGTGAGGTCACCATGGGCGTTCGCGCGACCGTCACGATGACGAACAACTTCGGTGCCGTCACCGAGGAGATCGAACGCCGCCTCGTCGCGGGCGAGAACAAGGCCGCCGAGCGCGGCATGGCACTCGCGGTCGACCGCTCCCCCTGGGATCAGGGCACCCTCGCCGGTGCACACACGGTGGAACCCGCGACGGACTCTCAGGAGGGCGCGGCGATCATCGTCGACACCCCGTACGCGACGCGCCTCCACGAGCACCCCGAGTATGACTTCTCCACCGACGCGAACCCGAGCGCTGAGGGCAAGTGGGTCGAGAACGCGATGGTCGAGAACAAGGCCGAGCTCGGCGACATCATCCGTACGGAGGTGCGCGGTGGCTGACGCTCCCGAGATCATCCTCAACCGCGCGCTCGCGCAGCTCCTCCAGGATCACAACCTCGCGGTCTACAAGCCGAGCGGGGCGATCGTCGAGCGCGGCATCCGCCTCGACGGCATCATGCCGACCACCGTGAACGAGTTCACCCTCCTCACCCCGCTACGCCCGATCGCTGACGGCCGCGCCGACATGACCTACCGGGCGCAGATCTTCACGCGTCGCCTCGGCTCGCCGCTCGCCGTTCGTTCGTGGGCCGCCGATCTTCGGGCGCTCCTCGACCAGCAGGAGTACACGCCCGCCGTGCTCGGCATCTCGTGGGCGTGGGAGTTCTCCGCGACCGACTTCGATCCCGACTCGCAGGGCCGCTCCGCGACCGCAGCGACCTATCACTTCCGCGGGCGTCGCCCGTAGAACCGCCGGAAGCGCCGGCACCCATCACAACCGAAGGAGACTCCCATGG
The DNA here is from genome assembly GCF_014332665.1 of Microbacterium sp. 4-7. Classification (NCBI taxonomy): domain Bacteria; kingdom Bacillati; phylum Actinomycetota; class Actinomycetes; order Micrococcales; family Microbacteriaceae; genus Microbacterium; species Microbacterium sp. 4-7. The sequence goes on from NZ_MCRH01000007.1 coordinate 79,684, forward strand.
GAGATCGCACTCTCTACGACACGACGGCGCCCTCCCAGGGTTCCCTCGCGCTCGCCCACCAGCGCCTGCTGCGCCAGAAGCTCGCAGGCGTGTTCGTCAACGTCACGGGCGACATCAACAACCTCGCCCTGAATCCGAGCCCCATCCCCGTCCAGCGCGAGGTGTTCGGCACGAAGGGCCGTGGCTCCACCGAGATCATCGGCTATAACTTCGCGCCGACGTTCAACGTCGAGGTCGTCCGCGACCCGGTCACCGGCATGATCGTCGCCGCGCAGGCGTGGCTGCTCGACCTGATCAACGCTGCCTACTCGGAGGGCGGCCTGAACAAGCGCGAGTTCCAGATCATCACCGACGCCCTGGACGAGCGCTTCCCCGCCTTCGAGGGCACGTTCTCCGTCGCTGTCGCCGAGGCGAACACGGGCTACGCCGACAAGGCGCTGCTCACGTTCACGCTCAACAACGACGGCGTCGTGCGCCGACTCACCGAGTCGCCCATCGCGGGCACCGGCGAGCCGGTTCTCGAGACGGCATCGCCCACCGAACAGACGGTCGGTGACCTGATCGTCGTCCGCGGCTACAACGTCGCCTCGGCGGTGTCCGCCACGATCGACGGCGCCGAAGTCACGGAGTTCAGCGTCATCGACGACAACGCGATCGTCCTCCGAATCCCCGCGACTGTCGCCGGTTCCGCGCCGATCGTCATCACCAACGCCGTGGGCGCATCCGACGCCCTGCCGTACACCGCGGCCTGATCAGAAGGAAGCAGGGATCGTGATGATCGACGCAACGAAAGACGGCCGGAACCTCGTGCTCACCATGGAGGGGGTGGATCCGTTCGTGATCCGCCCCCTCCCGGGGCACGCCGGCCGCCAGATCACCGACACGTACCTCACGGTCACCAGCGGTGGCGGGGTTGCCGCAGAACTCACCGCGGCGCTGCAGATGGCTGTCGACGGCGCGGTCCTCGACGGCGACCGCTGGGTGCCGCGACCCGACGCCGAGCAGACGAACTTCAACCGCATCGGCATGGAACTCTCCCAGGACGAAGCCGAGCTGATCATCATGCCCGCGTTCTTCTGGCAGACGGTCCTCGGCCTCGACGGCGTGAAGACGTACATCGAGGGCGGTGAGGGCCTCGCCGGCACCCTAAAAGCAGTTCGGGCGTTGACCGCACGTCTGGGCCTCTTGGTCCGGCGGACATCGCCCGAGGCGTCGAACGAGGACTGATTACCCCCCTGGGGAAGCCTGACGAGAACGGCATCTACCCCGAGTACGTGTACTCGGCGGAGTGGAAAGCCGAACGCGCTCAGGCGGTCACCCAGAAGGTCGCCGCCGCGACCTCCGTCACGTCGAAAGAGCTCTGGGGCCTCGCGTTCCCGGAGCTCTTCGGCGAGGTCGAACTCGACCTCGCGCAGCACCATCTGATCCCCGACCTCGATCGGGCTCTCGACACGCACACCTGGCATTTCGTCCGCAGCGCGGTCGAACGGCTCCTCCACATCGACGGCTCATGGCTGCGGAAGGCGGTAGACGATGTTCGACGCCGGCGCGCTGGTCTTCAAGCTGATCACGATCGGGAAGCAGGCCTTCAACCAGGATCAGGCTGAGGCCGCCGCTGCCGTCGAGAAGACCGGCAAGGCGTCTGCGGAGTCCGCGGCGAAGGTCGACAAGCTCGGCACGTCCACGGACGAGACGGGCAAGAAAGCCCGCAAGACGAAGGCCGCTCAGGACGAGCAGGCGACCTCGACCAAGAAGGTCGGCGACGAGTCCGAGAAGGCCGACAAGAAGCAGAAGCAGCAGAAGGTCACCACCGAGCAGCAGGCCGCCGCAGCGAAAGAACTCTCCACGGCCCTGCTACTCGCGGGCACGGCCGCCGCCGCGATGGTCACGCTCGCCGTCGCGAAGAACACCGAGTTCGGCGCGGCCATGTCGAACGTGCGCGCCGCGACCATGGCGACCGCTGGCGAGCAGAAGGCTCTCGGCGAGGCCGCCCTCGACGCGGGCGCGGACACCGCCTACAGCGCATCCGAAGCCGCCGCGGCCGAGGAGGAGCTCGCGAAGGCGGGCCAGACTGTCTCGCAGATCATCGGCGGATCGCTGAACGGTGCGCTCGCCCTCGCCGCTGCCGGTCAGCTGCAGGTCGCGCGCTCGGCGGAGATCATGGCGACCACGCTGACCCAGTTCCGCCTCCCCGCGGAGCAGGCCGCGCATGTCTCGGACGTGCTCGCCAGCGGTGCCGGCAAGGCGCAGGGCTCCGTCGATGACCTCGCCCTCGCACTCTCATACGTCGGCCCCCTCGCCGGGTCTGTCGGGTTCTCGCTCAACGAGACGGCTGGGACGATCGCGTATTTCGCGACGCAGGGCATCATCGGCGAGAAGGCCGGTACGTCGCTGCGCGGCGTCCTCGCCTCGCTGCAGGCCCCATCCGCCGCCGCCGCGGCCGAGATGGAGAAGTACAGCATCAGCATGTTCGACGGCAACGGGAACATGCTCTCGATGGCTGGCATCGCCGAGCAGCTCCGCACACGCCTCGGCGGCCTCACGGAGCAGGAGCGGCTCGCCGCGCTCGGCCGGATCTTCGGCAACGAGTCCCTCAACGCCGCGACTCTGCTGTACGAGGGCGGCGCGGCGAAGGTCAACGAGTGGACGGACGCGGTCGACGACAGCGGCTATGCCGCCCGTCAGGCGTCGATGCGTCAGGACAACCTCGCGGGCGACATCGAGAAGCTCGGCGGCGCGTTCGACACGGCGCTGATCCGCACCGGATCCGCTGCGAACGACGTTCTCCGCGGCATGACGCAGACCGTCACCGAGCTCGTTGATATGTACGGCGAAGCGCCAGCTCCGATCCAGGCGACGGCGACGGTGCTCGGGGTCGCCGCAGCGGCCGTGCTGCTGTTCGCTGGCGGTGCCGTTGGCGCTCGGGCGAAGTTTCTCGAGCTCAAGGATGCTCTCGACAAGACGTCCGTCAGCATGGGGAAGACCGCCGCGATCGGTGGCGCTGTCGGCATCGCTCTGACTGGCGTCATCACGATCGTCGGCCTGCTCATGGCCGCACAGGCCGAGGCCCGCCAGAAGGCGGAGTCCTACGCTGACGCGCTCGAGCAGGGCGCCGATGCCGTCCGCAGCCTCGCCGCGGACAACCTCGTCGCGGAGAAGTCGTTCCTCTGGATCAACCGGGGCTCGGCGGCCGACGCCGCCGAGAAGCTCGGGGTCAGCCTCGACACCGTCGCGGACGCCGCCACCGGCAACGCGAAGGCGCTCGAGGAGGTGAACGCCGCGATCCAGAAGGGTCTCGACGAGAACTGGAAGCCCGCCAAGGACGCGAACTTCGAGCTCGCCGAGGCCGCCTCCGTTCTCCAGGAGAACCTGAACGCCGAGGCCGAGGCGTACAAGAACGGCACCCGCCAGGCCGCGCAGAAAAACGAGATCACCGAGGAAGGCACGGAGGTCTCCAAGACCGCCGCCGAGGTGTATCTCGACGAGGCCGACTCGGTGCAGGATCTCAACGCGCAGCTGCGCGACCTGATCGACACGATCGGCGCAGCCAACGGCATGAACCGCGACGCTGTCTCGGCCAACATCGACTATCAGGACACCGTCCGGGACATCGACGAGCAGATCCGCAACATCGCGGACGGCGTCGAGGGCTTCGCCCGCGGCCTCGATATCACCACAGAGGCGGGCGCCGCGAACAAGGCGATGCTCGTGCAGCTCTCCCAGGACGCCTGGGATGCCGCCGCCGCTCAGCTTGAGCTCGACGGCGACACGGCGGCGTTCACGGCAACGCTCGAGGCTCAGCGGCAGAAGCTCTACGACGCCGCGATCGCCATGGGTGCCAGTGATGACGAGGCCGCCTACCTGCGCGACACTCTGCTGAGCATGCCCGACGCGAAGACCATCCAGGTTCTCGCGGAGACCTCGCAGGCCCAGTCGAAGATCGGCGCGCTGTGGGAGAGCCTGAACAGCCTCGCAGGATCGACGTGGAACATTCCCGTCGCGACGGAGGTCGTGGGGCAGGGCACGGTGCTGCTCCCCGGACATGCCTCCGGTGGGCCGGTGGTCGGACCTGGAACGGGAACGTCCGATTCCATCATCCGACGCCTGTCGAACGGCGAGCACATCATCACGGCCGCCGAGGTCCAGGCCGCTGGCGGGCACCGGGGCGTCGAGATGTGGCGGCAGAGTCTGAGCCGCGGCGGCGACGTCCCCGTGAGCGCCGGGCGGGGCGAAGTCGGTGCAAGACGTGGCTCTACCGCGTCGGCACCATACTCGCCGGGCTCCACGCCGGCACCCGTGGCCGGCGCGTCCAATGCGCTTCCGCCGATCCAGGTCATCGTGTCGCAGAAGGGCGGCATCGACCTCCTGCAGTACATCGAAATCGCTGTCCAGCGTCCGACGCAGAACCTCGGCTTCGAGGTAGGAGGAGGCTCCTGATGGTGCAGGCAGGCGCGATCGTCCACCTCGGTAGTGGTCTCATCATCTACGGGGACTACTACCGAGGGATCGGGTGGCACTTCGAGGACTTCAACTGGAACGACCAGCCCGACGTGCGAGCGGACGACGTCCCCCGTCCGCTCGCACACGGCAACTTCCCCTCGGAGACGTACCTCGAATCTCGGGATCTCAACATGCCGGGGTTCGTCGTCGCGAAGTCGCACAGCCTCCTCCTCAAGGAGAAGAACAAACTGAACCGGCTCCGTCGGCGCATCGTGCGCGTCACCGTCGAGGAGCCAGGGCTGACCACCTGGGCGGACGCCGAGGTGCGCGCCGTCGCGTTTGACGATCACGGCTTCGCCCCAGAGGCACGATTCCGACTCTCGCTGTACATGGCCGATCCGCGGAAGTACGGCAAGAGCGAGCGAGTGTTCTCCTCGGGTGAGACTGTCTTCCACCGTGGCAACGCCGACGCCGCGCCCGACGTCACGGTGACAGGGAACATGCCCTCCGGGTACTCGATCCAGGGCCCTGGTGGGAAGCACTACGACGTCGCGCAGGCGCTCGGCGCCGGCCAGACCCACCGGATCGACTTCGAGACCGGCTACCTGTACCGCAACGGGGCGCTCCAGCCTGCGACGGCCGTGAGTCGCGCTGAGACGTGGCTCGTCCCGCCCGGTACGGGTTTCCCCATGACCCTCGCACCCGCCTCGGGGACCGGGACGCTCGCCACGAAGGTTCCGTACACGTCGACATAGGGGGTCCGCATGTGGGAGGTGTGGATCCACAACACCCGGTCGGGGTCGCCTGAGCGGCGCATCCCGGTCTCGGCGGCGAGCTGGAACCGCCGGCTCGGCTCCCTCGGGTCAGCGACGCACGCGTTCGTGACTCGAGGGAGCGGCCTGCCGAAATCTCTGATCAACGAGATCACCCGCGGCAACAAGTACACGATCGTGCAGCGCTGGGGTCGGCACTGCGCCTACGCGGGCGTCATCCGCGACGACCGCGCACCGGATAACTCGCCGATCCTTCCCCTCCGCTCGAAGGAGATCCGGGCCGCGCTGTTCGCGGGTCGCCTCCCCCACGGTGTCAACGAGTACACCCCGAATGGCGCTGTCCTGACCCTCACGAACCGGTCCTGGGCGGGCGCTGTCGGGGCGATCCTCGACAAGGGCACGAAGGGTGGCCTCGTCGCCGGGTGGGAGCTGCCGATCGACCTCCCCGCCGACGCCGCTGGCGGGTTCTCCGCCGAGTGGCTGTACGAGGAGGGCCTGTCGATCGGTGACATGTTCAAGCAGGTCGAGGATGACGGCACCGAGACCGACCTCGCGCCCTACCTCGCCGAGGGCGACTACCTCCGCTATGAGACGCGAGTCCAGTCGACGATCAACGTCGGGACGCCGTTCCTACTCCCGTCGCGGGCGCCTGGCTCGATCATCACGAACCTCGAACCCGGCAACGACGTCGAGGTGCAGCGCACCGGCGTGCTCGGCTTCGGCAACGGATGGGGTGCAGACCGCCTCTGGGCGTACGCACCTCAGACCGGCGACGGCATCCGCGACATGCCCGTCCAAGACGTCCAGATCAGCTTCCCCGACATCCACGACCAGACTCGCCTGCAGCGGGCCGTAGATGCCGAGTTCCGCAGACGCAACAACCCGATCCGCCAGTGGGGCCTCGAGCTGCACATCAACACCTACGGCCCCGCGATCGCCGACGTCGGCCGTCTCCTCGACGTGCACACGTTCGGCAGCGACCGCATCCCCGACGGCGTGCACCACCTCCGCAGCATCGGGCTCTCCGGTGACATGAGCTTCAAGGTCACGCCGGAGGTGCATATCTATGGTTGACGACGTCACCGCGAAGCTCGTCACCGCGATCCGCAACCTGCAGAACGACGTGCGACGTCTTCTGTCGAGCCGCGGTCTGGAGAACTCGTCTGTGCGCGGCGGCCGCCTCCGGTTCATCGGCGGGATCCTGCGACTCGACTCTGGCGCGCTTCTCGACCTCATCGGTCAGTGGCGGCTCAAGGGCCCGGGGGCAATCACCGGCGACGTGTACTCCGAGGGTGTGTGGACACAGGTCGGCGACTGGGACTTCACCGGAGACGGTGACCTTGCAGGCGACGTCGACCTCAGCGGGATCTTCACTCTCATTGGCAAGCTCATTGCCGGAGATATCCGCATCGAGGACGGCAATATCTACGTCGGCGCGGGCGCATCACAGATCGTCATCAACGGGGCAGCCGGCACCATCACTGTCGGCGGCATGACGATCGACCCGGCCGACGGCGGCAAGGTCACCTTCCCCGGCGGTGCGCAGCTCCGAGCCGATGTCGGCAACGGAATCCAGATGCAGATCGGGGCAGTGAAAATCTCCGCACAGGCGAGCTTCATCCAGCTGACCATCGGCACGCGGTCGATCACGATCAACTCGAGCGGCATCAGGGCGGATCTCCCCACGGCACCGATCGCGAACTGGCCCGGACGGCAAGTCGGCGACGTCGTATCGAACGCGTCCGGCGACCTGTTCCGAATCGTGGCGTGACCTACGGGCAGAGGCTTGTGACAGCCGCGCCGACGATCGACACGCTGTCGAGATACATCTCACTCTGGGTGTTGCGTTCTTCGCCGTCGATGACGGAGATATCGGTGGATGCCTCGCCCGCAGCGAGTCGCTCGCACGCCTCGTACCCCGCGTCGAGCAGCTGCTCGTCTGTCGCGTCCGGAATGACCGAGGCGTAAGTCCCCTGGATCTCCCGGAAGGCCTTAAGGAAAGCGACTTCGGCAGCGCTCGCGTCAACTTCCGGGGCCTCCGCCACGAGCGGCGCTGCGCCCTCGGCGGACGTGGCGCTCTCGCCCTCCCCGGGTGCTGCGGTTCCGGCGCATCCCGTCAGGGCGAGCGCGGCGAGCAGTGCCAGTGCGGCAATTCGGTTCTTCATCGGTTCCTCCGGACGTAGTTGTCGAGCGCGCGTCGGATGACGTCGCTGATCGTCTCATCGTTCTTCTCGGCCGCGTCCTTCGCTTCGTCCCAGAGCTTCTCTGGAACTCGGACCTGTCGCGGGACCATCGGCTGCTTCACCATGCCTCAAGTGTACATACAAACGTAAATACAAAACAAGACCCCAGGAGGGGAAATGACGCTCGTCACCGTGACCTACACCGCCTGGGACAACAACCGCAAGGTTGTGCCCGCCTCGGCGCAACCGAGGGTCGGGTTTCGCCCGCTGACGACCAGCACTGACAGCGGCCTGATGACCGACCGTGAGGTGTGGGGCACCCTCGACCCCGTCACGGGAGTCGGGTCCGTGCAGCTCGAATCGGTGCCGGGCCTCATCTACCAGCCCTTCATGGACTGGCTCATCGACGACGGTGCCGACGAGCCGACGAACCGCGCCCGCGAAACGTGCGAGTGGGCGCCCTTCCACCCGGCCAACGGCGGACCCATCGACGAACTCCCGGGCGTCGTCCCGGCGTTCGGCGCCTACTACTACGGATTCGGCGACCCGCCGATCTTCCTGCTCATCCGAAATGACGTGCTGTACGTCGACATCTCGGGCAGCGCTGACGGCTTCTGGCAGCCGTGGGTGCCCGAAGGAACGCTCGTGGAGGTCTGAAAATGGTCCTGGTCAAGGCACCCCGCGTCCGGTTCGCCACCGACGAATCAATGGCGACGATCACCAAGGCATCGAACTCCGCCTTCCGCGCTGCTCTCGAGACGGTGCTCGGCACCGTCGCCGCCGGGGTGATCGCGGACAACCCCGCAATCATCGCTGCGCTCGAGGCGCAGTCCGAAGAGCTCGTCGGAGAGGCACTCTCCGAGGCGGGCATTGCCCGGTTCGTCGACCCGTTCATCCCTTCCCCGAACCAGTGGCCGGCAGACTCCGCGTACGCACTGCGCGAGACCGATCGGCTCGGTCGTATGTCCCGCGGCATCCTCGCGAAGGACGGCACACAGCACCTGCCCCTCGCGCGCATCGATCAGCTCATGCTCGGCAATCAACGTTTCGTCACCAAGATCGGCGCCCGGGGGTCAGGTGTCGCGTGGGCAATCACGGACGCCCTCGGCCGCATGTCGGATCTCGCGATCGGCGAAGATGGCCGTCTCCTGCCCCACGTCATCAATCGCATCGCTTCTCTCGTCGGTGGCGGTGGCACGAGCGTCGCGGGCTACGACCTCGGCGTGTGCGCCGGCCAGTCCAACGCTGACGAGGCCGGCTACCTCGTGCTGCCAGCCTTCCGCGAGGAGGACTCGCGACTGTTCGTGTGGGAAGGCGGGCAGATCGTTCCGCTCGCGGCGAGCAAGGTCTTCCTCGGGGCGGAGTTCGTCCGCGCATACGCGAAGCATGCAGCTCGTACAGGCCGCCGCGTCCTTCTCGTCCCGACGGGTGTGGGTTCGATCGGTTTCACCACGACCAGCATCCAGCCGGCACCCGAGGGCTATCGCTACTTCGCGAACGGCACATGGGACAGGACGCTGACCGCGGACACCAAGAACCGGTTCAGCATGATGGTCTCTGCAGCGAACGCTGCACTGGCTGCGGCGGGCCCAGGCTCTCGGATCGTCGCGCTCGTCTGGTCGCAGGGCGAGGCCGACGGCGGTCTGACTCAGGAGCAGTACGCGGCGAAGCTGGACGATCTGATCACGGCAGCACGGACCGCGTGGAACACGCCCACGCTTCCCGTGATCGTCGGCTCGATGACGCCCGAGATGCACTCCGATCACCCCGACTTCGAGCACATCGCCCGTGCGCTCGCAGACACCCCTCGCCGCCTGGAGCGGGTCGGGTTCGTGTGGGGGCCGACAAACGGTCACCGCTACAACCAGACCGTGCACTACTCCTACGCGGGGCAGATTGAACGCGCTGGCCGCATGGCACGCGAGGGATTCATGGAAGCTCTCGCGAACACGGCCACCAACGAGCCGGTCGCCCCGCTGCACATGCGCGTCAGCCGGAGCGGTGGCACGGCCACCGTCGAGTGGGATCGCCCGATGTGCCGAGTCACAGCACTGCTCGCGGAGTTCTCCACGAACTACGACCCCGCCAACCCGACCGCAGCGACATGGACAGCCGCGACGGTCGACACCATGCACGGCTCCCGGGCCACAGCACCCGTTCCCACGGCAACAGCCGTGGCATTCCGCATCACCGTGACCAACGCGGTGGGCTCAACCATGCCCGCAGTGGTGACCGGCTAGGAGGCCGAAATGACGATCGACAACAAGCTGGACATCACCTTCACCGACCCCACCCTGCCGACGATGCCTCACGGTGTCGGCGTGATCCCGGCGGGAGGCGAAACCCCTTACCGGTGGCTCGCCGACGATCTCACGGGCGAAGCAGGATCCCTGGTCACCACGTGGCGCGAGACGAACGGCGCCGGCAACCTCACAGGCGGCGGGGCATCCCTTGCCACGGTCGCCGGGTACAAGTCGGTCGCTTTCGACGGGTCCAACGGCCTGCAGATCGCGTCCGGCTCGCCCCTCCCGTCCTCGCGCGGGACGATCTGCGGCGTGGCGCGTCTCTCTCCGGCGGCGCTCGAGGCGACGCGCTACGGGCTCATCGCACTGTCGTCGAGCGTCAACGTGTCGGACGGGAAGATCTCGAAAGAGACGAGCGGCAAGATGCTGTTCGACCGCATCGGGACTGCGGACGTGAAGGTCGCCTCGGCGGACTCGATCCTCCCGGGCCAGTTCTTCACCTTCGGGTTCTCCCAGCGCACCGCCGGGGCCGTAGCGATGCTCAACGGCGTGAACTTCGCCGTCGGCGCGGGCGATATCGGCGGCTTCGCCCGGTTCTTCCTCGGGACGATCGGCTCCGGCGTCAACTGGCTCGGCAACGTGTTCGAGCTCGCGCTGTGGAACGAGGGCCTCGTCGCTTCCCACTTCACGCAGTTCCACAACGCGATGAAGACCCACTACTCGTTCATCCAGTGAGAGGCGCCCGATGACTCTGCAATTCAGTGACGGCGCGTACAACCTCGCATCCGGCACCCGCGACGCCTTCGGCGCGCTCTCTGACGACCTGGTCGCCGAGGGCTACCCGCCGATGACCTCGCGGTCGGGCGACCGTGAGCCGGCCGATCAGCTGCGGATCTGGTACGAGCGGATGACGCTCACGCCGGGGAATCGCCGCGTGTACGGCACGAAGCGCTGGCAGGGCCGCACCTGGTACCAGATCCATCCGGATTCGGTCGGCATCCCCGACACCAGCAACCACGAGAAGCGGCGCGCGAACGACCTCCGCGCGCCGTACAGCTCGAACACCGCCGCGCACCGGCGAGCCCAGGTGCTCGCGAAGCGTCACAACATCACCTGCGAGGGCATGGGCTTCCGCGAGTGGTGGCACTGGACCTTCTGGGGTCCGCTCGGAACGATCGGCGCCCCGGCATCCGCCGGCGGTGCCAACACTGCACCTGTCCCCGAGGAGGACGACATGATCGCCGCACGAATCACTGACGGCAACGGCGTGAAGCACCACGCCATCATCGGAAACGGTCACCTTCGGCACCTGATTGACGCCGACGACCCCGAGTGGATGAAGAACGTCTGCACCGCCGACGACCGATGGACCGACATCCCGATTCAGCGACTGCCCTCCGTGCTCCGCAGCTTCGCGTGCGATCTGCACATCTGGGACATCCGCGGCGGATCGTTCGTCGTCCTCGACCCGCTCACGGGCATCGTGTCCGTTGGTGCACTCTGGTCGGCTACCAACGCCGGCCGATCGAGGATCGCTCGCGTCGAGGTGACCTCGGCGGAGACGGCCGCGTACATCGCAGAGCTCGCGAGCTGATGCGTGAGCGGCTGCGGCGGTGGGCCGACGACCCGATCGTGATACCCCGAGGATCGATGGTGACGAAGTACGTCTTCACCACGCTCCTGGGGCTTGCGGTCGCGATCGCCACTGCCCCGACGCTGGATCAGGTCACTTCGGCTTCGTACTCATCGTTCTGGGCGCTCGGCATGGTGCTGACCGGCACCGTGGCGACGATCGGCTCCACGCGAAAGAAGTGGTGGCGGATCGAGTTCGCCGGCGCCACGTGCGTGGTTGCGCTCCTCGCCGTCTACGCGTTCGCTCCCGTCGTGCTGATCTTCGGCGGTGACATCGAACGCCTCGCCTACTCGGTGATCGCTCTGGGGTTCCTCGTCTTCCCCACGACCCGGATAGTGACCCTGATCCGTCGAGGGGGGTCCGATGCTTGAGCTGATCTTCCAGTACGTTCTGCCAGGCACGATCGTCTCGCTCCTCGGCGGGTGGTTCCTTCTCGCAGGCAAACGCCGCGAGCGAGTCGCCGCCGACGCCGCTGCTGAGGCCGCGCGCCTCGAGAAGCAGTTCCCCGGCTGGCAGGAGCTGGTCGACGAGAACCGACGCCTGCGCGCGGATCTCACCGCGACTGACGAGAAGCTCTCCGGCATCGAGAACCAGTTGACCGAAGTGCGCAAGGAAGACACCCGCAAGATGCAGGCCGTCGCTCGCATCCTCCGAGCGCTGTTCGACCAGTGGCCGGGAGGCGACACCCCCAACCTCGACCCCGCAGACATCGCGGAGATCGAAGACACCATCCCGCCCGCGTGGATTCGCCGCCGGGCCAGCTGACCTAGGAGGTCATCATGATCGAATTCAATCTCGACGTGGCGCTGGTGATTCAGCTTCTCGTCTCCACCGTTCTCCCGCTGCTCGTCGGTCTCGTCACCAAGACGGTCACCCGCCCAGGGGTGAGGGCCGTGCTGCTCGCCGCCTTCTCGCTGCTCACGTCGTTGCTCGTCGAGCTTGGCGCGGCCATGACGGCAGGCACGACCTACGACATCGGCCAGGGTCTCCTCCTCGCGCTGCCGACGTTCCTTGTCGCTGTCGGGTTGCACTACGGTCTCTGGAAGCCGGTCGGCGCCGCCGAGAAGGCTCAGGAGCTCTTCGACCCGAATGCGATCGTCGTGCCGGAGAATCGCGATCCGAAGCTGCAGCCCGTCGTCGTCAACGTCTACGCCGAGAACGGCGACGCCTCAGAGATCGCGAGCGTCGTCGGCGAGAAGCTTCGCCGCGATCTGATCTGATCACACGCGCCACGCGAAAAGACCCCCACCTAGCCTTCGGGCCGGGCGGGGGTCTTTCGTCATTCAGGACGGACGGTTCTCTACTATTCGTCGAGCTGGGCGACTCTTGCCGCTTCCTCCTGAAGGAGAGCCGTGAGCGAGGGCCCATCGATCCAGCGATTGGCCGCGGCGGATGCCTCCCGCATGGCCACCACCAGCTTTTCGAGATGGACCTCCTTGCCCAGGAACGAGTAAACCATCGTCTCCGGGTCAAGGTGTCTGAGCCACACCACTTTTCCGTGGGCGTATTTCGATGCTTTCGAGCCAATCAGGCTCTCGTAGAGCCCCGAAGTGGTGTCCTTCGAGAAGAACGCGTCGAGCCGGTCGTCGTAGTGCTCAACCGAGTTACGGACGTTGCGACTCATCAGCACGGGATCGGGTCCGATTATCTCTTGCAAGTACTCGCCTCGCGCGATCGCACGTTTGACACGATCCGACTGGTCTGAATCCGGCGGGAACGGCCAGAACAGCTTCGAGGTCTGCGCTGCAGAGGTAAGAATTGCTTGCGCGGCAGCGAATGCACGCAACTGCCAGTCTGGGCCACGGTTAAGAAGCTCCGATCGCAATGACTGATAGGCGATGCTGGCAAAGCTGTACTGGCGCTGGACCTCCAGGGCGTAGAGTTCCGCGTGATGTTGTTCCATCATGCCTCCATGTAGTACGTCACCACGTACTCGGTCTAGCCGTGTTCGAGCTGGGATTTCGTGCTTTAGTGCCGGAGAGACGGTTCATCAAGAGCCGAAAAGCGTCTGTAGGACAACACCCTTCACAGGGGAGTCCTTCCCCGCACCGATGAGCGAGAATCGTTTCTCTTCGAGTCGCCACTTTCCGTTGGCATAGATGCGCGCGTAGATCGATCGCAGCGGTTCGGACTCGAGTAGATCAACGCCCTTCGCGCCCATCTCGAGGACGGTCGCGTTATTCATCGGCCGGTCAAGACCGCGGGTGCGAGCGATGTTGAGCATGAACTCTGGTGGACCCGCGGGCACGTCATCAGGCGTGCCGAACACTGCATACGGTGACAGATTCGACGCGTCGATCGGCCCGCCCAGGACTTTGAGCCGCCCCTCGATGTAGGCCGGCGAGAGATCCTTTGTCGCCCGCCCCGGTTTCCCCTTGTCGTAGGGCATTGCTGCCAGCTCAGGGTTCAGCGCGATGCAAACGTCGTTGACGATAGAGGGCTGGTAGCTGGTCGGATAGGGGAGCTCGTTCTTCGCGGAGTGCGCCAGTGCGACGAGCTTGTTCTGCAGCAGCGGCGCGAACCCCAGCATCTGCAGAGGTCTTCCGGTGCCCCCATGCAGGGCAAAGCGGTAGTTCCCGTAGTGAAGTTCCGAGGCACGCCTGATCGTCGGGTCGGCACCGACGGCTTTCAGTCCACTGACGCCTTGCTCGTAGAGCGCGGCGGCGACCGCTGGGTGCGGGTTTGTGAAGGCCTCGACGATCGCCGGCCAGGAGCGCCACCCGTAGTTGCCTCGAGTCACCTCGCCGCCCATCCCCGTCAGGTTGATGTGCTTGATCGGGTTCCGCACGGACTTTGGCCGGGTCATGTAGTCGTACATGCCAAGGTCTGCGAGACCCCACATCATCAGCGGCGTGGCCTTGTAGGTGCGATCGGAAAGCCTGCCGGCGGTGGAGCGGCCGTTCAGGGTCAGCCCAAATCGCTCCGCGACGAGCGTCGCGACCGCGAAGTCGTCGGCGTGGTGTGGTTGCGTGTTCTGGGTGTTGATCTGCATGTCGCCCGCGATGCCAGCCGCTATCGCGCCTGCGAGAGGCACTCGCGAGTCGTAGCCGCCTGAGAAGCTGAGCGCGGGCTTCCAGTCGCCGAGTTCCATGAACGTCGCCATGGTCCGTGCGATGTTCTCGGCGCTCGTGCGGAGAGCATCCCGGTAGGTCTCGCCTGAGTTCAGGTGCAACCCGTCCATCGCGCCACCGGACGCGGTCGCCGCTGGCGTCTGGCCCAAGCTCACACGAAGCGTCTGACGCGCTGGAACGAATTTGATCTGCTCGACGTAGGTGTCGGGGCTGAGCTGCTGACCGCCGTACACGGCCAGCAAAGCCCGCGAGAGAAGCACCTCTTCGTGAGGCGTGATCCGATCACCCATGTGCTGGCGGAGATCGGTGAGCGCGAGCATGGAATCGGACACGGCAACGTATCCATTCCCCTGGGTATGCACGAGTGGCAGCATCCCGAACGCGTCGCGGGTGAACGTGACGTTTCGTTGATCCCACCGGGCGCGGAGGAACTGGCCGCCGTAGGCCGCTGGGGCGATCAGGTGCTTCGCGGCGTAGGCCTTCCACCCCGTGAGCCCGAACACTACGGAGCCGGTGCGCTCGTCGATCATGTGCCCCTTGAAGAAGGTGGCGCTCGAGACGTCGAGACTATTGCCCAGGTCGTGGCTGACGATCGTCAGAGAAATGCCGGGAGCGACCGCTTGGCTGCGGACTTCGTTTTCTGGAGCCCCGACGGTACTTCGGTGCTTCTCAAGCCAACCGTGGACCGTCGGCTGGGCAGCGTCGTTCGCAACGATGAATATGTAGTTCGACAACGATGCTCCCCCGTGAGCGTCTTGAGCCGACGCAGGCTCTCTCAGATTGCACCCGCGACGACGCGGCGCTCCGGCAAGCATATGACAGGCTCGGGTCAGTCATTCGCCGAGCCGCGGGGATATCGTGCGGGCCTCAGTCGACGAGGTCAGGCTGCCAATCGGCTCGCTTCGCTGTCCACACAAAGTCCGCGTCGTCGTCAGAGTTGGGGCAGCGGTCGTTCGAGCACCGCTTGGGAACGTGAGCACCGTTGAACTCCACGTACACGAGCTCCGAACCACATTGGGCGCAAACGAGATCCATGCACGCCAATATACCGGCACGCACAAGCGCGACGACGCAAGCTGACATGCGATCGGGGCGGGCTGTCGCTCGCTCTCTGGGCACCGATACTCCGCACTATGGTGAGTGCTATGGCGACTCTCCACTACGGTGCAGCGAATGATCCGGTGCACATCGACGATCGTGCGCTAGCGCACCTGAAGGTCGTAATCGCAACGAAGCTCCGCAGAAACGAGAGCTTCACGCTGTCATGGGTGCATCCCGAGGGCGACCCGGTGGGGCGGTCGACGATTTGGATCCACCCGTCAATCCCGCTTCGTTTCACGTTCGAAGACCCGGAGGCTCCGCAGCTCAACATGAGGTGGATCGAGGAGCTCATGCAGTCCGCGAGCTCCACGGGTGGAATCATGCTCGTCGACGAGATGATCGAGACTCCCGAGTCAGAATAAGGATCGAAAGCTAGATCGCACCGCTTAGAACTCCCAGTCCTCGTAGGGCGAGACCGGAGGGGAAACATCGGGTTCTACATGCGTGTAGTGGTCATGCGCGATGACGACGCGGGTGGTGGGTTGAACTAGGACGCTGATGGTCTGTTCTACGCCGGTAAGCGTGACGAAGGCCGGTGCCGCCACGACTGCAGCTTCAATCATCGACTTGACTATGTCGACGTCTTGATCTGCGTGCAAGAAATAGTGTCTATTGTCGATCTCGATCTGGGTCCACACCTGCTCTGTCCTCTCAGCCACCGGCGACGGTATCCGCGTCATACTGGCGAATTTGAGGGGCTTGCATGTAGCTCGAGCAGACGCTACGCGAGGATGACCTCCTGTGCTCCATCCGCGGGCCGCTCGGCAGGTTCCGGAACGAGATATAGGCCAGTCGGGGAGCTGGCAGTCATAGCGAGAGCGTCGGTCCATGCACGGTTGAGTTCGGGCTGGGGCGCATCCGTGTACCTGTACACGATCGAGCTTGCGCCGTGCACCCAGACCGTAACCCGGCCATTTCCTGTGCTGATGTCGTCTTTCCATGTGAAAGCGAAGGGCTCGCCTCGACGCAGTTTCGCGGTAATCACCATCTGGAGGTGCCTGAGCGCCCGGTCGTCGATGTCGACCTTGACGCTGCCTTCGTAGATGAACTTACCCATGTCATCTCCTTCGCGACCGTGATGCGCCACCTGCGAACGATGGAATGGTGCCTGGACTAACCTGGGGTGACTCGCCGGGACACCTACCGGCATCGCTGGGGACTCCGCCGACATGAGACCGAAACGATCAAGGCCTCGTCGCAACCATAGCCGTAAGTCGATCGCAGCGGGGGTTCAGCTGCTCAGGAAGAACCCCCGACCACTCTGGGGAAGTTGCCGGGGGCTTTCTGTCACCGGCCGAACTGGGGACTCGACCGGGGTCCGTTACAGGGTCCGGGCAACGTCCTAACAGGCTATGCCTCGCTGGCCCGGATAACCACCCCAGCTGTGGACACTCCACGCGGGCGGTCGTATCCTGCCTTGAAGAGCACTATGGGCGAGGTGCTGGGGCACTCCTCACCCTGCTCTGGTCGCCCGTCGGCTGAGTTCGGGCCAGAGCCGACGGGCGACACTCTTTGGTCTCGCCCCGGCCCGAGTTTCGGCCACGATGCACCGGGGTGGGCGATAGGGGTGCGGTGGTCGGGCTGCGCGCGGCGGTTCGCGCCGACCGCAATCCACGGCTCCAATCCGGGGAGCTGGCGCAGTGCGGTGCACAGAGTGCGGGTCTCTGCGTCTTCGAAGAAGCCGACCCATGTCCCGACCGACTCTGTCAGGAGGTCGAGCCGATCTCCGACCGCCGCGTAAAGCTCAGCGATTACGGGTGCCGGGTCGGTGCAGTACCGATTGCGGGAGCAGATTGCGTCGAGGGTGATGCTGAGCAGCACGTCGGGCGATAGTCGTCGGGGCATGGCCGGGAGTCTTTCTCCGGCCGAGACCTGTCGAGTGTACGCGCTCGCGCGGACACGATCGAGTGTCGGTGGTCCGTCAGAGGATCGGAACCGTGACGCCTGCTGATCTCCTCGCCTTTGAATCCGCCTACCCACGGCACACACCGACGAAGAACGCCGCGATTCGACACTCGCTCGGATTGTCCGAGGCCCGTTACTACCAGCTGCTGGTGCGCGCGGCAGCGTCGGCGGACGGCATCGCATCCGATCCGATCACGGCGCGTCGGGTGCGGGAGCGGACTCGTAGTTAGTTATTGCCCGTGTTGACGGACCACGATCCGCGGACGACATCCGCGATCGCGACATGCAGTCGCGCGCCATCAGGAAGAGACGCATCCACGAACGGCTGACTGATGTCGACACGGCGCCCTGTCGACTGCAGCATCCGCTCGATGAGATCGCGCAACGACGATTCCGTGAGACGCATCTCGATCCGCTCGGCGACCCCTCCGCGTGCGACGTGGATGCTCTCGGGGCCGTTGAGCCAGATCTCCTCGATCTCAGGGTCGTCGAGGAGCGACTGCAACGGCCCGAAGCCGCTGACCGCCGCGAGCACGTCACGCACGCATGCTGCTTCGTCGTCGATCACCGCCGCGCCCCGCGCCAGCGCCAGATCGTTGAACTTGCGCACCTCGGCCAGCGTGACCGAGCGCGCTGCCGAGGACTCGAACGTCGGGTCCGTTCCTTCGGCGCGGAGCCGCTGACGAACGCGCTCGGCGACGAGGACGGAGGGCTGGATCACCCGAGCATCCTCGCAAGGATCGGGTGACACGCGCCGGAGTTATCCACAGCGGCGGCGGTGCTCCTGCGGGCGGATCCCCAGCAACGCACGATCCCCCGATCAGTAGACTTATCCCAGCGCGCGGGAGTGGTGAAATTGGCAGACACGCAGGATTTAGGTTCCTGTGCCCTAGGGCGTGTGGGTTCAAGTCCCACCTTCCGCACCGATCTGTCGCACCCCCTGCGATAGACGACTTGACCGCCGCACAGCGCACGACGACGGGAAATCCATGCATCACGCCGCTCTCATCCCCTGGCTCGACCCCGCCACGATCATCGGCTCGGCCGGCCCCTGGGCGCTTCTCGTGGTGTGCTTCATCGTCTTCGCGGAGACGGGCCTTCTGGTCGGGTTCCTGCTTCCTGGCGACACGCTGCTCGTGATCTCAGGACTCCTGTCGCACCCGATCGCGGGTTCGGAGCACGGGGTGTTCGGCATCAACGTGTGGATCGTCGCGCTGCTCATCGGGCTCTCGGCGTTCGTCGGCGGTGAGGTCGGCTACCTCATCGGCCACAAGGGCGGACCCGCAGTCTTCGAACGCAAGGAATCGGGCCTGTTCAGCAAGAAGAACGTCGAGCGGACGAACGCCTTCTTCGAGCGTTTCGGCGGCATCACCGTCATCCTCGCCCGCTTCGTGCCGATCGTGCGCACCTTCGCCCCGGTCGCCGCCGGCGTGGGCCACATGCCATGGCGCCGCTACACGCTGTACAACCTCATCGGTGCGATCCTCTGGGGCTTCGGTCTGACGATGTTCGGGTACGCCATCGGCTTCATCCCGCCGGTCGCGCACTTCGTCGAGAGCTACATCGACCTGATCCTGCTCGCTGCCGTCGGCGGCACGGCACTCATCACGCTCTGGCACTACCTGTCCGAGCGTCACAAGGCGAAGAAGGAAGCCGCGGCCGGCGAGGGTGAGACAGACGCCACCGAGGCCGAAGAACTCGCCCTCGACCCCGAGGTCTTCGACCGTGCTCCGGACTTCGACGGAGACGGCAAGCACTGATCTCGGTGCAGAAGAAGGCGCGCTGTCTCAGCCCGCCTTCTTCTTGCTCGGGCTCTTCTTCGTGCTCGCCTTGTCGCCGGTCGACTCCGACCGAGCGGCCTTGGTGCGAGCCACACTGGCGCGCAGCGCCTCCATCAGGTCGATGACCTCACCGCTCTTGGCATCGCCCTCGGCCTCGCCGAAGGTGTCCGCGACATCGAACGTGTCGCCCGCCTCGATCTTCGCATCGATCAGAGTGCGCAACTCCTTCTGGTACTCGTCGACGAACGACTCAGGATCGAAGTCAGCCGAATAGCTGTCTACGAGGGATGCCGAGAGCTCGAGCTCCTTCTTCGAGATCCTCACATCCTCGTCGAGCACCGGGAACGCCGCCTCACGCACCTCGTCGGCCCACAGCAGCGTCTGCAGCACGAGCACCTTGCCACGCACACGGAGTGCGGCCAGTCGGGTCTTCTGTCGCAGCGTGAAGCGCACGATCGCCGTGCGGTCGGTCTGTTCGAGCGTCTTGCGCAGCAGCACATACGCCTTCGGTGACTTGGAGTCCGGTTCGAGGTAGTACGGCTTGTCGAGGGTCAGCAGATCGACCTGGTCGGAGGGCACGAACTCGACGACGTCGATCTCGCGGCTCTTCTCCGCCGGCAGCGCCGCCAGATCGTCCTTCGTGAGCACGACCGTCTGCCCTTCCTCGACGTAGGCGCGATCGATGTCGGCGTAGGCGACGGTCTCGCCGCACACCTCACAGGTGCGCTGGTACCGGATCCGGCCGCCGTCCTTCTCGTGCACCTGGTGCAGCGGCACATCATGGTCCTCGGTGGCGGAATACACCTTGACGGGCACGTTCACGAGGCCGAAGGTGAGCGCACCTTTCCAGATCGTTCTCATGACCCCAGTGAACACCAGCCGCGCGGCTCACGGCCAGTACCTTGACTACGCTGGCGTCATGGTCGCAGAGGCGCAGAACGTGCAGATCGATGGCCGCCGGCTGCGCATCACGAACCTCGACAAGGTCGTCTACCCCGAGACCGGCACCACGAAGGGCGAGATCATCGCCTACTACACGGCGATCGCGCCGCACCTCCTCCCTCTGCTCGCGGGCCGCCCCGTGACCCGCAAGCGCTGGGTGGAAGGGGTGGGGACCGCGGATGCTCCCGCCGACGCGTTCTTCACGAAGCAGCTCGAGCCGGGAGCTCCGGAATGGATCCCCCGACAGCCGATCCGGCACTCGGACGGTCCCAAGGAGTATCCCCTCGTCCAGGACGTTCCCACGCTGGTCTGGCTCGCGCAGGTCGCCGCGATCGAGCTGCACGTGCCGCAGTGGCGCTTCGCCTCCGACGGCATGCCGGGAAAGCCGGATCGGCTCGTCCTGGATCTCGACCCGGGCCCGGGGGTCGGGCTCGCCCAGTGCGCCGAGGTCGCACGGATCGCACGCAGCCTGCTCAGCGACATCGGACTCGATCCGGTGCCCGTGACCAGCGGAAGCAAAGGGATCCACCTCTACGCCGCCCTCCCCGGGCAGCAGACGAGCGCAGAGATATCCGCGGTCGTGAAGGAGATTGCCCGTCTGATCGAGACCGAGCATCCGGATCTCGCCACGAGCACGATGGCCAAGGCCGCGCGCGGCGGCAAGGTCTTTCTCGACTGGAGCCAGAACAACGGCAAGAAGACGACGATCTCGCCGTACTCGATGCGTGGTCGCGCGCACCCCTGGGTGGCGGCTCCGCGCACCTGGGACGAACTCGACGACCCCGACCTCGCGCAGCTCGACTTCGCGACGGTGCTCGAGCGTGCGGGTTCCAGGCAGGACCCCATCGCTCCGCTTCTCGCCGCCCAGGAGGGCCCCCCGGACACCACCTCTGCGCCGGGCCCCCGCGTCGACGCACACGGTGCGAACTCGCATGCGAGCCGCCACCGCCCGCGGACGACCGGTGCGGCACCACTGCCCTCGTCGTCTCCCCCCTCCGTCTCCCCCATGCTGGCCGAGAACGGCACGCCGGCGATCGCCCGCACTCTGAGCTCGCCGTCGTGGGTGGAGGTGAAGTGGGACGGCATCAGGGCCATCGGCACCTGGGCGGACGGACGGATGCTGCTGCATGCCCGCAGCGGCACCGACATCACGGCCCGCTACCCCGAGCTGACTGCCGACGGCGCGCCGTTCCTGCCCGTGTCCGATGCGATCATCGATGGCGAGATCGTCGCCTTCGATGCGCAGGGCAGGCCGAGCTTCTCGATGCTGCAGAACCGCATGCACCTGACCCGGCCCCGCGAGATCGAACGCGAGGTCGTGCGCACGCCCATCGTCTACATGGCTTTCGATCTGCTGCGCCTGAACGGTCACGACCTCAGCACCATGGCGCTGTCGGAGCGACGGACCCTCCTCGAGGAGGTCGTCGCCGACCTCGATGCGCCGGTGCAGGTCCCGCCCGTGTTCGACGATCTCGACGCCGCTCTCGCGGCGAGCGACGAGTTCGGCCTCGAGGGCGTCGTCGTCAAGGATCCGTCCTCGCGGTACCGTCCGGGCCAGCGCTCACCGGCCTGGCTGAAGATCAAGCACACCCGCATACAGGAGGTCGTGATCGTCGGTATCCGCCCCGGCAAGGGCGACCGGGAGGGCACGTTCGGCTCCCTGCTGCTCGCGGTCCCCGAGTCCGGACGGCTGCGCTATGTCGGTCGCGTCGGCACGGGATTCACCGACCGGATGCTGCGCGACCTGCTGAGCCGGCTCGCTCCCCTGCGCACCGACTCCGCGCCCCTCGAGGACGTGCCCGCGCTCGATGCGTCGGATGCGCTCTGGGTCCGACCTGAGCTCGTCGGCGAGGTCGAGTTCGCGAACTGGACCCCGGACGGCGTTCTGCGTCACTCCCGTTGGCGGGGCCTCCGGCCGGATAAGACTCCCGACGAGGTGATCGTCGAGTCCTGACCGTCAGGCGTGGTGCGGTTGGCAGTCGGACTGCTCCGCGGGCTCGATCTGGAAGGTCGAGTGAGCGACGTCGAAGTGGTGCGACAGACACGACTGGAGGTCGCTCAGCAGCTTCGCCGAACGTCCATCGGCGAGGAGAGCCGGGTCGACGCTGACGTGCGCACTGAACACCGGAGCACCGCGAGTGAGCTGCCAGACGTGCACGTCATGCACGCCGACGACTCCGTCGTAGTCGAGGAGGTGCTGTCGGATCTCGCTGACCGCAGTGCCCTGGGGCGCTGATTCGGAGAGCACCGAGAACACCTCGCGGAGCAGCGCGATGGCTCGCGGGATGATGAGCACGGCGATCATGATCGACGCGAGCGCGTCGGCGGGCATCCATCCGGTCGTGACGATCACGATCGCTGCGATGATCACCATCGCCGACCCGATCAGGTCGCCCATCACCTCGAGGTAGGCGCCGCGGACGTTCATGCTGGTGCGCTGCGCGCGGCTCAGCAGCCACATCGAGATGGCGTTCGCGACAAGACCCACGACGGCGACGATGAGCATCAGCCCGCCGACCACCTCGGTCTCCCCCGGGTTGATCAGACGACCGATGGCCTCCACCCCCACCCACCCGGCGAGGAGGATCAGGATGATCGCGTTGATGAGCGCCCCGAACACCTCGGCGCGCTGGTATCCGAACGTGCGGCGGTCGTCGGCAGGTCGGGCGGCGACGGCCGCCGCAATGAGCGCGATCACCAGAGCCGAGGCGTCTGTGAACATGTGAGCCGCATCCGCCAGCAGCGCGAGAGAACCGGTCAGCAGTGCACCCACGATCTGCACGACCATGATCGTCGCGGTCAGTGTCAGCGAGATCGCCAGAAGACGGCGATGGTTCGCGGAGCGGATGCCGCCCGCGGCGGGCGCATGATCGTGCATGTCTCCAGGCTAGACCGGCTCGCACACCCGCCGGCGGGTCTCAGCCCAGTCGGGAATGGTGATGATTCTCAGTAACCGCGGGGCCGTCAGCGCTGGCGAGAGTACTCGAGCACGACGCACCCGTTGTCGAACGAGCGCACCTCGTCGAGACGGAACTGGGTCGGGGCGAAGGGGTGGCTCGCCATCGGGATGCCGGACCCCGCGATCGTCGGGTACTTCTTGACGATGAGGCGATCGATCTCGTCGAGGAGCACCCCGGCGAGCCCGGCCCCACCCGCGAGGTAGATGCCGAGGCCGGGTTCCGCCTTGAGCGCGCGGACCCGCGCGACAGGATCGGTGCGCACGATCTCGACGTTGGCTTCGCCCGGATCGTCCAGCGAGCGACTGAACACGACGGTCCGCAACTGCGAGTACGGGTCTGTGATGCCGACCTGCAGTGCGGGTTCGTAGGTCCGACGCCCCATCACGACGGTGTCGAAGCGGGTGACCGCTGCGCTTGCGCCGCCCCGCGCCGCGCGCACATGCGCAGGCTGGATGTCGGGGAGTTCCGTGCCGAGAGCGTCGGCGAACGCAGCGGTCACGGGGAAGAAATCGACCTCGTCGTCCGGGCCGGCGATGAATCCGTCGAGCGTGACGCCGACGTAGTAGGTGAGTTCTCGCATGTCGTCAGAGTAACCACTACGCATGAAGTACGTCAACCGTAGTGAATGCCGCCGACTCAGAGAGCGGCGAGCAACGGCAGCAGTTCCGCGAACGCGCGCGCACGGTGCGACTGCGCCTGCTTCTCGCCGGCAGTGAGATCGCCGACCGTGCGCTCCGCCCCCTCGGGCTGTCCGTCCGGGACGAAGATGGGGTCGTAACCGAATCCGCCGCCTCCGGATGCTTCGCGCGCGAGACGTCCCGGCCAGTTCCCGACGACCACGTGCTCGGCTCCGTCCGGAGTCACGAGCGCGATCGTCGAGTTGAAGTGAGCAGCGCGGTGAGGATCCGCGACGTCGCGCAGCTGGTCGAGCAGCAGCTCGAGGTTCGCCGCGGCATCCTTCTTCTGCCCCGCCCAATAGGCCGAGAAGACACCGGGCGACCCGCCCAGCACGTCGACGCAGATGCCGGAGTCGTCGGCGAGCGCCGCGAGTCCCGTGTGCGCCGACGCGGCGCGAGCCTTGATCAGCGCGTTCTCCGCGAACGTGACGCCGTCCTCGACGGGCTCCGGTCCGTCATACGCGATGATCTCGAGATCAGGGCGAGCGGATGCCACGATCTGTTGGAACTCCGCGACCTTGTGCGGATTGTGCGTGGCGAGGACGACCTTCATCAGCCCGCGAGCGCCTTCAGCTGGTGATCCTTCAGGTCGGCGCAGCCCGCGACGCCCAGGTCGAGCAGGGCGTCGAGCTCGCGCTTGTCGAACGGCGCTCCTTCAGCCGTGCCCTGCACCTCGACGAAGAGCCCGCGGCCCGTGACCACGATGTTCATGTCGGTCTCGGCGCGGACGTCCTCGACATATGCCAGATCCAGCATGGGCTCGCCGTCGATGATCCCGACCGAGATCGCAGCCACGGAGTCGAGCAACGGCGTCGCGTTCTTGCCGATGAACTTCTTCTCGCGTCCCCACTCGATCGCATCTGCGAGGGCGACGTACGCTCCGGTGATCGCGGCGGTGCGGGTGCCTCCGTCGGCCTGCAGCACGTCGCAGTCGATCACGATCGTGTTCTCACCCAGCGCCTTGGTGTCGACCACTGCGCGCAGAGCACGGCCGATCAGCCGCGAGATCTCGTGCGTGCGCCCGCCGATGCGCCCCTTGACGCTCTCCCGGTCGTTGCGGCTGTTGGTCGCACGGGGCAGCATCGAGTACTCCGCCGTCACCCACCCCTTGCCCTTGCCGGTCAGCCAGCGAGGAACGCCATTCGTGAATGATGCCGTGCACAGCACCTTGGTTCCGCCGAAGCTGATCAGAGCCGAGCCCTCGGCGTGGCTGCTCCACCCGCGCTCGATCGTGATCTCGCGGAGCTGGTCGGTGGAGCGGCCGTCGGCGCGGACGATGCTGGTCATGGGATTCCTTCGGTGGAGGCGGATGAAGCGGATGCTGCGGTCGGGCTACTGTCCGGGGACAGGCTCCGGAAGCGTGATGACACCGGTCTGCACGAGCTGCACGTCGCGCACCTCCCGGCCCATCAGGCGGTTGGCGAGGGCGGTGAACTCGGTCGTCGAGTCCCCCGTCGCCTCGTAGACGTACGTGGCCGTGGCGTCGGGAGACGCGAGAAGATCGCCTCGCACGAGCTGGCGATAGACATCCCCGGCGGTCTCGTCATCACTCGAGACGAGCGTCACCCCCTCCCCCATCACGTAGCTGATCGCGCCACGCAGGAAGGGGTAGTGGGTGCAGCCGAGAACGAGTGTGTCGACATCCGCCTCGCGGAGCGGCGCGAGGTACTCCTCGGCGGTGGCGAGCACTTCAGGCGTGCCGGTGATGCCCCCCTCGACGAACTCGACGAAGCGCGGGCACGCCGCGGTGAAGACCTCGAGCCGTTCGTTCACCTCGAGCATGTCCTGGTAGGCGCGGGAGCCGATCGTCCCCACGGTGCCGATGACCCCGACGCGGCCGTTGCGAGTCGTCGACACGGCTCGTCGCACTGCCGGGCCGATCACCTCGACGACCGGAATGTCGTAGCGCTCTCTGGCGTCGCGCAGCATGGCCGCCGATGCCGTGTTGCAGGCGATCACGAGCATCTTGACGCCCTGGTCGACCAGGGAATCGAGCACTTCGAGGCTGTAGCGCCGCACGTCCGCGATCGGCTTGGGGCCATAGGGCGAGTGAGCCGTGTCGCCGATGTAGACGAACGATTCCCGGGGCAGCTGGGCTCGGATGGCCCGGGCCACCGTGAGTCCGCCGACACCGGAGTCGAAGATTCCGATCGGGGCGTCGTTCATGACTACCCAGCCTACCCGCGTGCGGCGCGCGTCACGCTCAGCGACCCGGACGGCTCCCCTCACTAAGCTGAGCGGATGACGACGTCCACGGCGCTTCTGACCGATCGTTACGAACTGACCATGCTCGCCGCCGCACTGCGCGACGGCACCGCATCACGGCCGAGCGTGTTCGAACTGTTCTCACGCAGGTTGTCGGGAGGACGACGTTTCGGAGTCGTCGCCGGTACCGGTCGGCTCCTCACGCTGCTGCGACAGTTCCGCTTCGAGGATGACGAACTGCGATTCCTGCGTGAAAACCAGGTGGTGGATGCCGAGTCCCTGACCTACCTCGAGAACTACCGCTTCACCGGCTCCATCCGTGGCTACCGCGAGGGCGAGCTGTACTTCCCCGGCTCCCCCATCCTCACGGTCGAGGGCAGCTTCGCCGACGCTGTCGTGCTCGAGACCCTGGCTCTCAGCGTGCTCAACCACGACTCCGCCGTCGCCACCGCCGCCTCCCGTATGAGCATCGCGGCGGGCGAGCGTCCGCTGGCCGAGATGGGCTCTCGACGTGCCGCAGAGCAGTCCGCCGTCGCAGCCGCGCGCGCGGCCTACATCGCCGGTTTCCGGGCCACGAGCAACCTCGAGGCCGGACGACGCTGGGGTATCCCCACCATGGGCACGGCCGCGCACTCCTGGACCCTGCTGCACGAGACCGAAGAGGAGGCGTTCCGCTCGCAGATCGACTCTCTGGGAACCGGCACCACCCTGCTCGTCGACACCTACGACATCCGCGCCGGGGTCGAGACGGCCATCCGCGTCGCAGGTACGGGACTCGGCGGCGTGCGGATCGACTCGGGTGACCTGCCGATCGTCGCCGCCGAAGTGCGGGCGCAGCTCGACGAGCTCGGTGCGACCGGAACACGCATCACGGTCACGAGCGATCTCGACGAGTATGCGATCGCCGCGCTGGCCGCGTCGCCCGTCGACGCTTACGGCGTGGGCACGTCGGTGGTCACGGGATCCGGATACCCCACCGCGAGCATGGTCTACAAGCTCGTGGCGCGACAGGACTCGGACGGCGCATGGATCGGCGTCGCGAAGGCGTCGACCGACAAGGCATCTCACGGCGGGCGCAAAGCAGCGTTCCGCACCCTCGTCGACGGGGTGGCGGAGGCAGAGACCGTCGTCGTCTCCGACGGATTCGAGGAACTCGACACCCCGGCCGAGCATTCGGACGGGCGGGCGCTGCAGACGACCTTCGTCGAGAACGGCGAGATCGACGACTCGTTCGAAGGACCCGAGGGAACGGCCTCCGCCCGAGCGCACCATCTGCGGGTGCGGGAGGAGCTTCCGGTCAGAGCGCTCGCCCTGAGCAAGTCCGACCCGGCGATCCCCACCGTCTACGTCGACGCGAGCTGACGCGGCCGAGGCGGTTCAGTTCAGCCGACCATCGATTCGTAGATCTCCTTGCACGTGGGGCAGATCGGGAACTTCTCCGGATCACGGCCCGGCGTCCACTTCTTGCCGCACAGCGCACGCACCGGCTTACCGGTGATCGCCGATTCGAGGATCTTGTCCTTCTTGACGTAATGGGAGAAGCGCTCGTGGTCGCCCGGCTCGACATTCTCCTCGCGGAGGAGTTCTTCCAGTTCGCGATCAAGCGTTGCCACGCCGCCCTGATCGGGGCTGTCCAGCGGAGTACTCATGCCGAGAGTCTAGCCTCGGACGCACCCGGTTGGGCGGTCGTCACGCGGTCTCGACGAACTCCATCAGTCGCTCGCCCTCATGCTCGAAGATCCGCCCGCCGACGCCGACACCGATCGCGAAGAGCGCCACCCCTGTCGCGAGTCCGGCCCAGAACGTCGCGGGGGCGAACTGCGATCCCTCGAGCATCGTGAGCACGAGCAGCCAGATGGTCGGCACGCTCACGAGGATCGCTCCGAGGAACGCCGCAGCAGGACCGTACGCGCCACGCGACGTCGGCCGCTGAGGCTGCTGGAACGGGCTGTCTCCGGGACGCGACACGGCGTACGGCGCGATGACAGAGACGATGCTCGAGAAGCCGAGCGCCGACAGCAGCAGGCTGGCCCCGAGGCCGGTGAGGGGCAGAAGGAGACGCCAGTCATCGATCCAGAGCATCGTGAGAGGCACAGCGATCGCGAGCACGGGAACGGCCACGAGCATCACCGGGACGAGTCGGCCCAGACGATCGGGGATGCCGCGCACGCCGCTCGCCACGTGCGTCCACAGTGCGGTGGAGTCGTAGGCGACATCGTTGTGCGGCAGCCAGCCGAAGAACAGGGCCATCACCGGAACGGGCACGAGAGCGGCGATCTCGAGCGGCACGCCCGCGACGAGGAGTGGCAGGACGGACAGCACGCCGGCGATCGGGACCACGATGAGATTCATGATGTAGCGGCGGTCACGCAGCCAGTAGACGAGGCTGCGAGACGCGATCGCACCGAAGGCGTTCGACGGAAGCAGTCCGAACCAGCCGAGACCGGAGCGCTCGCGAGAGGCCACAGGACGCTCGGTCGTGGTGAGCAGTCTGCGAACCAGCCACGACCACACCGCCCAGAGCACCACCGCGGTGAGGAGGGCCACGATCCCGCTGATCCAGTTGCCGGCATCGTCATCCGTCGCGAACGAGAACAGGAACCTCGACGATGCGGCGAAAGGGGTGAACCCGATCGTCGCCGTCAGTGCCCCCACTGCGGCGGGGACCTGCCCGTCCCACTTGAGCGAGGCGAGGAACACGGCCACGGGGAATGCGATCACGATCACGGCCAGCGCGAAGAGGGCGGTGAGCTCGCGCGATCGACGCTCCGGCAGCAGCAGCGCGTTCACCGCCATGCCGATACGCGCCGCAAGCACCGTCGAGAACAGGCAGACGACGCTCATCAGCACCGCGATGAACCACGGCGCTCCGAGCCTGATCGCCACGATGCACACGCTGATGTTCACAGCGATGAGAGCCAGGCTGGGAACGCTGACCAGTGAGGCGAGCGCGAGGATCCATGGCATCTGCCGCTCGTCGACCCCGAACACGGCGAATCTGCGGGGATCCAGCTGATCCACGGCACCCACGAGGATGGGACCCACCAGGAATCCCAGGAGCAGTGCCGCGCTACCGAGGACGATGACCGTGCGCGCGACAGCGACGGGTGCGTCGTCGAGGCTGAGGATCGCCGCGCAGACCACACCCGTGAGAATCGCCACGACGGCGAGCATGATGAGCGTCCGTACCCGACGTTCGCCGCGGAGCGATCCGATCAGGAGCGCGGCTCTCAGTCGGAGAACGTGTGCAGCCACTCGAGCCCCTCCACCTCGCCGATGCCACCGGACAGCTCGACGAACCGCGCTTCGAGCGTCTGGCCTGCGCGGACCTCGTCGATGGTGCCCTCGGCGAGCACTTCTCCCCCGACGATGATCGCGACGCGCGAGCAGACCCGCTCGACGAGATCCATCCCGTGGCTCGAGAGCACCACCGTTCCGCCGTGCGCGACATAGGCGCGCAGAATGTCGAGGATGACCGCGGAGGACACCGGATCGACGGCCTCGAACGGCTCATCGAGCACCAGGACCCTCGGCGAGTGGATCATGGCTCCCGCGAGCATGATCTTCTTGGTCATACCGGCCGAATAGTCGGAGACGACGCGATTGAGCGCCTCTCCGAGATCGAATGCGCGCGCGAGATCGGCGACGCGCTTCTCGATGACCGCCGAGGCGAGCCCCCGCAGGAGCCCGTAGTAGTAGAGCAGCTGCCGCCCGGTGAGTCGATCGAACGTGCGGAGCCGGTCGGGCAGCACACCCATCATGCGTTTCGCGGCAAGAGGCTTCGCCGACTGATCGATGCCGCAGATCACGATGTCGCCTGCATCGGCGCGCAGCAGCCCGGCGACGATCGACAGGGTCGTCGTCTTGCCGGCGCCGTTGGGACCGACGATGCCGTAGAACGAACCTGCAGGCACCGTCAGGTCGATGCCGTTGACCGCGGTGTGATCCCCGAAGTTCTTGACGAGGCCCCGAATGCGGATGGCCTCCGCACCGGAGGCCGCCTCGACTCCGGTGACAGCCTCCTCGGTCGCGTCCGCATCGGACACCGGCTCGGAGACCTCGGATGTCGTGCTCTCGTCGGCGGATGCCGTTTCTGCAGACTCGGTGGCGTCGGCGACGTCCGCCGTCGCGTCGTCGACCGGCGTGGCGTCGTCGACCGGCGTGGCGTTGTCGACCGGCGTGGCGTCGACAACCGGTGCGGCGTCGTTCATAGGGGTCTCCTCCGCCGGAGCGGGCAGATCTGTCTTCGCCCCCTCGGCTGCAGCCTCAGGCTCGTCTCCCTGAACGTGGGCAGGAGCCGGCATCTCGATCTCGATCGCCGCTTCGCTCTCGACCTGAGCGTCCGCCTCTGCCTCGGCCTCGGCCTTGGCCTTGGCCGCAGCAGCCTTCGCGGCAGCTGTCTTCGCCGCAGCGGACTTCGCGGCCGCGGCCTTGGCCGCCGTGGTCTTCGCCGCGGAAGTGCGTGCTGCGGACTTCGCCGACGCGCTCTTCTCCACCGCAGCCTTGGCGGCGACCGTCTTCGCCGCGGCCGCCCTGGCTGCCGGAGTGGATCCCTGCGCGGCTGAGGTCTTCGCAGCAGCGGTCTTCGCCGCAGCCGTCTTCGCGGCGGTGGTCCTCGCAGCGGTGGTCTTGGCAGCAGCGGATCGCGCCGATGACGTCTTCGCCCCAGCCGCGCGGGCGGTCGTGTCGCGGGTCGCGTTCTTGGCGGCAGTCGTGCGAGCGGCGGTGGTCTTCTTCGATGCCGCCGATCGCGGAGCGCCGCTCTCGGTGGTCCGGTCGATCTTCAGCGCCGGTTCAGCGACCACCTCGACGGTGACCGCGGCCTTGTCCGCCGCAGCTTTGGAGGGAACGCGCGCTCCACCCGTCTTCTTGGCAGGCGTCGTGCGAGCGGAAGTCTTCTTCGGGGCGGCGGGCGTGGCGTCGACCGCCTGAGCAGCGGGATCGTCGGGGGAAGAAGCAGTCACCGTCCTACGGTATCAACGGGGGCAGGATTTCTTCGGGTCACCGCAACATTTCGCCGACCTGGTGAGCCCGTTGGACATTTCACTCCGGATCTGGACGAATCTGAGTGTTGGGTGTGTACTGGATCACGAATTGGCCACAGCGATGTCAACCCCCGCGGGTTCTCAGGCGGGATCGCTAGCATGGCTCTCGGCACGACGAAGTGTCCGGTCGGTGAACCGACCATGAACACATACTTCATTTAGGAGCACTCGTGACTCTTCAGACCGTCATCCTCGCAGCAGGCATGGGCTCACGCCTCGGCCGCGCGCTGCCGAAGCCGCTCACGGAGTTGAGCGACGGCCGCACGATCATGCGCCAGCAGCACGACAACATCCGCGCCGCCTTCGGATCGGACGCCCGCATCACCGCCGTCGTCGGGTACCGCGCAGAGACCATCATCGAGGCGTTCCCGAACGTCAATTACGTGCACAACGAGCGCTACGACGAGACCAACACGTCGAAGAGCCTGTTGCGCGCTCTCGGCGCCACCGGCAAGTCGGGCGTGCTCTGGATGAACGGCGACGTGGTGTTCGACCCGATGATCCTGGGCCGCGCTGCGGCCTACATCGAGCGCGACCAGTCCTTCGTCACGGTGAACACCTCCAAAGTCAGCGACGAGGAGGTGAAGTACACGGTCACGGCCGAGGGCTTCATCAACGAGCTGTCGAAGACCGTCAAGGGCGGTCTCGGTGAGGCTGTGGGCATCAACTACATCTCCTCCGCAGACAAGAAGGCGTTCATGCGCCAGTTGCAGCGCGTCGAAGACCAGGACTACTTCGAGCGCGGCCTCGAGCTCGCGATCGCCGAAGACGGCCTGCTCCTCGAGCCGATGGACGTCTCCGATCTCTACGCGGTCGAGGTCGACTTCGCCGAGGACCTCGAGCGGGCGAACCTGTTCGTCTGATCGCCTTCCACGAAAGCCCGGCCCCGTCAAGGGAGCCGGGCTTTCGGCTTTTTCGCGGCCTGGCTTCCTAGGATCGATCCATGGCCCCCAAGGTGCACAAGATCCACTCCCTCCCCGACGACGCCGCGTGGGACAGGGGGGGGCCGCCCGTCGGCTCGGCCGAGCATCCGCTGATGGTCCGCGGGCTGGACCGCGTTCTCGCAATCCAGCGCCCGCTCGTGCTGGCGCACATCCGCAGCATCCGCCTGCGCAACCCGCACGCTTCGCCCGAGCAGATCATCCGCATCCTCGAGCGGCGCTATCTCGCGGCGGTGACCACGGGCGGCGCGGCGGTCGGAGCGACCGCCGTCGTGCCGGGGATCGGCACCGGCATCACGCTCGCCCTCTCCGGAGTCGAGACGGTGGGCTTCGTCGAATCGACGGCGCTCTTCGCGCAGTCCGTCGCAGAGGTCCATGGCATCGCGGTGTCGAACCCCGACCGGGCCCGCGCGCTGGTGATGACCCTCATGCTCGGCAAGGAGGGCGTGGCCCTCGTCGGACAGCTGGCAGGCGAGGCCACCGGCCGCGGCGGCTCGAGGTCGTCGTACTGGGGCGAGATGGTGACGAAGTCGTTGCCGCGCGCTGCCGTCGGCCCCCTCGTGGATCGACTGAAGAGCATGTTCGTGAAGCAGTTCGCGGCGAAGGGCGGTGCCTCGTTCATCGGGAAGGCACTGCCGTTCGGCGTCGGCGCTGCCGTCGGAGGCGCGGGCAACCACATTCTCGGACGCCGCGTGCTGACGACGTCGCACCACGCATTCGGAGCGGCACCTCTGGACATGCCGCTCGAGCTGGAGCCCGTCGCCGGCGCAGAGAAGATGGAGCTGCGAATGCTGCACGGTGCCCAGTTCGTCGGGGGCGCCGTGGCCGGAGCGGCCGGATCGGCGGTCCGCGGCGTCGGCTGGGCGGGACGCAAGA
Organism: Microbacterium sp. 4-7; assembly: GCF_014332665.1. NCBI lineage: Bacteria > Bacillati > Actinomycetota > Actinomycetes > Micrococcales > Microbacteriaceae > Microbacterium > Microbacterium sp. 4-7. The sequence goes on from NZ_MCRH01000007.1 coordinate 112,460, forward strand.
TCGCGTCGGTCGGACGTGGCCGCAACAAGGACGTCGGCGAGATCGAGCAGGCCGGCACCCACGACCTGCCGGGCACGCTCGGTGCCGAACACCGCGAGTGACGGCCGCCCTCGGGACACGCGGGGTTCACGAGAGCCGCCAAAGGATCTGACGACCCGTTGTAGCGAGCATCCAACGGACGGGGCCACCGCGACGATAGGGTGGAATCCGTGACGGACAAGCCCGAACTCTCGACCACCGCCGGCAGAATCGCAGACCTCCGCGCTCGCTACAACGAAGCCGTTGTCGACGCCGAGAAGGTCGCGCAGGAGAAGCAGCACGCCAAGGGCAAGATGACCGCCCGCGAGCGCATCGAACTGCTCGTCGACCCCGGAAGCTTCGTCGAGTTCGACGAGTACGTGCGCCATCGCACCACCGCGTTCGGCATGGATCGCAACCGGCCCTACGGCGATTCCGTCGTGACGGGTGTGGGCACGATCCACGGCCGCACGGTCGCGGTGTACTCGCAGGACTTCACCACGTTCGGCGGATCTCTCGGCGAGGTCTCCGGCGACAAGATCATCAAGATCATGGAGTTCGCGCTGTCGGGCGGTATGCCGATCATCGGCATCCTCGACTCCGGCGGAGCCCGGATCCAGGAGGGCGTGCTCGCCCTCAGCAAGTACGGCGAGATCTTCCGCCTGAACACTCGGTCGTCGGGGGTCATCCCGCAGATCTCGATCATCATGGGCCCGGCCGCCGGTGGAGCCGTCTACGGCCCCGCTCTGACGGACTTCGTGATCATGGTCGACAAGACCAGCCAGATGTTCGTGACCGGTCCGGACGTCATCAAGACGGTCACCGGCGAGGACGTCGGCATGGAGGAGCTCGGAGGAGCCCTCACGCACAACACTCGCTCGGGTGTCGCGCACTACCTCGCCGAGGACGAGGACGACGCGATCGACTACGCCCGCACGCTCCTCGGCTTCCTCCCCGACAACAACATGGCGGAGATCCCCGCGTACGAGAGCGGCTTCGAGTGGGAGACCACGGATGCCGATCGCTCTCTGAACACGATCATCCCCGACTCCCCCAATCAGCCGTACGACATCCACACGGTCATCGAGCACGTCGTCGACGCGGGAGACTTCATCGAGGTCCAGCCGCTTTTCGCGCCGAACATCGTGATCGGCTTCGGCCGGGTCGAAGGGCGCTCGGTCGGGATCATCGCCAACCAGCCGTCCCAGATGGCCGGAACGCTCAACATCGAGGCGGGTGAGAAGGCCAGCCGATTCGTGCGGTTCTGCGACGCGTTCTCGATCCCTATCGTCACGCTCGTCGACGTGCCCGGGTATCTCCCCGGTACCGATCAGGAGTGGACCGGCGTGATCCGCCGCGGCGCCAAGCTCATCTACGCCTACGCGGAAGCGACCGTGCCGCTGGTCACGGTCATCCTGCGCAAGGCCTACGGCGGCGCCTACATCGTGATGGGATCGAAGCAGCTGGGCGCCGATGTCAACCTCGCCTGGCCGACGGCGGAGATCGCCGTGATGGGCGGCCAGGGTGCGGTCAACATCCTCTACCGCGGCGAGATCAAGCGTGCCGAAGAGGCCGGCGAGGACGTCGCCGCCGTGCGCACGCGGCTCGCGAACGAGTACACCTACAGCGTGACCTCGCCGTTCCTCGCCGCCGAACGCGGCGAGATCGACGGCATCATCGAACCGGCGAACACCCGAGTCTCGATCGCCAAGGCGCTCCGAGCCCTCCGCGGGAAGCGCGCCGAGCTGCCCCCCAAGAAGCACGGGAACATCCCGCTGTGACCGAGCCCGCGACGTCGGACGAGCGCCAGCTCCCGACGATGGAGATCACCCGGGGCGTTGCGACCGAGGAGGAGCTCGCCGCTCTCATCGCCGTGGTGAGCGACGCCTACTCGCAGGAGGCGGCGGATGCCGTGGCCGAGGAGCCTCGCGTATCGGCGTGGGCCCGCACCCAGCGACCGCTGCGACGCGCACTGCGACGAGACATCCCGTGGGGCCGCTTCGCACGCTGACGCCCTCGCATCGGAGAGTCTGCGAGACCCGGAGCCCCCCAGCTACCGGGCCACGCAGACGACCCTCCGATTGATGCGGGGCCGTCGCCCCTGGCACCTGTAAACCCCAGACGGCGCATCTCTTCGATAATACATCGACTGGAGTAATCACTGAGGGCGCTTCAACCGATATACCGGTATGCGAATTGATGGCTCCGTTCAATCCTCGAGGTAGAGGTCGGATGCTCGAGGCGTGAGCACCGCGTCGAGCACGACGCAGGCGGCCCCCACGGCACCGACATCCTCTCCCACCACCGCGCTGTCGACGCGCAAGGCCCGAACCGACCTCGTCGCACTGCGACGGTTCAGCTGCTCTGGGATCTCCCGCAGATAGACCTCGGACAGAGGGGTGCAGAACGGCCCGCCGAGCACCACACGATCGACATCGAGGATGTTCGTGAGCACCGAGATCAGCACTGCGAGATGTTCGGCAGAGCGACGCAGAACGCCCAGTGCGCGGATCTCGCCCGCGGAAGCGAGCTCGCACAGACGGGCGAACCGCTCCTCCACTCCGCGCGCACCTCCGTCGTCCGGCTCATCGCGGAACACCCCGGCCGCCTCCGCCTGCTCGACGATCGCCTGCGGGGTGCATACCACTTCGACGCATCCTCGCGAGCCGCACGCGCAGGGCGGCCCGTCTGGGTCGACCATGATGTGGCCGATCTCGCCGAAGTTGTGGGTGCTGCCTGTGACCACGACCCCCTCACGCGCTGCGGCGGCCCCGAGCCCCGTGCCGAGGTAGACGAACAGGAACGAGTCCTCGGCTGTCGCGGAGCCGGTCCACAGCTCCCCCACTGCGGCGGCAGTGGTGTCCTTCTCCAGCGTGACTTCGAAGCCCGTCGCTTCTGCGAGAACGGAACGCAGCGGCACCCGATGCCATCCGTCGAGCTTCGGGGGGTCCACCACCGTGCCCTTCGCCGCGTCGAGCGGACCGGGGGCAGCGACGCCGACCCCGGCGACGAGTGCGCGATCGATGCCGGCCTCGTCGACGAGGCCATCGATCGTCTGCGCCATCGTCTCGACGATGCGGTGCGGGTCGCGGTCGTGCGTGCGCACGACTCGTCGTGCGATCACCGCACCGGACATGTTCAGCAGCACGAAGGTGATCACCGACGGGTCGAGATGCACCCCCACCGAGAAACGACTCTCCGCGACCAGGCGCAGCGTGACTCGCGGCTTGCCGGGCCCGTTGATGGTCCGCCCTGCTTCGGTGATCAGCCCCTCGTCGAGAAGGCGACGGGTGATGTTCGTGATCGTCTGCGCCGAGAGGCCGGTCGCATCGACGAGCTCGATCCGGCTGAGTCCCTCTCCGGACCGGCGGATGGCCTCGAGGATGACGGACTGGTTGAAGTCACCCATGCGGGGGAGATTGGTTCCGCGACGCATTCCCATGCCTCATCATCTCGCACCGGCGTCGATTCCGTGTCCCCCAAAATACCTACAGACAACGACTTGACTAACCATGAGACTGAGTAAGACGCTTCGCGTTCGGCTGGTCTCTCTGTCCCAGGGTAGATAGACGCAGACCGGCCACCAGCGGACGGTTTTCGGGTAACTGGTCCGCATGGCGAGGGGCTGGCGGATTCGCCGCCCCTCGCCCACTCTGTCTGACCTCGACTCTGACCCCCTCCCCCGGCCAGAGCCGAGGACAGGGGCCTCACTGGCGTGGAGCGTCTCTCGGGATCTCGTGCCACACGTCGACGGCATCGTCGTCGCTCTGCCCGCCGGCGCCGGCCCGGCCGACCACCGTCACGGCCGTGTGAGCATCCCTGGCCGCTCGGATGATCCACCGCTCCGCATCCGCATCGCGCAGCACCCGGGCGAGCTCGTCGCGGATCATCGCGCGTCGTCCCTCATCGACGTCGTCCAAGCCGCCCTCGTCGAAGACGGTGACGACGGCACCGCGGCGACGCGCGTCCTCGATCGCATCCCGCACCGCATCGTTGAGCAGATCGGCTCCCCGGAGCTCGTCGCGCAGGCGACCTTCCGCCAGACGCGCCTGCAGACGCTCCTCCTCGCTCAGCGCGCCACGCGATGCGACGGTGCGACTGAGCACCGGCCCCGCGACCGCCAGCGCGAACTGCGTGCGCAGACGACGTTCCTTCTGGCGCACCTGCTGGGTCGCGTGCCAGGCGGACACCGCCTGCTGGATGCCGGCGAGGCGCTCGGTGTCGCGGACGGCTCTGTCCCAGAAGATCACCAGGAGGTGAGCGATCGCGACCCACACGAGCGAGCCCACCAGGCCGAGGGACAGCGCCACGAAGACACCCAGATACACCGACGATGTGGCGACGAGGACGAGCACCACCAGCCAGCCGATCACGAAGCGGCGCCGGACGATGCACACCACGCCCATCAGACCGAGCGCACCGATGTACCAGGTGGCGAACGGCGCCGTGCGTGTCAGCGGATCGAGTGACAGCGTCACGAGAATCGGAATGAGGACGCTCGAGACCAGCGTCAGCAGCGCCGCCCAGAGCGGCATCCGCACCGAGATCGCCGAGTCCCAGAGGATCGCGACGTTGACGACGACGAGGTACAGCGCGATCGCCGCGACCATCAGCAGCGGCGCGGAGGGCTGCTCGATCCACCACACCCCTCTCGCGGCGAAGTACATCGCGAAGCCCACCGCGAGTGACGTCGCGACACTGCGCACCGTGCGATTCATGGCCGCTCCCAGCCCAGCGTCACGGTGGTGCCGCACTCTCTCGAATCGATCTCGGCGGTGCCCGCCACCCCGGCCATCCGTGCGAAGATCGACGCTCTGATCCCGAGGCGGTCGGCGCCGATCGCCCCGATATCGAATCCTGGGCCGGTGTCCGTGATCGTCACCGTGATCCCCTCGTCACCGCGGCCCTCGACGAGGATGTGCAGCCCGCGCCCACCCGCATGGGTGACCGCGTTGCCGAGCGCCTGTCTGGCGGCGAGCACGAGTGCTCTCGCGGCGCGCCCGGGGATCAGGCCGATCCCTCCCCGTTCCTCGACGATCGCATCCGCCCCGAGCTCGGACAGGGCACGACGGAGCTCGACGACGATCTGAGCGGCGCCCACCGGTTCGTCGCTGCCCTCCTGGGCCACCGCGGCCTCGGTGTTCGCCAGGCGGGTGAGAGCCTCCCGGGCCATCCCCACGGCGAGGTCCTGCGCCCGATCACCTTCGGCCCGTTCCGCGGCGATCAGCGCTGCGAGGACGCTGTCGTGCATGAGCGCCGACATCGCCGCACGCTCCTCCTCGGCTGCGGCGGCTGCCGCGGCCCCCGCGTACGACGCGACGGCTCGGGCCCGGGCCTCATCGACACCAGCGGCGACCGAGCGGAACATCCATCCCAACGCGATGATGACGCATCCGAGGATCAGGGTGAACGACACGTCGAACGCCGTCGTCACCCAGAAGTCTCGCGAGAAATCGCCTTCGACGAGGCGGACATAGCCGTAGACGAACGGCAGGCACACCGCCCAGACGAACTGCAGCCACAGAGGGAAGGCGAGCATCGCAGCCACGACGCCCACGTTGACGAGGAAGAAGATCCACGGCTGGTCGGCGGCTCTGCCCACAGGGTCGACCAGACTCGGCCAGGCGGCGAGCGCGAGTGTGTACACGATGGCGAACGCGCCGGACGCGGTCCTGACGCCACGTCCGATGACGCACGCGACGAGCATGACGATCAGCGGCACGAAGACCACGAGGAGCATCGTGATGCGCGCGGCATCCGATCCCGTCGTCGTGACCCCCGCGATCAGTGCCTGTGCGCCGAGAACACCCGATCCGATCGCGACGACCGTGGCGAGGATGCGCTCCATGCGTTTGCCGGTGAAGCGCTCGAACTCGGTCTCCACGCTGCCGGGCGAAGGGATCTTGCTCCATGCCTCCCGGATGCTGAGCGGGTCAGCGGCCACTCGGCGCCCCGTCTGCGGCGACGATCCCATCCTCCATCGCTCGCCGCAGAAGGTCGACCTTCGTCGGGGCCGGTCGCCCGACCTCCACGTACTTGACCCGGATCCGGGTGATGTTCTCCTTGGCGGTCGAGTACGCGACGCCGAGGCGCTCGGCCACGGCCTTCAGCGGCAGGCCGGTCGCATACAGCCGGAGCACCTCCCGCTCGCGTGTCGACAGCTGGGCGTCCGCGAAGTCGCGATCCCCGTCGACAGCGCTCGCCCACTCGACGTTGTTGAGGGCTTCGCCCTGCGCGACAGTGCGGATGGCGTCGAGCACGTCGTCCAGCGCAGAGGATTTGCTCACGACGCCGGCGGCACCGGCAGCGAGGGCCTCGCGCACGGCCGCCGGTCGATCGGCGACGCTGTGGATCACGACGCTCGCGCCGTCGGCGACGAGCGACCGGACGTTCTCGGTCACCGTGGTGCCGTCTCCGAGGGTGAGGTCGAGCACCACCACGTCGGCAGGCTGCGACGACGTCGTCGACCTCCACTCGAGGTAGGACACGACGGTGCTGCCGGAGAAGACGACGGTCTGCTCTCCGTCACGAGCGCACGCCGCCTCGAGACCGAGGCGGACGGATTCGTGATCGTCGATGAGTGCGACCCTGCTCATCCGCCCAGCCTACTGAGTACTCAGCCCCCGCAGATCACGATCACCGGGTGAGCAGCGCGACGACCTCGAAGTGATGCGAGTGCGGGAACAGGTCGAAGCCGCGCAGCGTCCCCACGTTCCACCCGTGTTCGCGGAAGGTTCCGAGGTCCCGCGCCAACGCCACAGGGTCGCAGGCGACGTAGGCGATCGCCTCGGGGGCCAGAGAGTTCAGTGCATCGACCACCGCGCGTCCGGCACCGGCACGCGGCGGATCGAGTACGACCGCTCCTGCTCGCGTGTCGGAGGGGAGACCGGCGAGATAGCGGTCGACCCGTGCTGTGACGGCATTCACGGCGAGGGGCGCGAGGTTCTGCTGCGCGTGAGTCGTCGCCCGCCTGCTGGACTCGACGGTGACGATGTCGGTGCCACCGAGGTCTGCGAGCGATGCGGCGAAGAGCCCGACTCCTCCGTAGAGGTCGAAGTGCGTCGCCTCCGGATCGACGTGCCCGTCGAGGATGCCGTAGACGGCGCCGTCGAGCACCGATGCGGCTCGCGGGTGCACCTGCCAAAATCCACCGGCGTCGACCTGGAACCGGCGATCGCCCACCTGCTCGTAGACGACTTCGGGCGCCGGGCGGCGGTGCTGCCCCCTGGCCGGTCGCTCGTCGAGGCGATCTCGTCGGATGACCCGCACCTGGCCGTCGCCCGGTTCGACCAGGTCGACGCTGCCCGCCTCGCCGCCCGCGAGACGGAGGGCCGCCTGTGCGACCGCCGGACGCGCGAGCGGGTGGGAGCTGACCGGGATCACCCGGTGGCTGCGAGCGGCGTAGGGACCGACGCGCCCCTGGTCGTCGACGTGCAGGGTCACCCGGGAGCGCCAGCCGGTTCCGGCGGTCGAGTCCACGGCCTCGATCTCGGGAGCCTCGAGACCGGGTCCGGCGAAACGATCGAGCGCCTCGGTGAGCACCTGACGCTTGAGCACGCGCTGATGCGCGAGATCGATGTGCCCCAGGTCGGCGCCCCCCGGCCGGTTCTCGGGCGCGCGGGAGACGTCGGCCTCCGCCCAGATGTGGGGGCGACGATGCGGCGAGGCGTCCAGGACCTCGACCGTCTCGGCACGCCAGAAGCTCTTGGACTCACCCGTGGAGTCCTCGGTGAGCCGCGCTCGGACCCGCTCACCGGGGATGGCGTCGGAGACGAAGACGACCCGGCCTTCGTGTCGGGCGATGAACGTGCCGCCGTGCGCGATGCCGGTGATGTCCAGATCGAGCAGGACTGGGGAGGAAGTCATCCTTCGAGGATACGGTGGTGAACATGCGCGTCTGCCTGGCCTCCACCTCTCCCGCCCGCCTCATGCTGCTGCGTCAGGCGGGTATCGAGCCTCTGACCCAGTCGCCGGGAGTGGATGAGGATGCGGTCGCCGCCGCTGCCGCGGCCGAACGGGGCGCGGAGCTGACACCGGCGGACCTCGTGCTCCTGCTCGCCCGGGCGAAGGCGGCGGACGTCGCGCAGCGCCTCTCTGCGGACGGCGAGTTCGACGGCATCGTGATCGGCGGAGACTCGATGTTCGAACTCGGCGGGCGCGTGTACGGCAAGCCCTACACGCCCGAGGAGGCGACCAGACGCTGGCAGGAGATGCGCGGGGCCACCGGCATCCTGCACTCGGGGCACTCGGTCTTCCGTGTCTCGCCGGGCACCGACCCGGTCGAGGCCACCGCCACGGCCGAGGCTTCGGTGACCTTCGCCGATGACGTCACGGATGCCGAGATCGCCGCCTACGTCGCCTCGGGTGAGCCCCTGCTCGTCGCCGGTGCGTTCACGGTCGACAGTCTGGGCGGCGCCTTCATCACCCGCGTCGACGGCGACCCGTCGACGGTGGTCGGGATGTCGCTGTCGACCGTGCGCCGCCTCGCCGCCGATCTCGGCGTCACGTGGACCGACCTCTGGTCGTAGAGTCTCGTCGACGTTTCTGCCTCTTTCTTGTGGAGAGTCGTCAAAGCGAACGGGAGCCTTCTCGCTAGGCTGGCAAGCATGCCTGATATCGCCAAGGTGCTCATCGCCAACCGCGGCGAGATCGCCGTCCGCATCATCCGTGCCGCTCGCGACTCGGGGATCGCCTCCGTCGCCGTGTACGCCGACCAGGACCGCGACGCTCTGCACACCCGCCTCGCCGACGAGGCCTATGCCCTCGGCGGCGCCACGAGCGCCGAGACCTACCTGCAGATCGAGAAGATCCTCTCGGTCGCCCGCCGCGCCGGCGCCGACGCCGTGCACCCCGGGTACGGCTTCCTCGCCGAGAACGCCGAATTCGCCCGCGCCGTCATCGGTGCGGGGATGACCTGGATCGGGCCTTCCCCCGACGCCATCGAGGCGCTCGGCGACAAGGTCACCGCCCGCCACGTCGCCGAGAAGGTCGGCGCACCGCTCGCTCCCGGAACGCCGGGGCCCGTCTCCGGAGCCGACGAGGTCGTCGCCTTCGCGAAGGAGTTCGGTCTGCCGATCGCGATCAAAGCCGCGTACGGCGGCGGAGGTCGCGGTCTGAAGGTCGCCCGCGAGCTCGACGAGGTCGCGGAGCTCTTCGAATCCGCCACCCGCGAGGCGGTCACCGCCTTCGGACGCGGCGAGTGCTTCGTCGAGAAGTACCTCGACAAGCCGCGGCACGTCGAGACCCAGTGCCTGGCGGATGCCGAGGGCAACGTCGTCGTCATCTCGACGCGCGACTGCTCGCTGCAGCGCCGCCACCAGAAGCTCGTCGAGGAGGCACCCGCGCCGTTCCTCACGGACGAGCAGAACGACCTGCTCTATTCCGCGTCGAAGGCCATCCTCAAGGAGGTCGGCTACGTGGGCGCAGGCACCTGCGAGTTCCTGATCGGCGCCGACGGCACCGTCTCGTTCCTCGAGGTCAACACCCGTCTGCAGGTCGAGCACCCCGTCTCCGAGGAGGTCACCGGCATCGACCTGGTGCGCGAGCAGTTCCGCATCGCCGCCGGCGGCACGATCGACTACGACGACCCGAAGCCGACCGGACACTCGATCGAGTTCCGCATCAACGGCGAGGACCCCGGTCGAGGGTTCCTCCCGCAGCCGGGTCCGATCCACGTCTTCAAGACCTTCGGCGGACCCGGCATCCGCCTCGACTCCGGCGTCACCGCGGGCGACTCGGTCTCGGGCGCCTTCGACTCGCTGCTCGCGAAGATCATCGTCACCGGCAAGGACCGCGCCGAGGCCCTGGAGCGCTCGCGCCGCGCCCTCGAGGAGTTCGAGGTCGCGGGCCTGCCCACCGTGCTCCCGTTCCACCGCAAGGTCGTGAACGACCCCGCGTTCACCGCGGAGAACGGCGAGTTCGGCATCTTCACCCGCTGGATCGAGACCGAGTTCGAGAACGACATCCCCGCCTGGGACGGCGAGCTCGAGTCGCCCTCCGCCGGCGAGAACCGGCACACCGTCGTGGTCGAGGTCGGCGGCAAGCGCCTCGAGGTCAGCCTTCCCGATCGCGTCGCGGTGGCGGCCGGCACCGCAGGACGACCGGCCGCAGTTCCGCCGTCCCGCCGCAGCCACGCGACCTCGGTCAGCGCCGGCGCATCGGGAGACGCCGTCAAGTCGCCGATGCAGGCCACCGTCGTCAAGGTCGCCGTCGAAGAGGGGCAGCAGGTCGTCAAGGGCGATCTGGTCGTCGTCCTCGAGGCGATGAAGATGGAGCAGCCGCTGCAGGCTCACAAGGATGGCACGATCGGCAACATCGGCGCCGTCGCCGGTGCGACGGTCTCGGCCGGACACCAGCTGCTCACGATCAGCTGACCGCCCTCGCACACGAGAAAGGCGCCCCGCTGCTGCGGGGCGCCTTTCTCGTCTGATCCGCGCCGGGGCGATCTACGAGATGTTCGCGTTGACGAGGTGCATCGCCCTGCTCGCGTCGGTGATGCTGCTCGACAGCGACGGGTAAGCCGCGAAGACGCGGGAGACCTGGTCGACCGTCAGACGACGCTCCACGGCGACCGCGATCGGGTAGATCAGCTCGGAGGCCTTGGGCGCGACGATCACGCCGCCGATCACGGTGCCGGACCCCTTGCGTGCGATCAGCTTCACGAAACCGTCCTTGATGCCCATCATCTTGGCCCGAGGGTTCGCGGCGAGGGGCAGCTTGTAGACGAGGCCGTCCGCGACGCCGTCTTCGACGTCCTTCTCGGAATAGCCGACCGTGGCGATCTCGGGCGCCGTGAAGATGTTGGAGGTGATCTTGATCAGCTCCAGAGGGATCACGATGTCGCCCAGCGCGTGGAACACGGCCGTGCGGCCCTGCATCGACGCGACGGAGGCGAGTGGGAAGAAGTTCGTGCAGTCGCCGACGGCGTAGACGTTGGGCACAGAGGTGCGCGCGACGCGGTTCACCCGCACGTGCCCGGTCTCGTCGAGCTCGACTCCCGCGTCTTCGAGACCGATGCCAGCGGTGTTCGGGATCGAGCCGACCGCCATGAGGCAGTGGCTCCCCTCGACCGTGCGGCCGTCGGAGAGCGTCGCGCGCACGCCGTCCTCGGTGACCTCGACCTTCTCGGCGCGGGCCTTGGAGAGCACCGTCATCCCGCCGCGCTTGAAGACCTTCTCGAGAACGTGCGCGGCATCCTGGTCCTCACCCGGCAGCACCTGCTCGCGGCTGGAGATCAGCGTGACCTTGGCGCCGAGGTTCATGTAGGCGGACGCGAACTCGGCGCCCGTCACACCGGAGCCGACCACGATCAGGTGCTCGGGAAGCGCCTTCATGTCGTACAGCTGCGTCCAAGTGAGGATCCGCTTGCCGTCGGGCTTGGCCGAATCCAGCTCGCGCGGCGACGCGCCCACCGCCACGATGATCGTGTCGGCCTCGACGCGGTCGAAGTCGGTGCCCTTCTGCCCGGTCGAGACCACGATCGCCGTCGGTCCCTCCAGACGGCCGTGGCCGGACAGGATGCGCACGCCGGCCTCGAGCAGCGTCGTGCGCATGTCCTCGGACTGCTGGCCCGCGAGCGCGATCAGACGTTTGTTCACCGCGGCGAGGTTGATGGCGATCTCGGGCTTGAGCGGCTTGCCGTGCTCGCCCTTGGCGTAGAACTGCACTCCGAGGTCGGAGGCCTCCGAGATCGCGACCGCGGCATCCGCCGTGGCGATCAGGCTCTTCGAGGGGACGACATCGGTGAGCACTGCCGCTCCTCCCACGCCCACACGCTCGACCAGGGTCACCTCGGCTCCGAGCTGAGCGGCCGCGAGGGCCGCCTCATAACCGCCGGGACCGCCGCCGAGGACGGCGACGCGCTGTGTGCGCTCAAAAGGGGTGGAAGACATGATCTCCATTCTTCCGCAATCCTGGCCACGGAGCCTGCACCTTCCTAGAGTGGATCCATGTCTGAAACACACAGCAACCCCCTCGACGACCCGAATGCGAACCCGTTCGAGGTCGCAGCCGACGCAGCCGCCGACATCGCGCGCCTGACCGGAGTCGAGAAGCACGACATCGCCCTGACCCTCGGCAGCGGCTGGGGCAAGGCCGCCGACATCATCGGCGAGACCACGGCGACCATCCCCGCCACCGAGGTCACCGGCTTCTCGAAGCCCGCTCTCGAGGGCCACGTGGGCACCCTGCGCAGCATCCGCACTCCCGATGGCAAGAACGTCCTCGTCATCGGTGCCCGCACCCACTACTACGAGGGCCACGGCGTGCGCCGTGTCGTGCACTCGGTGCGCACCGCCGCGGCCACGGGCGCCAAGATCATGGTGCTGACGAACGGCGCCGGCGGAGTGCGCGAGACCTGGACCCCCGGCCAGCCCGTGCTGATCAGCGACCACATCAACCTCACGGCGGACTCCCCTCTCGAGGGCGCGACGTTCATCGACCTGACCGACCTCTATTCGACACGTCTGCGCGACATCGCCCGGAGCGTCGACCCCACTCTCGACGAGGGCGTGTACACGCAGTTCCGCGGCCCGCACTACGAGACGCCGGCCGAGGTGCAGATGGCCAAGCACATCGGCGGACACATCGTGGGAATGTCGACAGCGCTCGAGGCGATCGCCGCTCGCGAGGCCGGTATGGAGATCCTCGGGTTCTCGCTCATCACCAACCTCGCCGCCGGCATCCAGAAGACGCCGCTCAGCCACGCTGAGGTCATCGAGGCCGGTCGAGAGGCCGAACCGGTCATCTCGGCGCTGCTGGCCCGAGTGGTCGAGGCGCTGTGAACGACGAGCGTCTCGCGCAGGCGCGCGCGTGGATGAGACAGGACCCCGATCACGAGACCCGCGACGAGCTGGCCGTGGTCATCACGCGGGCAGCCGATGGCGACGAGTCGGCCGCCGCCGACCTCGATGATCGCTTCAGCACCCGACTCGCGTTCGGCACCGCCGGTCTCCGCGGAGCCCTGGGGGCCGGCAGCAACCGCATGAACCGCGTGCTCGTCGCGCAGGCGGCCGCCGGGTTCGCCTCGTACCTGCGCGAGAAGTCGCACGGCCGCACGCCGACCGTGGTGATCGGCTATGACGGACGCCGCAACTCCCGCGTGTTCGCGACCGACTCCGCCGAGCTGTTCGCCGGAGCAGGGCTGCGCGCGATCCTGCTGCCGAGACTGCTGCCCACGCCCGTGCTCGCGTTCGCGGTGCGTCACCTGGGCGCGGATGCCGGTGTCATGGTGACCGCGTCGCACAACCCGCCGAACGACAACGGATACAAGGTCTATCTGGGCGGCGCCGATCAGGGCTCGCAGATCGTCGCACCCGCCGATGCCGAGATCGCCGCGCACATCCAGCGGGTCGCCGATGCGGACGACGTCACGTCGTCGCCTCGCTCCACCGACTATGAGACGGCCGGCGAAGCCGTGGTCGACGCGTACGTCGCCGCGACAGCGGCGGTCGCTCCCGCACCAGCCGGCGCGTCCGATCTGCGCTGGGTCTACACCGCTATGCACGGGGTCGGCTGGGAGACGCTGTCGAAGATCGTCGCGGCCGCCGGATACCCTCAGCCGATGGTCGTCGGAGAGCAGCTCGAACCCGACGCGACGTTCCGCACCGTGTCGTTCCCCAACCCGGAGGAGCCGGGGGCGATGGACCTGTCCTTCGCCCGGGCCCGCCGCGTGCAGGCGGACTTCATCATCGCCAATGATCCGGATGCCGACCGACTCGCCGTGGCGATCCCGGATGCGTCGTCGGAGGGCGGATGGCGGCGACTCACCGGCAACGAGGTCGGGCTCCTCCTGGGCGCTCGCGCCGCCAGGGCCGCCGAGGGCACGCCGGGTGCATCGCTCGCGTGCTCCCTGGTCTCATCGCCCGGCCTCGGCGCCGTCGCCGCCCATCACGGGCTCGACTTCCACGAGACGCTCACGGGCTTCAAATGGATCTCCCGCGCCCCCGGCATCGTCTTCGGCTTCGAGGAGGCACTCGGCTACCTCGTGAATCCCGAGACCGTGCGCGACAAGGACGGCATCTCGGCGACCGTCGCGATCCTCGGACTCGCCGCCGAGGCGCACGAGCGCGGACGCTCTCTCGCCGACCTGCTGTCCGAGCTCGGTGACACGTACGGTCACTTCGCCAGCGGTCAGGTGTCGGTCCGCGTGCAGGACCTCTCGGTCATCGGCACCGTGATGCTCTCGCTGCGCACGCTGCCGCCGACGCACTTCGGCAGCCACGCGATCGCCTCCGCGGAGGATCTGCTGCACGCCGACGCAGGGCAGCCCTCGGGCGACGTGCTGCGGTATCGGCTCACGGACGGCTCGCGCATCATCGTCCGTCCGAGCGGCACCGAGCCGAAGCTCAAGGTCTACATCGACGCGGCCGCGGACTCCGCAGAGCGCGCCACCGCGACCGTCGCCGAGCTCGAGGCCGCGGTGCGCCTGCTCCTGGAAGAACGCTCGTAGGCCGCATGCCGAGAAGACATGTCGTGATCAGCGCGCACAACGGGGTGCACGCGCGCCCCGTCGCCGAGCTCGTGCGGCTCGTGCAGGCGCATTCGCACGCGGTGACCCTGCGGACGTCGTCGGGCGCGGTCGTGGACCTCAGCAGCGTTCTCGCGCTGATGGACCTCGCGCTCGCGCCCGGCGATGCCGTGGTGCTCGAGACGGCGGACTCGGCCGGCGCCGACGCCGTGCTCGACACCCTCGCCGGCGTCCTCGACCCTCAGGGCTGACCCGGCCGTCACCCGTCGATGACGGCGACGAGCTCGTCGAGGAACGCCTCGAAGGTGGTGCCCCGGCGGAGGATTCGCTGCACGCTCTCCCGTTCGCTGAACACCTCGACGAGCTGCTCGAACACCGTCTGGAACGCGGCGCGGTCGCTCTCGCTGAAGGCGGCGAGAGCGACCACCTGCACGCGGCCCTCACCCCACGCTGCCGACCCGTCCGTCACGCCGATCGCGATCGCGGTGCGCGTGGCGGTCATCTGGAGCGCGTGCGGCACCGCGAGCGCGTCTGTGAACGCCGTCGACGACATCCGTTCGCGGAGGATGGTGTTCTCGACGTAGTCGTCGCCGATCAGCCCCGCATCCACGAGGAGACCGCCCAGTCGCCGGATGATCGCCTCCTCCCCCGCATCGGGCAGCGGATAGACGAAGGCGTCGGCATCGAAGTATCGTGCGAGCTCGCCACGGAGCCTGGTGAGGCGTCGGCCCCGCCGGACGCGTGCCGCGGCCTGCTGGATCCGGTCGACATCGGCATCCGTGAGGAACGGCTGGATGCGGACGAAGCGATCGCCGGCAGCGCCCGGCTCGATCGTGCTGAGCACCAGGTCGGTGTCGAACGACGCCCAGTCCGGGTCGACCTTGGTGATGACGCTGGTCACCTCGATCGCGGACCCGAGCGAGCGGTCGACGCTCGATCGGAGCAGCTCGTGCAGCTCGTAATACCCGGGGCACACGATGGTCGCGGTGAGGATCGACTCGGCCTTGCGGCTGCGCTCGAGTCGTCCGCCGACGTGCATCGCGATGTAGGCGATCTCGTCGTCGTGGATCGGCGTGCCGAGGCGATCGTGCAGTCCGCTGGCGATCGAGACCGCGACCTCGAAGATCATCGGATACGAGGTCTTGAGCGAGCGGGTGAGCGGATTGCGGGTCAGCGCGCTCTCCTCGGCGCGACGCATCAGGTTCTGCACGTGCAGGGCGAGGCGCAGCACGAAGGTCTCGTCGACCAGGTCGACTTGGAAATCCTCCGCCGCCCTCGCGATCTCCGCACGCACGGCCGCCTCGACACCCGGGTCCACGCCGCTGCGGGCGACATCGCCCGCAGCGTCCTCCCCCGGAGCCACGATGCGCGTGAGGACGAGGGACGCGAGATGCCCGCTGTCCCCGTCGCCCAGCGCGACCGAGAAGTGCTGCTGGGCGAGCCGGGCGATCACAGCCCCGACCCGCGGGATCTCCTCCCGCGCACCGGCAGGACCGGCTTCGAGCGCGTGGCCGGCCGCAACCCTCTCGGCGGCGATCGCGATGTGCAGAAGAACATCGGAGATCGCGAGCTCGTTGACGTAGTAGCCCTGTTCTCCAAGTTCGCGCACGAGCTCGGACTTGAACGGCCCGACGGCGTCGGCGGCGATGACTCCTCCGGCGAGCGCTCGGCGGAACGTCTCGGGGTGGAACGACGCGGCATCCATCTCGTCATGTGCGAGTCGCGACAGCAGACGACGCTGTGCCGCCTCGTTGCCTCGCAGTCGCACGATCTCGCGGTCTCTCTCGAGTGCGAGATCGGTGCCGTCGAGCAGTGTGCGGACGCGGGCGAGGTCCGCCTCGAGAGTGGCTTCGCTCACATGGAGCGCACTGGCCGTGGCGAAGACGTCGACCCCGTCCGGCACATCGAGCAGGGTGCGTACGAGACCGTGCAGTCGGTCACGCGGGGCGGAGTCGCCGCTCTGCCGCGCGCGCAGTGCGTCGCGAGCCCCCGACCCGGCGCGGTATCCCGCCGGGCCCGACTCGACGGCGTCCGCTCCACCGGTTCTCGCGTTCAGCGCGGCGACGTACGAGCGGATGCTGCGCGGGGTGACCCCGAGCTGATCGGCGAGACTGGCGGCCGTCACCCACTCGCCCTGACGGAGCAGGGACGACAGGAGCTGATCCTGACGCTGTCGCGACATGATGCTCCCTCCTCCGTGCCGACCGCACTGTCCTGACGTGACTTCCATGATGTCAGCAAGCGGGGGGCGGTGCTCCGAAACCGAGGTTCCGCAGGGGCGGAAAGGAACCTGTTGGCGAGCACACCCCCCTTGTTCCCAGACTGTTCTCAGGAAAGGTGAGCATCGATGAAGATCCTCGTGGTGTGCGGCGCTGGCGCGTCGAGCACGTTCGTCGCGCAACGACTCCGCCGGGCGGCTTCCGAAGCCGGCCTCGACTGGGACGCCGCAGCCGGCATGGAGCAGTCCGTCGCCGGCAGCGACCACGACCTCATCCTCATCGGCCCTCATCTCGCCGATCGCCTCGAGGCGATCCGCCAGGCGGCGCCCGCTCAGGTGGCCGTGCTCCCCGACGACGTCTTCGCCGATCGGGACGGCACCCGCACGCTGGCACTCGCACAGTCGATCGTCTCCAGCGCCAGGAACACCCCGAAAGGAACATCATGACCGTCTCTCGCACCGTCCGCATCGGCTCATCCCATGGACTCCACGCCCGTCCGGCGAAGCTGTTCGCACAGGCGGCGAAGGACTCGGGGATTCCCGTGACCATCGCGAAGGACTCGGGGAAGGCGGTCAACGCGGCCAGCATCCTCGGCGTGATCGCACTGGCGATCGAGCACGGCGACTACGTCACGCTGACGGCCGACGGCGACAGCGCGGAAGGCGTGCTCGACACGCTCACCGAGCTGCTCACGACCGACCATGATCAGGACGCCGGAGTATGAGCGAACTGCGTGGAGTCGGCATCGGTCTCGGAGTCGCCCAGGGCGTCGTCGTCCGGATGACCGAGGCGCTGCCCGCCCCGGAGAACACCCCCAGCGGTCAGGGAGCCGACACGGAGCGCACACGTGTCCGCGAGGCCGTGACGGCCGTCGCACAGGAGCTGACGGCCCGCGGCGAGGCCGCCGGCGGCTCGGCCCAGGAGGTGCTCGAGGCGCAGGCGATGATCGCCGAGGACCCGACGCTGCAGGACGAGGTCGACGCACGCATCGACGACGGCGCGACGGCCGAATGGGCCGTGCATGACGCGTTCGCCGGTTTCCGGGCGACGCTCGAGGCCGTCGGGGGCTACCTCGGCGAGCGCGCCGCCGATCTCGACGACATCGCGCAGCGGGTGCTCGCCCGACTTCGCGGCGTGGATGCGCCAGGGGTCCCCGACCCCGGGCATCCCTTCGTCCTCGTCGCTCGCGACCTCGCCCCGGCCGACACCGCGCTGCTGAACCTCGATCAGGTGCTCGCCCTCGTCACCTTCGACGGCGGACCCACCTCGCACACCGCGATCCTCGCCCGCGAGAAGGGCATCGTCGCGATCGTCGGAGCGGCATCAGCCTCGGAGCTCGCGACCGGCAGCCCGGTCATCGTCGACGCCGCAGCCGGAATCGTCACCGTCGATCCGACCGACGACGAGAAGGCGCGCGCCGAGCAGCGCGCCGCCGCCCGCCGCTCGGCGGATGCCGCACCACTCACTCCCGGCGCCCTCGCCGACGGCACGCCGATCCCGCTGCTGGCGAACCTGGGGAAGCCTGCAGACGCATCCGATGCCGTCGAACGCGGGGCCGAGGGCGTCGGGCTGTTCCGCACCGAGTTCCTGTTCCTGTCGTCGGCGCAGGCGCCGACGGTGCAGCAGCAGCGAGAGTCCTATCGGGAGCTGCTCGCGGCCTTCCCCGGCAAGAAGGTCGTCGTGAGGATGCTGGATGCCGGCGCCGACAAGCCGCTGGCGTTCCTCAACGACGCGCACGAGGAGAACCCGGCCCTGGGCCTGCGGGGGCTGCGTGCTCTGCGGGCGAGCGAGGACATCCTGCGCGAGCAGCTGACGGCCCTCGCCGAAGCGGATGCCGCGACCGAGGCGGACCTCTGGGTCATGGCGCCGATGGTGGCGACCGTCGAGGAGACGCAGTACTTCACCTCGCTCGCCCGGGAGTACGGCCTGAAGACCGCCGGTGTCATGGTCGAGATCCCGTCCAGTGCGCTGCTCGCCGACCGGATCCTCGCGCACGCCGACTTCGCCTCGATCGGCACGAACGACCTCACGCAGTACACGATGGCCGCCGACCGTCTGCTCGGCTCCGTCGCGGCGTTCCAGGATCCGTGGCACCCCGCCGTGCTCCGTCTCATCCGTGAGGTCGGCACGGCAGGTGCCCGGCTCGGCAAGCCGGTCGGGATCTGCGGTGAGGCCGCCGCCGATCCGATGCTCGCCGTCGTGCTCGTCGGGCTCGGCGCAACGAGCCTCTCCATGGCGCCGTCCGCCCTGGCGGACGTGCGTCACACCCTGTCGCAGCACACTCTCGACGAAGCCCGCAACTTCGCCGAACTCGCACTGGCGGCGGACGACGCCGCCGGTGCTCGCCTCGCCGTGGCTGACGCCGCGGCACCCCTCCCCCCTCACCAGAAAGAGACGACATCATGACGACGACGTCACCCGCCGCCACGAAGGCAGGCGGCCTCCGAACGGGCGTGCAGCGCTTCGGCACGTTCCTCTCGGGCATGATCATGCCCAACATCGCCGCGTTCATCGCGTGGGGATTCATCACGATGCTCTTCATCCCGGCCGGATTCTTCGGGTCCGAGAGCCCGTTCGGCTGGCACTGGGCCGGTGTCGCCGAGACCATCGGCGGCGGCGGCGATTCCGCAGTGGTCGGCTGGCAGGGCGCCATGACCGCGGTGGCCGAAGGCGCCGACGGCAACATCTTCGCGTACGTGGGCCTCGTCGGACCGATGGTCACGTACCTGCTGCCGCTCCTCATCGCCAACACCGCGGGCCGCATGGTCTATGGCGAGCGCGGTGGAGTCGTCGCGACGATCGCGACGATGGGTGTCATCGTCGGCACCAACATCCCGATGTTCCTCGGCGCGATGATCATGGGGCCGCTCGCGGCCTGGATCACCAAGCAGATGGACCGGATGTGGGACGGCAAGATCCGCCCCGGCTTCGAGATGCTGGTGAACAACTTCTCGGCCGGCATCCTGGGCATGATCCTCGCGATCGTGGGATTCTTCGCCTTCGGTCCCGTGATGCTCGGCATCAGCGCGGTTCTCGGCGGTGCCGTCGACTGGCTGGTCGCGCTGAACCTGCTGCCCCTCGTGTCGATCATCGTGGAGCCCGCGAAGGTGCTGTTCCTGAACAACGCCATCAACCACGGCGTGTTCACTCCGCTCGGCATCGAGCAGGCGGCCGAGACCGGCAAGTCGATCCTCTTCCTGATCGAGGCGAACCCCGGTCCGGGCCTCGGTCTGCTGCTCGCGTTCTCGTTCTTCGGCGTCGGTGCGGCCAAGGCGTCTGCGCCCGGTGCGGCGATCATCCAGTTCTTCGGCGGCATCCACGAGATCTACTTCCCGTACGCGCTGAGCAAGCCGACCACCATCCTCGCCCTGATCGCGGGTGGCGCGGCCGGTGTCACGACCAACATGGTGCTCGGAGGCGGCCTGGCGTTCCCGGCAGCCCCCGGCAGCATCATCGCCGTGACCGCGGCCGCCGTCGGCCCCGGCGTCCCGAACCTGCTCGTGGTCTACCTCTCGGTGATCATCGCCGCGGTCGTCACGTTCCTCATCACCGGCGTCATCCTGCGGGCCTCCCGCAAGCGCGACCTCGAGGCCGAAGGCGACAGCTTCGGCGACGCGATCGCACAGACCGAGGCGAACAAGGGCAAGTCGTCCGCCGCGATGGACGCCCTTCGCGCCTCGTCGGGTACGGGAGCTGCCGGAGCAGCCGCTGCGGCTGGCACGGGCGTCGCCACGGACCGTCGCATCGAGAACATCGTGTTCGCCTGCGACGCCGGAATGGGATCGTCGGCCATGGGCGCGAGCGTGCTGCGCAACAAGTTCAAGAAGGCGGGGGTCGAGGGCGTCACCGTCACGAACCAGGCCATCGCGAACCTCGACGGCAGCGCCGACCTGGTCATCACCCAGCAGCAGCTGACCGACCGGGCGAAGGCGCAGTCGCCGAACTCGGTGCATGTGTCCGTCGACAACTTCATGAACTCTCCGAAGTACGAAGAGGTCGTCGAGATGGTGCGCGAACAGCGCGACACCGACGCGTGACAGACCAGGCGGGGCGGGTGCTGCGGCATCCGCCCCGCCTCCACATACTCAGAAGGAAGGAATCACCATGAGCGTTCTCACCCTCGATCAGGTCCGCATCCACTCCGGAAGCAGCACGCAGGAGGAAGCCCTCCAGGAGGCGACCGACATCCTCGTCGCGGCAGGCGCCGTCACCCCCGCCTATGTCGACGCGATGCGTCAGCGCGAGCAGACGGTCTCGACCTACATGGGCAACGGTCTGGCGATTCCGCACGGCACGAACGACGCCAAGGATGCGATCCTCGGATCCGCGCTGTCTGTCGTCCGCTACGACGGCGGAGTCGACTGGGACGGGGAGGCCGCGACGTTCGTCGTCGGCATCGCCGGCCGTGGCGACGAGCACCTCGAGATCCTCTCGCAGATCGCGATCCTGTTCTCCGATGAGGACGACGTCGCGAAGCTCAACGCGGCGCAGACGCCCGACGAGCTGTACGCCCTGCTCTCGACGGTGAACGACTGATGAAGGCCGTGCACTTCGGCGCGGGCAACATCGGCCGCGGATTCGTGGGGCTGCTCCTGCACGAGGGCGGATACGAGGTCGTGTTCTCCGATGTCGCCGACGCTCTCGTCGACGCCATCAACGCCGTCGATTCGTACACGGTGCACGAGGCCGGACCCGGCGGCACCGACCACGTGGTGACCGGCTTCCGGGCGGTCAACAGCAGGACCGATCCGGATGCCGTGGCCGACGAGGTCGCGACCGCCGACGTGGTCACGACGGCGGTCGGACCGACCGTGCTGCGCTTCGTCGCCCCCACGATCGTCGCGGGCCTCGCCCTGCGCCCTGCCGGAGCCGCTCCCCTGCAGGTCATGGCCTGCGAGAACGCGATCGGGGCGACGGACACCCTCCGGGCGGAGATCGAGAAGGCGGCGGGCGCGGACGCCGAGGAGCTGCTGTCGCGTGCGGTGTTCGCGAACACCGCCGTCGACCGCATCGTCCCCGGTCAGCCCGCAGACGGCGGCGTCGACGTCACTGTCGAGCCGTACTTCGAGTGGGCGATCGAATCCCAGGCCTTCGGCGGCGCGCTGCCGAACATTCCCGGCGCTCATTTCGTCGACGATCTCGCCCCGTACATCGAGCGCAAGCTCTTCACGGTGAACACCGGCCACGCCGCCACGGCCTACTTCGGCGCACGGGCCGGCATCGAGCGCATCTCCGACGCCCTGGCCGACCCCGACATCGTCGCACGCGTCTCGGCCGCTCTCGAGGAGACCTCCGCGGTGCTGGTCGCCGAACACGGGCTCGACCCGGCCGAACTGGCCGCGTACCGAGCGACGATCCTCGAGCGGTTCCGCAATCCGGCGCTCGTCGACACCGTGCAGCGGGTCGGCCGTCAGCCGTTGCGCAAGATCTCCCGACACGAGCGCTTCATCGGACCGGCGGCGATGGCTGCCGAGAGAGGGCTCTCCACGATCGCGCTGGTCGGCGCGGTCACCGCAGCCCTCGAGTTCGAGGATCCCGATGACGAGCAGGCGGTCGAGCTGCAGCAGCTCCTGCACACGGAGGATGCGCTGGCGTTCACCTCGTCCGCAACGGGGCTCGACCCCGAGCATCCGCTGTTCCCGGGGGTCCGCGACGCAGTCGTCTCCCGTCAGACAGCACTGAACGCCTCCTGACGACGTCGCACGCCGTGTTCTGCGCCCTCTGCCGATACGATCGGCGGAGGGCGCAGTGGCGAGCACAGCGAGGTGCGGGAGCAGCATGAACAGATACGCCGTCATCGGTGCAGGTCCGTCGGGCCTCGCCGCCGCTCGGGCGCTGACGAAGCGCGGTATCGGGATCGACGGATACGAGGCCTCGACCGGCGTGGGCGGCCTGTGGGACATCGACAACCCCCGCAGCACGATGTACGAGTCCGCGCATCTGATCTCGTCGCGCACGACGACCGAGTTCGCCGAGTACCCCATGCGTTCGACCGTCGACTACCCCGGCCATCGGACGCTGCGACAGTACTTCGAGGACTATGCCGAGCACTTCGGTCTCACCGGGCTCTTCCGGTTCGAGACGACCGTCACGCGGCTCGAGCCGCGGGACGACGGCTGGGATCTCACGAGCTCGGGGCCCGACGGCGAAGAGACCCGGTGGTACGCCGGCGTCGTGCTCGCGAACGGCACGCTCGCCGAACCGAACGTGCCGACCTTCGCCGGAGAATTCAGCGGCGAGCTCATGCACACGAGCGAGTACAGGTCGGCCGCACAGCTCACCGGCCGGCGTGTGCTGCTGATCGGGGCGGGGAACTCGGGGTGCGACATCGCGGTGGATGCCGTGCACCACGCCTCCTCGGTCGACATGAGCGTCCGCCGCGGCTATTACTTCGTCCCGCGCTATCTGTTCGGCAGGCCGAGCGACACCGTGAATCAGCGCCGTCCCCTGCCCGCGCGCGTCAAGCAGGCGGTCGACAGCCGGGTGCTCCGGGCGTTCACCGGCGACCCTGCGCGCTTCGGCTTCCCGAAGCCCGACTACCGCATCTACGAGGCTCATCCGATCGTCAACACGATGATCCTCAATCACCTCGGGCAGGGGGACCTGCGTATCCGCCCCGATGTGGAGCGCCTCGACGGCACGACCGTGCGCTTCCGGGACGGGACGTCCGACGACTACGATCTGCTCCTGCTCGCGACCGGATACCGGCTCGACTACCCGTTCGTCGACCCACAGCACCTGCACTGGAGCGGCGCGGCACCACGGCTGTTCCTCCACGTCTTCCCCGCATCGTTCAACGGTCTCTTCGTGATGGGCATGATCGAGGCGTCCGGCATCGGCTGGCAGGGGCGGTACGAGCAGGCGGAGCTGCTGGCCGCATACCTGGACGCGGCGGAGAACGATCCGCCTCGGGCCGTGCGATTCCGCGATCGGGTGACCTCCGAGCCGTGGCCCGATCTGACCGGCGGCTACCGATACCTGCGCCTCGACCGCATGGCCTACTACGTGAACAAGGACGCATATCGGGGTGCGGTGCGACGCGAGCGGTCGGCGCTCGAGCGGCCGCACCCCGAGCTCGCTCACATCCGCACCCCGTAACGTGGGGCGAGTGCAGAAGAAGCGTGGTCGTCGGGTCCTGAAAGTGATCCTCTGGGGAGTCGTCGGCGTCCTCGTGATCGGCATCGTCGGAATACTCGCCTGGAGCCAGATCGGCGTCATGTCGGCCGAGAAGGATCCGCTCGCCAGCGTCGAGGACAACTCCGCCATCCATGTCGAGGACACCGAGCAGGGGATCGTGCTCACCCCGGCCGACGGCGAATCAGACCTCGGCCTGGTGTTCGTGCCCGGTGCGAAGGTCGATCCGTGGGCGTACGCACCGATCCTGCAGAGCCTCGCCGAAGAGGGCGTCACGGTGGTGATCACCCGCCCGTGGCTGAACCTCGCGTTCTTCGATCTGCGCGGTCTCGACTCCTTCACCTCTGCGGCCCCCGACATCGATGACTGGGCGGTCGGCGGACACTCGCTGGGCGGCGTGCGCGCGTGCCAGCTCGCCGCGGATGCCGAGGCACTCGTGCTGTTCGGCTCCTACTGCGCGACGGACGTGTCGGACACCGATCTCGCCGTTCTCAGCATCTCGGGCAGCGAGGACGGACTGTCGACGCCCGAGAAGATCGCCGATGCTCGTGACCTCCTGCCGGCCGACGCCGAGATGGTCGAGATCGAGGGAGCGTCGCACGCGTCGTTCGGCGACTACGGGCCCCAGGCCGGTGACGGCGAGCCGACGATCTCGAGCGACGAGATGCACGCACAGGTCTCTGAGATCCTCGATGCCTTCATGGCGGACGTCGCCGCGCGCTGAGCAGCGTCGACTGCTCCGCTCAGCCGATGACGGGGTCGAGCAGCGGATGCAGGTGCCGTGTGCCCAGCACGGATGCCGCCGCGCGTGAGCCCGCAGCGAGGGCGTCCGGAACGCAGGCCCCCGAGAGCCGGGCATCGAGGACGCCGGACAGGAACGCGTCGCCCGCGCCATTGGTGTCGACGACATCGACCGGCACGGCTGCGACACGGTGTTCGGTGCCGTCTGCGTCGATCGCGACCGCCCCGTCGGCGCCCAGGGTGCACACGGCGAGCGAGGCGCCGCCAGCGACGCATGACCGGAGGAAGCGCACCGGATCGGCCAGACGGTCGGCGTTGCAGAACACGGCCTGCGCTGCAGCGAGGAAGGGACGGTGGAACTCGGATTCGCCGTCGTAGTCGTGCACGTCGACCCAGATCGGGCGCCCGGTCGCGACGGCCGCGGGGAGGAGTCGCAGCGGCTCGGCTGCGAGGTCGAGCACGATCACCTCAGCGCCGCTCATCGCGGTGTGCAGAGCTGAGTCATCTCTCCCGTCCGTCGCCGAGGGGGACGCGAGATACAGCGAGACTCGCTTGCCCTCGCGGGTCATGAGGTTCAGATGGCGCTCGGTGGCGTCGCCCGTTCCCCACCGCGCACGCACACCGGCATGTGCGAGCGCATCGCGCACGCGGTGTCCCGGTTCATCCGCCGCGGTGAGGGCGTACAGCAGAGCGGAGCGCCCGAGCGAGGCGAGCGTGAGGGCCTTCCCCGCGCTCGTGCCGCCGACGGTCTCCCAGGTCTCCTCGGCGAACTGCATGTGCGGCACCGGCTCAGGCAATCGATCGAGCACGACGATCGAGTTCCACGATGCCGGTCCGGCTATGAAGACGGTGGCGGTCATGAGTACATCCTGCCGTCCGAGACCCCGGTTCAGCCGATCCGCTTGATGAGCGAGTCCAACCCCATGCCGTAGTCGATCCGCACGACGGGCAGGGCGAGCTTGTCCGTGCCGATCTCGACATACCCGGGCTCGATGGTCCGCGCCATCTCGAACCCGGCCTGAGCGACGCCCTGCTTCGACGTGTCGTCGAAGTGACCGAACGGATACGCGATCACCTCGCGCGCCCCGAGCACGTCGGCGGATGCGTTCAGATCGGCGGCGATCTCGTCCGCCGTCCAGTTCACCATCCGGCCCTTGCCGTTGTCGCCGGCCTGATGCATGTCGTGCGTGTGAGATCTGCGAAGGACGTACATCGACGGCGCGGGGTCCTGGCGGTCGGCGGTGATCATGAACGAGGTCGACAGCAGCCTGTGCGCATCGATCACCGGAACCGCGAGGTCGAACCAACTCTGGTCGGCGTCGTCGTCGGTGATGATCACCGAACGAGCAGGCAGCGACAGTCGACCGTCGATGAACGCGCTGAGCTCATCCCAGGTCGGCAGGTAGAAGCCCGTCGTCGCGATGTGGTTCATCTGCGCCTCGAAGTCGCCGATGTACGCGTAGTTGCCGCGGAGCCAGCCGGTCTCGCCCTCGGGGTTCGAGGTGAACTGGTGGTACATCAGGATCGGGACCTGCACGTCCGCCGCGGCATTCGCCTCGGGAGTCGTCCACGCCGCGAAGAGCTCGATCTGCTGATCGACGCACACGACGGGGTCGGCTCCGTTGATCCGCGCGGCGACCGTGCCCCCGGCGGCATCCGCTGCGGTCGAGTACCAGCCGGCGAACACCCGACCGTCCTGCGC
Organism: Microbacterium sp. 4-7; assembly: GCF_014332665.1. NCBI lineage: Bacteria > Bacillati > Actinomycetota > Actinomycetes > Micrococcales > Microbacteriaceae > Microbacterium > Microbacterium sp. 4-7. The sequence continues at coordinate 138,741 of NZ_MCRH01000007.1, forward strand.
CGGTATCGGAAGCGCCACGTACAGTGCATCCTGCCGCTGCAGCATCGGTTCCTGCGGCGCACCGTCGCCGATGAAGCTCACCGCGCACGCGAGCGGGTCGCCGGCATCCGCGACGAGCTGCTGCGCGGGTGTCAGCGGACGCTCGATGGCGTCGCCGCCCGCTCGCGGCACGAGCACCTCGGGCACTCGGGTCGACCATGAGAAGGCCGCGATTGCACCGCCGACGACGATGACGACGGCGCTGACGATCACTGCGACGCCGATACGGCGTCGCTTCCCCCCGGAAGCCATGATCTAGATGTCGAATCCGTCGGCGATCATCTCGACAAGCTCCTCGCGCTCCTCGACGGGCAGAAAGGCTCCGGCCGCCGCGTTGAACTGGAAGGTCTCGAGATCGTCGAGATCGTACTCGAACGCCTCGACCAGGAGCGACAGCTCCCGGGTGAGCGAGGTCGCACTCATGGTGCGGTTGTCGACGTTGACCGTCACGGCGAAGCCGAGCTGGTAGAGCAGGTCGAAGGGATGGTCGGCGAGCGTGTTGCCCCACGACGCGATCGCGCCGGTCTGCAGATTCGACGACGGGGACAGCTCGAGCGGGATCTCTCGGTCTCGCACCCAGCGGGCGAGGTCGCCGAACTGGACCTGCACCTCGTCGCCCTCCTGCGTGATGACCTGCAGGTCCTCGGCGATGCGCACGCCGTGGCCGAGTCGCAGCGCTCGCCCGTCGATGAGCGCCGAGCGGATCGAGTCCGGCCCGGCAGCCTCCCCCGCGTGGACGGTCACGGGGAAGAAGTTCTCCGCGAGGTAGTCGAAGGCGGAGCGATGGTTCGACGCCGGGAATCCGTCCTCGGGACCGGCGATGTCGAAGCCGACGACCCCGCGTCCGCGGAAGCCGACGGCGAGCTCGGCGATCTCGCGCGAGCGGTCTGTGTGGCGCATGGCGGTGATCAGCTGACCGACGCGGATGCTGTGGCCCTCGCGATCAGCGGCGTCCTCACCCTCCTCGATCCCCTGCTGCACAGCCTCGACGGTCTGCTCGAGGGTGAGCCCACGCGTGAGATGCTGCTCGGGCGCCCAGCGCACCTCGCCGTAGATCACGCCGTCGTGCGCGAGATCCTGCACGAACTCGCGAGCGACACGGGTCAGGCCCTCCTGCGTCTGCATCACAGCCGTGGTCAGATCGAAGGTCTTGAGGTACTCCACCAGCGAGCCCGAGTCGCCCTGCTTCGCGATCCACCTGCCGAGAGCGGCCGGCTTCGATTCGGGAACCTCGAGCCCGATGACATCCGCCAGCTCGATGATCGTCGAGGGTCGCACCGCGCCGTCGAGATGGTCGTGCAGCGACACCTTGGGAAGGCTGCGCAGGGATGCCCCCTGGATGGTGACATCGCCGTTCGCGTCGATCGACATGGGGATTCCTCTCGGTCGCGGATTCGCTCTGTTCAGGCTAGCGGTCGGCGGATCAGGCCGTGATGCGCTCCCGCACGATCGGCCCTGCGGCCGGAGCCTCGTCGCCGATCGCCCAGGACCCCTCGAGCGCCTCGAGAGCGCGGGGGAACCGAGCCTCGTCGGCTGCCGAGAGCGTGAACAAGGGCTGTCCGGCCGCTACTCGATCACCGGGCTTGGCGTGCAGGTCGATCCCGGCCTCGAAGATCACCGGGTCCTCAGCCCGCGCGCGCCCCGCACCGAGACGCCACGCCGCGATGCCGAACGGCAGCGCGTCCATCTGCGACACCACGCCGTCGCGGGGAGCCGTGACCACATGGGTCTCGCGGGCCGTGGGCAGCGGTGCGTCGGGGTCGCCGTCCTGAGCGCGGATCATGGCCTTCCACCCGTCCATCGCGCGTCCGTCGTCGAGAGCGGCCTCCACGTCGGCATCCGGCTGTCCTGCGAGCGAGAGCATCTCGCGCGCCAGGGCGATCGTCAGTTCGCGGACGTCGGCGGGTCCTCCTCCGGCGAGCACCTCGACGGACTCGCGAACCTCGTTCGCGTTGCCGATCGCGCGACCGAGCGGCACGTTCATGTCCGTGAGGAGGGCGGTGGTGGCGACGCCGGAGTCCGTGCCGAGTGCGACCATGGTGCGCGCGAGCTCGCGTGCCCGGTCGATGTCCTGCATGAACGCACCGGAGCCGAACTTCACGTCGAGCACGAGAGCGTCGGTGCCCTCGGCGATCTTCTTCGACATGATGCTCGAGGCGATCAGCGGGATCGCCTCGACGGTGCCGGTGACGTCGCGCAGCGCGTAGAGCTTCTTGTCGGCGGGCGCGAGGCCTGAGCCTGCCGCGCAGATCACGGCGCCCACATCGCCCTGCATCTGGGCGAACATCTCCTCGTTGCTGAGCGCGGCGCGCCAGCCGGGGATCGACTCGAGCTTGTCGAGCGTTCCGCCGGTGTGGCCGAGACCGCGACCGGAGAGCTGCGGGACCGCCACTCCGAAGACCGCGACGAGCGGAGCGAGCGGAAGAGTGATCTTGTCGCCGACGCCGCCCGTGGAGTGCTTGTCGACCGTCTTCTTGCCGAGGGTCGCGAAGCTCATCCGCTCCCCCGACGCGATCATCGCGTCGGTCAGCACGCGGATCTCGTCGCGCTCCATGCCGCGCTGGAAGATCGCCATCGCGAACGACGCCATCTGTGCGTCCGAGACGTAGCCGCGGGTGTAGGCGTCGACCATCCAGCGCAGCGCCTTCTCGGGCACCGCACCGCCGTCGCGCTTGGCACGGATCACATCGACGGCGTCGAAGGGCTCAACGCTCATCGGGCGTCCTCCAGGTCTCGGGGGCCGAAGGCGTCCGGCAGTACTTCGTCGATGGTCCGGATGCCGGAGACGGTCTCCAGCAGCATTCCGGGCATCGCGTGTTCGTAGAGCAGCTGACGGCAACGGCCGCACGGCATGATGGTCTGCCCGTCGTTGTTGACGCACACGAAGGCGACCAGCTGGCCGCCGCCCGACATGTGCAGGTCGCCCACCAGCGCGCACTCGGCGCACAGCGTCACCCCGTACGAGGCGTTCTCGACGTTGCAGCCGGCCACGATGCGGCCGTCGCCGACGAGCGCGGCGGCTCCGACGCGGTAGCGGGAGTACGGCGCATAGGCCTTGGTCATGGCGTCGGTCGCGACCTGACGGAGCTCGTCCCAGTCGATGTCTGTCATGTCTCTCCTAGGACTTGATGTACGGCTTGCCGCTGGCTGCCGGACCGCGGATCTGACCGGCGAAGCCGGCGACCGCGAGCAGCGTCACGACATACGGGAGCATCAGCATGAACTCGCCGGGGATGGGGGTCTTGAGGATCGACAGCAGGTTCTGCAGGTTCGTGGCGAAGCCGAACAGCAGCGCCGCGAGCGTCGCGCGGATCGGATCCCACCGGCCGAAGATCACCGCGGCGAGGGCGATGAAGCCGAGGCCGGCGGTCATGTCCTTGCCGAACTGCGGCACCGAGACCAGCGTGAAGTACGCTCCACCGATTCCGGCGATCGCGCCCGCGAGCAGCACATTCCAGAACCGGGTCGCATTGACCTTGATGCCGACCGTGTCCGCGGCCTGCGGGTGCTCGCCGACCGCACGGACGCGGAGTCCCCACTTGGTGCGGTAGAGCCCCCAGGCGACGATCGCGACGGTGACGAACATCAGGTACACGATGAAGGTCTGATTGAAGAGCACCGGGCCGATGATGGGGATGTCGCTCAGCAGCGGGATCTCGATGCGGCTGAAGCGCACCGGCGTGTTGAGGGCGGCCTCGTTCGGCGCGAGCAGTGCGCCGTAGAGGAATCCGGTGAGGCCGCTGACGAGCACGTTGAGCACGACACCGACGATGACCTGCTCGACGAGGTACTTGATCGCGAATGCGGCCAGCACCGCGGCGACGAGCACGCCGCCCAGCATCGCTCCGAGGAGTCCGACGAACGGGCTGCCCGTGACGCTCGAGAGCAGAGCGGCCGCGAACGCTCCGAGCAGGAGCTGACCCTCGATCGCGACGTTGACCACACCCGCGCGCTCGCCGATGACGCCGCCGAGCGCGCCGAACACGAGCGGGACGGAGAGCGAGACGGCTCCGAAGAGCAGGCTGCTGACGGGCACGAGTCCACCCGCGCCCGCCCAGACGAGGAACCCGAAGACGGCGAGCACGCTGAACGCGATCACCAGCCAGATCGACGGCTTGCGATACGACCACGCCCGAAGGAACGCGAGCACCGACAGCAGCGCGAGGATCACGATCACGACCCAGCTGGTCGGCCCGGTCGGCAGAGCGATATCGGGCAGTGCGAACGGCGACGACGGGTCGTTCAGCCGGAAGCTGCTGGTGCCGCTGCGAGGCACGAGCAGGAAGAGGAGCGCCAGCAGCACCGTGGCTGCGGCGAGGACGATCGGCGCCTTCAGGTGCCGCTCGCGCACGGTGGCGAGCTGCACGGTTCCGTCGGCGGCTTCGCTCTGGACGAGGGAGGTCATGCGGTCACCGCCTTCTTCGCGGCTTTGGCTCTCGCCTTGGCCGCCTTCTCCGCGTCGGTCTTGGGAAGGAAGAACACCGTGCGCAGCAGCGGCGGCGCTGCGATGAACAGCACGACGAGCGACTGCACGACGAGCACGATGTCGACCGGGATGTCCTGAGCCTGCATCGAGAACGAGCCTGCCTTCAGTGCGCCGAACAGGATGCCGGCCGCGAACGTGCCCCAGGCGCGACTGCGGCCGAGCAGTGCGACCGTGATGGCGTCGAAGCCGATGCCGGCGTCGATCGTCTCGGTGATGCCGGTCGTGACGGCGCCCTGCACCTGGTTCATGCCCGCGAGACCGGCGAGACCACCGGCGAGGAGCATGGCGTAGACGTAGACGCGCTGGACGCTGATGCCTGCCGCACGCGCGGCGTGCGGGTTCTCGCCCACGGCGCGCATCCGCATGCCGAGGGAGGAGCGCTCGATCAGCCACCAGACGAACAGGGTCGCGATGATGACGATCACGAATCCGAGGTCGAGCAGAGGGAACTGCGGGCCGAGGAGCGAGGGGAACTGCGCGCTCTCAGGGGTGGCATAGCCGAGCGCCTGGTTCGTTCCGGGCTTCTGGAGCAGTCCGGGGGTGCGGATCATCCACAGCAGCAGGTAGTACGCCACATAGTTGAGCATGATCGTGAGGATGACCTCGTGGGCGCCCGTGCGTGCCTTCAGCAGACCGGCGATCGCCCCCCACAGCGCACCACCGGCGATGCCGGCGATCAGCGTCACGGGGATGTGCAGCCAGAACGGCAGGTCGAGCTGGAACGTGAGGAGTCCTGCCGCGGCGACGCCGATCAGCATCTGGCCACGGGCACCGATGTTGAACAGACCGACGCGGAACGCGAGGGCGACACCGAGACCGGCGGCGATCAGCGGGGCCGCGAAGCCGAGAGTGTTGGTCAGCGGACGGATCTGAGCGGCGAAGTCCGCACCGCGTGCGTTGAAGATCGCTCCGCGGAACAGCGCCTCATAGCCGTTGTAGACGGCGTTCCATGCGGCGGCGATCGTGTCGGTCGGACGCGAGAAGAAGTACCCGGAGGCCTCGATCACGTCTTCGTTGGTGAAGGCGATCAGGATGCCGCCGACCACCAGCGCGAGGAAGATCGCGAGGATCGTCGTGACGGCGCTGCCGCGGAGCATCTCCTTGAGGATCACGTTGCCGCGCGGCGGCGGCGGGACGTCACCCGTGTCGCGCTGCGTCGTGGTCGTGTTCAGCGAGAGCTGGTCACCGGACACGTCGCCCGCCGGTCCACTCCCCTGTGGCGTGATACCGCTCATGCGGCCACCTCTCCCTCGGCGGCGCCCGCCATCATCAGTCCCAGCGTTTCGCGCGGGGTGTCGCCGGGAACGATCCCGACGATGGTGCCTCTGTACATGACCGCGATGCGGTCCGCGAGAGCCGCGACCTCATCGAGCTCGGTCGAGACGACGACCACGGGGATCCCCGCATCCCTGGTCTCGATGATCCGCTTGTGGATGAACTCGATGGAGCCGACATCGACTCCGCGGGTCGGCTGCGCAGCCACGAGCAGCTTCAGCTCGCGACTCATCTCGCGGGCGATCACGACCTTCTGCTGGTTTCCGCCCGAGAGCGTGCCGGCCGGCGTGTGCGGTCCCTGGGTCCGGATGTCGTACTCGCTGATCCGCGCGCGGGCGAAGTCGTCGAGCGCGGCACGGCGGATGGTTCCACCACGGCTGAAGTCGGCGTCGCCCGTGCGGTCGAGGATCAGGTTCTCCGCCACCGAGAACCCGGCCACGAGCCCGTCCTCCGTGCGGTCCTCCGGAACGAAGCCGACACCGGCGTCGAGGATGCCCCGCACGCTCTTGCCGACCAGTTCCGCGCCGCCGAGGGTGATCGATCCCTCGACCCTCGCCGCGAGGCCGACGATGGCCTCGACCAGCTCGGTCTGACCGTTGCCCTGCACGCCGGCGACGGCGAGCACCTCGCCGGGTCGCACGGAGAAGTCGACGCCGTCGACGACGATCGCTCCCGCGGCGGTGAGCACCCGGAGCCCCGAGACCTCGAGGCCGCCTTCGCCGAGCCGCGGCGGATCCTTGTGCACCGTCAGCTCGACGGCGCGTCCGACCATGAGGGAGGCGAGCTCCGCGTTGGTCGCGGACGGCGACGCCTCGCCGACGATCTTGCCGAGGCGGACGATCGTGATGGTGTCGGCGACCTCGCGCACCTCGCGGAGCTTGTGGGTGATGAAGACGATGGCCGTGCCCTCGTCGCGGAGCTGACGCATGATGCCCATCAGCTCGTCGGTCTCCTGCGGCGTGAGCACGGCGGTGGGCTCGTCGAAGACCAGGACCTTCGCGTCGCGCGAGAGCGCCTTGATGATCTCGACCCGCTGCTGCACGCCGACGGGCAGGTCGCCCACGATCGCGTCGGGGTCGATGTCGAAGCCGAAGCGGGCGGCGACGGCGCGGACGTGCTCACGCGCCTTCGTGATGTCGAGGGTGCCGAGTCCCTTGGTCTGCTCGTGGCCGAGCATCACGTTCTCGGCGACCGTGAAGACGGGGACGAGCATGAAGTGCTGGTGCACCATTCCGATGCCGGCGTTCATGGCGTCGCCGGGGCCTCGGAACCGCTGGACGACGTCGTCCAGGAGGATCTCGCCCTCGTCGGCCTGATAGAGGCCGTAGAGCACGTTCATCAGGGTGGACTTGCCTGCGCCGTTCTCACCGAGCAGCGCATGGATCTGACCCGGTTCGACCACCAGGTCGATGTGGTCGTTGGCCACCAGGGTTCCGAACCGCTTGGTGATACCGCGAAGTTCGAGCTTCATATCTGCACCTTATCCAGAAGTGTCATCCAGAGGAGTCCGAAGAATCTCCGGCGCATCGCACGGGGATCACCCGGATGCACCGTGAACAGTCGTCATGGTCCGTCCACGGCGCGGGGCGAGTGGCCACGTGCACCACTCGCCCCGCGCTGGAACTCGATGAATTACGGGGAGTTCGGGGACTCCACCGTGATGTCGCCGGCGATGATCTGCTCCTGCAGAGCCGAGATCTCGTCGAGCAGTCCGTCGGGCAGGTCACCCTCGAAGGAACCGAAGCCCGAGAGCTTCACACCCTCGTTCTCGAGCGTGCCGACGTAGGGAGCCGGGTCGAAGTCGCCCTCGGACGCGGCGATCGTCGCATCCTCGACCGCGACGTCGATGGCCTTCATGATCGAGAAGAGGGTGACGTCCGCCACGCTCTCATCGGCGACGGCGAGGTCGCTGTCGACACCGACGAGGAGCGTGTCCTTGCCGCTGTCCGCGATAGCGGCCGCAGCGCTCTGGTAGATCGGTCCGCCGACGGGAAGGATGACGTCGACGCCCTGGTCGAGCACGCCCTGAGCGGTCTGCTTGGCCGTGTCGTTGGCGTCGAAGCCACCGGTGAACGAGCCCTTCTGCGTGGCGGTGTCCCAGCCGAAGACCTCGACGGCGCCCGACTTGTCCTCGTTGTACTTCTCGACACCGAGCTGGAAGCCGTCCATGAACACGGCGACCGACGGGATCTGCATTCCGCCGAAGGTGCCGACCTTGTTCACGCCGGACTCAGCCGACCAGCCGGCAGCGGCGTATCCGCCGAGGTAGGCGGCCTGAGCGGTGTCGAAGACGAGGGGCTTGATGTTCGGGGCATCGGTGGTGCCGTCGAAGTCGTTGTCCGCGTAGTCGTCGATGATCGCGTAGTTGATCTCCGGGTTCGCCAGCGCCGACTCGACGGTCGCGGCCGACAGCTTGAAGCCGACGGCGACGATGAGCGAGCAGCCTTCCGAGACGGCGGTCTCGAGGTTGGGCGCGTAGTCGTTGTCGTTGGCCGACTCGAACTCGAGCGGCTTGACGCCGAGCTCGTCAGCGGCACGGTCCATGCCCTCCTTGGCGGACTGGTTGAACGACTTGTCGTTCCAGCCGCCCGCGTCCGAGACGAGGCAGGGAAGGAAGTCGGACTCAGCCTCGCCGCCGCCGGTGCCGCCCGATTCGGTCGGAGCCTGGCCGCAGCCGGCGAGTGCGAAGACGACGCCAGCGGCGATGGTTGCGCCGAGCAGCTTCTTGGTGGTGGAGATGGTCAACTCATGCCTCCTGAACGGTGCCGCGGCCCTCGCGGATCGCTCAAAGTTACCTAGTGTTTCGACTTTTGTGCACGTGCGAGGGCGAGGCGCTGACGAATGGTTACAAACCTGAAACCAAGACAGCCGATGAGCGGCGACCCCTGCTCATCAGAGCACGTCGCCCCGTCCGGTCAGCTTCAGGGACTCCACCACGCCCTTCACGCGCTGCGCGTGCTGCACCGTCGTCACGAGCAGAGCGTCCGGTGTGTCGACCACGACGATGTCCTGCACGCCCACGAGGCTGATCACCCTCGATGTCTGACTGACCAGGATGCCGCTGGCCGCGTCGGAGAGCACCCTGGCGTTCGGGCCGAGCACGGCCAGATCGTTCTTGCGCCCGTTCGTGATGAGCTTGGTGAGGGAGGCGAAGTCCCCGACGTCGTCCCAGTCGAAGTGTCCAGGTACGACTGCGAGGCGTCCGCGACGTGCCGCCGGCTCGGCCACCGCATAGTCGATCGCGATCTTCTTCAGTCCCGGCCAGATGCGATCGACCGCAGACCCCCGACGATCGCGATCGTCCCAGGCTTCGGCGAGTTCGATCAGGCCGGCGTGGAGTTCCGGCTCGTTGGCCGCGAGTTCGTCGAGGAGGACGCTCGCCTTCGCGATGAACATGCCCGCGTTCCAGAGGTAGCCGCGATCCGCGATGTACGCCTGAGCCGTGGCGAGGTCGGGCTTCTCCACGAAGCTCTCGACGAGGGCTGCCTCGCGCGCGCCGTCGACGACCAGCTCCGGCCCCTTCTTGATGTAGCCGAAGCCGACGGCCGGCTCGGTCGGCGAGATGCCGATCGTGCAGATGTACCCCTCGCGCGCGACCTCCACGGCGTCGCGCACGGCGAACTCGAACACCCGCGTGCCGCGGATCACATGGTCGGCGCTGAAGGATCCGATGATGACGTCGGGATCACGGCGGTGCAGGATCGCCGCGGCGAGGCCGATCGCAGCGGCGGACTCCCGCGGCTCGGACTCGAGGAAGACGTTCAGATCCGGTATTCCGGGCAGTTCGGCCTCTACCGCCGCCCGGTGAGCCCGGCCGGTGACGACGGCGATGCGATCGGCGCCGGCCAGTGGCTCGAGCCGGTCCCAGGTGTCCCGGAGCAGCGAGTGCCCCGAGCCGGTCAGGTCGTGCAGGAATTTCGGCGCGTCCGCGCGGGACAGAGGCCACAGCCTGCTGCCGATGCCGCCGGCGGGAATGACGGCGTAGAAGTCCTCGATAGGTTCGCTCACAGAGTCAGGGTATCCCGACGAAACCTCTCGACATCGAGACACTTAGGCTCGCCTTCGTCGCCCGCACCCGTCACACGGGAATAGGATGGTGTCCGATCGGCCGTGCCTGACGACAGCAGGCTCACGCTTGGAAGACGCATCGCACGCGACCGAGTCACATCGATCCAGGGAGGACGACCGTGTCCACAAGCGCTCGCTTGACACCGTCGATTTCGGAAACCACTTCCAAGACGCCGCGCGGCACCCTCTACCGGGGTCGCGAGGGCATGTGGTCGTGGGTGCTTCACCGCATCACCGGAGTCGCCATCTTCTTCTTCCTGTTGGTGCATGTGCTCGACACTGCACTCATCAGGGTGTCGCCCGAGGCCTACAACGCGGTCATCGGAACCTACAAGAACCCGATCATGGCCCTCGGCGAGGTCGTGCTGGTCGCAGGCATCGTGTTCCACGCGATGAACGGCCTCCGCATCATCGCCGTCGACTTCTGGTCGAAGGGCGCGAAGTACCAGCGTCAGCTGTTCTGGGGCGTGCTCCTCGTCTGGGGCATCATCATGGCCGGCTTCGTGCCGCGTCACCTGATGCTCGCGTTCGCCGGCTTCGGAGGAGGACACTGATGGCCGCTCAGACCGTCGCCGCGCCCATCCGCCGTCAGCGCGGCTTCAACCTCGAGAAGTGGGGCTGGGTGTTCATGCGCGCCTCGGGCGTCGTGCTCGTCGTGCTGATCTTCGGCCACCTCTTCATCAACCTGATGGTCGGCGAGGGCATCCATGCCCTCGACTTCGCGTTCATCGCGGGCAAGTTCGCCACGCCGTTCTGGCAGTGGTGGGACGTCCTGATGCTGTGGCTGGCACTGATCCACGGCGCCAACGGCATGCGCACGATCGTCAACGACTACGTGACGAACAACACCGCTCGCAAGGCGCTGACCTGGGCCCTCGGCCTGGCCGCGGCGCTGCTCATCATCCTCGGCACCCTGGTCGTCTTCACCTTCGACCCGTGCCTCGGCGTGACCGAGTCGAGCACACTGTGGGAACAGTGCCAGACGCTGGGCAAGTAGAAGAGAAGGCATACGAGAAGTGACTACCGAGACCCAGGATTCCGTCGTGCGCGACGGCGTGCATTACCACCAGTTCGACATCGTCATCGTGGGCGCCGGCGGCGCCGGCATGCGAGCGGCCATCGAGGCCGGCTCCGGCGCGAAGACCGCGGTCATCTCCAAGCTCTACCCCACTCGCTCGCACACGGGTGCGGCGCAGGGTGGCATGGCGGCGGCGCTGGCCAACGTCGAGGAGGACAGCTGGGAGTGGCACACCTTCGACACGGTCAAGGGCGGCGACTACCTGGTCGACCAGGATGCGGCGGAGATCCTCGCCAAGGAGGCGATCGACGCGGTCATCGACCTCGAGAACATGGGTCTCCCCTTCAACCGCACGCCCGAGGGCAAGATCGATCAGCGTCGATTCGGCGGCCACACCGCCGAGCACGGCAAGACCCCGGTGCGCCGGGCGTGCTACGCCGCTGACCGCACCGGCCACATGATCCTGCAGACGCTCTTCCAGAACTGCGTCAAGCTCGGCATCAACTTCTTCAACGAGTTCTACGTGCTCGATCTGCTCACGGTGAAGGATGCCGACGGCAAGACCCAGGTCTCAGGCGTCGTCGCCTACGACCTCTCGACGGGCGAGCTGCACGTGTTCCAGGCCAAGGCCGTGATCTTCGCGACCGGCGGCTTCGGCAAGATCTTCAAGACGACCTCCAACGCCCACACCCTGACGGGTGACGGAGTCGGCATCGTCTGGCGCAAGGGCCTCCCCCTCGAGGACCTCGAGTTCTTCCAGTTCCACCCGACAGGTCTCGCCGGCCTCGGCATCCTCCTCACCGAGGGAGCGCGAGGCGAGGGCGCGATCCTGCGCAACGCATCGGGCGAGCGTTTCATGGAGCGCTACGCTCCGACCATCAAGGACCTCGCGCCTCGTGACATCGTCGCGCGCTGCATGGTCCAGGAGGTCGCGGAGGGCCGCGGTGCCGGCCCGCACAAGGACTACGTGCTGCTCGACTGCACCCACCTCGGCGCAGAGGTCCTCGAGACCAAACTGCCCGACATCACCGAGTTCGCACGCACATACCTCGGCGTCGACCCGGTCGTGGAGCCGGTTCCGGTCATGCCGACCGCGCACTACGCGATGGGCGGCATCCCCACCAACAACGCCGCCGAGGTGCTCGCCGACAACACCACCGTCGTGCCCGGCCTCTACGCGGCCGGCGAATGCGCGTGCGTCTCGGTGCACGGCGCCAACCGGCTCGGAACCAACTCGCTGCTCGACATCAACGTGTTCGGCAAGCGCGCAGGACGCAACGCGGTGGAGTACGTCAAGACCGCCGAGTTCGTGCCGCTGCCCGAGAACCCCGCGGCATTCGTCTCCGACATGCTCGAGGGCCTGCGCAACAACCAGGGAACCGAGCGCATCGCCGTCCTGCGCAAGGCGCTCCAGGACGAGATGGACAAGGGCGCGCAGGTGTTCCGCACGCACGACTCGCTCGAGCACGTCCTCGGCGTGATCGCCGAGCTGCGCGATCGCTACAAGAACGTGCACGTCGACGACAAGGGCAAGCGGTTCAACACCGACCTGCTCGAGGCTGTCGAGCTCGGCTTCCTCCTCGACATCGCGGAGGTCGTCGTCTACGCGGCCCAGAACCGTGAGGAGAGCCGTGGCGGCCACATGCGCGACGACTTCCCCACGCGTGACGACGAGAAGTACATGCAGCACACGATGGCCTACCTGACGGGTGACCCGCACTCCTCCACTCCGAGCGATCACATCAAGCTCGACTGGAAGCCGGTCGTCTTCACGAAGAACGAGCAGGGCGAGTTGAACTACCCGCCGATGGAGAGGAAGTACTGAGCATGTCGAACGCCATCGCCGAAGCTCCCGCGGACACGACGGAGGAGACGGGCATCCAGTCCTTCATCGTCACGTTCAACATCCGCCGGTTCGATCCCGAGATCGACTCCGAGCCGCACTGGGTCGACTACGACGTGGAGCTCTACTCCACGGACCGCGTCCTCGACGCACTGCACAAGATCAAGTGGGAGGTCGACGGGTCGCTGACGTTCCGGCGCTCGTGCGCCCACGGCATCTGCGGCTCCGACGCCATGCGCATCAACGGCCGTAACCGCCTCGCCTGCAAGACGCTGATCAAGGATCTCGACATCTCGAAGCCGATCTACGTCGAGGCGATCAAGGGTCTGCCTCTCGAGAAGGACCTCGTCGTCGACATGGAGCCTTTCTTCGCGTCGTACCGCGAGGTGCAGCCGTTCCTCGTCGCGAACTCGGTGCCCGAGAAGGGCAAGGAGCGCGTCCAGAGCATCGCCGATCGCGAGATCTTCGATGACACCACCAAGTGCATCCTGTGCGCCGCATGCACCTCGTCGTGCCCCGTCTTCTGGACCGACGGACAGTACTTCGGACCGGCGGCGATCGTGAACGCGCACCGGTTCATCTTCGACTCCCGCGATGACAATGCGGCGGTCCGTCTCGACATCCTCAACGACAAGGAGGGCGTCTGGCGCTGCCGCACGACCTTCAACTGCTCCGAGGCGTGCCCCCGCGGCATCGAGGTCACGAAGGCCATCGCCGAGGTCAAGCAGGCAGTCCTGCGCGGTCGTCCCTGACCCCGTCGCCGACCTGAGAACGGGCGGGCACCCTGATGGGTGCCCGCCCGTTCTCGTCGCTTGGATAGGGTGAGGACGTGTCCGAACACCACGCCGCCCCCGAGCCCGGTCGCCTGGACGCGGCCGTGGAGAGGGCGACCGCTCTGACCCAGCGCACTCTGGGCCTGTTCCCCGTGCGTGTCTGGCGTCATTTCCTGCAGCACAACGGATTCCTTCTCGCTGCCGGGGTGAGCTATCAGGCCCTCTTCGCGATCTTCGCGGCTGTGTACCTCGCCTTCGCCATCATCGGCATCTGGCTCGGTGGCAGCACGGAGGCGGTCGACGGTCTGATCGTCATCATCAACAGCTACGTTCCCAATCTGATCCTCGATCAGGGCGGGGTGTTCACCCCGGATCAGGTGAAGGAGATCGCCGCGAGCACGGCCAGCCTCCTGGGAGTGACAGGTCTCATCGCCCTCGGCACGGTGATCTGGACCGCGATCGGGTGGGTGACCTTCTCACGTCGCGCCACGAGGGACATTTTCGGCCTCCCTCCGGACACTCGCAGTTACGTGATCCTCAAGGCTCGGGATCTTCTCGCCGCGCTGATCTTCGGCGTCTCGCTCATCGTGGGGTCGATCCTCAGCTCCGCCAGTGCGGCGATGCTGAGCTGGCTCCTGAGCCTCCTCGGCTGGGACTCGGGATCCGACGGGCTGAACCTCAGCATCCGCATCGGCACGGTCATCGTGTCGTTCGTCCTGATGTCCGCCGCTCTGGCCGCGATGGTGCGCTTCCTCACGGGGACGACGCTCCATTGGCGCACGATCTGGCCCGGCGCGATCCTCGGCGGCGCCGCGATGACGGTGCTGCAGTACGGTGCAGGGTTCCTCCTCAGCTACACGCCCTCCAACCCGCTTCTGGCCACGTTCGCGATCTTCATCGGCCTGCTGCTGTGGTTCCGGGTGAACGGGGTGGTGATGCTCGTGGCATCGTCATGGATCGCCGTCGCCGCCCAGGACCGGGATCTGCCGCTGCTGGCTCAGTCGGAGGCCGAGCGTCGGATCGTCGAGCATGAGACCCTGCTCATGGCCGCCCGCATCCGCGTCCGCGACGCGCACGCGGCACGCGACACCGCACCCTGGTACGGCGTATGGGGCGCGCGTCGAGCCGTGCATGCGGCGGAGCGGGAACTGGCGGAGCTGGAGGCGTCCGCGCCCCCGCCCGTCGACACCGCGTCGCCACTCGCGCAGCGGCTGCTCGCCGAGCTGCAGCGGACACGCGATGTCGGTGGCGCTCGTTAGGCTGGAACCATGCCTCATCTGCGAATCGCCACGGTCAATGTCAACGGGATCCGAGCGGCGGCTCGCAATGGCATGAGCGCGTGGCTCGACGCGGCAGACGTCGACGTCCTCACTCTGCAGGAGGTCCGCGGCCAGGACGAGCATCTCGAAGCGGCCTTGCCCGGATGGACGTTCGTGCACGACGAGGCGACCGCCAAGGGTCGCGCCGGCGTGGCCATCGCCAGCCGGCTGCCGGCTCTCGCCTCGCGCACCGACTTCGGCGATGCCGACTTCGACTCGAAGGGTCGCTGGATCGAAGCGGACTTCCTGATCGGCGACCGCCCTCTCACGGTCGTGAGCGCTTACGTGCACAGCGGCGAGGCCGACACTCCGAAGCAGGAGGAGAAGTGGAAGTTCCTCGACGCGTTCGGTGACCGGCTGGCGGAGCTCGGCGCGGACGACGGGGCACTCGCGCTCGTCACCGGGGACCTGAACGTGGGCCACCGCGAACTCGACATCAAGAACTGGCGCGGCAACCGCAAGAAGGCGGGATTCCTGCCCCGTGAGCGGGCGTACTTCGACAGATTCCTCGGAGCGGCGGGTGAGACCGTCGAGGGCGTCGACGGCTCGACCGGCACCGGTCTCGGCTGGGTCGACGTGGGCCGGGTGTTCCACGGCGAGGTCGAGGGGCCGTACACCTGGTGGTCGATGCGCGGGCAGGCGTTCGACAACGATTCCGGGTGGCGCATCGACTACCACCTCGCCACTCCGGCTCTCGCCGAACGGGTCACTGCCTATCACGTCGCCCGCGCGGCCGCCTATGACGAGCGCTGGAGCGACCATGCTCCGGTGGTCGTCGATTACACCTACTGAACAGCAGGCGGCGCCCGGGTTCGGACGGACCCGGTTCGCGCGGTCCGGCACGACCGGCGCCGCCTAGGATTGATGTCGTGACGAAACCTCGCCTTTACTCAGGAATGCAGCCCTCCGCCGACTCGCTTCAGATCGGCAATTACATCGGAGCGCTCCTGCAGTGGCGGGATCTGCAGAGCTCGTACGACGCATACTTCTCCGTCGTCGATCTGCATGCGCTCACCGTCGCACAGGATCCCGCCGAGCTGCGCGAGAAGACCCGCCGCACCGCTGCTCAGTACATCGCCGCCGGCATCGAGCCCTCCCTCTCGACGCTCTACGTGCAGTCTCACGTCCGCGCGCACGCCGAGCTGGCCTGGATCCTGTCGACGATCACCGGTTTCGGAGAAGCCGGTCGCATGACGCAGTTCAAGGACAAGTCAGCGCGCTACGGAGCGGATGCCACCAGCGTCGGTCTCTTCACCTACCCGGTGCTGATGGCAGCTGACATCCTGCTGTATCAGACCGATGTCGTGCCGGTCGGCGACGACCAGAAGCAGCACGTCGAGCTGACCCGCGACCTCGCCGAGCGCTTCAATTCCCGTTTCGGGGACACGTTCGTCGTGCCCCGCCCCGTGATCCAGAAGGACACGGCGCGCATCTACGACCTGCAGAACCCGACGTCGAAGATGTCGAAGTCCGCCGAGAGCGATGCGGGAGTCCTCTGGATGCTCGATGACCCGGCGAAGTCGGCGAAGAAGATCATGCGGGCCGTCACGGACAACGAAGGATCGGTGCGCTTCGACCGCGACACCAAGCCCGGCGTGTCCAACCTGCTGACCATCTACGCCGCGCTGTCGGGACGTCAGGTTCCGGCGATCGAGGATGAGTACGCGGGCCGCGGTTACGGGGACTTCAAGAAGGGACTCGCCGAGGTCGTCGTGAACGAGTTCGAGCCGGTGCGTGCCCGCGCGCTCGAGCTGCTCGACGACCCTGCTGAACTCGATCGGATCCTCGCGCAGAACGCCGCACGTGCGGATGCCGTCGCCGACGCCACTCTCGGAGCGGTCTACGACCGGGTCGGACTGCTTCGTCGCGTCTGACCTGGCCAGCCATAGGATGGGGGCGTGACTGATCCGCAGCAGCCCCCGTCCGGTGCCGTCCCCCCTGTGCCTCCCGCGCCCCGATCGGCCGACGAGCAGCAGCACTTCGCTCCGCCCGTGCCGCCAGCGCCCGCTGCGTACTCGTCGACTCCCCCGGCGCCGCCCGCATACCAGAGCGCTCCCCCGGCCTATCAGGGTGCGCCGCCCTCGTACCAAGGCGCTCCCGCACCGCAGGCGGCTCCTCCCGGCGCCTATCAGGTTCCGGTCGGAGGCTACGCAGCGCCCGCGGGCGCATACCAGGCACCGGTGATCGCGGAGAAGAAGTCAGGGCTGCTCGGCATCCTCGCTCTGGTCCTGGCGATCGTGGCAGCCGTGGTCACACCGATCGTCGCCGGCATCATGGGCTTCGAGATCGGACGTCGTCTTCCGGGCGGTCTCGACACGACGGCACCGGACTTCCTGTCGATCCTCTCTCCCGCGAGGGACCAAGTCCTGTGGGCGGAGATCTCGTTCTGGACGGGGACCATCCTCGGCATCGCCGCCATCGTCATCGGCATCATCGCCATTCGCAAGAAGCAGGCGCGCGGTGCGGGCATCGCCGCCCTCGTGGTCGCCGTGCTCGGCCCGATCATCTTCTGGGTCGTGCTGCTGGTGACACTGTCGACGGGAACGGCGACCGGCTTCCTGCCGTAGCCGCGGGGCACGCGACGGGTGCACCGCCCCGTCTCTCACCGTGGAGCGTGGTGCTTCTGCTGAGCGGCGAGCAGTCCGTCCTCGACGAGCAGCTCGACCGCGTCCGCCGCGTCGGACACGAGGATGGGCAGGTTCGCGCGCTCGTCCTTGCCGAACGGCGAGAGCACCCAGTCCGCGGGGTCCTGGCGCCCCACCGGTCGACCGATGCCGACCCGCACCCGCGGGAAATCCGGAGTGGTGATGGCACGGGCGATGTCTCGGACGCCGTTGTGCCCGCCGTGGCCTCCGCCGGTCTTGAGCTTGACGGTGTCGAACGGGATGTCGAGCTCATCGTGGACGACGATGATCTGCTCCGGCGGCACCGAGTAGAACCGCGCCAGGGCGGCGACCGGCGTCCCGGACACGTTCATGAACGTGTTCGGCTTGGCGAGCACGAGCTTGTCGCCGCCCGGGCGCAGCCAGGTCTCGACGACGCGCGCGCCGCCCTTGTGCTCCCGAAAGTTCTCGCCGCGGCGTGATGCGAGCTCATCGACGACCATCTGGCCGATGTTGTGACGCGTATCCGCGTATCGGGGGCCGGGGTTGCCGAGTCCCACCACGAGCCAGGTGGATGCCATGTGGTCGTCCTCTCGGAATGCGGGCCCTTCGCGGTGCCCGGGTCAGAATACGACAGAGGGGGCGCGATATGCTCGCGCCCCCTCTGTGTTGCAGTCAGCTGTGCGCTGCGCCTGCGGAGATCACTCCGCGGCGGGAGCCTCCTCGGCGGCAGCCTCGTCGGCGCCGGCCTCGTCCTCTTCGAGCGACTCCTCGGCCGGGATCGAGATCGCGACGACGAGAACCTCGGGGTCGGTCAGCAGCGTCGAGCCCTTGGGGAGCTTGACCTCGGCGGCGGTGATGTGCGTGCCGTCCTCGAGACCCTCGACCGAGACCTCGACGTTCTGCGGAAGATGCGTGGCCTCGGCCTCGATCGACAGCGTGTTCGCGTCCTGGTTGACGATCGTTCCGGGAGCCGACTCTCCGGTGACGACGACGGGAACGTCGATCGTGACCTTCTCGCCCTTGCGGACGACGAGCAGGTCGATGTGCTCGATGATCTGGTGCACCGGGTCGCGCTGGACGTCCTTGACGAGGGCGAGCTGGTCCTTGCCGTCGATGTCGAGCTCGAGCAGAGCGTTCGCACGGCGGATGATCAGCGAGACCTGGTGGCCGGGCAGTGCGACGTGCACCGGGTCGGTGCCGTGGCCGTAGATCACGGCGGGGATCTTGCCTGCGGCGCGCAGACGACGGGCGAAGCCCTTGCCGAAGCTCTCGCGGAGCTCGGCCTTGACCTTGGTGTCTTCAGACATGGGGTTCTCCTTCGGGGCACGCAGCGACAGCTACGCGGTGGTCTTGGAATTGTTCTCGAACGCAGACACGTGAGGAAAGCCACCGGCTTGCTTCGCCGCGTCGATAACGGATGCCAGCGCACGCGCAGAAGCATCCCTCGCCGAGGTACTCCTCTCATGGTACCGGATGAGCCGGTAGGCTGAGAACACCGATCCCCTCTCTGCAGAACACGGAGTTCTCTCATGCTCGACGGCGTCTTCTTCTCCCACGCGATCGCCTGGCTCATCGGCGCGATGACCGTGTGCGCCGCAGGCTTCACCTTCGCGGCCCTGTTCTCCCTGGGGCGCTCGGGATACCGCAAGGACTGACCTCCTCGCGTCCGTCACCACCCGTCACACGGGAGCACCACCCCGGACGCCGCGATAATCTGGGAGCATCCCCTTCTTCTCGATCTAGGAGCCATCTGTGCCCGAAGCATCAGCGAACATCGGAGTCGTCGGACTCGCCGTCATGGGTTCGAACCTCGCCCGCAACCTCGCCAGCCGCGAGGGCAACACGGTGGCGATCTTCAACCGCAGCTACGAGAAGACCGCGACGCTCGTCTCCGATCACCCTGAGGCCGGCTTCATCCCCGCCCAGACCTACCAGGAGTTCGCCGACTCGCTGCAGAAGCCGCGCACCGCGATCATCATGGTCAAGGCCGGCGGCCCGACGGACGCCGTGATCGACTCGCTGGTCGAGGTCTTCGAGCCGGGCGACATCATCGTCGACGGCGGCAACGCGTACTTCCCCGACACGATCCGCCGCGAGAAGGCGGTCCGTGAGACCGGAATCAACTTCGTCGGCGCCGGGATCTCGGGCGGCGAGGAGGGCGCACTCACGGGCCCGTCGATCATGCCCGGCGGCTCGGACGAGTCGTGGATCACCCTCGGCCCGATCCTCAAGTCGATCGCCGCGATCGCCGAGGGCGAGCCGTGCGTCACGCACGTCGGACACGACGGTGCCGGACACTTCGTCAAGATGGTGCACAACGGCATCGAGTACGCCGACATGCAGCTCATCGCCGAGGCCTATGACCTCATCCGCCGCGGCACGGGCAAGTCGCCCGCCGAGATCGCCGAGATCTTCGCCGAATGGAACAAGGGCGAGCTCGAGTCGTACCTGATCGAGATCACCGCAGAGGTGCTGCGCCAGGTCGATGCCGAGACCGGCAAGCCGCTCGTCGACGTCATCCTCGACCAGGCCGGAGCCAAGGGCACCGGAGCGTGGACCGTCCAGACCGCGCTGTCGCTCGGCGTTCCCGTCTCCGGCATCGCCGAGGCCACGTTCGCCCGCTCGCTGTCGTCGCACCCCGAGCAGCGCGAGGTCGCCGGAGCCCTCCCGGGGCCGGACGAGGAGTTCGTCGTCGCCGACGAGGCCGCTTTCATCGAGGACGTCCGTCTCGCGCTCTACGCATCGAAGATCGTCGCGTACTCGCAGGGCTTCGACGAGATCCGCGCGGGCGCTGCCGAATACGGCTGGAACATCGACCTGGGCGCCATCAGCAAGATCTGGCGCGGCGGCTGCATCATCCGTGCGCAGTTCCTCAACCGCATCGCCGACGCATACGCGGCAGAGCCCGGTCTTCCCGTGCTGCTGACGGCTCCGTACTTCACCGAGGCGATCACGCGCGCTCAGGCGCCGTGGCGTCGCGTCGTGGTCGCGGCGGCACAGGCCGGCATCCCGGCTCCGGCGTTCTCGTCGTCGCTGTCGTACTACGACGGCATCCGCGCCGACCGCCTCCCCGCAGCCCTCGTGCAGGGCCAGCGCGACTTCTTCGGGGCGCACACCTACAAGCGCATCGACAAGCCGGGCACCTTCCACACGCAGTGGTCGGGCGACCGCACCGAGATCGAAGCCGAAGACACGCACTGAGCGCGTCGCAGACATGACGAAGGCCCCGGCGATTCCGCCGGGGCCTTCGTCATGTCTCACCGGGTGATGTCCTGCACCGTGCCCTTCGCCAGCCGAAGGCGTCTGGTGGCCCGGCGCGCCACCGCCGAGTCGTGAGTGACGACGATCATGGTGATCCCTTCCGCGCACAGCCCCTGGAGCAGCGTGAGGATCTCATCGCGCATGCTCTCGTCGAGGTTGCCTGTGGGCTCGTCCGCGAGCAGCACGCGGGGTCGCTTCACGATCGCCCGCGCGATCGCCACACGCTGCTGCTGACCGCCCGACAGCTCGGTGGGCAGGTGGTCGCCGCGGTCGGCGAGCCCGACGTGAGCGAGAGCCTCGGCGACGCGAGCCGTCCGTTCGGTCCGGCTCAGCTCGGTGGGCTCGAGGGCCATGTCCACGTTCTCGGCCGCCGTCAGCGTGGGGATGAGGTTGAACCCTTGGAAAACGAAGCCGATCTCTTGGGCACGGATGCGGCTGAGCTCCCTCGCTGATGCCGACGCCAGCTCGATGTCACCGAGCTTCAACGAGCCGGAGGAGGGCTTGTCGAGCGCGCCCAGCATCTGCAGGAGAGTCGACTTGCCCCCTCCGGTCGGCCCCTGGATGGTGACGAACTCACCGGGAAGGATGGTGAGGTCGACCCCCGTGAGCGCCTTCACCGTGCGTCCCTTCTGCGTGTACGTGCGAGTGACACCCTGCGCGCGGTACAGCGGCGCCGCGGCATCCGTGCCGCTCGCGGAAGGGGCGATGTCTGCGATGGTCATGTCGTATCTCCTTGTCGTGCGGTGGGTGATCGAGCGTCCGTCAGGCGACGGAGCGCAGTGCCTCTGCCGGGCTGAGGCGGGCCGCGCGCCAGCCTCCGAATGCTCCTGCCACGAGACCGCCGAGCACGGCGAGACCGACCGCGGCGACCAGCACCCACGGTGTGAACGGTGCGTGCAGCACGATGTCGGCCGCCTGTTGCGTCTGGAACATGTCACCACCTCCGGTGGGCCCGCCGCCCATCCCGCCGGGGCCACCTTCCGCAGTGCTCGCGGCAGCAGCCGCGACGGTCGGCTTCACGAGATCGATCACAACGATGCCGGCGATTCCGAGTGCGAGCCCCACGACGCCACCGATCAGTCCCTGGACCATCGACTCGCCCGCGACCTGACGCACGACGCGACCGTTCGACCAGCCGATCGCCTTGAGCGTGCCGAACTCGCGGGTGCGGCGCGAGACGCCGGACAGCGTCAGCAGCACCGAGAGCAGCACGGCCACGGCGAGCACGATGATCGACAGCCAGGTGCCGAGGTTCGTGATCAGCGACGTGGCACTGGACAGCGAACCGGAGACGGTGGCGGCGAGCTCGGACTGCGAGGTGATCGTCGCGTCGGGCAGCTCGTCTGCGAGGGCCGCCTGCACCGCGTCGATCGACGATGCGGACTCGGCCTGCACGTACACCGTGGAGACGACGTCTCCGGCGCCGGAGAGATCCTGCGCCGTGTCGAGGGGCAGATAGACGTCGGCAGCGGTGTCGGCGGAGTCCGCGGTGGAAGCCACGATCCCCACGATCTCCACATCGGAGCCTGCGACGTCGATGGTGTCGCCGACGGCGATCTCGTTCGTGGTCGCGTAGGTCGCGTCGACGAGCGCGACGAGTGCCCCGGCGTCATCCGTGTCGAGAGCCCGGCCATCGCTGACCTCGACCGAGGCGAGCGGACCCACTGACGTCACGGCCGGGTCGATGCCGAGCACGGTGAATGAATCGACGCCGAACGAGCCGCCACCCGTGCCACCCGCTCCACCTTGCGGCGGCGCCTGACCCTCGGCCGGCGCAGTGCCCTCTGTCGTGGCGTCCTGCTCACCGAACCCGCCGCTGGGCAGCTCGCCCGAGAACGTCGAGTTCGTGAGGCTGAGAGCAGCGGATGCCGCCGTCACGCCATCCGTCGAGGTCACCGTGTCGAGCACGGACGCGTCGAGCGTGCCGCGCATGAAGTCCGTCATGAGAGTCGACTGGCTCAGTGTGGTCGTGTCGCCCTCGGTCGCGCCGTCCTCCGAGCCGAAGTCGAAGCGCTGCCCGCCGCCCTCCCCCGGTTCCGCCGCGGCACCGGTGACCGTGCGGTCGGTGCCCACGCCGTACACCGACTCCAGCGCCTGCGCCTGCGCATCCCGAACTCCTGCCGTGAGGGCGTTCACGATGATCACCAGGGCGATCGCGATCGCGAGTCCGATCGCGACGATCATGGTCTGCTTCTTGCGGCCCGCCAACTCGCGCCGTAGATATGTCCCGTACATGTGTCTCCTTCTGCCGCGCCGTTCGCGGGGCCGATGTCGACGCTAAAGACCGGACTTTTGCGATATCGAGGGACCGATGATGAGAAGGCTATGGGTGCTTTCTCACAGGCGACGCATAGCGCACTCCATAGAAACCCCATAGGTGATTCCGCAGAATGTACTCATGAGCACTGATCTTCCCGAATTGCGCCGCCCCGACGGCTCCCCCCTGCGCATCCTCGCCGTCGACGACGAGCAGATGCTCACCGACCTGCTCGCGATGGCTCTGCGGATGGAGGGCTGGGAGGTGCGCACGGCGTCGTCCGGCCTCGAAGCTCTGCAGGTCGCGCGCGAGTTCGAACCCGACGCTCTCGTGCTCGACATCATGATGCCCGACCTCGACGGCATGGCCGTGCTGCGGCGCCTCCGCGAGTCGGGCAGCCTCGTGCCCGTGCTGTTCCTGACCGCGAAGGATGCCGTGGGCGACCGCGTCGCCGGCCTCACCGCCGGCGGCGACGACTATGTCACCAAGCCGTTCAGCCTCGAAGAGGTCATCGCACGTCTGCGCGCGATCATCCGTCGCACGGGACATGCGACCGCCGACGACGGTCAGTCGATCCTCCGCGTCGCCGACCTCACCCTCAATGAGGACAGCCACGAGGTCATGCGCGATGGCACCGAGATCGAGCTGACCGCGACCGAGTTCGAGCTGCTCCGCTACCTCATGCGCAACGAGCGCAGAGTGCTGTCGAAGGCGCAGATCCTCGATCGCGTGTGGAGCTACGACTTCGGCGGCAAGTCCTCGGTCGTGGAGCTGTACATCTCGTACCTCCGTAAGAAGATCGACGCCGGACGCACCCCGCTGCTGCACACCGTGCGCGGTGTCGGCTACATGATCAAGGCGCCTCAGTGAGCAGCACGGGGATGGCCAGACGGCCGATGAGTCTGCAGACACGGCTGATGACAGCCGTGATCGGCTTCGTCTCGCTCATCCTCGTGATCGTCGCCGTGATCACCAGTGCGCTGCTCGGCAGCACGCTCGAACGGCAGCTCGAGGATCGCCTGCACAGCTACTCGAATCAGGTGACGCAGTGGGTCAGCCGGGTACCGGCCCAGTTCGCGAACATGGACAACATCCTCGAGATCAACGATGCGCGGGTTCCGGGACTCCTGCTGGCGGTGTCCAGCACGGAGGGTGGCACCAGCGGCGTGCTCTTCCCCGACACCAAGGACGAGTGGGGCGGCGTCCCGCAGAAGTTGACCAGCGCGGACCTCGAACGGATCGACGCGGCACTTGCCGGCCAGCCCAGCGCCACCGTCGCCCTGGACGACTTCGGTTCGTACATGGTCTTCGCGAAGCAGGCGCCCAACGGTGTGAATGTGGTCACCGGTCTCCCCCGGACCGAGATCCAGAATCAGCTGGCCACACTGCTCACCGTGATCGCCCTCGCGACGATCGGCGGTCTGATCCTCCTCGCGCTCACGACGGCGATCACGATTCGCGTCGGACTGAGACCGCTGCGTGCGGTCGCCGCGACGGCGACGCGGGTGGCGAACCAGCCCCTCGACCGTGGAGAGGTGCAGATCACCGAGCGGGTGCCTGCCGCGGAGGCCGATCCGCGGACGGAGACGGGTCTCGTCGGCTCCTCCCTCAACAAGCTGCTCGACCATGTCAACGCCTCTCTCGCCTCCCGTCAGAAGAATGAAGAGCGGATGCGTCGGTTCGTCGCCGACGCGAGCCACGAGCTGCGCACACCTCTGTCGTCGATCCGCGGCTACTCCGAGCTCTCTCTGCGTGCGCTGAGGCAGCAGGGCGGAGAGGCGGCCGTCGAGAGCACCACGACGTCGCTCGAGCGCATCCAGGCCCAGTCCCTGCGCATGACGCGCCTGGTGGAGGATCTGCTGCTGCTCGCCCGTCTCGACGAGGGGCGAGAACTCGTCTACGGCACCGTCGATCTGACACAGCTCGCGCTGGAGGGGCTCTCCGATGCGCGCCCGACCGCAGCCGACCACCACTGGAACATCGAGGCGCCGGACGAGCCCATCGTCATCGTCGGCGATGCGGGCCGCATGCACCAGGTCGTCGCGAACCTGCTCGCGAATGCGCGGACGCACACGCCTGCCGGTACGTCGATCACCCTCAGCGTGGCCCGCGAAGGCGACGAGGCCGTGCTGCGCGTGCACGACAACGGCCCGGGCATCGACCCCGGGGTGCGAGAGGAGCTCTTCGCACGCTTCGCCCGCGGTGACAGCTCCCGCGCCCGCCAGACCGGCGGCACGGGGCTCGGACTGGCCATCGCGAAGGCGATCGTCGAAGGACACGGCGGTCACCTCACGGTCGACAGCGAGCCCGGAGACACGACCTTCAGCGTGCGGCTCCCGATCAATCCGGCGTCCGCCTCGGACTGACGGCGCCTTCGTCTCCCCTCGGTCCCGCAGAGCCGTCTGCGGGACCGAGGCACTTCTGCAAGGCGAACCGACGACTTCGGTCCTGCAACCGTGCTCTCATCCTGCAGACGGAACACGCTCCCCTCTCTGCGCCGGCCCTCCCCCAGGGCCGGTTGCGGGGCCGCGGCACGTTCGCAGGACGAACCGACGACTTCGATCCTGCAACCGTGCTCTCATCCTCCAGACGGTGAAGCAGACGACCGCACGGACCCACGACTTCTCTTCTGCACAGGTCGGGCTATCAGCCGATACCTTCCACGACCCTCGATTCCGATCCGTCCCCCGCCTCAGAACGGGCAGGATCGATCAGATGCCGACCGCCGCACACGTCCTCTCTCACCTGGGTGATCTGGCCAGGGGTACGACTCTTCGCCAGTTCGGGCTGAGCAGACGGATGCTCTCATCAGCCGTTCGCGACGGCACGATCACTCGCGTCCGCAACGGCGTGTTCGCGACGCATCCGCTCCCGCCGACGTTCTCACCGCTGCCGCGCACGGAGGCGCGCTGACCTGCTCTCGTGCACTGCGCATGCACGGCATCTGGACGCTCGAGGACGATACGAATCCGCATGTCTGGCTCGGCACTCACGGCCGAAACCACCACATCGCATGCACGTGCACCGGCCACTACTTCGGCGGACGGACGGTTCTCGGCCTCGCTCCCCTCGAGGACGCCCTTATTCACGTCTATCTCTGCAAGGGCGATGAGTCGTTCTTCGTCTCGATCGAGTCGGCCCTGCAGCTGCGCAAGATCGGAGCGGCAGGGCGCGCCCGCATCCGATCCCGCCTGCCGGCGAAGGCTCGGTGGCTGGTCGATCTGGCTCGGACGGATGCCGACAGCGGCCTCGAGTCGCTGCTTCGTCTTCGGCTTCACCTGCTCGGGATCCGTCTCGAATGTCAGGTCGACATACCTTCGGTCGGACGCGTGGACTTCGTGCTCCATGAGCTGCTCATCCTCGAAGCCGACGGGGCGGAGAATCACGACAGCGCATCGCACCGCCATCGAGATCTGCTGCGCGATGCGGAGGCATCCAGGCAGGGATATGAGACGTTGCGCTTCGACTACGCGATGATCGTCCACGACTGGCCGGTCGTGGAAGCCGCCATCCTTGCGGCCGTCGATCGCCTTCGCGCACGCATCTGACGTACCGGTTGCAGGACCAAGGCACGAATGCAGGGTGGAATCAGGAGAACCGCCCCGCAGAACGTGCCTGGGTCCTGCAGGCGGCACAGGGCGACCCACCCCCGCGATCTACGGCGCGCTTCGGCGACGCACAGCCTGTACCACTTGCAGGACCGAGGCACGAATGCAGGACGGAATCAGGAGAACCGGCCCGCAGAACGTGCTGGCGTCCTGCACGTGGCGCCGGGCGACGCCGAACAGACCGGACTCAGTACCCGGCGAAGGCGTCTGTCGTGAGCGACCGCGCCTTCTGCAGGGCGGGAGCGAGGTCGGCGATCAGCCGCGGCGGGCCGGAGATGTAGGAATGCCTCTCGCCGATGTCCGGGACGTAGTGCTCGAGAGCCGCCGCGTCGAGGCGCACACCCTGGGCCCAGGTCCAGCGCGAGGGCAGGTCGACAGGCTCGTCCCGGGTGAACACGATCACGCGCGCACCGGTCGCGGCCAGCTCGTCGCGGAACGCGAGCTCCGAGCTGTCGGATGCCACGTAGACGAGAACCACGTCACGCTGCTGCTCGGTCAGCATCAGCTGTCGCAGCTGCGACACGAACGGCGTGACGCCGATGCCCGCGGCCACCATCAGCACCGGGGTCTCGGCGCGTGGAAGCAGGAAGTCGCCCCATGTGCCGGTCACCGCGAGCGCAGCACCCGGCTCGGCGGCCGCCAGCGCGCGCTTGTAGCTCGAGGGATGCTTCTGATCGCCGTCCTTGTAGGCGATGCGCAGCGTCGGGAGGTCGGCAGGCGCCGAGACGATGCTGAACTCGCGACGGGTTCCGCGCGCATCCGGGCGGGAGTGCGGCACGTCCAGCTCGAGGTACTGCCCCGGCAGGAACTTCAGCGTGCCCTTCGCGTGGAACGTCAGCTCCTGAGCCGTCGGCGTGATGAACTGCCGCTTCTCGAGCACGAGACGCACGGATCCGCGCAGCGCGAAGGCGAAGGCCAGGAGGTTTCCGATGAGCAGAGCACGCTCCTGCCCGAGCGTGAAGAGGCCGCCGATCGCGATCGGCCAGCCGGCGAGCACGCCGACGAGAACTGCCACCGAGAACTGCTGCCACCGGCGCGGCGGCAGAGTCAACGGCTCCGACAGCATGAACGCACCGAGGAACAGGAACGGAGACTGCAGGATCGCGAACGAGAGGGCGGAGCCGGCGTCGAAGTCGATCGCGAACTCCTGCGCCTGCACGGCCTGACGAAGGACCGAGACGGCGATGGCGACGACGAGGAACACGAAGACGATCCGCACCTTCTCGGTGCGCCACAGCACGGCGAGCCCGAGGATCAGGACGGGGATGAAGAGTGACGGGGTGCCCACCCACCAGGACGACGAGGTCCCGAGCCATGCGAACGCTCCGAACGACCCGAGGATCGACACGACGGCAGCGCCGAACGCCGCCGGGTTGAGGATGTGCCGACCTCGCCACGCGATCAGGTACTTGGAGAGGCTCGCGACGGCTCCGGCGATGGCGAGGCCGAGCAGGGCATTCGGCTCGATGCCGGGGCGGAGCACGAAGAGCAGGATCAGCGCGGTGACCAGCGACGACTCGATACGCCATGGAAGGCGCAGGATTCGCTGGGCCGCTGCGTCCACCAGCGAGATGACCATGGCCAGGACGACGAAGGATGCGAGGATCTCGACCGGCGTGGGTGAGACGATCACGCCGAGAGCTGAGAGCACCACAGCGATGAGCGCCAGCGTCAGCAGCGCGAACAGCACCAGGCGATACATCGAGATGCCGCCGAGCAACGCAAGGACCCGCTGCCGCAGTGCGGTGATGGAGGTGATCACAGGTCTACTCTTCCCTACTTCGTTGATTCAACGGCGGGTGGTGAACAGCTGAGCGGGGCAGCCGTTCGAGCGTTCCGCCCGCCCGTCGGTCGTCATCCGCACCCACTCCACGCCCCACGATGCGGCGATCTCTGGCCCGCCCTCGAAGAACAGCGCTGTCGCGACCGCGTCCGCTCGCATCGCGTCGGGGGCGATCGCCCACGTGGCCGCCCATGTCCGCACGGGCACGCCGGTGCGAGCGTCGAGGACGTGATGCAGTCCGTCGCCCCACGCACGGCGATTGACCGCCGAGGCGCACAGCGCGGCATTCTGCAGTTCGATCACTCCGATCGCCTTCGTCGGGTCGTATGGATGCTCGAGGCCCACCCGAACGACATCACCGCGAACTCTCATGTCACCGCCGGCATCGACCACGACACTCCCGGGAACGTCGGAGAGCACCGCGGCGACGAGGTCGACGAGGCGTCCCTTGCCGAGGGCCCCGACATCGAGGAGGGCGGGAACGGATGCCGTGGCCTCCCCCGGCGTCCAGTCCAGCAGGGACGTCCAGTCGCCGGGCGCAGCGACGGGATCGTGCGCGACGAGCGAGTACGACGAGTCGTAGCCCAGGGCCGACAGGCTGTCGGCGACGAGCGGGTTGACCGCCCCGTGGGTCGCGCGGGACAGCTCGCGGAAGGCATCGAGCATCGTTCCCGCATCAGGCGAGGAGATCGAGCCGCCGTCACGGCCGACCCGCGTGACCGAGGAGTCGTCACGGAACCGCGACCACTCTCGGTCGAACCGCTCGATCTCGGCCCCGACTCGCTCACGGTCATGCTCGTCGAGCTCGTGCGACGTCTCGATCTCCCAGGCCGTGCCGATCGCGTCGAAACGCCAGATCGCCATACGTGGTCAGGCGCCTCAGGCGGCCGCCTGCTCCTTGATCGACTCGACGGCCTCGTTGAACCCGCCGCTGGTCAGCGACGATCCGGCCACTCGACTGACCTCGATCTCGTCGAGCGACTTGCCCACGACCTCATCCGAGATCCCGTCGATGAACTGCCCCTGGTACTGCTCGCTCTCGCGTGCCTGCGGGTCACCGGTCACCTCGACCTCGGTGACCAGGCCGTCGGCGACGGTCAGGGTCACGCTGATCTTCTCGACCGTCTCGGGGGTCTGGTACGAACCGTCGGCCGTGTACGTGCCGTCGGTGTAGTCGCCGCTCGTCGATGCGCCCGAATCCGTCGACTCGGTGCTCGTGTCGGTTCCGGAGTCGGTGGACTGGTCTTCGGCATCCGCGGTGCCGGAGCAACCGGCGAGCACGAGGAGCCCGGCGACGCCGACCAGGGCGGCGCTCTTGCGAACAGAAGTCGGTACAGTCGTGCGGATCATGATGGTCCTCCCGGCCTTGATCGATGTGTTGATTCGACCGTAGGGAGCCCGTCTATGTGCAGGCTGTGCCCGATATATGAGTCGCTTACGCGTCTCCGCCGAACATGCTCGTGACGGATCCGTCTTCGAAGACCTCGTGGATCGCACGCGCGAGCATCGGGGCGATCGGGAGGACCGTCAGCTTGTCCCAGCGACGCGACTCGGTGAGCGGGATCGTGTCGGTGATCACGACCTCGTCGATCGAGGCGTCCTGCAGACGCTCCGAGGCCGGATCGCTGAAGATCGCGTGCGTCGCGGCGACGATCACGCGATGCGCGCCGTTGGCCTTGAGCGCCTGCGCGGCCTTCACGATGGTTCCACCGGTGTCGATCATGTCGTCGACGAGCAGGCAGGTGCGACCCTCGACCGCTCCGACGATCTCGTGCACCGATACCTGGTTCGCGACCTTCGGGTCGCGTCGCTTGTGGATGATCGCCAGCGGGGCGCCGAGGCTGTCGGACCATGTGTCGGCCACGCGGACACGACCCATGTCGGGCGAGACGACCGTGAGGATCTCTCGGTCCGCGGGGCTCAGCGTGCGCTGGAAGTACTCGAGCAGCACGGGCTTGGCGAACAGGTGGTCGACGGGACCGTCGAAGAAGCCCTGGATCTGTGCGGCGTGCAGGTCGACGCTCATCACGCGGTCTGCGCCAGCGGTCTTCAGCAGGTCGGCGACGAGGCGGGCGCTGATCGGCTCACGGCCGCGGCCCTTCTTGTCCTGACGCGAATACGGATAGTACGGGGCGACGACGGTGATGCGCTTGGCGGACGCGCGCTTCGCCGCGTCGATCATGATGAGGGTCTCCATGAGCCACTCGTTGACCGGCTCACCGAAGGTCTGGATCAGGAAGAGGTCGCAGCCTCGGATCGACACCTCGAACCGCGCGTAGATCTCACCGGATGCGAAGGTGCGGTGCTCGGTCGGCACGACCTCTGTTCCGAGCGACGCGGCCACCGCCGCGGTGAGCTCGGGGTGCGATCGACCACCTGCGACCACGAGTCGCTTCTTGGTCTTGGCAACGAGACCCGGAGCGATGCCGTTGTCCCTGTCCAGATCGACCGTCTTCTTCTTGCGCGCCATCGTTCTGCCTACTCCGCCACTCGGGTTCGGGCTGCGGCGTCTGCCGCGCCCGTGCCTGCCCTGTTCTTCTCGACCCAACCCTCGATGTTGCGCTGAGGGGCGACGCTCATGGCAAGGGAGCCGGCGGGGACGTCCTTGCGGACGACAGCGCCAGCACCTGTCTTGGCGCCGGCTCCCAGCCTAACGGGCGCGACGAGGGTCGTGTGCGAGCCGGTGTGCACCTCGTCCTCGACCACCGTGCGGTGCTTGTTCACGTCGTCGTAGTTCGCGGTGATCGTGCTCGCACCGAGGTTGACGCCTCGCCCGATGGTCGCGTCTCCGACGTACGACAGGTGCGGCACCTTGCTGCCTTCGCCGATCTCGGCGTTCTTGGTCTCGACGTAGGCGCCGATCTTGCCTCTGGCCCCCAGGACGGTGCCCGGCCGCAGGAACGAGAACGGTCCGACCGTGGCCTCGGCACCGATCACCGCGAGCGTCGCATCGGTGCGGCGGACGATCGCGTCCTCTCCCACCTCGCAGTCGACGAGGGTGGTGTCCGGTCCGATGATGGCGCCCTCGGCGATCGTCGTCGCCCGCAGGATGTGCGTGTTCGGGAGGATCGTGACGTCGGGCGCGAGGGTCGCGTCGTCGTCGATCCACGTCGTCGCAGGATCGATCACGGTGACGCCCTCGAGCTGCCAGCGCCGCACGATGCGGCGGTTGAGCAGACGACCGACCTCCGCGAGCTGAGCGCGGTCGTTGACGCCGTAGGTGACGGTGACGTCGGAGACGACGGATGCCGCCACACGGCTGCCATCGCGGCGGAGGAGCCCCGGCACGTCGGTCAGATACATCTCGCCCTGCGCGTTGTCGACGCCCACCGACGGCAGGTACTTGCGGAGCGTCGAGACGCGGAACACGTACATGCCCGCGTTGATCTCGCTGACGGCAGCCTCTTCGGTCGTCGCATCCTTCTGCTCGACGACGCGATCGACGCCGCCGTCGGCGTCGCGGATGACGCGGCCGTAGCCGGTCGGGTCCTCGACCACGGCGGTCATGAGGGTCGCCTCCGCCTGCGCGGCGCGGTGCGCGTCGAGGAACGAGCCCAGCGTGTCCGCATCCGCGAGAGGGCAGTCGCCCGAGAGCACGAGCACGTCGCCGTCGAAGTCGGCAGGGAGCGCGTCGACAGCCACCTGCACTGCGCGTCCGGTGCCGGGGACGTCGTCCTGATCGATGAAGACCGCGGTCGGGTAGTCCTTCTCGAGTGCGGCGACGACCTGGTCGCGTTCATGCCGCACGACGACCTCGATGTGATCGGCGCCGAGTCGCGTCGCGGTGGTCAGCACGTGGCCGACGAGCGGACGCCCGCCGATCGGGTGCAGCACCTTCGGAAGACGCGAGCGCATGCGGGTGCCCTGGCCTGCGGCGAGGACGATGATCGCGAGATTGTTCCCAGTCATGCTCCGCCGCCAGGACTCGAACCTAGACCTAACAGCTCCAAAGGCTGTCGTGCTGCCATTACACCACGGCGGACCGCGGCCCCCGAGGGCGCCGCGGATCAAGTCTGCCACGTCCACCTGCGTGCTACCGGCGATAATGGACGGATGACTGAGGCGGATGAGGTTGATCGGATCGTCGGCGCCTGGAACACCCAGCGCCCCGACCTCGACTTCTCGCCTCTCGAGGTGCTGTCGCGGATGGATCGCCTGACCAGGCTGCTCGACCGGGCTCGCAGAGATGTGTTCCGACGCAGCGACCTGGAGGCCTGGGAATGGGACGTGCTGTCGGCTCTGCGCCGCGCGGGCGCGCCCTTCCAGCTCTCCCCCAAGCAGCTGCTGCAGCAGACGCTGGTGTCGAGCGGCACCATGACCAATCGCATCGACCGTCTGGTCGGCCGACGTTTCGTGCGACGGGAGGGCGACCCGGCCGACGGCCGCAGCGTGCTCGTGACGCTCACGGACGACGGACGCATCCGGGTGGATGCCGCGATCACGCGCCTCGTCGACGTCGAGGACGACCTGCTGCAGGCGCTGTCCCGCGGTGACCGCGATCGGCTCGCTGCGCTGCTGCGCAAGCTGAGCCTGAGCTTCGACGCGTGAGGGGCTGACGGATGGGCATGCTCTCCCCTCTTCCGGTGCGCGACGGCGTCGGCGCGACGCGTCTGCACGTGCCGATGAGCGGCGAATGGCCGACCGTCGGCGCGTACATGATCGAGCGCTTCTTCCACCTCGATCCCGAGGGGCTGCTCAGCCGCTTCGATCGCGGTGAGATCGTCGCCCGCGACGGCACCCCTCTCGCACGGGACACGCCCTTGGGGGTCGAGGAGTTCATCTGGTACTACCGCGACCCGCCCGTCGAGACCCGTCTCCCCGTGGAGATCGAGGTCCTCCATCAGGACGACGATCTGGTGGTCATCGACAAGCCGCATTTCCTGCCCACCATCCCCGGCGGGAAGTTCCTGCAGAACTCGGCGCTGATCCGACTGCGCAACCTTCTCGACAACGACGAGCTCGCCCCCATCCACCGCTTGGACAGGGCCACGGCAGGAGTGCTGATGTTCTCGGCGCGACCGGCCACGAGAGGGCCGTATCAGCTGCTCTTCGAGACGCGGCAGGTGCAGAAGGTGTACGAGGCCGTGTCGGCTCGTCCGGCCGACTGGGATGCCTCACGATTCCCGCTCGTCTACCGCAACCACATCGTGAAGCTCCGCAATGAGCTGAAGGTCCAGGTCGACGACGAGCGGGAGCCGAACGCCGAGACGCAGATCGATGTGATCGATGCCGACGAGCGCGTCGTGCACACGCTCCTGCACCCGCACAGCGGCAAGATGCATCAGCTCCGCGTGCATCTCTCCGCGCTGGGGCTCGGCATCCTGAACGATCCGTTCTACCCCGAGTTGCGTGGCGAGAAGCCCGACGACTTCGAGAAGCCGATGCAGCTGCTCGCGCGCGAGCTTCACTTCGTCGATCCGCTGAGCGGCGCGCCGCGGGTCTTCACCACGACGCGCACGCTGCAGGAGGCTCCCGTCAGCGCCGCATGATCCTGCGCGCGAGCCACGTGCCGAGCATCTGCACGAGGTGGACGAAGACGACGATGAGGACGATCGCCGTCCACATGACGACCGGCTCGAACTGCCGGAAGCCGTAGATCTGGGCGAACGCGCCGAGGCCGCCGCCGCCGATGAGGCCTGCCATCGCGGTCATGTCGATCAGTGCCACCACGATGAACGTGTAGCCGAGGATCAGCGGTCCGAGCGACTCGGGGATCGCGACCGTGAACAGGATGCGCGCGGGACCTGCGCCCATGGCGCGCGCGGCTTCGATCACGCCGGGCGACACCGACACGAGGTGCTGCTCGACGATGCGGCCGATGGCGAACGCCGCGGCCAGACCGATCATGAACGCGCCGGCCGTGGTGCCGATGCCGGTGCCGACCACCGCGCGGGCGAACGGCTGCGCCACGGCGACGAAGAGCACGAACGGGATCGGGCGGAAGAAGTTCACCCCGAGGTTCGCGATGACCGACACGGCCCGGTTCTCGGCGAGCCCGCCCGGACGGGTGACATACAGGATGACGCCGATCGCGAGACCGAGGATGCCGCCCAGCACGAGTGCGAACGACGTCATGTACAGGGTCTCGAGGGCGGCCTTCCAGAGGTCGGGCCACAGTTCGTTCAGACGATCCATCAGCGTGCCTCCTCTTCTGCGATCTCGGTGACTTCGACGCGCTGGCCGATCTGCTCGAGCGTGCGGTCGATCACGGCGCTCTCACCCCGGATCGCGAGTGTGAGGTGGCCGAAGGCGCGCCCCCGGATGTCGTTGATCCCGCCGTACACGAGCTCGAAGTCGAGTCCGGCCCCGGCGAGGTCGAGGAAGACCTGAGCCTGCGACGAGTCGCCGTCGCGGAACGAGAACGTGACGAGGCGGCCCCGGTGGCGCTCCCGCAGCACGCCGAGCTCAGACGGCGACGGGATGCCCTTCACGACCGTTCCGACGAAGCGCTGCGAGGCCGGATTCTGCGGGGCCGAGAACACGTCGAAGACATCGCCCTGCTCGATCACCCGTCCGTTCTCCATGACCGCGACCTTGGTGGCGATCGTCTGGATGACGTCCATCTCATGGGTGATGACGACGATCGTGACGCCCTGCTCCTGGTTGACCCGCTTGAGCAGGTCGAGCACTTCGTGCGTGGTCTGCGGGTCGAGTGCGCTGGTGGCCTCGTCGGCGAGGAGGATGGCCGGGCCGGTGGCGAGGGCGCGGGCGATGCCGACGCGCTGCTTCTGGCCACCGGAGAGCTGTTCGGGGTACGCCTTCGCCTTGTCGGCCAGGCCCACGAAGCTCAGCAGCTCGGCGACCCGCTTCTCGATGTCCGGCTTCGACCATCCGGCCAGCTTGAGCGGGTAGGCGATGTTCGCCTTGACGCTGCGCGAGGAGAACAGGTTGAACTGCTGGAAGATCATCCCGATGCCGCCGCGGACCTTGCGCAGCTCGCTCTCCTTGAGAGCTGTGATGTCGACGTCGTCGACGGTGATGGTCCCGCTCGTCGCCGGCTCGAGCGCGTTGATCAGTCGTACGAGCGTGGACTTGCCTGCGCCCGAGTATCCGATGATCCCGAAGACGTCGCCCTTCTCGATCGACAGGGTCACGTCGTCCACGGCCACGACCTCGGACTCGTCGCGCGTGTGGGAGGGGTAGGTCTTCGAGACATTCGTCAGGGTGACGATCGGCATGCGGTGCTCCGGTCTGTCTGCTTCGGGAACGAAGAATCGGGTGACGCACGAAGCGCCACCCGATTCTCCCTCATCGGACGGGGGTGTCACCCACCCCGGTCGTCCTACTTGTTGGCCTCGGTGTCCTTCTGGACCTTCTCGAGCGAGGCGACGAGATCCTCGACCGGGGTCTGCAGCGGCACGGCGGTGTCACCCGACGACTCGAGCAGGCCGGCCTGGACGTCCTCATTGGTCTGGAAGATCTCGACGAGCTTCAGGTACGTCTCGTTGTCGGCGTCCTCGGCGCGGGCCGCGAAGATGTTCACGTACGGAAGCGCGTTCGGGTCTTCAGGGTCGTCCTGAGCGATCGCATCCTCGAAGGTCAGACCCGCATCCTCGACGAAGTCGTTGTTGATGATCGCCGCCGCGACGTCGGGCAGCGACGTCGGGATCAGCGCGGCCTCGAGCGCGGTGACCTCGACCTTGGACTTGCCCGTGTCGATGTCGGAGAGGTCGGAGAAGATCGTGCCGCCGCTCTTGAGCTCGATGAGTCCGGCCGACTGCAGCACGAGCAGCGCGCGAGCCTGGTTCGATGCGTCGTCGGGAACCGCGACGGTCTCCCCCTCGGGGATGTCGTCGACATCGTCGTACTTCTGCGAGTACAGGCCCAGCGGGTAGATCGCCGTCGAGCCGACCGGCGTCAGGTCGGAGCCGGATGCCGTGTTGTACTCGGCGAGGTACACGATGTGCTGGAACTGGTTGAGGTCGATCTCACCCTCGGTCAGAGCGGGGTTCGGCTGCTCGTACGAGCCGAAGTCGACGAGCTCGACCGTGATGCCCTCGTCAGCGGCTGCCTCGACGAAAGGAGCCCACTGTGCGTCTCCCTTGCCGACGACACCGATCTTGACGGTCTCGTCCTCGGAGCCGCCGGAACCGGCGTCGGACGATGCGGTCGCGCAGCCTGCGAGTGCGACGAAGAGCGGGACCGCGGCGAGCGCGGCGATGACGGATGTGGTCCGACGGGATGCTGTGATGGACATGAGTGTTCGGGTTCCTCTCTTGGGGGACTCGAATACGTTAGGCAGGGCGACGCGCTGCGCGACAATCGAGTGTCACAGAGCGTCACAGCTCTCAGTCGTAGTCCTCGATGCCCTGCAGCCGGACCTGTTCGAGGTCGAGTCGTGCCGAGATCCGACGGACCACGAGGTCGTCGACCGTCCCTTCTCTGCGCAATCCGAGCAGCACCTCGCGTTTGCGGTCGATGAGCGCGAGCTTGAGGCGCGTGTGCTCCTCGTGACGCAGCAGCGGCGACCGCTGCATGACGTCGACGTCGGCCGAGGTGGCGATCATCTGCAGAGTCCTGACCTCGCCGTCCGCGAGCTCACCGTCGTCGCCGACACGAGTCGCGTCCGGCAGTCGCAGCGCGACCGACGCCTCCGCGGCACCGGCATCCGCTCCCCCGTTCATCTGCTGGCCGCCGCCCAGCGGATCGGGCTCGTCGAGCATGACGTCGAGCGCCTGGGCCTCGGCATCGACGATCGCCTGCTCGCGCGCCAGCGCACGCGCGTTCGAGAACTCGAGCATCTGGTAGCCCTCGGCACGCACCTTGTCTCGGATCTCCTGACCGACGCCGTGCTCGACGGCGAGGTCGTCGAGGGCGGCCAGTGCCGCGCCCGAGATCGTCCGCTCGGCGAGCTCGTACTCCTCGGCCTCCATGTGATCGACCGGGAAACGTGCCCAGCGAACGATCGCCGGCAGCAGCGGCCCCTGTACGAGCAGACTGAGCAGGATCACTCCCGCCGTGACGAACACGATCTCGTCGCGTCCGGCGATCTCGCCCTCGGTCGCGCTGGCGGCCGGAACCGACAGCGCGATCGCGAGCGAGACGGCACCCCGCATGCCTGCGACCGTCGACACCGCCATCGATCGCGCCTTGGCACCACGGGACGGAAGCGCCGGATTGCGTCGCTGGAAGGGCGCGTTCAGCAGCTGGAAGAGATATCTGACGACGAGCAGCGTCCCCCACACCGCGAGGGTGATGAGCACGAGCCGGCCGATCGCTGCCGCGGAGATCTCATGTGCGACGAACTGCACCTCGAGCCCGATCAGCACGAACAGCGCTCCGTTGAGCAGGAAGACACCGAACGGCCATGCGGCGTCGGCCTGCCGCCGCGACGAGGCTGTCGTCACCCGGGGCGATACATAGGCGACGATGAGACCGGCCACGACGACGGCCAGCACGCCGGAGGCGTGCACGATCTCCGCGAGGAGGAATGCGCTGAACGGGATGAGCAGCAGCGCGACGTTGATGACGATCGTCGAAGAGGTGCGACGCAGCAGCAGGTAGCCGAGGCCTGCGATCACGACACCGGCCGCTACTCCTCCGACATAGGAGGTGAGCACCGACATCGTCACCGACAGGGGTGTGATGTTGCCGCCGAGAGCCAGCGAGACGGCGATCGCGTAGAGCACGAGCGCGGTTCCGTCGTTCGTGAGGCTCTCGGCCTTGAGCTTCATGAACATGCGCCGGGGCAGCAGCCTGCCGAGGGCTGCCACGGCCGTCGCATCCGGAGGGGCCACTGCGGCGCCGAGGATCAGCGCGGTCTCCCACGGCATCCCGAAGAGCAGACCGATGCCCGCGACGGCGAATGCGGATGCCACGACGAGCACCGTGCTCATCGGGAGGATGTAGCGGAAGTCACGGCGGATCGATCGCAGCGAGGTCGTGAGGCTCTCCCAGAACAGCATCACCGGGAGGAACAGCAGCAGGACCGTCTCAGGGGGCAGCTGGATCTCGCGGAGCTGCGGGACGAAGCCGAGCAGGAGTCCGAAGATCACGAGGACGAGCGGCAGCGCGAGTCGAACGCGCGGCGCGATCAACGTGCCCACGAGGATCGTGAGTCCGATCAGGACGGTGACCTCGAGTCCTTCCATCTGAACCTCCCGGGTACCGCAGGATCAAGCTGTGCGATCCCGGCTGGCATCGAACCCCGCCCAGAGCACAGCGCATTCGACTGCCACCGTATTCCCGCGAGGGCGGAAGGGCCAGACCTCTCGTCAGTCGAGCTCTTCGGTCAGCTCGAACCAGCGGAGTTCGAGTTCCTCGATCTCGGCCTGCTGGTCGCTGATCGCCTTCATCTTGTCGCCGAGGCCGGCGAAGTCCGACTGGTCGTGATCCGCCAGAGCGGTCTTCGCCTTGTCGACCTGCTGCGTGAGCTTCTGGATGCGGCGCTCGAGCGACGAGACCTCTTTCTGGGCGGCGCGCAGTGCGGCGCCGTCGAGACTGGGGGCCTTCTTCTCGGTGTTGACGGCCGTCTGCGACCTGCCCGGTGCCGAGGTCTGCAACTGGCGCAGGCGCAGGTACTCGTCGACGCCGCCGGGCAGGTGCCGCAGGTGGCCATCGAGGATCGCGAACTGCTGGTCGGTGACGCGCTCGAGGAAGTACCGGTCGTGGCTGACCACCAGCAGGGTTCCCGACCACGAATCGAGCAGATCCTCGATGGCCGCGAGCATGTCGGTGTCCAGGTCGTTGGTGGGCTCGTCGAGGATCAGCACGTTGGGCTGGTCGAGGAGCACGAGAAGCAGCTGCAGGCGGCGCTGCTGACCTCCGGAGAGATCCTTCACGGGGGTGGAGAGCTGCGCCGAATCGAAGCCGAGCCGCTCGAGGAGCTGGCCCGGCGTGAGCTCCTGCGCCTTCGAGCCGGATCCCATCGTGTACGAGGTGCGCAGTCGCGAGATCACGACACGCACCGGCTCGCGTCGGACGTCCTCGAGTTCGTCGAGGCGCTGCGTGAGCGTCTTCACCTTCACGGTCGTGCCGCGCTTCACACGGCCGACAGTGGGCTCGACGGTGCCCGAGATCAGGCCGAGCAGCGTCGATTTGCCGGCGCCGTTCACACCGAGGATGCCGGTGCGCTCCCCCGGCGCGATGCGCCACTCGACGTCGCGGAGGACTTCGCGGGTGCCGCCGTCGGCGGTCGGATAGGTCACTCCGACGTCGAGCAGGTCGACGACGTCCTTGCCGAGACGAGAGACGGCGAGCGACTGCAGGGAGACCTTGTCGCGGATCTCCGGCACGTCGGCGATGAGCTCGTTGGCCGCATCGATGCGGAACTTCGGCTTCGCGGTTCGCGCGGGTGCGCCTCGACGGAGCCACGCGAGCTCCTTCTTGGCGAGGTTCTGACGTTTGGCCTCGGTCGCCGCCGCCATGCGGTCGCGCTCGACGCGCTGCAGGATGTACGCCGCATAGCCGCCCTCGAAGGGCTCGACGATGCGGTCGTGCACCTCCCAGGTCTCGGTGCAGATCTCGTCGAGGAACCACCGGTCGTGAGTCACGACCATGAGCGCTCCGGAGTTCGGGCTCCACCGCTTCTTGAGGTGTCCGGCGAGCCAGGTGATGGCCTCGACGTCGAGGTGGTTGGTGGGCTCGTCGAGGGCGATGACGTCCCAGTCCCCCGTCAGCAGCTTGGCGAGTGAGACGCGTCGGCGCTGGCCTCCGCTGAGGGAGCCGATCTCCGCATCCCAGGGCAGGTCCTTCAGCAGTCCCTCGATCACGTCGCGGATGCGCGGGTCGCCGGCCCACTCGTACTCCGGGGTGTCACCGACGACCGCCGCGCTGATGGTCAGGTCGTCGCTGAGGGTGTCGGCCTGGTCGAGGACGCCGATGGTCGTGCCGCCTCGCACCGTGACGCGGCCCGAGTTCGGCTCCTTGATGCCGGCGAGCATTCCGAGGAGGCTCGACTTGCCGTCGCCGTTGCGGCCGACGATGCCGATGCGGTCACCTTCTTCGATGCCGAGGGTCACGGAGTCGAAGACGACCCTCGTCGGATATTCGAGATGAAGGGCTTCTGCCCCGAGAAGATGTGCCATGTCACTCCCCAGGGTAGTCGCGCGGTCTGGGTGGCCCGGTCAGCTTCCTGTCACGGCTGCCTCGTCATCCGACACCCTGCGCACGAGCGCGCCGGCCGAACAGCTCCGGGAGCGACGCCGTGAACTCCTCGAAGTGGCTGTACCAGACAGTGTGCGCGGCTCCGGGGATGCTGCGCACGTCGATGCCGTTCGCCTCGAACCGGGCGACGTCGGCGGCGGTCACCCAGTCGCTCGGGTCGGCGCGGACGATGATCGACCCCGGGTCGGGAAGCCACATGTGATCGCGGCCGCAGGAGACGGATGCCATCGTCGTCGGGTCGAAGCGGCGGGCGGCGAGTGCCTCGATCTCGGCATCCCTCTCCGAGTAGAACGGACGCGAGGCACGGAGGTTCTCCGGCGACTGTCGCGCTTCGCGATCGCGGGCGTACCGCTCGATGAGATCGTCACGGTCGCTGCCGCCGGGGAGGACGAGTGCGGCATCGACATAGATGCCCGGTTCAGGTCGGAGCAGCGGGGCCGCCTGTGCGAGCACGCTCGCACCGAAGGAGTGTCCGACGGCCGCGAGCGGCCGCCCCGGGGCGAGACTTCGGACGGTCTCGACCACCGACGATGCGGCCCGCTCGATCGTCAGACGCGGGTCTCGCGGTGACAGACCGTGACCGGGGAGATCGATCGCCAGCACACGGAAGCCCTGTGCAGCGAGCACCGGCATCACACGCCACCAGCTGTCGGCCGAGCCCATCATCCCGTGGAGCAGAACCACCGTACGGGGGCCGTCGCCGACGTCGACGGCGTGAAGGAGCATGACGTCAGTGTCGCATGAGTCATCACTCTTCCGGGATCATGTCGGTTCGGGAATGTCTCGAAGCTTTGTTCGAATGTCGGTGGTCCGTGATCTACTCGGAGACATGACAGCACTGCTCGACGCGACGGATACGCAGATCGCGAATCTCGCCGATCTCGTCGCCGCGTTGCAAGTCGCAGAGGCGACATTGAGCAGCATGAGCGCCGCGCGCGACGGGCTGCTGGCGATCGCCGGTCGGCTCGCGGTCGACATCGCGAAGCAGGGGGATCACCCGGACCGGGGAGACCATTCGATCAGGACCATCGCGGCCGAGATCGGAGCCGTGCAGCATGTCAGCGATCGCACCATCGAGCGCCGGATGGCGGCGGCGGAGCTGCTGGTCGATCGGTTCCCCGCCGTCTGGGCCGCACAGGGAGCGGGGCGGATCAGCGCCGCGCACTCCCGTGTCATCGTCGACGCAGGTTCGGGCCTCGAGTCGCCCGATCACCGCGAGGCATATTCCGCGGTGATCCTTCCGCTGGCGGAGGTGGAATCGCCGAACCGACTGCGCGCGCTGGCACGGCGAGTCGCTGAGCGGTTCGCCCCGACGACAGTGTCGGAGCGGCATCGTCGCGCCAGGTCTCAGCGGCGAGTCTGGGTGACGGATGGCGAAGACGGGATGGCGACGCTGCACACGCACGCGCCTGCCGCGCTCGTCCACGGCATGTTCGATCGTCTCTCGCAGATGGCGCACGCACTGCGCGTCGAGAACCTTCGCGCGAAGCGGCGGGCGGCTCGCGACGGCGATGAGTTCGAGGCGGATGATCGGACGGTCGACGAGATCCGCGCCGACCTGCTCGCCGACCTCGTGCTCAGCGGCCAGCCGACCGGGCACGACAGCGAAGACGGACTGCTGGCGGCCATCAGTGCGCGCATCGAGATCACCGTTCCGGTGACGACCCTGATGGACGACGATGCGCACGAGGGGTCGGGTGCTCCGGATGCCGAGGCGGCGCCGCCCGCCGAGCTCGACGGCGTGATTCCGATCGACGTCGATACTGCGCGCCGATTGGCCGGGCAGACGAAGGGATGGGAACGGGTGCTGACGCATCCGATCACCGGTCGCGTCCTCGCCGTCGACCGATACCGACCGAGCCGCCACCTGCGCAGGCACCTACGGGCAAGAGATCAGCGATGTCGCTTCCCGGCGTGCGGAGTGGCGGCGCGGAAATGCGACCTCGACCACCACCATGCTGCCTCGACGGGTGGCGCGACCTGCGAATCGAATCTGGCATCGTTCTGTCGCCGACATCACGTTCTGAAACATCACACGCCATGGCACGTCGAGCCGAAGCCCGGCGGGGTCATGGAGTGGACGAGTCCCATCGGGCGGACGTACATCGACACTCCCCCTGCACCGAACACGGTGACCTTCACCGAATCGGATGCCGTGCGCGCGCCGTTCTGAGCGGAGACGTTCGCGCTGGCGCGGACCTGTGGAGAAACGCGACGCGAGCCTGGCCGATTTCACTACGGTGGCGCGGTGACTCCTTCTCCATTGCGCCCCTTGTCCGTTCTTGCGATTCGTCGCGGCAGAGGCCGTGGTGCGGCAGTTCCACGGTTGGGCGCGCGCATAGTTGCTGTCGCCGTAGTGGCGTTGGGGGTTGGCGCTCTCGCGGGATGCACCACTGAACCCGAGCCCGCCCCTACGCCCACCGCGGCCTT
This sequence comes from Microbacterium sp. 4-7, assembly GCF_014332665.1. NCBI lineage: Bacteria > Bacillati > Actinomycetota > Actinomycetes > Micrococcales > Microbacteriaceae > Microbacterium > Microbacterium sp. 4-7. Next base: position 181,612 of record NZ_MCRH01000007.1, read on the forward strand.
CGCCAACGAGGAGGAGGCGTTCGCTGCAGCGGAGAAGGTGTACCGGGCGTACAACGATGCGCTGAACGACCGGCGCAAAGGAGTATCCGGCGCTGATCCGCAGCAGTACCTCACCGGAGTCGCACTGGAGAGCGATATCGACGGACAAAATGTCCTACGCGCGGAGGGCCTTCGAATTGAAGGCACTGCCGAGGTGACTTCGTTCGCAGAGGAATCCGCCAAGCTTCAGACCGACCATCCGCGTGTAGTAGGTCTGGTCTGCATTGACGTTTCTGGGGTCTCGCTCATGAGCGAGGCCGGTGTGAACGTGACTCCGCCCGAGCGTGGCGACATAGTCGCCCAAAGGGTTGAGTTTGTTGTTTCGACAATGTCCCTCGTTATTGCGCACGAGGCGACCGCGGAGACGACGACGTGCTGACAGCCGGAGCAGCATTGTGCATGGCCACCGTGATCTGCGTTTCGGTCTCAGTCCCCGCGCCTCGGGTCGACATGAGCTCATGCACCGGCGAACTGGCCTCCGTCGGAGTCTGCGGCTCGACGGATGGTTCCTCCCTCACCATCTCCGGCACCCAGCAGCAGCCGAGCACTGATCCCGGCACCGATTCGAATTGGAGTGATGGCGGTCCGGGCGACGGTACGGGTCCGGGTGAACCGTCGGGACCGAGCCAGGAGGCGATCGACCTCGCGGCATGCATGGACGACTCGGGCACCACGCGCTGTGCGCCGCGCCCGAACCGGCCCGCTCCCCCGGCCTCCGCTCCGTCGACGCCGGGCACCCCGACGATCACCATCTCCGACCTGGCGCGATTCGCACCGGCATCAGTCCGTGCGACCGCCGAACCCGGCAACGTCGGGATCGCCGGGATGCCGACGAACTTCACGGCCGCAGCATCCACGCAGATCCAAGACGGCGAGCTGTTCGGCGTGCCACTGCGCGTGCGGTTTGTCCCGGCCGGATACGACTACACGTACGGCGACGGCAGCTCCGCGACCGTGACCACGCCGGGTCAGACGTGGGAGGCGCTCGGTCAGGCGCAGTTCACGCCGACCCCGACCAGCCACGTCTACCGCGAACCCGGCGTGTACCCGGCCCGCGTGGACATCCGATTCACCGCGCGGGTGGACCTCGGCGGCGGATGGATCGACATTCCCGGGCAGCTCACGACCAGCGGCGCCACGCAGGAGATCCGCATCCTCGAGGCCCGCACCGCGCTCGTCGCCCACACCTGCCACGAGAACCCGGCCGGCGTCGGCTGCTGAAGAACGCACCACAGCAGCACGACAACAAGAAAGAGCCGCCGGCCCCGAAGGTCCGAGCGGCCCTCTTCTGCCCGATGGCTGATCGCTTTCTCGTACGACCCGACGATCTCAAGGAGGCTCGGCCTTCCGAGAGCGACTTCGCCTACGGCGCTCTGCTCCTCCAGAGGCAGCCGCCGACCGATCCCCTCCGGCTTAAACTAGACAGGTGCCATGGAGTCGCCGGGTGTTCTCGCTCTCACTAGCCGACCGCACGGCAAAGCTGGTGCAGTCGAGAAGGCGACCCGGTCGCTTCGAGCTCAGCGTGGATGGAATTGCGCAGTCCGTCGTCTCGATGACCGAGCCGACCGACCTCGAGTACAGCTACACCCAACACATCGCCCGCGCAATGGATGCCGCCGCCGAGCCTGACGCGCCGCTGTTCACCGTGCATCTGGGGGCCGGAGCACTCACGCTGGCACGCTACGTCCAGGCGACGCGCGCCGGATCACCTCAGCTCGTGGTGGAGTTCGAACCCGCGCTCTACGCCGCCGTCATCGACGCGCTGCCATTGCCTCACGGGTCTGACATACGAGTCATCCTCGGTGACGCTCGGACGGTCGCGGACGCCGCTTTTCCGAATGAGAAGACATCGCCGGTGCAGTCATCTCCGTCCCCCGGACTTGACGACGCAGCGAGTTATCGCACCGCGATCGACACCGATTGGGTGGAGGCGTGCTTCACCGTCGTCGATCTCTGGGATGCCGCCGTCATCCGGCATCGTGTGGCCAGCCAGGAGTTCTATCGTCGGGTCGCCGCGCGCTCCGCAGCAGCGGGCGTGGTCGCCGTGAACCTGCTCGACGGGCATCCGTTCGAATACTCACGACGACAGGCCGCGACCCTGAGCACCGTGTTCGAGCACGTCGCTGTCGTGCTCGATGCAGAGCCGGAAGATGCGGAAGGGCCACTCGGCAACGTCGTCATTTTCGCGAGCGATGAGCCGCTGGACAAGGTCGCCGCCTCCGTTTTGCTCGACACACCGCGGCCTCATCTCCTCCGCGATGGCCCTCTGACGTCGTGGATCGCTGAAGCGCGCATCATGACAGATGCCGACGGCACAGACTCTCCCGATCCCGACGACCCCGTCTGGGGCTAGCGCCGTGTGCGGACGTCCTCCGACAGGACGTCCGCTTTCCGCCAGCGGCTCGTCCGCGCGCGGTGTGAAAAGTCGACCCGACATGGCGAAGAGCCGCCCGGACCCGAAGGTCCGGACGGCTCGTCAGCGGTGAGTGCGATGTCGCTTACTGGTACGACTTCACGATCTCGAGGAGGCTCGGCACGTTGGCGTACGCCTCAGCAGCGTTCTCCTTGGTGACGATGATCGGGTCGAGCAGGTACGCCGGAACGACCTTGGCGCCGTTGTCGTACGACTCCTCGTCGTTGACATCGACGGTCTCGCCCTTCTGCAGCTGGCCGACCATCTTGATCGACTGCTCGACGAGCAGTGCGGTGTCCTTGTTGATCGTGGAGTACTGGATGCCCTCCATGATCGACTTCACCGACTCGACCTCGGAGTCCTGACCCGTGACGACCGGAACCGGCTTGCCGGCCTGCTGCACCGAGGTGATGATGGCGCGAGCAAGGGTGTCGTTCGGCGACAGCACGCCGTCGACCACGGTGTCACCGCTGTACGACGAGGTGAGCAGCGTGTCCATACGGTTCTGCGCGTTCTCCGGAAGCCATCCCTCGGTCGCGGTCTGCGCGATCTCGGTCTGCTTCGACACGACCACCAGGTTGCCGTTGTCGATCTCCGGCTGGAGCACGTCCATGGCGCCGTCGAAGAAGACCTTCGAGTTGGCGTCATCCGGCGAGCCCGAGAAGAGCTCGATGTTGTACGGAGCCTCGTGGCCCGCACGCTCGGCGAGACCGTCGAGCAGGGCCTGGCCCTGCAGCTGGCCGACCTTGAAGTTGTCGAACGCGACGTAGTAGTCGACTGCCTCGGTGTTCTCGATGAGACGGTCGTACGCGATCACGTACGCGCCGGCATCCTTGGCCGCCTGCACCTGGGTGGCGAGCTGCTTGCCATCCTTCGCGCCGATGATGATGACCTTGGCGCCGTTGGTGACCATGGCCTGGATCTGGTTCTGCTGCTCGGCGACCGTGTTGCTCGCCGGAGCGTACTGCACGTCTGCCTTGAAGCCGGCCTCTTCCAGGCCGTCCGTGAAGAGCTGACCCGCGAGGACCCAGTTCTCACTGGTCTTGTCGGGAAGGGCGACACCGATCGAGGAGTCGGCGGCGAAGCCTGCTTCGGCCTCTTCGCCGGATCCCGTGTCGGTTCCGCCGCCGCGCTCACCGGAGCAGCCCGTGAGTGCGAAGGCAGCCGTCGCGACGAGCGCTGTCGCTGTGACGATGATCTTCTTCATGTGATCTCTTTCTGTGTGATGTGACGGATTCTGCGTGCGAGCACTGCGCGGAGAGTCCGCTTACTCGGCCCTCGTCTTGTCGACGGGAGGGGCTTGGTAAGTCCTGTTGGGCTCGAAGGTCGCGGTGGCCTCCGGGTCGCTCCTGCGGCCCGACCGGCGGGTCAGGAGACCGATGAGCGACGGACGGCCCTGCTGCTTGTTCCAGACGTCGATGCCGACCGCGAGCAGCAGCACGAGGCCCTTGATCATCGAGACGACGTCGGCACCCTGGCCGAGCAGAGCGAGACCGTTGTTGAGGAACGCCATGACCAGACCACCGATGATCGAGCCGATCACGGTACCGATACCACCGGCGACCGCAGCACCACCGATGAACACCGACGCGATCGCGTCGAGCTCCCAGCCGGTGCCGTCGTTCGGTCCGGATGCCTGCGAACGGGCGACGAAGATCATGCCGGCGAGTGCGGCCATCATCGACATGTTCATCATGACGAAGAAGTCGACCCAGCGGTCCTTCACGCCGGAGAGGCGTGCGGCCTGGCGGTTGCCACCCACGGCGTAGATGTGGCGACCGAAGACGGTGTTCCGCGTGATGAACGAGTAGATGATCACGAGGGCGAGCAGGATCAGACCCGGAACCGGGAAGCTCGTGCCCGGGCGACCCGTCGCGAACATCCACGCAGCGGCGAGCACGACGACCGAGAGCAGCACGACCTTGACGACGCTGACCCAGAGGGGCGCACTGTCGGAGCCCATCTTGTGCTGCTGGCGACGGGTGCGGATCTCCCAGAAGACCAGCCACGCCACCGCGACCAGCGCGAGGATCATGGTCGGCACGTTGAAGTCCAGCGGGAGCCCGACCTCAGGAAGGTAGCCGGTGCCGATCACCTGGAAGCCCTTGGGCACCGGGATCGTCTGAGCGTCACCGATCCACTGCTGCGCGCCACGGAAGAAGAGCATGCCGGCGAGCGTCACGATGAACGCGGGCACCCCGACGTAGGCGACCCAGAACCCCTGCCAGGCGCCCACCAGGGCACCGACGCCGAGGCCGAGCAGGATCGCCAGCGGCCAAGGGAGGTTCCAGTCGGCCATCGACTTCGCGACGATGATGCCGGTGAAGGCCGCCACGGAGCCGACCGACAGGTCGATGTGCCCCATGATGATGACCATCACCATGCCGATCGCGAGGATCAGGATGAACGAGTACTGGTTGATGACGTTGATCAGGTTGCCCGACGTCAGCGTCGCGCCGTTCGGTCCGTTGCGCAGCAGCGTCAGCACCTCGAAGAGGACGATGATGACGATGAGGCTGCCCAGGATGCCGAACTGGCGCAGTGACGAGGTGCCGTTGCTTCCGAACATCTTGCGGATGTCGCCGAAGTGGAAGCCGCGCTTCGTTGTCGTGAGGTCGGTGGTCATGCGGATGCTTTCTGAGTCGCGGAGGTCATGCTGCGCATGAGAGCCTCGGGTGTCGCCTGGTCGGCCGGGATGCAGTCGGTGACCCGACCTTCGAAGACTGTGTAGATGCGGTCGGAGATGCCGAGCAGCTCGGGCAGCTCGCTGGAGATGACGATGACGCCCTTGCCCTGGGAGGCGAGCTCGTTGATGATCGCGTAGATCTCGTACTTCGCGCCGACGTCGATGCCGCGCGTGGGCTCATCGAGGATCAGCAGGTCGGGGTCGGTGAACATCCACCGGGCCAGCACGACCTTCTGCTGGTTTCCTCCCGAGAGCTTGCCGACGCCCTCTTCGACGCTGGGCGTCTTGATGCGCAGCGCCTTGCGGTAGCGCTCAGCGACCGAGTACTCCTCGCGCTCGTCGACGACGCCGCGCTTCGAGATCTTCGACAGCTTCGCCGCCACGACAGACCGCTTGATGGTGTCGAGCAGGTTGAGCCCCAGCACCTTGCGGTCCTCGCTGACGTACGCGAGTCCGTGCTTGATCGCCGAGGAGACGTCGGGGATGGTGATCTCCTGGCCGTCCTTGACGATCTGTCCGCCGAGGAACGTGCCGTAGGAGCGACCGAAGATGCTCATCATGAACTCGGTGCGGCCCGCGCCCATCAGACCGGCGATGCCGACGACCTCGCCACGACGCACGTTGAGGTTCGACCCCTTGACGACCATCCGCTCAGACACGGTCGGGTGCTGCACCCACCAGTCCTTGACCTCGAAGAACACGTCGCCGATCTCGGGGGTGCGGTCGGGGTAGCGGCTCTCGAGCGAGCGGCCGACCATGCCGCGGATGATGCGGTCCTCGTTGATCTCGCCGCGCGAGATGTCGAGCGTCTCGACCGTGCGACCGTCGCGGATGATCGTGATCTCGTCGGCGATCTGCTCGATCTCGTTGAGCTTGTGGCTGATCATGATCGACGCGATGCCCTTGGCCTTCAGACCCAGGATCAGGTCGAGGAGGTGCTGCGAGTCGTTCTCGTTCAGTGCCGCGGTGGGCTCGTCGAGGATGAGGAGCTTGACGTCCTTATTGAGGGCCTTCGCGATCTCGATCAGCTGCTGCTTTCCGACACCGAGCGTCTTGATGGCGACGTCGGGGTCTTCGCGCAGGCCGACGCGGGCCAGCAGCTCGACCGTGCGCTGACGCTGGGCGCGCCAGTCGATCGCGCCGAAGTGGCGGATCTCGTTGCCGAGGAAGATGTTCTCGGTGATCGAGAGCTCAGGGATCAGCGCGAGCTCCTGGTGGATGATCGCGATCCCGGCCTGCTCGCTCGCCGCGATGTCGCGGTAGCGCTGCTCCTCGCCGTAGAGCAGGATCTCCCCCTCGTACGTGCCGTAGGGGTACACGCCGGAGAGGACCTTCATCAGGGTCGACTTCCCGGCGCCGTTCTCGCCGCAGATCGCATGGATCTCTCCGGCCCGGACGGTGATGGACACGTCGGACAGCGCCTTGACACCCGGGAACTCCTTGGTGATGCTGCGCATCTCCAGGATGGGGCCTGACACGACCGGCAACGTTGCTGTGGTGCTCACAAGATCTTCCTCGCGACGGGCGGTCACCTTCGATGTGACCGTTCACATTGGATTACATAGTCTACGCTCGCTGAGACGGTGTCAAGACCACTCGCGAAAATGTGGCCTTATCGAGGCGCGGACGATTCCCGCGTTCGAAGGGTCGTCTGCAGGGGCCCGAACTGCGGCACCTGCTCACCACGGATCTGCGCGAGCAGGATGCGCACGGCGCGGCGACCCAGCTCGGGGAAATCCTGATGCACCGTGCTCAGCGTCGGTGCGACATGCGCCGCGACCGGGATGTCATCGAACCCGACGACGCTCACGTCCTCGGGCACGCGGATGCCGGCATCCCTGAACCCGTGCAGCAGCCCGATCGCCATCTGGTCGTTCGCGACGAACACGGCCGTGAAGTCACGCCGTCGGGCGAGCTCCTGCCCCGCGAAATAGCCGAAGTCGGCCGTCCAGTCTCCGCGGATCGGCGGGAAGGTGGGCAGATCGGCCTCCCGCAGAGCATCGAGGTATCCGCGCATGCGCGACTCGGCCTCGATCCAGTCCTGCGGCCCGGCGATGTGGATGATGTCGCTGTGTCCGAGCCCGATCAGATGCTCGGTGGCGGTGCGCGCGCCCGCGACCTGGTCGGCCGACAGGGTCACCCCGTCGGAGCCGGAGGCCGTCTGCAGCGAGACGAACGGCATCTCGACCGCCATGCCCTTCAGCACATGGAACGCCCGGACCTGCGGGGCGAGCACCACGATGCCGTCGACCTGCTCGCGTGCCAGCTGCCGCAGAGCGTTGCCGATCGCCTCGGGCGTCGTGGCCGAGAGGTTCAGGGTCGAGACCGAGTACCCCTCCTCGCGAGCGGCGTCCTCGATGCCGACGATCGACGACGTCGGTCCGAACTCACCGACCGTGGCCGAGAGGATGCCGAGCATGTTGGACTTGCTCGTGACGAGCGCCCGCGCCGCGAGGTTGGGGCGGTAGTCCAGCACGGCGATGGCGTCGAGGACTTTCGCCTTCGTCTCGGGACGGATGCTGGGGTGGTCGTTCAGCACCCGCGATACGGTCTGGTGCGACACCCCCGCGAGTCTCGCCACGTCGCGGATGCTCGGCATCCGGGCACGCTCGGAGGCAGTCGACATCACAGACCTCCTTGTATGTGCACGGTCACATCGTCTCTTCATTATGTATGCCAGGCGCGCGGAGCGCACCTCGCCGAGGCGAGGATGCGGGCGGGCCGGGTCAGGCGAGGATGCGCGCGCCGGGCACCGGCCCGTGCACGTGCAGCGACTCGAGTCCGTGCTCACGCAGCAGCGACTGGACCTCCTGCGCACCCTCGGGGCTCGCGCAGAGGAGAGCGACGGTGGGTCCCGAACCCGACACGATGCCCTGCAGAGCGCCGGCGTGGATGCCGCGCAGGATCGTGGTCTCCAGCTCGGGCCGCTCGTACAGGGCGGCCTCCTGCAGGTCGTTGTAGATGCTCTCGGACAGCAGCTCGGGATCGCCGGAACGCAGCGCCTGCAGCACGGGAGCCGGCACCTCGAGCGACAGCGGCGGATCGTCGGCGAGCGAGCCCTCAGCGTCTCGCAGCGCATCGAGTCGCGCATACACGACGGGCGTGGACAGCCCGTCATCGCTCGGGACGAGCACCCAGTCGAACCGCCCCCTCGCCAGCGCGGGATTCAGCTGATCTCCTCGGCCGGTTCCGACGGCGGTGCCGCCGTGCAACGCGAACGGGACGTCCGCGCCGAGGCGGGCGGCCAGCTCATGCAGGCGGGCGGTCGAGAACCCGGTGCCCCACAGTGCGTCGCACGCGACGAGAGCGGCCGCGGCATCCGCCGACCCGCCGCCCATGCCTCCGGCGACAGGCACGCTCTTGCGGATCTCCAGCGCCACCCCGCCGTCGTACTCGGCGGCGGTCGCGAGCAGCTTGGCGGCGCGCATCGCGAGGTTGCGATCGTCCAGCGGCACGGTGTCGGGGTCGTCGACGCCCGAGACGGTGATCGAGAAGTCGTCGGCGTGCCGGGCGATCACGTCCTCATAGAGCGAGACCGCCTGGAACACCGTGGCCAGCGCGTGATACCCGTCGTCGTGGCGGCCGCCCACACCGAGATAGACGTTGATCTTGCCGGGCGCGCGCACGTGCACGGAGTCGACGGGGGCGGCGAAGCTCATGTCGGTGTTCCCGTCACAGCTCCGTCGACGTCGCCCACAGGTCGACGTCGATGGCACCGGCCGCCTCGTCGATGCGGCCGAGCTCGTCGTCGGTGAATGCCGGACCGTTGACGGCGGCGATGTTCTCGTCGAGCTGCTCGGGACGCGATGCCCCGACCAGCGCGGAGGCGACGACCGGGTTGCGCAGCGTCCATTGGATCGCCATCTGCGCCAGGGACTGCCCGCGCTGCTCGGCGATGGCGTTGAGCGAGCGGAGGGTCTGAACGGCGGCATCCGACAGCGGCGCATCCGGCAGCGAACCGCGCTTCTGCGCACGGGCGGCCGTGCCGTCGCCGAGGTACTTGTCGGTGAGGAGCCCCTGCGCGAGAGGTGTGAACGCGATCGCGCCGACGCCGGACTGCTCGAGGGTGTCGGTGAGGCCGTCTTCGACCCAGCGGTTGAGGATCGAGTAGGCGGGCTGGTGGATGACGAGCGGGGTACCGAGGTCGGTGGCGACGGCGACGGCCTCGGCCGTGCGCTCGGCGCTGTACGACGAGATGCCGACGTAGAGAGCCTTGCCCTGGCGCACGAGCGTGTCGAGCGCCCCGATGGTCTCGGCGACCGGCGTCACGGGATCGGCGCGGTGCGAGTAGAAGATGTCGACGTGGTCGAGGCCCATGCGGGTCAGCGACTGCTCGGCGCTCGCGAGGATGTACTTGCGGCTGCCGAAGTCGCCGTACGGACCCGGCCACATGTCCCAGCCCGCCTTCGACGAGATGATCAGCTCGTCGCGGTAGGGGCGGAAGTCCTCGGCGAAGATGCGACCGAAGTTCTTCTCGGCCGAGCCGTAGGGCGGGCCGTAGTTGTTCGCGAGATCGAAGTGCGTGATGCCGCGGTCGAAGGCGTGACGCAGCAGCGCGCGCTGGTTGTCGAGTGGGATGTTGTCGCCGAAGTTCCACCACAGGCCCAGCGAGATGGGCGGCAGGAACAGCCCCGAGGTGCCGACCTGGCGGTACTCGAACTGCTGGTAGCGGCTCTCATCGGCGGCGTACGGCCGGTGGAGCTCAGGGACGTTCGGACGGAAGCGGGGGGACTCGGTCACCGTGCCAGATTAGCCGGTGACGGCGGCGTCTTCGATCTGCGCGACATGCTGAGCGACACGATGGTAGTCCTCGACCGTGAGGTCCTCGCCACGAGCGGTCGGCGCGACTCCGGCCGCGATCAGGATCTCGGATGCCGCGGCGGAGCTGCCGAAGAGCTCGGACAGCGCCTGTCGCAGCATCTTGCGGCGCTGGTTGAAGGCGGCATCCACGATCTTGAAGGTGAGTCGGCGTTCGTCCTCTGTGCCGCGCTCGCCCTCCGACCGGTCGAAGCCGACGAGGAGGCTGTCGACGTTGGGCACCGGCCAGAAGACCTGACGGGACACGGTGCCCGACAGCTTCCACTCGCCGTACCAGGCGGCCTTGACACTCGGGGTGCCGTAGATCTTGGAGCCCGGCTTGGCCGCGATGCGCTCGGCGACCTCGGCCTGCACCATCACGACACCGCGCTTCAGGTAGGAGAAGTTCTCGAGGAAGTGCAGCAGCACGGGGACCGAGACGTTGTAGGGCAGGTTCGCGACCAGCACGGTCGGCTCGCCCGGCAGCTCCGTGATGCGCAGCGCGTCGGCGTCGACGACCGTGAGCATGTCGGCGGGAACGCCATGCTCCTCGGCGGTCTGGGCGAGCCGGGCGGCGAGCCGGTGATCGATCTCGACAGCGGTGACGGATGCGCCGGCCTCGAGGATCGCAAGGGTGAGGGAGCCGAGCCCCGGGCCCACCTCGACGACCCGCTCCCCCGGCTGGACGCGGGCGGCGTGCACGATCTTGCGCACGGTGTTCGCGTCGACGACGAAGTTCTGTCCGAGCTTCTTGGTCGGGGTGACGTCGAGCTCAGCGGCGAGGCGGCGGATCTCGGTGGCGCCGAGCAGGGTGACTGTCATTGCTCCATTGTCCCCCACCCCCGCCGGTGTCCGAGCCGCCCAGTAGTCTGCTGTGATGCCCTCCCTCGGTGAACTGATCGCACCACGGCGCATGGGCAGGGATTTCCGCTGGCTGCTCGCGTCATCGTGGACGAGCAACGTCGGAGACGGCGTCGCCCTCGCGGCCGCTCCCCTGCTCATCGCGTCGATGACGTCGTCGCCCATCCTCGTCGCGGCCGGGGCGATCCTGCAGTTCCTCCCGTGGCTGCTGTTCGGGCTGCACGCCGGAGCCATCGCCGACCGGTTCGACCGTCGGCGCCTCGTGATGTTCGCCAACGCGGCACGGGCCGTGGTGCTCGCGGGGCTCTGCGCGTTCCTGCTCACCGGAACCGCGAACATCTGGATCGTGCTCGCCGTGGCCTTCCTCTACGGCACGGCGGAGGTCTTCGTCGACACCGCCGGCAGCACGCTGCTGCCGATGCTCGTGAAGCCGGCCGACCTCGGCATCGGCAACGCGCGGCTGCAGGCCGGGTATCTGGTCGCGAACCAGTTCGCCGGGCCGCCGCTCGGCGCGTTCCTCTTCGCCGCCGGCGCGGCGTGGCCGTTCCTGCTCGAGATCCTCTGCGTCCTCCTCGCGGTCGTGCTGATCTCGCGCATGGCCCGCACCCCCGTGCCGCCCCGGTCAACGGGAGACGGCGTGAAGTCGCACGTGCACACCGACATCGGCGAGGGACTCCGCTGGCTGTGGCAGAACCCGCCGGTGCGGATGCTGGTGCTGATCATCCTCGTCTTCAACGTCACCTGGGCGGCCCCGTGGGGCGTGCTCGTGCTCTATGCCACGGAGTATCTGAACATGGGCGCGGTCGGCTACGGCGCCCTGACGACCGCCTCGGCGGCCGGAGGAATCCTCGCCACCCTCTGCTTCGGCTGGCTCGAACGCCACGTGTCGTTCGCGACGCTGATGCGCGTCGTCCTCTCGCTCGAGGTGCTGATGCACCTCGCGTTCGCACTCACCACCGCGGGCTGGGTGGCGCTCGTGATCATGTTCGTGTTCGGCGCCTACGCGTTCGTGTGGGGCACGATCTCGACGACCGTCCGTCAGCGTCTGGTCCCCGCCGAGCTGCAGGGCCGCGTGGCCTCGGTCAACATGGTCGGCGTGTTCGGCGGAATGGTCATCGGCCAGGCCCTCGGCGGGGTGATCGCCCAGGTCTGGGGTCTCACGGCTCCGTGGTGGTTCGCCTTCGTGGGCGCCGCGCTGACCCTTGTCCTGGTCTGGAAGCCGATCTCGCAGATCGTCAGTGCCGCACCGGCGGATCAGTCGGTGAACGAGCCGTAGACCCGCAGGGTGTTCGCGGCGAGCCGGGTCGACAGCTCGTCGACCTCGATGCCGAGCTCCGCCGCCATGAACCGCACCGTGATCGGCACGAGATAGGGGGCGTTCGGTCGACCGCGCAGCGGCGTCGGGGTGAGGAACGGCGCATCGGTCTCGACGAGGATGCGGTCCAGGGGCGTCACATTCAGCGCGTCGCGCAGGTTCTGCGCGTTCTTGAACGTGACGTTGCCGGCGAAGGACAGGTGGTAACCCGCATCCGCGCAGATCCTTGCCATCGCATCGTCGCCGGAGAAGCAGTGGAAGACCGTCCGCTCGGGCGCCCCGACGCGACTCAGCGTCTCGAGCACCGCGTCATGCGCGTCACGGTCGTGGATCTGCATCGCGATGCCGTGCTTCTTCGCCAGCGCGATGTGCGCCTCGAACGACTCGAACTGCGGCGCTCGGCGCTCGGGCTCGGTGCGGAAGAAGTCGAGACCCGTCTCGCCGATCGCCCGCGTTCGCGGGTGCGCCGCGAGCTCGTCGATCACCGCGATGGCCTCATCGAGACGACCCTCCTCGGCGTAGGCGGGCGCATCATTCGGGTGGATCGCGACAGCCGCGAGCACGCGCGGGTCCGACTCGGCGGCCTCGACCGCCCACCGAGACGAATCGATGTCACCCGATGCCTGCACCACCCCGGCGATGCCCACGGCCGCCGCACGATCGAGCTGCTCGGTCAACGAGAGCGGCTCATCGCCGTCGAGGATCTCGAGATGCGCGTGATTGTCGTAGACGGGCACGGCAAGGGGCTCCGGAGCCGCGGGGTACCGGAGATCCTTGCGTCCGTCGCCGTCTCGCTGCTGCACGTACGTCATGCTCAGGCGGTGGACTCCACGCGCGGGAACAGCGGGGTGAGACCGTTGACGCTGGTGCCGGGACGCAGCACGCCCCAGGCTCCGGCCTCGCGGATCGGCTGGTCCTGCAGACGTCCGAGGCTCTCTGCGGCGCCGAGGGCGACCCAGAGCTTCTCCGTCGACTGCGGCATCACGGGCGAGAGCAGCACGGCGAGCGCGCGAAGTCCCTCGGCGCACGTGTAGAGAACGGTGCCGAGACGGCCGCGCTGAGCCTCGTCGCGTGCCAATGCCCACGGCTCGTTCTCCGTGATGTAGCCGTTGAGAGCGTCGACGATCGTCCAGATCGACGAGATGGCCTCGTCGATGCGGAACTGCTCGATCGCGGCATCTGCATTCGAGGCGGCATCCGCGACGATCCTCTGGATCTCGAGATCCTTCTCGGTGTAGTCGGCGGGCGGCGGCACGATGCCCTCGAAGTACTTCTCGATCATCGCCGTGGTGCGCGAGGCGAGGTTGCCGAAGCCGTTGGCGAGCTCCGCCTGGTAGCGGGCCGAGAGGTCCTCCCACGAGAACGAGCCGTCCTGGCCGAACGCGATCGCCGAGAGGAAGTAGTAGCGGTAGGCGTCGGATCCGAAGACGTCGGTGATCTCGGTCGGCGCGATGCCGGTGAGCTTCGACTTCGACATCTTCTCGCCGCCGACGAGCAGCCAGCCGTGCGCGAACACGCCCTTGGGCACATCGAGCCCTGCGGCCATCAGCAGAGCCGGCCAGATCACCGCGTGGAAGCGCAGGATGTCTTTTCCGACCACGTGATAGGCGGGCCAGCGGCGGTCGAAGGTCTCCTGATCGGAGCCGTAGCCGACGGCGGTGGCGTAGTTGAGCAGCGCATCGACCCAGACGTAGATGACGTGCGACTCGTCCCACGGCAGCGGGATGCCCCAGTCGAACGTCGAGCGCGAGATCGAGAGGTCCTTGAGACCCTGACTGACGAAGGAGACGACCTCGTTGCGCGCCGAATCGGGGCGCACGAAGTCGGGCTGGGTCTTGTAGAGCTCGAGCAGACGGTCCTGGAACTCGCTCAGCTTGAAGAAGTAGTTCTTCTCCTGCAGCAGCTCGAGCGGCTTCGAGTGGATGGCGCAGACCTTGAGGCCCTCGAACGGACCGGTGCCGTCGACGATCTCGGACTCGGGCTTGAACTCCTCACAGCCCACGCAGTACAGCGCCTCGTACTCGCCCGCATAGATGTAGCCACGGTCGTAGAGACGCTGGAAGAACGTCTGCACGTTGGTCTCGTGGCGCTCCTGCGTCGTGCGGATGAAGTCGTCGTTCGCGACGTCGAGCGTCTCGAGCAGGGGGAACCACGCCTCGGTGACGAGCTTGTCGACCCACTCCTGCGGAGTGACGTTGTTCGCGGCCGCGGCACGGAGCATCTTCTGGCCGTGCTCGTCGGTGCCCGTCAGCATCCAGGTGTCATCGCCGCCCTGCCGGTGCCAGCGCGCGAGCGCGTCGACCGCCACCGAGGTGTACCCATGACCGATGTGGGGCACATCGGAGGGGTAGTAGATGGGCGTGGTGATGTAGAACGATTCGCCTGCGGGCATGGGGACAATTCTAGGTGGGATGCAGGGGGTCGTTACGCTCAGGCGACAGACACCTCGATGCGGTGCCACCCCTGGGCGCCGTCGGGCACGACATCGGCCGGATCCGAGGTCTGCGTCTCCCCGTCGGCGCTGATCGCGCGACACTCGATCGTGTGCGCTCCACTCTCGGCCGCCCAGTCGAGACGCCACTGCACCCAGGTGTCGTCGGAGATCGCGGCGCCGAGCTCGGCGCGACGCCACTCACCGTCGTCGATCCGCACCTCCACACCCTCGACGCCCACGTGCTGCTGCCACGCCATGCCCGCGATGACGGCGTCGCCGGCCTCGATCCTGGTCCCCCGCCGGGGCACGTCGATGCGCGACTGCAGCTTCACCGGTCCGCGCTCCGACCATCCGCGGTCGGTCCAGTAGGCGGTCGTGCGGTCGAACCGGGTGACCTCGAGGTCCGTCACCCATTTGGTCGCCGACACATAGCCGTAGAGGCCCGGCACCACCATGCGCACCGGGAAGCCGTGTTCGAGAGGCAGCGCATCGCCGTTCATGCCGACCGCGAGCAGGGCATCGCGCTCGTCGGTGAGCGCCTCGATCGGCGTCGAGGCCGTGAACCCGTCGGATGAGGTCGACAGCACCATGTCGGCGTCGGGATCGACTCCCGCTCTCGCGAGCAGATCGCGCACCGGATGCCCGAGCCAGAGGGCGTTGCCGATCAGGTCCCCGCCGACCTGGTTCGACACGCAGGCGAGGGTGACGTGCGACTCCTGCATCGGCAGCGCGACCAGCTCGTCCCACGTGATCACGATCTCGCGATCGACCATCCCGTGGATGCGCAGCGACCAGTCGGCCGGGTCGATGCGCGGCACGATCAGTGCGGTGTCGATGCGGTAGAACTCGGCGTTGGAGGTCACGACAGGAGCCAGGCCGGGGATGTCGAGCTCTGCACCGGCCGGCACCATCGGCGCGGGGGCGGCAGCCTTCGGCAGCCGCAACGTCGAGCGGATCGCCTCGATCGACCTCGTCGCGCCGCGGGCTGCGCTGCCGATGACGAGCGCCACGACGCCGGTCGCGGCGACGCCGGCGGTCCACAGCAGGAACTGGCGGCGTTCCTCATGCTCGGCGCGGAGATAGGGGATCGGATGCACCTTGCGCATGAGCAGCCGCAGCGCGACGACCGCGGTCGCGCCGGCGACGAGACCGGGGAGCCAGGCGAAGGGGCCCGCGCCCGGACGGATCATCGCGGCCACCAGCGCCAGCACGCCGAGAGCGGCGAGGATCGCGGATCCCACGCCCGCGCGGCGGAATTCCAGGATGCCGGCGAGCGCGGCGACCCCGACGAGGACCCCCGCTATCCCGGTGATCAGCGCCACCTTGTCGCCGGTGCCGAACAGTGCGATCGCCGCATCCTTCGCCCAGCTGGGGGCGAGATCGATGAGACCGCTGCCGATCACGGCGAAGGGGCTCGCGCTCGGCTCGACGATCGCTGCGACCAGCTCTGCCAGGCCGACCGCGACGACGGCCGCGCTCAAGCCGGCGGCCGCCGATCGAAGCCTGTCTCCGCGCTTCGCGCGGACTGCGTGGGTCATGATCAGAGCGTAACCCCGGGGCTGGGCCCCGGGGTCGTGCGGCTCAGAGCCCGTTGCGACGTGCGACCTCTCCGAGCCAGGCGAGCGAGGGCTTCGGCGAACGCTCGAACGTCTCGTGATCGAAGCCGATCAGGCCGAAGGTCGGGCGGAATCCGCTCGCCCACTCGTAGTTGTCGAGTGCGCTCCAGTGCTGGTAGGCCTTGACCTCGATGCCGTCGGAGATGGCACGGTGGAGTCCCTCGAGAGCGCCCTGGGTATAGGCGATGCGCCGCGTGTCGTCGCCGGTCGCGATGCCGTTCTCCGTGACGAGCACCGGCACGCCGCCGCTGCGCTCCCACGCGCTGCGCACGCCCATCTCGAGTGCCTCGGGGAAGAACTCCCAGCCGGTGAGCGTGGTCTCGACGTCGTCGGCGACCGGACGCGGACCCTCGGGGCCGATGAAGGTGCGGGTGTAGGCCTGCACGCCGACGAAGTCGTCACCGGCCGACTGATCGAGGTACCAGTGGTCGCGGGGGTCGCCGTACTCGGCCAGCATCTCGTCCGCCCCCGGCTCACCGGTCGAGTGGAAGGCCTGCGTCGCGATCGTCCATCCGGCCTGCACGCCCGAGACGGAATGCAGGATCTCGGAGGCCCGGTGGTGCGCGTCGAGCAGCGTGTCCGCGACGGCGAGGTCGGGGTTCGGCAGTCCGAAGGCGACGAGGTTCGAGGCGTCCTCTCCCCCGGCGAGCATCGCCGCGATGTTCGGCTCGTTGATCGTGCAGACGTAGGTCACGCCCTCGAGGATCGGCAGCACGGTCTCGACGTAGCGGGAGAACAGGTCGACCGCGTCGTCCGCACGCCAGAAGCCGTCCTTCTGGAACCACTGCGGCACCGTGAAGTGCATCAGCGTCACCGTCGGGTCCAGACCATTCTCCCGGGCCGTGTCGATCATGCGGCGGTAGTGATCCAGCATCGCCCGCGACACGAAGCCGCGCTCGGGCTCGATGCGCGCCCACTCCATCGAGAAGCGGTACGAGTTCAGACCGGCATCCGCCAGCAGCCGCATGTCCTCCGGGTACCGGTGGAAGTGGTCGGCGGCATCGCCCGAGGGCTCCACCATCGTCGAGCCCGGAGCATGCTCCATGGCCCACCAGTTGCTGGTCGTGTTGTTCCCCTCCACCTGATGGGCTGCGGTCGCAGCGCCCCAGAGAAAGCCGTCAGGGAATGTGAGCACGAGTGCTCCTCTCTATTTCGAGATTCGGGATGGGTTGGGCACGGCGTCGAGCAGCTGCACCGTGTACGGGTCCTCCGGATGCTGGAGGACCTGAGAGGTCTCACCGCGCTCGACGACGCGACCGCCGTTGAGCACGAGGATGTTCTCGGTGACGAGCCGCGCGCTGAGCAGGTCGTGCGTGATGTAGAGCATGCTGATGCCCCACCTCTCGCGCAGGTCTTCGAGCAGCGCGAGCACTCCGGCACGCAGCGACACGTCGAGCATCGACACCGGCTCGTCGGCGATCAGCACCTGCGGATCGCTCGCGAGCGCCCGGGCGATGACCACGCGCTGACGCTGACCGCCTGAGAGCTGATGCGGCAGCTTGGCCGCGAACTGCTCGACAGGTGTCAGGCCCACGGTCTCGAGGAGCTCGAGCACGCGGGCTCTCGCCTCGTCACCGCGCAACGGCGTGTAGTTGCGGATCGGTCGGCTCAGCGCGTACTCCACCGTGTGCAGCGGGTTGAGCGCGGCATACGGATCCTGGAACACCATCTGCACGTCCTTGCGCAGGTCGCGCAGGCCCGCACGGCGCAGGGCCGCGACGTCGACATCGCCGAAGCGCACCGTGCCCTCGGTCGGCTTCTCGACACCGGTGATCAGCTTCGCGATCGTCGACTTGCCCGAACCGGAGGCGCCAACGAGTGCCAGGGCCTCGCCGGGTTCGAGTCGGAACGACACATCGTCGACCGCGGTGACGGGCTGCTCGCCCCGACGCGGAGCCGGATACCGCTTCGACACGCCCTCGACCACGATCGCGGCGTCCGCCCGGCGCGTGTCGCGCTGCGACACGGTGGGCAGGGTCTCGGTCAGGTCGGTGCGTGAGCGCCCCTCGCGACGGCGCGTGCCGAGGTCGACGAACCCGGGGATCGAGATCGACTCGGCCCGAGGATCGGCGTAGTGGCTCAGCAGCATCCGCGTGTACTCGTCCTGAGGACGCTGCAGGATGTCGAGGCTCGGCGCGTCTTCGACGATCCGACCCTCATGCATGACCATCACCCGATCGGTCGCCTCGAGCACGATGCCCAGGTCGTGGCTGATGAGGATCGCGGTGAAGTGCTCGGTGCGCTGGAGATCCTTGATGGTGTCCATGACGGCGTGCTGCACGAGCACGTCGAGCGCCGTGGTCGGCTCATCGAACACCATCAGCTGCGGCTCGAGCGACAGTGCCAGCGCGATCGAGGTGCGCTGCCGCATGCCGCCCGAGAGCTCGCTCGGGTATCTGGCCAGCACTGCGGGGTCGAGACCGACCTTGCCGATCAGCTCGCGCGCCCTCGCATCCCGATCGTCGCGGGCCACGTGTCCGTGCGCGGCGAAGATGTCGCGGAAGTGGTTGCCGATCGTGCGCACCGGGTTCAGCGCGTTCATGCCCGACTGCAGCACCATCGCGAACCCGCCCTGGCGCTGACGGCGCAGCTCCTCGGCGTCGAGCTCGCGGATGTCGCGCCCGTCGAACAGGATGCGCCCGCCGCTGATGCGAGCCGGCGGCTTCTGGAGCCGTGTCAGCGCGAAGCCGAGCGTCGACTTGCCCGAGCCGGACTCGCCGACGAGACCGACGAACTCGCCGCGACGCAGCGTGAACGAGACGTCCTCGACGGCGGTGACCGGCGTGGTGCCGGGCGAGGCGTACTCGACCGACAGGCCCTGGACATCGAGCAGCACGTCATCCGTGGGGATGTTCGCTTCCATGGCGCTCATCGGCCCTTCCCCTCTCGCAGGCGCGGATTGGAGATCCCATCCACGCCGAAGTTGATCAGTGTCAGGCTCAGGGCGAGCAGGGCGATGCAGAGACCAGGGGCGAACAGCAGCAGCCACTGCCCGGTGAGCAGCGAGTTGGAGTTCTGCGCCCAGTAGAGCATGGTGCCCCAGCTGACGATGCTCGAGTCGCCGAGCCCGAGGAACTCGAGGCCCGCCTCTGCGAGGATCGCCGCGGTCGCCGCTCCGAAGAGCGTGCCCGCGATGATCGAGGTCATGTTCGGCAGGATCTCGCGGAACACGATGCGCGCCCTGCTGTCACCCGAGAACTGCGCCGAGGTGACGAAGTCGTTGCCTCGCAGCGACTGCGTCTGGCTGCGCAGCACGCGCGCACCCCAGGCCCAGCCGGTGACGACGATCACCGCGATGATCATCAGGATGCCGCCGTTCTGCAGGTACGCGGCGATCACGATCATCAGCGGCAGACCGGGGATCACCAGGAAGAGGTTGACGATGAAGCCGACCACCTCGCCCAGGAATCCGCGCATGTAGCCCCAACTGAGCCCGATCAGCACTGCGACGATCGTCGAGAGGATGCCGGCGGCCATGCCGACCAGGAGGCTGATCTGCGAGCCGTAGATCAGCTGACTCAGGACGTCTTCGCCGGCGGCGGTGGTGCCGAGCCAGTGCGCGGCCGACGCGTCGGCGTTGCGCTCGAAGGTGTTCTCCTTCGGTCCGTACGGGGCGAGCAGCGGAGCGAACACCGCCACCAGCACGAACAGACCGAGGATGATGAGGCCCAGACGGGCCTTGCCGTTGGACCAGAGGGTGCCCACCATCCGGGCGAACGAGCGCCACGGGCTGGGAGCCGCGATCCGGTCGGAGGGAACCTTGACATTCATGGTGGAGGTCATCGGCGGGTCCTTGGATCCAGCACGCCGTACAGGATGTCGACGAGGAAGTTGGCGACGAGCACGCTGACGGTGATCATCAGGAAGAGCGCCTGCATGAGCGGGTAGTCCTGCCCGATCACGGCGTTGAAGAGGAGGTATCCGATGCCGGGATAGCCGAACACCTGCTCCACGAGGATCGATCCGCCGACCACGCCGCCGAGCGTGAGCCCGAAGCCGGTGAGGTTCGGCAGGATCGCGTTTCGTGCGGCATAGCGGAGGGCGATGGTGCGACCGTGCAGGCCGTTCGCCTCGGCGAACGTCACGTAGTCGTCACCCAGGGTGTTGATCATCGCGTTGCGCATGCCGATGATCCATCCGCCGAGAGAGGTCAACAGGATCGTGACCGCCGGGAGGACCGCATGCTGCACGAGATCGACGAAGAAGTCCCAGGTGAAGCCCGGCGTGGTCGTCGCCGAATACGCGCCGGTGGTCGGGAACCAGTGCAGCACGTACCCGAAGAAGAACAGCAGCAGCAGCGCTGTCCAGAAGTAGGGGAAGGTGCTGAGGAAGGAGCCGGTCAGCGTCGGCAGCGAGTCCAGCCACGTGCCGCGGCGCCAGGCGGCGGCGGTGCCGATCAGGGTGCCGATCACGAACGCGAGGATCGTGACGATGCCGACGAGGCCGATCGTGTACGGCAGCGCGGTCGAGACCATGCTCGACACGGTCTGAGGGTAGAACGTGTACGAGACACCGAAGTCGAGTCGTGCGACCTGACCGAGGTAGGCGACGTACTGATCCCAGATCGAGCCGGTCGGCACACCGAGCTGCGCCTCGATCGCGGCGCGCGTCGCATCGGACACCGGGCCGTTCTGCGAGAGCTTGGCGATGGCGGCGTCGGCAGGCGAGCCGGGCATCAGCCGCGGAAGGAAGAAGTTCAGGGTGATGGCCGCCCACAGCGTGAGGACGAACAGCCCGATCTTCTGGAAGACGTACTTCATCGGTCGTCCTCCTTCACGCGCTCGAGCCGGGTGAAGATGCCCAGCGGTGCCGAGTCGTAGTTCTGCGGGATCATGTACGGGTCATCCTCTGAGGGCCAGCCGGTGAACTTGGAGTCGTTGAACAGGCCCCAGATGCCGCCGTAGTAGAGGCCGATGACCGGCATCTCCTCGTAGACGATGGCCTGCAGCTCCTGCACGATCTCGGTCTGGCGGGCGGGGTCGACCGTCTCGCGATACTCGGCGAGCAGCGCGTCGGCCTCATCCGACCGATACCGCTCGAAGTTGTTCGCGGTCGTCTCGCCGGACGGCACGTAGAACTCGCTCGAGAGCAGGTTGTTGTATGCCTGGTAGACGTCGCCGTTGCCCATGCCGCCGATGGCCATCTCGAAGTCGCCGTTGCTGATGGCGCTCTGGTATCCGGCCGGCTGCGGGAGCTTGAGCGTCACCTTGACGCCGACGTCGGCGAGCTGACTCTGCACGGTCTGCGCCGCGCGGGTCCAGTCGGAGAATCCGTTGGCCGTCGTGAGCGCGAACTCGAGCTGCTCGCCGTCTGCACTCACCAGCCGGTCGCCGTCGAGGGTGTACCCCGCCTCGGCGAAGGCCGCGAGTGCGGCATCCCTGTCCTGCGTGATCATGCCCTGATCGGGGATGCCGGGGTCGAGGAACTCCTCCTGGTTCGGGAGCACGAGGCCGGTCTGCCCTGCGGGCTCCATGTAGCCCTCGGAGGCGGTCTCGGCGATCTCCTCGCGGTCTAGCGAGAGGGCGATGCCGCGGCGCACGTTCACGTCGTCGAACGGCGCGACCTCGAGGTTGGGCATCAGCGCGATCACGCCTCCCGGCGGGAACCACCAGTCGTTGTTCTCACTGGCCGCACCCCACGTGCCCTCGACGTCGGAGATGAACGAGTACGCCCAGTCGTAGCCGCGGGTGACGGTGTCGAGCTGCGAGTTGGTCGACGGCAGGATGATGTGCTCGATCTCGATCTTGTCGGCCTGCCAGTAGTCGGGGTTCTTGTCCATCGAGTACTGCTGGTCGTTGTAGTTGCCCAGCACGAACGGGCCGGTGCCGACCGGGTTCTCATTGCGGTACGTGCCCGGGTCCTTCACGTCCGACCAGAGGTGCTCCGGCACGATCATGGTCTGGCCGAGGATCGGCAGCGAGGGCGCGTCATCCGTCTGCAGGTGCATGATGACGTCGTCGCCGTCGACCTCGACGGTCTCGAGGTGCTGCCAGGCGCCCTTGATGTCGAGGGAGGGGTTGTCCTTCAGCAGCTGGAACGTGAACGCCACGTCGTCGGGTGTCAGCTTCTCGCCGTCGCTCCACTCGACGTCATCGCGGATCGTCATCACGACCGTCCGGGCATCGGGCTGCGACCATTCGCTCGCGAGCCACGGGTTCTCGGTTCCGTCGAGCGGATTCACCAGGATCAGGGGCTCATAGATCCACCGCGACGCGGTGCGCGTGTTGGTGAGGTACGGGTTGAAGTTCCGCGTGAAGAACGGGTTCCCCTTGTCCGCGTTGATGAGCATCGTGTCGTCGCCGATCGATGGATCGGGCTGCGAACTGATCTGGATGCTGCAACCGCTGAGCACGACGGCCGCTGCCGCCAGTCCCACGATCGCGGCTCTCCGCCAGCGCCGGAGCATGTGCGTCTTCGCCACACTGCCACCTCATGTCGTCTGTGTCATGAAGGGGGTCCCACGGGTCGGGGCACCCCGCGGCCGAAGCCGCATCAGCAATTGTAAGCGCATACATTTGACCGCTGCAACCCCCTCGCATGACTCCGAGAGCCCCCACTCCCCTGCGACGACCGGCGTGGGAGCGGTGTCACACCCCGTATCAGTCGGGGCGCTGGGAGCTCTCGCGGACGAGGATCTGCACGGGCAGGCGCACCGTCATCGGCTCGCCGTCCGGGTTCTCGAGACGTCGCGAGAGCAGCTGCACGGCGGCCCGCCCGAGATCGATCATCGGCTGGCGGACGGTGGTGAGGGCGGGACGCGACAGCGCCGCCGCCTCGATGCCGTCGAAGCCCGTGACCCGGACATCGTGGGGCACGCGGATGCCGGCCGATCGGAACGCGTCGATCGCCCCGAGGGCCATCTGGTCGTTCGCGGCGATGAGTGCGGCGGGGACGCCGTCGGCGATCAGCTGCTCAGCCGCCCGCCGCCCGGATGCGCGGGTGAAGTCGCCGCGCAGCACCGTCACGGCATCCGTCGCGATGCCCGCCTCGGCGACCGCCGCGGCGAAACCCTCCCAGCGCTGGGCGCCGTCGGGCGAGTCCTCGGGGCCGGCGAGAAAAGCGAGCGTCCCCTGATCGGCCTGCGCGAGCACCAGTCTGGTCAGCTCCGACATCGCCTCGGCGTTGCTGACGGTCACGTGGTCGTAGCTGTCGCCGCGCGCCGGCCCCGAGAGCACCACCACGGGGATCCGCTGAGCGAGCCGGGCGAGCACGTCGTCGGGCACGCTCTGCGCCAGCACCATCAGCCCGTCGACGCGTCCGGCGATGTCCCGCACGGTCTCGCGCGTCGGATCGTCGCGGCCGACGCCGATCATGAGCACGAAACCCTGCTTCCAGGCTTCGAGCTCCGCTCCGCGCAGCACCTCGTCGAGGAACAGCATGGTCGGATGCGGTGCGCCCGCGTCGGCGGACGCCTGCTCGACCGTGAACGGCGGCGCCTCGCCCTGGTCATCGGCCAGCACGTCGAGGACGGGCGCGTCCTCCGAGGCATCGAAACCGGGGAAGTACAGCCCGAGCACGCCGGTGCGGCGCTCGGCCAGACCGCGCGCGCTGCCGCTGGGCACGTAGCCGAGCGCCGAGACGGAGTCGAGCACGCGCTCCCGCGTGGCGGGGCGCACGGCATCCGGCTGCCGCAGCACGCGGGAGACCGTCGCGATCGACACTCCGGCGCGGTCTGCGACGTCGTAGACGGTCGCCCTCTTGCTCACGCTCGGTCCTCCTCCGCTTGCGTGTGCACCAGGCTACCCGGCGAGCGAGTCACCGCCTGCGTGCTTCGAGTGAGCCGTGAGGGCGGGCGCTGATCTCGCCGGGTTCGCGGCCCCGGGTGTCACTCGTCACGACCTCGAAGCCCGCGTCGGCGAGAAGACCGGCGAGCGCGTCGGCAGACCAGAAGTACGCCGGCGCGACGGCATGCGCGAACGGCTTACGCGGCTCGCCGTCGAAGAAGCCGATCAGGATCGGCCTCCGGGAGCCAGCACGCGGGCGAACTCTTCGAGGATCCCGGGGATGTCAGCAGGCGAGGTGTGGATCAGTGAGTACCAGGCGAGGATGCCTCCGACCGACCCCGCCGCGAACGGCAGGTCGCGGAACGAGCCGACGTCGAAGGAGATGCCCGGATGCCGTTTCCTCGCCGTCGCGATGAACTCCTCCGACAGGTCGATCCCCTGCGCCACGCGTTCGCCGAGACTCAGGAGCTGGGTCCAGTGCCCGGGCCCGCAGCCGGCATCCAGCAGCAGGCCGGGGGCCGTGTCACGCCAGGCCTCGATGACCGCAGCATCCCGGGCATCCATCTGCTCGATCGCACCGGCGAGCTCCACGTACTCCGCGGCCCGCGCGTCGTAGGCAGCGGCGACGCCCGCGTCCGAGGCGCCTTCCATCAGCTGCGCGCGGCGAGCGCTGCCTGATACAGGTCGCGCGACGACAGGCCCGTCGCCGCGGCGACCTCGGCGCAGGCCTCCTTGAGACGCACGCCGGATGCCACGAGTCGCTGCACCTGCGCGAGAGCGTCTTCCGCCGACGCCTCACGAGGCGCGGCGCCCTCGACCACCACGACGATCTCGCCCTTGACGCCCGCCGTGGCCCACTCGACGAGCTCGGCGGAGGTGCCGCGGCGCACCTCTTCGTAGAACTTGGTCAGCTCGCGGCAGACGGCGATGCGGCGGTCGTCGCCGAAGGCTGCGCCCATATCGGCGAGCGACGACGCCAGGCGGGCGGGAGATTCGAAGAAGACCATGGTGCGTGGCTCTGCGGCGAGCGCCCGCAGCGTCGAGCGCCGATCCCCGGGCTTGCGCGGCAGGAACCCCTCGAACGTGAAGCGGTCGGTCGGCAGTCCCGAGATGGAGAGCGCCATCAGCACTGCGCTCGGCCCCGGGATCGCCGTCACCGTCACTCCCTGAGCGACCGCCTCGGCGACGAGCCCGTACCCGGGGTCGCTGATGGCCGGCATCCCCGCGTCGCTCACGACGACGACATCCGTCTCGACCGCGAGTGCGGCGAGCTCCGCCGCTCTCTGCTTCTCGTTGTGATCATGCAGTGCGATCAGCCGGGGGCGGTTCGAGATCTGCAGAGCCTGCATGAGCCGCTGCGTGGTGCGCGTGTCCTCCGCGACGACGACCTCGGCGTTCTCCAGCACCTCGACGAGGCGACGCGAGACATCCCCGAGGTTTCCGATCGGTGTTGCGGCGAGGATGATCACCCGCCCAGCTTAGGCGGCGCCCATCGGCGGAGTGTCTAGGCTGGTGCGGTGACCGCGCCCCTGCCTCTGCTGCCTCCGCCCGAGCAGCGACTGACGCGCTACGAGCGACTGCGCGACCGCGTGCTGCAGGACCCCGACTGGGGGCGCATGGTGCGCTGGTTCGCGCCGCTCGTGGTGACGGCCCTGGCCGCCGTGCTGCGCCTGGTCAACCTCGGCCATCCGCACCAGCTCGCCTTCGACGAGACCTACTACGTCAAGGACGCCTGGTCGCTGTGGACTCTCGGATACGAAGGCACCTGGGGCAAGGATGCGAACGAGGCGTTCATCACACTGCCGCAGCTGCCGCTGTCGGATGCCGGGTCGTTCGTCGTGCATCCGCCCCTGGGCAAATGGCTGATCGCCCTGGGGATGGCCATCGGAGGACCCGACAACACGGTGGGCTGGCGCATCGCGACGGCACTGCTGGGCGCCGCCACCGTGCTGCTCGTCTATCTGGTCGCCCGCCGCCTGACCGGCTCGATCGTGGTGGCGACGGTCGCCGGCACCCTGCTGGCGATCGACGGCCTCAGCATCGTGATGAGTCGCACGGCCCTGCTCGACGGCCCTCTGACGTTCTTCCTCATGCTCGGCGCGCTCTTCATCCTGATCGACCGCGACCGGGTGATCCCCGTGCTGGAACGCGCAGACCCCGATACCGACTCCGACTCCCCCGCGCCGATGTGGGGTCCTGTGCTCTGGCGGCGTCCGTGGCTGATCGCCGCAGGTGTCGCGCTCGGCGCCGCCTGCGCCGTGAAGTGGTCGGGGCTCTATGCGCTCGCGGCCTTCGGCCTGTACGTCGTGGTGACGGATGCCCTGGCACGACGCCGCGCGGGCGTCGTGCTCTGGCCCACCGCAGCCGCCTTCCGTCAGGGACCGGTCTCCTTCGTGCTGCTCGTGCTGCCGGCGCTCGCCACCTACCTCGCCAGCTGGACGGGGTGGCTCGTCACCGCCGGGGGCTATGCGCGGCAGAGCGATCCGAATCCGCTGATCGCGCTGTGGAACTACCACGAGGCGATCCTGAACTTCCACGTCGGTCTCAGCAAGGGCCACCCGTACGCGAGCCCCGCGTGGGAGTGGCCTCTGCTGCTGCGCCCCACAGCCGTCTGGGTGGGCAGCGACCCCGGGCCCTGCGGCGTCGATCACTGCATCGCGGTGATCTCGACGATCCCCAACCCGCTGATCTGGTACGCCGGTGTCGCCGCGGCTCTCTACCTGCTCTACCGCCTCGTGCGCGGGTGGGCCGAACGTCGCCCCGTCGGTCCAGCCCTCACGTTCCCCCTGGTCGGGCTCGCAGCGACGTACGTGCCCTGGCTGCTGTTCCCTGAGCGGACGATCTTCCAGTTCTACACGGTCGCGATGGCGCCGTTCCTCGTGCTCGCACTCGCGGTCGTTCTCCGTCAGATCGCGGGACGCCGGGAGGATCCGCTGCACCGCCGGCAGTCGGGCGAGCGCACCGTGATCGTCTTCCTCGCCGTCGTGGTGCTGGTCTCCGCATTCTTCTACCCGGTGTGGACCGGCATGAGCGTGCCCTACCAGTTCTGGCTCCTGCACAACTGGCTGCCCGGCTGGATCTGACCCGACCAGCGGCAGCACGTGCGCGCGGTCAGCCCTCGACCACTCCGTCGCGCTCGCCGGCCACCCCCGGGCGAGAGACACCGCGTGTCAGGCGGGCGACGACCAGCAGCACCGCAGTGAGGCCGATCGTGAGAAGCAGCTGCACACGCGCAGCCTCGTCGATCATGGTGAGCGCGATCACTCCGGCGAGCAGCGCCAGGCAGAGCCAGGACAGCCAGGGGAAGCCCCACATGCGCATCGGCATCGCCGCACCCTCACGATCGGCACGGCGGCGGAGGATGATCTGCGAGACCGCCGTCGCCGTCCAGATGATGAGCAGCGTCGATCCGACCACGTTGAGCAGCGCCGGCAGCACCACATCGGGGAACGCCCAGTTCAGCCCGACCGTGATGAAGCCGAACGCGACGGAGGCGAGCACGGCCACGACCGGCACGCCCGTCGACGTCGTGCGCGTCGCCGCGAGAGGTGCGAGCCCGCGCTCACCGAGCGAGTACGCCATCCGCGACGCGCCGTAGATGTTCGCGTTCATCGCCGACAGCAGCGCGATCACGACGATGAGGTCCATCACGAGGCCGACGCCCGGCAGCTGCAGAGTGTCGAGCACTGCGGAGAAGGGACCGTCCTTGACGGCGGGATCGTTCCACGGGAGCACCGACACGATCACGAAGATCGAGCCGACGTAGAAGATCAGGATGCGCACGAGGACCTCGCGCACGATCCGGCGGATGTTGCGTGCGGGGTCGTCGGACTCCGCCGCCGCGATCGCGACGACCTCGGTGCCGCCGAAGGCGAAGACCACGATGAGGAGCGCCGCCGCGATGCCCGTGAGGCCGTTCGGGGCGAAGCCGCCGTTGTCGACGAGATTGCCGATGCCGGTCGCGGGCACGCCGGGGATGAAGCCCAGGATCGCGCACACGCCGACCACGAGGAACACGATGATCGCCGCGACCTTGATCGCCGCGAACCAGAACTCGAACGTGCCGTAATTGCGCACCCCGAAGAGGTTGACCGCGGTCAGGGCGACGACGAAGACGAGCACCCACACCCAGGCCGGGATGCCGGGGATCCAGGCCGCGATGATCCCGGCGGCGCCGGTGGCCTCGGCGGCGATCACGACGACGAGCTGGATCCAGTAGAGCCAGCCGACCGCGCTGCCGGCGCTGCGGCCCATCGCCTTCTGCGCGTATGAGCTGAAGGCTCCTGAGCTCGGGCGGGCGGCGACCATCTCAGCGAGCATCGCCATGATCAGCACGACGATGCCGCCGGCGACGAGGTACGAGATGAGCACGGCAGGACCGGCGATGCTGATCGCCTGTCCCGACCCGACGAACAGTCCGGCGCCGATCGCCCCGCCGAGTCCCATCATCGAGATCTGCCGACGGGTCAGCCCGGGGTGCAGACCTTTGGTCGTGGTCGTCGTGGTGGGAACCTCGGTCATGCGCGTGCCTCCTGCGTGCGATGAGCAGACTGCTCAGCCTACGCGGCTCCGCCCGCCGTCCAGGATCGCAGCCTGAGCTCACCGCGCGAGCGGGAGGTCTGCGGGGTCGCGCACCGGGAGCCGGCACACGAACGAGCGGCAGTCGAACGCCTGCTCCATCGCGTCGCCCTTGCCGTCGAACAGCTCGAAGCCGGCATCCGCGAATGCCTGGGCCTGCTCCGGGGTGACGATCGCGACGACGTCCGCGTCGGCCCTGCGGGCTGCCGAGGCGAGTGCGCCCTCGGGCGTCTCGGTGACGACGACGAGCTGCCTCGGCGCATCGACGAGACCCGCTGCCACGCGCAGCAGGCTGCCGTGCGCGAACGGCTGTGCAATGGCGGGCGCGGCATGCTCGCGCACGCGTTCCGCGGCTGCCTCGCGATACCGATCCCCCGCGCCGAGACGCCAGGCGGTGAGGGATGCCGCAGCCACGGCCGCCGCATCCGACGGCAGATCGCCGTCGGTCTGATCGGGCGCTGCGGCGATGCCGTGCTCGGCGAGCAGCGGGTCGCCCTCGAAGCCCTCGATCGCCGCGTCGAGCAGTGTGCGTGCCTCCACCGCCCACGCCGCCTCGCCCGTGGCCGCGGCGAGCGCGAACAGCCCGTCGGCCAGGAGAGCGACATCGGCCGCGGTGGCGACCGCACCCGAGGCGACCCCGTCGAGCGAGGCCCGCACGAGAGCCCCGGTCGCATCCCTGTTGACTCGCAGCACGTACTCGGCAGCCTCGGCCGCGGCCCGCACCCAGGACCCTTCCGCCAGAGAAGCTCCCGCGCGGGCGAGACCGGTGATGGCCAGACCGTTCCATCCCGTGATGACCTTGCCGTCGACGGCAGGGAGCTCGAGACCGGTCCTCTCGGAGGGCGGTCGCAGGTAGTAGCCGCCCTCGCTGCGTTCGCCGTCGATCCACGACTCCGAGTCCTGAGCCGCGCCGAACCCGCCGCCCGCCCTGCGCAGCGTGCCCAGGAGGAAGTCGGCGATGCCGCGTGCGGTCGCGTCGTCACCCGCGTCGAGCGCCACGTCGAGCAGCTGCGCGTTGTCGGTCAGCATCCGCTCGTAGTGCGGCACGCTCCAGTCGCGTCGGGTCGCGTAGCGGAAGAACCCCCCATCGGCATCGCGCAGATCGGAGGCGGCCATCGCGGCGAGCGCCCGGTCGGCCGACTCGGCGGCATCCGGGGCCTCTCTGCGCACGAGCGGTGTCTGCAGCATCCTCAGGGTCGTCGCGACCGGGAACTTCGGCGCATCGCCGTAACCGCCGAAGCGGCGATCCTCCCGAGCCGCGATCGTCCGCGCCGCGCCGGCGAGAGCATCGGCGTCCGGAAGATCGGAGGGGGTCGAGGCGCCTGCGCGGGCGAGGGCGTCCGTGACGGCATCCGCAGACTCCTCGGCCTGGGCACGGCGCTGGGTCCACGCCTCCTGCACCGCGGCGAGCACGTCACGGAACGCGGGCATCGGCTGTCGCGCCTCGGGCGGCCAGTAGGTTCCGGCGTAGAACGTGCGGCCCCGCGGCGTCGTGAAGACGGTGAGGGGCCAACCGAGACTCTGCGTGAACGCCGAGGCAGCCGCCATGTAGGCGCCGTCGACGTCGGGATGCTCCTCGCGGTCGACCTTCACCGCGACGAAGTCGCGATTGATCAGCGCAGCCGTGTCGGGGTCGGCGAACGACTCCCTGGCCATCACATGACACCAGTGGCAGGTCGAATACCCGATCGAGATCAGCAGCGGCACATCGCGGCGCTGCGCCTCGGCGAAGGCCTCCGGGCCCCAGGGATACCAGTCGACAGGATTGTCGGCGTGGGCGCGGAGGTACGGGCTGAGCGTGTCGGCGAGCCGGTTCGTCATACGTCCACGCTACGCCGATCGGCGTCTGACGAGACGGTCAGGAGACGAGCAGCTCCGCCGGCCGGGATGCCGCATAGCCGACGAGCGGCAGCGCACGCTCGGCCGCGAGGGCGATGCGCGCGTGGAGCACGTCGGAGGCGATCACGTAGCCGTCGAAGTCGGTGTCGCTGGCGTAGACACCCAGGGGCAGCGTCAGCGCCTGGAAGAACGCGAACAGCGGCCGCAGCTGGTGCTCGATGATGAGCGCGTGGCGTTCGCCGCCGCCGGTCGCCGCGAGCAGCACCGGCTTGCCGACGAGCTCGTACTGACCCACGAAGTCGAACAGGTGCTTGAAGAGGCCGGTGAAGGATGCGCGGTAGACGGGGCTGCCCACGATCAGCAGGTCTGCCGCCTCGATCGCCACCAGCTTCTCCTCGACGCGCGCCGGAAGCTGGTCGCGACGCAGCGCTCCTGCGAGCGACGGGCCGATGTCGGTGAGCTCGATGACCTCGATCTCGACCTCGGCGCGCTCGGCGATCGCCCCGGCGATCGCACGGATGAGCGCCGTGGTCTTGCTGGGCTCGTGCAGAGATCCGGAGACGGCGACGACGCGGTAGGGAGCTGTCATGCGGACGACGCTACTCACGACGACGCCCCGTGTCGCGGGAAGCGACACGGGGCGTCATCTGTCGACACGGAGCGTGTCAGTTCACGTCGTCGGGGTGCGATCCGACCCGACCAGAGCCGTCGAGCGGGTCGAGGGCGTCGATCGCCGCGACCTCGGCGTCGGTGAGCTCGAACCCGAACACGTCGAGGTTCTCGCGCAGGCGCTCGGCGCGCACCGACTTCGGGAAGACGATGAATCCGCGCTGCAGGTGCCAGCGCAGCACCGCCTGCGCGGGGGTGACGCCGTGCGCCGCCGCCGCCTCGGCCACCGCCGGCGTGCCGAACAGGTCGTACTTGCCCTGGCCGAGCGGGCCCCACGACTCGATGCGGATGCCGTGCTCGGTCGCCCAGTCGACGACGTCGCGCTGCTGGTAGGCCGGGTGCAGCTCGATCTGGTTGACCGCCGGCGTCACGCCGGTCTCGGCCACCACGCGCTCGAGGTGCGGAACGAGGAAGTTCGAGACGCCGATGCTGCGTGTCAGTCCTGCCTCGCGCAGCTCGATGAGCCGAGCGAAGGCGTGCACGTAGTCGTCCTTCGCCGGAGTGGGCCAGTGCACGAGGTAGAGGTCGACGGCATCCAGCCCGAGCTTCTCGAGGCTCTCGCCGATCGCCGCACGCGGCTCGTCGTCGTGGTGGCGGTCGTTCCAGAGCTTGGTCGTGATGAACAGCTCGTCGCGCGGGATGCCGGAAGAGGCGATCGCCGCCCCGACGCCCTCTTCGTTGCCGTAGATGGCGGCCGTGTCGATGTGGCGGTAGCCGATCTCGAGCGCCTCGCTCACGGCGCGCTCGGTCTCGTCGGCCGGAACCTTGAACACCCCGTAGCCGAGCTGCGGGATGGAATGGCCGTCGTTCAGTTCGAGTGCAGGAATCGTCATGAATCCACCCTACGACCTGTGATGACAGGTCGACCAGGAGGAACCGCCGCCATCCTCGAGGCGACCCAGCCGACCAGCCTCTCGAGCGGGCCCCTCCCGAACAGGATCGACCACAGCGTGGTCGCGAGAAGCAGCGCGACGGCCGTCGCCAACCAGAAGGCGTTGCTCGAGAAGAAGCCTCCGGGTCCTGCCACGAGCGCGACCGAGACGACATGCACGCTGTAGGCCGACAGGGGCATCGACCCCAACGCCGCGAGCGGAAGGAGCACCGCACGCAACGGCCCGCTGAGCAGCACGCACAGCGCGATGACCGACAGTGCGAACCCGCCCGAGCCGAGGATCTCGGCCGTTCCGCCGGAGTGCGGTTCGACGGCGAAGATCGCTCGGACGACGGCCCCTGCCGGATCCGCTGCGGCCAGCGCGTCGGAGTAGGTGCTCCACCCCGCGGCGGGCTCGCCGCCGAAGATCGCCGAGCCGGAGCCGAGGCGGGTGACTCCTCCGACGAGGCCCAGTCCGTAGCCGATGACCATGAGTCCGACGCCCGCGCCCAGCGTGATCGCCGCGCTCTCGAGCTTCTCGACACGCAGGCGCCCGAGCGCCATGCCGGCGAAGACGAACGCGAGCCACGCGGTGATCGGATACGAGCCGTAGAGGACGAGGCTGACGCCCGCGCCGGTGGGGTTCAGGGTGAGTGCGGCGAGCAACGCGAGCAGCGCCGGTGCCGCGAGTGCCAGGATGCCGGCGGCGATCAGCAGCTTCCACGGCTGCCACCGGAGGAACGGGATGACGGCGACGTAGAGCAGTCCGTAGAGCGTGAGGATCACCGCGATCGGCGTGTTCAGCATCTCCAGCGCCAGACCGATCAGGAAGATGACCGCTCCGCGACCGATCAGCTGCAGGCGGAGGCTCGGCATCCGCTCGGGATCGGGCAGCACGCTGCGGCCGGTCATCAGGGCGATCGAGACGCCGGCGAGCACGGCGAACAGGATCGACGATCGCCCGTGCACCAGGTCGGTCCAGGTCGACAGGTCGAAGGGATCGAACGCCTCGGTCTCGCCGATGTGCGCTCCGGCCATGCCGAGGATCGCCAGCCCTCGGGCGACGTCGAGTCCGAGGATGCGCGGAGCCCGCCCGAACTCGTGGAACCACCGCGATGCGGGAGGAGGCTTCGACACAGTGCTCACGGATGAATCGTACGATGGGAGTTCTATGCCTTCCCCTGTGATCTTCTATCCTCCCGAGCTGCCGGTCAGCGCTGCGCGGGAGGAGATCGCCGACGCCATCCGCGACAACCAGGTCGTCATCGTGGCCGGAGCGACGGGCTCGGGGAAGACGACGCAGCTGCCGAAGATCTGCCTCGATCTCGGGCGCGAGCGCATCGCGCACACGCAGCCCCGACGACTCGCCGCCCGCACGATCGCCGAGCGCGTCGCCGAGGAGCTGCAGGTCGAGCTCGGCGGCCTCGTCGGATACAAGGTGCGCTTCACCGACAAGGTGTCCGACGACACGCGCATCGCGCTGATGACCGACGGCATCCTGCTCAATGAGATCCACCGCGACCGGCTGCTGCGCCGCTACGACACGATCATCATCGACGAGGCGCACGAGCGCTCGCTCAACGTCGACTTCCTGCTGGGATACCTCGTGCGGATCCTTCCCGAACGACCGGATCTCAAGGTGATCATCACGTCGGCGACGATCGATCCCGAGAGCTTCGCCCGACACTTCGCGACGCCCGAGGGTGTGCCCGCGCCGGTGATCGAGGTGTCCGGCCGCACCTTCCCCGTCGAGATCCGCTACCGCGAGCAGACGGAGGAGACCGAGGAGTCCGACGAGGTGACCGCCATCGTCGCGGCCCTCCGTGAACTCGACCGCGAGGAGCCGGGCGACGTGCTGGTGTTCCTGCCGGGCGAAGCAGAGATCAGGGATGCCGCCGATGCCGTGCGCGGCGCGTACGCGAAGGACCGCTCCCCCACCGAGGTGCTGCCCCTGTACGGCCGGCTGTCGGCGGCGGAGCAGCACCGGGTGTTCGAGAAGAGCCGCGTCGCCGGTGTGCGGCGCCGGGTCGTGCTCGCCACGAACGTCGCCGAGACCAGCCTCACCGTTCCCGGCATCCGCTATGTGATCGACACCGGCACCGCGCGCATCTCGCGATACAGCAACCGCTCGAAGGTGCAGCGGCTGCCGATCGAGGCGATCTCGCAGGCCTCCGCGAACCAGCGTTCGGGCCGCGCCGGGCGCACGAGCGACGGCATCGCGATCCGCCTGTACAGCGAGGAGGACTTCGACAAGCGCGCGGAGTTCACCGAACCCGAGATCCTGCGCACCTCGCTCGCCTCGGTGATCCTGCAGATGCTGTCGCTCGGCTTCGGCGACATCACCGCCTTCCCGTTCCTCACCCCGCCCGACTCCCGGGGAGTCAAGGCCGCCGTCGACCTGCTCACCGAGCTGGGCGCCGTCACCGGCAGCGGAGACGCACCTCGACTCACCCGCATCGGTCGAGACATCTCCCGAATCCCGATCGACCCCCGCTTCGCCCGCATGCTGATCGAGGCCGGACGCCCCGGCGGCGCCGACGTCACCCGTGACGTGCTCGCGATCGTCGCCGGAATGTCGATCCAGGACGTGCGCGAGCGGCCGTCGCAGGAGGCGCCGCAGAGCGTGCGCGACGAAGCCGACCGCATGCATGCGCGCTTCACCGACCCGACGAGCGACTTCCTGTCGATCCTGAACCTGTGGAACCACCTCCGGGAGCAGCAGCGCGAGCTCGGTTCGAGCGCCTTCCGTCGCCTGTGCCGTTCGGAGCATCTCAACTACGTCCGGGTGCGTGAATGGTTCGACGTGCACCGTCAGCTGCGGTCGCTCGTGCGGGAGAAGGACTCCTCGCGCGGGGGGACCGCGGATCCGGATGCGATCCATCGGGCTCTGCTCGCCGGACTCCTGTCGCAGATCGGCATCCTCGACGAGCGCAACACCGGCAAGGGCCTCGATCCGAAGAAGAAGAGGATGGCGGAATACCGTGGCGCCCGCGGCATCCGCTTCTCGATCTTCCCCGGATCCGCCCTGCGCAAGAAGGCCCCGCAGGCGGTCATGGCCGCCGAGATCGTCGAGACCTCACGCACCTACGCCCGCACGGTCGCCGCGATCGACCCCGCCTGGGCGGAGGCGCTCGCGGGCGATCTCGCGAAGCGCCAGGTCACCGAGCCGCACTGGTCGAAGGATGCCGGCGCGGCGGTCGCGTACGAGAAGGTGACGCTGTTCGGGGTCGAGATCATCCCCCGGCGCCGTGTGCAGTTCGCCCGCATCGACCGGGCGGCGTCGCGTGAGATGTTCGTGCGACACGCCCTCGTCGAGGGCGAATGGGATCCGACGCGCATCGACAAGCGGGTCAGCGCTTTCTGGCGCAGCAACGCCGAACTGCGCAAGCGCCTCGAGAAGCTCGAGGAACGTGAGAGGCGTCGCGACATCCTGGCCGGCGACGAAGCGGTGTTCCGCTTCTACGACGAGCGGATCCCGACCGACGTCTTCGACGTGCGCTCGTTCGAGAAATGGTGGCGCGACGCGCTGGCCGCGACCCCGAAGCTGCTCGTGATGCGCGAGGCCGACCTGCTCGACGACGAGAGCAGGGCCGATCAGAGCGAGTTCCCCACCCGGTGGACGCAGGGCGACCAGGTGCTCGGGCTCGCGTACCGTTTCGAGCCGGGGGCGGCCGACGACGGCGTGAGCGTCGTGATCCCGTTGCCTCTGCTCGCGCAGATCGAGGACAGGGGCTTCGACTGGCAGGTGCCGGGGCTGCGCGCCGAACTCGTCACCGGCCTGCTCCGCGCACTGCCCAAGGCGATCCGACGGCACGTGGTGCCTGCGGCCGATTGGGCCGACAAGTTCGGTGCCGAGCTCGCCGGAGACGGCCCCGAGTCGCACGGCGGCCTTCCTCATCGCACGCTCAAAGAGGCGCTGGCACGCCTCATCCAGCCGCTCGCGAATCAGCTCGTCTCGGCTGCCGACTTCGAAGACGATCGCGTGCCCGCGCACCTGCGGATGAACTTCCGCGCCGTCGACGAGCGCGGGCGCGTCGCGGGATCGAACCGCGACCTCAGTGCGCTGCAGGCCGAGCTCGCCGACCGTGCGCGCAGCAGCGTGGCCCGGTCGATCGCGACCCCGCCCCGCCGCCCCGGCCCCTCGAAGGGACCGCAGCCCGCTGCCGTCGCCACCTCGATCGAGAAGGACGGCCTCACCGCCTGGACGTTCGGCGAACTGCCCGAGGTGCTCGACACCCGCGTGGCCGGCGGAGTGGTGCGCGGGTACCCGGCGATCGTCGACCAGGGGAAGACCGTCTCGGTGCGCGTCGAGTCCACGGCGGATGCCGCCGCCACCGCCACGCGGGCGGGCGTGCTGCGCCTCGTGCTGCTCGGTGTGCCCTCGCCCTCGTCGTACGTGCAGCAGCACCTCACCAGCCAGGAGAAGCTCGCACTCGCCGCGTCGCCCTACCAGTCGGCCGCCGCGCTCATCGAGGACTGCCGGGCCGCGGTCGTCCAGAGCACGATCGATCGGCTGGCGCCGGGCGGCCTCGTGCGCACCGAGGCCGAGTTCGTGCGCGTGCGCGACGCGGTGTCGGCGTCGCTCGTCGACGACCTCTTCGCCTGCGTGTCGCTCGTCGCTCGCATCCTCACGAAGACCCGCGATGTCGAGCGCGGCATCCGTTCGCAGAACTCCCTCGCACTGCTCGGGCCGCTGAACGACATCCGCACGCAGCTCTCGGGACTCCTGCACCCCGGGTTCGTCTCGGCGGCAGGCGTCGAGCGCCTCACGCACTTCCCGCGATACCTCGACGGGATGCTCGAGCGGCTGAAGACGCTCGCGAACGAGCCCGGCAAGGACCGCACCCGCATGAGCGAGTTCGAGCGCATGGCGAAGGCCTTCGAGGCTGCCGGGGGCGCGATCCCGCTGCCCGCCGACGCGCCGCCGGCCCTGGTCGAGACCCGCTGGCTGCTCGAGGAGTACCGGGTGAGCGTGTTCGCGCAGCGTCTCGGCACCGCGCAGCCCGTCTCTCCGCAGCGGATCATGAAGGTGCTGTCGTCTCGGGGGTAGCCTGAATCCATGGCTCGCGCGATCGTCTACACAGAGTTCGGTTCTCCTGATGTGCTGCACCTGATCGAGATCCCCGATCCGATCGCGCTCAGCGGCGAGGCCGTGGTGCGCATCGAGGCGGCGGGTGCCAACCCGATCGACGCCAAGCTGCGCAGCGCGAAGCGCCCCTCGCCGCCGATCACCGAGCCGCGTGCCGTCGGGTTCGACGGTGCCGGGGTCATCGAATCTCTCGGCGACGACGTCGACGGATTCGCGGTGGGCGACCGCGTCGCGATCCGCGACACGGTCGGCACCTACTCGAGCATGCTCGCCGTGCCGGTCGACAAGCTCGTCGCGCTGCCCGATTCCGTCACCGCAGCGGAGGGTGCCGGCATCGGCATCCCCGCCGGCACCGCCTATCAGGCGCTCCGCTCGCTCGGAGTCACGGACGGCGACGTGCTGCTCGTGCACGGTGGTTCGGGCTCGGTCGGCCAGGCAGCCGTGCAGTTCGCCGTCGCCTGGGGCGCCACCGTCATCGCGACCGCCAGCCCGGCCAGACACGATCAGCTGCGTGACCTCGGTGCGATCCCGGTCGCATACGGAGACGGGCTGCTGGAGCGCGTACGCGAGGCCGCACCCGTCGGGGTGACGGTCGCGCTCGACTGCGCGGGGACCGATGAGGCCATCGAGGTGTCGCTCGAGCTCGTCGCCGACCGCGAGCGCATCGCGACGATCGTCCGCGGCCCCGATGCCGCGTCGTTCGGCATCCGGGCGTTCTCGGGCGGTTCACCCGTGCCGCTCACTGAGCAGGAGCTCGCGTGGCGCGCGGAGGCCCTCGGCGCGACCGTCGACCTGCTGGCGGCGGGCGACTTCACGATCGAGCTCGGCCCCGAACTGCCGCTGAGCGAGGCGGCACGCGCTCATGAGCTCATGGAGTCCGGAGCCGCCTCGGGCAAGATCGTGCTGATCCCGTAGGCCGCTCAGGACCAGACGCGGGCAGCCGTGGACGCCGTCAGCAATGCTCTCATGCTCTCGAGCGCGTTCGACCACTCCCGCTGGGCACGGTCATAGGCCCGTTGCGCTTCCCCGTCCCAGGTCGATTTCAGTAGCGTCGCCTCGGAATCGAGGGCGTCGAGTTCGTGCTCGATGGCTTTCACGGTGAGCGCGAGCTCGGCGACGGTCTGTGCCACGGCATCGTGACGAACAGCGACCTTCATCGTTCCTCCGAGAGTTCCAGTGCGAGGTCGAGCTCACGCAGGACGTAGGGCGGCGAGACGGCTTCGGTGAGGTAGAACGTGTAGAAGATCTCCGCGGCTTCGTCGGCGGTGAAGATCTCGTTCGAGAACACTCGTACCGCGCGGTCGTCGCTCATAGGGATGAGAGTGGTCGTGCCGTCAGCGGTCTCGGGCCGGCCGATCGTGTACAGATGGCTCTCCCCGTCGGCGCCGAGGAGCCGCGCTTCCACCGTCATCGCATCAGCCGAGCCCGCGGCCTGCATGAAGAATTCATTCGCCTGCTCGTGGTAGCCGTCGATCCTTGTGGGGTCAGCGCCGCGCCAGATCGAGTACGTGTAGTCCTTGCGGGCGTCCAGCCACTCCAGCGTGCGTCGGAGCCGTTCGGGAATCGTGAGATGCTCGTCGGCCAGCCAGCCGGTGCGACCGTCGTTCGCGGCCTGGACGAAGGGTCCATAGAGCGTCATCGTTCCTCCGAGAGTTCGTTGGAGAGATCCAGCTCGCGAAGCACGTAGGGCTGCGAGACGGCATCGGTGAGGTAGTACGTGTAGAAGATCACTGCGGCTTCGTCGGCGGTGAAGATCTCGTTCGAGAACACGCGCACCGCGCGGTCGTCGCTGATGGGGATGAGGGTGGTCGTGCCGTCTGCGGGCTCGGGCCGTCCGACCGAGTACAGGTGCGACTCACCGTCGGGGCCGGGAAGCCGCACCTCGACAGTCATAGCGTCCGCGGAGCCTGCGGCCTGCATGAACGAATCATCTGCCGGCACGCGGAATCCGATGGTGCTCGAAGGATCGGAGCCCGGCCAGATGATGTACGTGTACTTACCGTCGCCGTCAAGATGTCCCAGCATGAGGCGCAGGTGATCGGGGATCGGGCGATAACCGTCCGTCACCCACCCCCGCATCCCGCTGGGAGACTGCTCGCCGTGCGTAAACGGTGCTCTCATGGAATGTCCTTACTGTCCACCCGTGTGAGGAGGATGTCCTCGCCGTCCATCTTTCCGTGCGCTGGTGTACCCGCGTTCACAACGTCATCGAACTGTCGCTGCGTGCTTCCTGGCCTGTTGTATGCCTCGATAGCACTGCCGGACTTCACCTCCACACCCGTATAGGTATTCGGCCCGTCGGTATTCTTCACAAGCCCGTCGTAGAAGCGCCCATTCTGCGGAGAACCCTCGTAGTCGACTTTGATCTTCGAGCGGATCACCTCGACTTCGAAGTCTTGGGCATACTCCGTGAGGCCGATCTTCTCTTTATCAACCCACAGCGGATCCTTCTGGCCATTCGCGAACGTCCCCGCGTCGTCGCGTCCATCGCCGCGGTCGAGGCCGCGGACTCGGTCGCTGACGCCGTAGCTCTCGGTGAGCCATCGGCCGGCGGCGTCGCCCATCATCGTCGCGCCTGCACCGGCCACTCCGACTCCGGCGACGACCAGTGCGGGCGAACCTGCCAGCGCACCGGCTCCGGTGACGGTGATGGCGCCGCCTCCGGCTGCCAGCGCCGCGCCGCCGAGGAAGGTTGCAGCGCCGCCCAGGAGTTCGAGGATGATATCGGGGTGTTCCCAGAGCGTCTGCGCCGAGATCGCGAGCATGTCCATCGCGGCTCGGAACGGCTGGACGACAGCGAGGTTGACGATCACCTCGGTCGTCGCGTGCTGTGTTCGTGTCGCGGCCTCCGCGTCGGTCAGCGGAATCCGCGCCGCATCCGCGGCATCGTCCAACCGGATCGCGCAGTCGCGCGCATAGACCTCGAGAGTCGCCCGGGCGTTGAACAGGACCTCCCGCGCTTCATCGTGTGCAGGACCTGACGGATCGACGAAGGGCACGTCGGCCTCGGGGTGCCGGAGCCCTTGCCCGACGCGCAACTCCCGCACGTGTGCACGGTGGGCGGCCAGCGCCGCAGCAGCCTGTTGCTCTGCCTCGTTCCAGAGAGTGATCGCACGGTCGGCTTCGTCCTGCGCCCACTGCAACGCGTCGGCCCACGTGAACAGTACGCTCGCACCCGCGCGGAGCGCCTCGCCCGCATGCTTCCAGTGCAGCAGCTGCCGCTCGAACCGGTCGAGGTAGGCGTCGTAGGCAGCGCCTCTCCACGTGCCGTCGTCATCCAGCGTGGCGAGGTCATCGCGTACACGGGTCGCTTCAGCGCCACGAGCCTTCCACGCTTCCGCGGTCGCCCTGACCTCGGACACCGAGCCCGGCACGAGGTCCGCCGCCGACTGGGTCTGCCCCAGCTCCATCAGTCGTCCCAGATCATCGCGTCGACTTCGACCTTCGCCGCATCGGTGCCTTCGTCGAAGATCCGAGCGGTCGTGCTCAACCTGTCTGCGAAGTCTTCGGTGTCGGCCACACGGACGCAGAGCCCGTCGGACCATGCGCTGCTGAAACGCGTCGCGGCTGCGACGACCCACTCGTGTCCGGCGTCAGCAGGCTTCGCGGCATCGGACGAGCCCAGCTCGCCGACGATGCGACGTGCCTTCGACGCCATCGCACGCAGCACGTCGGTATCGACTTCGTAGAATGCTCCGCCCGCGACTGCCATGCGTCGACGTTAGCAAGCGATACGTCGT
Source organism: Microbacterium sp. 4-7 (assembly GCF_014332665.1). Lineage (NCBI taxonomy): Bacteria > Bacillati > Actinomycetota > Actinomycetes > Micrococcales > Microbacteriaceae > Microbacterium > Microbacterium sp. 4-7. Next base: position 222,283 of record NZ_MCRH01000007.1, read on the forward strand.
CATATGGAGACAGCAAGAAGTATGCCGATACTCTCGCAAAAGGACACCAGCCCACCCCCGACGGTGACACGTCAGAGGTGGGCCGGTGCTGATCTCTCGACCGATCAGGCGGGCGCGACCGGCCTCCCGATCGACAGCATCAGACGGTTCGCCCAATTGAAGAACGCGGCACCGTGGATCACGTCGGCGATCTCGAGGTCATCGAGTCCCGCCGCCCGCAGCCGGGCGATCCCGTCGGCGCCGAAGGTGCTGGGCGTGTCGGTCAGGGCGACGGAGGCCGCGACAACCGCGTTCCACCGCTCCCCGAGGTCGGCGTCGACTCCCTGATCCAGCAGGAGATCGACGTCGTCGACCCGCTTGCTGTGGTGCGCCGCGAAGCGCGAGTGCACCGAGGCGCAGAACACGCAGCCGTTGCGACGCGAAGCCGCGGTCGCCGAGAGCTCGCGCTCGGCCCGGGGAAGACCCTCCTTGGCGTTGTAGAAGATGTCCTTGTCGACGAGCGTGCGCGCCTTGAGCACCTCGGGGTCGCGCGCCAGCAGCCGGAAGTAGTCGTTCTTCGCCCGAGAGGCGTCGACCAGACCGTCGTAGTGGCGCTCGGTGAGCTCCTCCTCCGCGAGCGGCGGCAGATGCGGGGTCCACCCCACCTCGGCTCGCGTGAACGCCTCGGGGTGCGGTGCGTCATCGCGCAGAAGCTCGGTCATGCTGCCTCCTCCTCGGAGTCGGATGCCGCGGCGATGCCGGCGGCGGAGAGAACCCTCAGGCCCGTGATGACGCGCTGCTGGAACGCGAGGAACGAGACGAGCTGCGAGAGGGTGACGATGCCGTCGGCCGACCATCCCGCATCCACCAGCCGCTGGATGTCGACGGCCGCGGATTCGCGCGGCCGGAACACGAGCAGGTGCGTGTGCGCGAGGGCGGCGGCGACCCGCCCGCCGAGCGCCTCCGCGACCTCGGGCGACGGCGCGTAGCGCTCGCCCTCGGTGTTCTCGCCCTGCAGTCCCGCTTCGGTGTACGAGCCGAAGGGCCCGGTCACCGCAGCGTTCGTGGCCTCGGCGATCACGACGGTGGCGCGCTGCGGGTCCACAGCCAGGGCCCGGTCTGCGTAGAACTCGGCCGTCGCATCCGCGTCGCCGGCGAGGCGCGTGGCGAACGCGGCGATCAGCTCGCGCTCGGCCTGCGACACCTCCTCCGTCGACACCGGCGCGAAGAGCGCGTCGAAGCTCGCCTGCAGCTGCTCCCTGGTGACGGGGCGGCGGCGCCGCAGCGCATCGAGCTCGGGCGTCACCCCTACGATCTGATCGACGATGTCGGTGGTCATGCCTTCTCCTTGATGGTGTCGGTGAGGGTGTAGCCGAGAGCGGGGGCGACCTGCTCGGCGAAGAGCTCGATCGAGCGCAGCACGTGCTCGTGCGGGGCGTCGACCGAGTGCACCTGGAACGCGACCTCGGTCGCCCTGTCGAGGGTGGCGTCTGCGGCGAGGGACTCGGCGACCTCCTCCGGGGTGCCGAGGTGCGTGTCGAGGGCCACGATCAGCTCATCGAGGGTGTCGCCGGGGATCGTCTGGCCCTGTCGGCGGAACCCCTCGGCGGCACGACGCAGCCCGACCTCAGCGAAGCGCAGGGCATCCGCGCGATCATCCGCGACGAACACGGTGCGCGAGGCGGTGATACGCGGGGCGACGCCGTCGGGGAGAGCCTCGAGGTACGCGTCGATGATCGGATCCTGCAGCGCCGAGAGCGGGGCGTGCAGCGCGTCCGTCGACCGCGGCTGAGTGCGCGAGAGCAGGAGGCCATGCCCGTGGATGCCGGCGCGATGGCCGCCGGGGGCCGAGAAGGTCGCCTGCCAGATGCGGTCGCCGAGAGTGCCGGCATCCGGATAGAGGGTGTTGTCGGCGCCGATGTCCCGCCCCGCGAGCGCGTCGAGCAGCAGTCGCAGCTTGCGGTCGTAGGTCGGCGCCTTCTCGCGCACGTCCTCACCGAACGGCACGAAGGACGAGGGGGTTCCGCCGCTGCCGAGCCCCAGGTCGATGCGTCCGCCCGAGAGCAGGTCGGCGACCACCGCGTCTTCGGCGACACGCACCGCATCTTCGAGCGGCAGCGTGACGACCCCGGTGCCGAGACGGATGCGCGAGGTCTGCGCGGCCACGTTGGCGAGATAGACGAGTGGCGAGGGCAGGCCGCCCTCCGCGGCGCGGAAGTGGTGCTGTGCGACCCAGGCGCGACCGACGCCGTGCCGTTCGGCGTGCCGGATCTGCTCGGTGGCCAGCGCGTAGCGCTCGGCGGGCGACGCGTCGTCGAGCAGCCGGGTGAAGAAGGCGATCGTGGGTGCGGTCATGCGGGCTGCTCCGTTCGTCCGGGGACGGCCGCGAGCAGCTCCCGGGTGTAGTCGTGCTGGGGGTCGTGGAAGAGCTCCTCGGTGACGCCTTCCTCGACGATCCGCCCGCGGCGCATCACCGAGACGGTGTGACTGATCCTGCGCACCACGGCGAGGTCGTGCGAGATGAAGAGGTAGGTGAGACCGAGTTCGGCCTGCAGCGAGGTGAGCAGTTCGAGGATGCGCGCCTGCACCGTGACGTCGAGGGCCGACACCGCCTCGTCGAGCACGACGATCTCGGGGTCGATCGCGAGGGCCCTGGCGATCGCGACCCGCTGTCGCTGCCCACCCGAGAGCTCACGCGGTGTGCGCTGCGCGAGGTCGCTCGGCAGCGACACCCTGTCGATCAGGGCGAGCGCCCGATCCCTGCGGTCGGAGCGCGTGCCCACCCCGAAGTTCTGCAGCGGCTCGGCGATGATGTCGACGACCTGCTGCCGCGGATCCAGCGATGCGAAGGGGTTCTGGTACACGAGCTGGATGCGCCGGCGCAGCGCGCGCAACCGCTGGCCCGACAGACCGGTCACGTCTTCGCCGTCGATCTCGATGGCCCCGGCATCCGGCTCATGGAAGCGCGTGATGAGGCGCGCGGTGGTCGTCTTGCCCGATCCGGACTCGCCGACCAGCGCGTGCGTCGTGCCCCGGCGCACCCGGAACGACACGTCGTCGACGGCCCGGAATCGCTCACGCCCCGCGACCCTGAACTCCTTGACGAGACCGCTCGCGGTGATCGCGAACGGGTTCTCGGCCGCGACCGCCGCGGCATCCCGCAGGAAGGGCGGAACCTCGGGGCGGCGGAACCCCGTCGTGAACGCCGGGGCGTCGGCGAGGAGCTGCTTCGTGTATCCGTCCGAGGGTGCCGCGAGCACCTGGGCGCTCGCTCCCTGCTCGACGATGCGGCCGTCCTTCAGCACGACGAGCCGTTGGGCGCGATCGGCCGCGACGCCGAGGTCGTGGGTGACCAGCAGGATGCTCGTGCCTTCCTCTCGACGCAGCTCGTCGAGCAGATCGAGCACCTTGCGCTGCACGGTCGCGTCCAAAGCACTCGTGGGCTCGTCGGCGATCAGCAGCCGTGGCCGCAGCGCGATGGCCGAGGCGATCAGCACACGCTGGCGCATACCGCCCGAGAGCTCGTGCGGGTACTGCCGCGCTCGGAGGTCCGGGTCATCGATGCCGACCCGGTCGAGGAGCTCGATCGCCCGCACGCGCCGCGAGCGACGATCGCGGTGGCCGTGCAGCTTCAGCACCTCTTCGACCTGGGCGCCGATCGGGCGCACGGGATCGAGCGAGGTCACCGGGTCCTGCGGCACGAGTCCGATCTCCGGACCCCGGATGCCGCGCAGTGCGCGATCCGTCCAGCCCGAGATGTCGAGCTCGCCGAGGCGCACCGTGCCGCCGTCGACTCTGCCGCCCTCGGGCAGCAGGCCGAGCAGGGCGTGCGCGGTGGTGGACTTGCCCGATCCCGATTCGCCCACGAGCGCGAGTGCCTCTCCCTCGGCGATCTCGAAGGAGACCCCATGCACCACCTCCCGGCGACCGGCTCGGGTGGCGTACGAGACAGCGAGGCCGTCGACGGTGAGCACGCTCATCGCGGGTTCCTTCCGATGCTGTGCGAGATGCGGTTGGCGCTGAGCACGACGACGACCACGATGAGTCCTGGCAGTGCCGTGAGCCACCAGGCGGTCGCGATGTAGTTGCGTCCCTCGGCGATCAGCAGCCCCCATTCGGGGGTGGGTGGCGGAGCACCGTAACCGAGGAATCCGAGGGTCGAGATCGCGAGGATCGCGGTGCCGAACTGCAGGGCGGCGAGCGCGACGATCGGCGTGAGCGAGTTCGGCAGGACATGGCGACGGAGCACCGTGAAGAAGGTGCCCCCGCTGCCGTACGCCGCCTCGACGTATTCGCTGCGGCGCACTCTGGCGACCTCCGACCGCATCAGGCGGGCGAAGGCGGCGACGCTGCCGAGGCCCACGGCGATCGCGGCGTTCACCGTGCCGAAGCCGAGGAGGATGATCACCGACAGCGACAGCAGCAGGCCGGGGATGGCGAGCAGCACGTCGACGACGCGCATCAGGATGTCGTCGACGACGCCGCCGATCGCGCCGGCGATCGCACCGAGGATCGTCCCGAGCGCGAGGCCCACGGTGACGGCGATGAGCGCTCCCGAGAGCGAGTGCACGGCGCCGTGGACGACGCGGCCGAACAGGTCGCGACCGAGCGTGTCCGTGCCGAAGAGATGCGCCGCGCTCGGTGGCAGCAGCTTGTCGGCGGGGGTGCCGGTGAGAGGGTCGCCGGGTGCGAAGACCCCGGGGATCAGCGCCCAGAGCACGGCGAGCGAGACGACGGCGATCGCGAGGTAGAGCCCCCACGGCAGAGCGAGCAGTCCGCGCGCGCGTCGAGGCGATCGGGTGAGCGTTGCGGCATCCTGCTGCGGTGTCTCGGGCGGGGTGTCGACGGATGCGGCCACGGCGGCGACGGTCATGCCGATGCTCCTGACTTCGAGAGGGCGCGCTGGCGCGGATCGATCAGCGGGGTGACGAGGTCGACGGCGAAGCTGATGAGCACGAAGCCGAGGGCCGAAAGCAGCACGACGCCCTGCAGCACCGGGATGTCCTGGTTCGACACGGCCTGCTCGGTGAGGCGGCCGATGCCGGTGCGACCGAACACGGTCTCGGTGACCACGGCCCCTCCCACGAGCTCGCCGAACAGCACCCCGGCGATCGTGAGCGTCGGCAGGGCCGCGTTGCGCGCGACCGACCGGGTGAGCACCCACGACGGCGGCGCGCCCTTGGCCCGGACGACGGTGATGAACGGCTGCGCCTGCACCTGATCGATGGCGCGCACCAGCACCTGGGCGAGCGGAGCGGAGATCGGCACGGCGAGGGTCAGCACGGGGAGGACGAGCCCGGCGACAGGGTCGGCGCCGACGATCGGCACCCACCCGAGACCGAACGAGAAGACCTGGATCAGCAGGATGCCGAGCCAGAACACCGGCACCGCGACGAACAGCCCCGGCACCTGACGGATGCCGTCGCGCAGCCACGCGAACGGTGCGAGAGACGAGAGCCCTGCGACGAGCACGGCGATCAGCAGCGCGACCACGAGCCCCAGCGACGCGAGCAGCACGGTCGACGGCAGTGCCTCGGCGAGCATCTCCAGCACCGGGGTGCCGAACTGCGTCGAGTAGCCGAAGTCGCCGGCCGCGAATCCGAGACCTGCGTGCACGTACTGCTGCCACCACGGCAGATCGGTGCCGTAGGTGGCGCGGATGCCGTCGAGCTGCTCCGGCGACAGCCCGAGGCTGGGGTCGGAGAACTTGATCAGGATCGCATCCCCCGGCAGCAGCTGCAGGAGGAAGAAGGTGGCCGTGAAGGCCGCGATCAGAACGATCGCGGCCTGCCCGGCTCGTCGGAGGACGAAGCTCATCGGTGCACCGTCTCAGTCATGCTCAGTGCTCGGCGAGCCAGACGCCCGAGAAGGTGGGGCGACCGACCGACTCGAAGTCCACGCCGTGCACGTAGGTGGCGGCGCCGTAGACCTGCGGCTCCTCGAACAGCGGGATGACGTAGGCCTGCTCGGCGATGTAGTCCTGCACGGCCTGCGAGGCCGCCGCTCGCTTCTCGGTGTCCGGCTCCGAGGCGACCGCCTCGAGCAGGGCGTCGAGCTCGGCGTCGTTCGAGATCAGCGCGTCACGGTTCTTCGTGTAGTACTGGCTCTTGATCACGTCGAAGTCGGCGCGGCCGACCATTGAGTGGTAGAAGCCCGTCTTGAGCGGGTCACGGGTGTCCTCGGCATACGACCCGGCATCCGCCGGCTTGACCGTGAGCTCCACACCGACCTTCGCGAGCTGCTGGGCGACGAGCTCGAGCGTCTGCTTCGACAGCGGCTGCGGTGCGGCCTCGTACACGGTGATCGCGAGGCGCTCGCCGTCCTTCTCGCGGATGCCGTCGGACCCGGCCGTCCAGCCCGACTCGTCGAGCAGCTTCTCGGCCTTGTCGGGGTCGTATGCGTAGTGCTCCGACTCGTCCTTGTATCCGAGCGCCTCCTGCGACAGCACCGAGGTCGCAACGGGGTAGTTCTCGGTGAACAGGGTGTCGACGACCTCCTGGGCGTCGACCGCGGCGACGAGCGCCTGACGCACCCTGATGTCGCTCAGCAGCGGGTTCTCGGGACGCAGCGAGATGGAGTTGTTCACGCCACGGGTCTGCGGTGCGTACAGCGTGAAGCCCGCGCTCTCGACCCGGTCCTCGTCGAAGGCCTGCACGTAGCGGACGTAGTCGGCCTGACCCGCGAGCAGCGATCCGATGCGCACGGAGTCCTCGGGGGTGACGAGCACGTGCACGGCGTCGACGTACGGACGGCCCTGGTTCTCGGCGCTCTCCGGCGCCCACGCGTAGTCCTCGCGGGCGGTGAGGGTGAACTCTGTGCCCAGCTTCTCGTCGGTGAGGGTGAAAGGCCCGGCGCCGATGATCTCCTCGGCGTTGCCCGCTCCGAAGTCCTCGATGGTGCCGTCGAGCGTCTCGGGCGAGAGCAGGCCGGAGTTGATGGTCGACGTCGCCTGCAGGAACCCGGGAGCCGGGGCCGAGAAGCGGAAGGTGACCGTGTCGTCGTCGACGACCTCGCTCGAGGCGTAGTTGTTGATCGCCTCGGAGACCGTGAGGCCGCGCTCGGGGTCGCCGAGGCCGTACGTGTCGAAGTTCTTCGCCACGGCCGCGGCGTCCAGCGGCGTCCCGTCCGAGAAGGTGACGTCGGGTCGCAGGTCGAACGTGTACTCGGTGGCGTCGTCGTTCACGGTCCAGGCCGAGGCGATCCACGGCTCGATCTCGAGCGAGTCGGGGTTCTGCCACGTCAGGCGCGCGGCGATGTTGTTGACCACGCCTCCGTTCGGGTAGAACCCGGCCTGCGGCGGGTAGAGGTTCGTGAAGGTCTGGTGCTCCAGATAGGTCAGCGTTCCCCCGGTGACGGGGTCGCCCGCGTCGGCGGAGGCGCCGCTCGGGGCCGGCGAGGACGCGCAGGCGGCGAGTCCCGCCGCGAGGACGAGCGGAAGCGCGACGGCGGCTGCGCGGATGAGACGGCGGTTCATGCGGGTCCTCCTGGACGGGATGCTGTGGTTCGGTGTGCGGGTGAACGTCACGCTAGGGACTCTCACGGTCGTGACGCGAATGGGGTCGTCATGTGCGGACCCGGCCTGTCACGAGGCGTCATGACGGGTCACCAGACGCAATCCGACGTAATGGATGACGCGGTTCAGCGGACGAGAAGCGATGATGCGGCACGCTGCTCGCTGCCGACCTCGACGCCGACGCCGACGCCGAGACGGTCCCGCAGCGGGGTGGGCGCTCCGTCGCTGCGACCGAGCAGGCCCCGTCGACGCAGTTCGGGCGCGGCGAGGCGGGTGAAGGCCTCGAACTGTGCGGGCTGGAACGCGGAGAGCACGTTGAACCCGTCGGCTGCACCCTGGTCGCGCCAGGTCTCGAAGTGGTCCGCGATCGTCGCGGCGTCGCCGACCACGAATGCGGCGGGCACGGCATGGGCCGCGACGAGGTGGCGCCAGGTCAGCGCCGTCTCGCCGTCATCCCCGACGCGGAGTCCGGCGATGAGTCGCAGGCGCTCGATCAGCGCCGCTCCTGCCTCCCCGAGGCGGGCGGCCTGATCGCGGGTCACGACCTCGTCGAAGCCGGCGGAACGCAGCGGGTCGTCGGCACCGACGCCCAGGGCGTCGGCCAGCGCGGCGACCGATCTGTTCGCGGGGAATGCCGTGCGGGACGACTGATGCCCCTCGTCGAGCGGGACGAGCGCGAGCAGCCGTTCGACGATGCGGTGAGCGTCGGCATCCGTCGGTGCGACCACAGGAAGCACGGGCGCGATCACCGCCAGCCCCTCGGGCGAGCGGCCTGATCGGAGCGCGATCTCGCGCAGCTGCCGCCGTGTGGCGATCGCATCGGCGATGTTCGGGGCGGCGATGAGCGCGAGATCGGCCTCGGTCGCGGCGAGCGCGCGCGACCGCGGCGAAGTGCCCGCGTGCACGAGAGGGATCCGCCCCTGCGGGGGGCGGGCCACGTTCAGCGGCCCCGAGACGCGCACGTGCTCGCCCCGGAGGTCCGCACCCCGGAGCCGGTCCGGGTCGATGAGCACGCCGCGTGCGGCATCCGCGATCCAGGCGTCCTCGCTCCACGAGTCCCACAGACGGCGCAGGGCGACGACGAACTCCTCGGCGCGGTCGTATCGGCTCTCGTTGTCGGCGTGCGCTTCGCGACCGTGGTTGCCCGCGGCTCGTGGCTCGGCTCCGGTGACGAGGTTGACGCCGGCGCGACCGCCCGTCAGCAGGTCGAGGGATGCGAGCGAGCGCGCCGTCGCATACGGATCGGCGTAGGTCGTGTTCACCGTCGCGATGAGGCCGATGCGAGAGGTGACCCCAGCGAGGTACAGCACGGCGCTCACCGGATCGATCCGCGCGAGCAGGTACGGGTCGCGGAATTCGAGGTCCGGCCCGGTGGCCAGCCAATCGCCGAAGAACAGGTAGTCGAGCCCCGCGTCCTCTCCCTCTCGCGCGATGCGACGGAGGATCTCGGCATCGGCCGAGGGGTCGCGATGCGCGCCCGGCTGACGCCAGCCGGAGGGATACGCGCCGAGAGTGCGCACCATGGCGCCGATGATGAGGGGTTCGGTCATGCACCCGAAAGTATGAGCGGGCTCGGGAGCCGGCCAATCGGCGAGGAAGCGCAGCGAAACGGAGCGCAACACGGCGACACATCCTCCCCGAGTGTCGGAGCCCGATCGGAGGATGAGACCATGACCACGACCTCCTCCCCCGCGCTCTGGGCACCGCGGTGCTGACCGCATGACCGAGTTCGCCACGAAGCGCCTGTCGGCCGGGCTGGAGGATCCGAGCGATCTGATCGCCGACCTCGACCGCGCGCTCGCGCTCGTCTGAACGGCATCCGTTCCGGCCGCCCCCGGATGCCCTGGTCTGAACACCCCGTGCTCAGCCTCCACCCCCTACGCTGAGATGATGACTGGTCTTCGTTGGGGAATCCTCGCGACCGGCGGCATCGCCGGCGCGTTCGCATCCGATCTGCGCACCGCCGGGCTCGATCTCGTGGCGGTCGGCTCGCGCTCGCAGGAATCGGCCGACGCCTTCGCCGCCCGCTTCGACATCCCGCGCGCGCATCCCTCGTACGAGGCGCTCGTCGCCGACCCCGAGGTCGACATCATCTACGTCTCGACCCCGCACCCGATGCATCATGAGAATGCCCGTCTCGCGCTCGAAGCCGGCAAGCACGTGCTGGTCGAGAAGGCGTTCACCCTCAACCACTCGGAGGCGGAGGACCTGCAGCGTCTGGCCGCCGACCGGGGTCTGCTCGCGATGGAGGCGATGTGGACGCGCTACCTGCCGCACATGGCCCGCATCCGCGAGATCATCGCCGCCGGGACCCTCGGTGAGATCCGCGCCGTGAGCGCCGACCACACCCAGCTGCTCCCCTCCGACCCCGAGCACCGCCTCAACGCCCTCGAGCTCGGCGGCGGTGCCCTCCTCGACCTCGGGATCTACCCGATCTCCTTCGTGTGGGACATCCTCGGCGCCCCGACCGGCATCCACGCCGTCGGGCGCCTGATCGAGACCGGAGCGGATGCCGAGGTCGCCACCGTCATGACCCACGACGGCGGAGCGATCTCGACGACGCTCTCGTCGTCGCGTGCCGCGGGCCCCAACGCGGCGAGCATCATCGGCACGACGGCGCGCATCGACCTCGACCGCGTCTGGTACACCCCCACCACGTTCCGCGTCGTGCAGCCGGACGGCACGGTCGTCGAGGAGTACGTGTCGGAGGTCGACGGTCGCGGCATGCAGTACCAGGCCCTCGCGGCCGAGCGCCTCGTGGGCGACGGCGTGCTCGAGGGCGACATCCTGCCGATCGCCGAGAGCGTCGCGATCATGGGCACCCTCGACGAGATCCGCGCGCAGATCGGCGTGCGCTACCCGCGCGAAGGAGTGAACCATGGCTGAGGCCACCGACGCCCGCGTCGCCGTCTACCTGGACTTCGACAACATCGTCATCTCCTGGTACGACCGTGTGCACGGACGGAACGCGTATGGCAAGGACCGCCAGCGGATCACCGAGAACCCGACCGATCCGGAGGTCACGGAGCGGCTGTCCCGCGCCATGATCGAGGTCGGCGCGATCATCGACTACGCGGCCTCCTTCGGCACGCTCGTGCTCACCCGGGCGTACGCCGACTGGTCGTCGCCCGTGAACGCGGTCTACCGGTCGCAGCTCGTGGCCCGCGCCGTCGACCTCGTGCAGCTGTTCCCGGCCGCCGCCTACGCGAAGAACGGCGCGGACATCCGCCTCGCCGTCGACGCGGTCGAGGACATGTTCCGTCTGCCCGACCTCACGCACGTCGTGATCGTCGCCGGAGACAGCGACTACGTCCCGCTCGCACAGCGCTGCAAGCGTCTGGGTCGCTACGTCATCGGCGTCGGCGTCGCGGGATCCACCGCGAAGTCCCTCGCCGCCGCGTGCGACGAGTTCGAGGCGTACGACTCGCTTCCCGGCGTCGTGCGCCCGAGCAAGACCGCGCCCGCGCCCGTCGTCACCGTTCCCGAGGTCGCCGTCGAGCCTGTGGCCGAGCCGGCCGCCGAGCCCGCCGCGAAGGCCAAATCGCGACCGCCGACGAAGGCCGCCAAGGCGAAGGCCGCCGCAGCGGCGGCGACCGCTGCGGCACCGTCGTCGTCCGCGAAGCTCGACGAGCACGGCGAGGGCACCGAGCAGGGCGAGGCGACGGAGCTGCTGCATCGCGCGCTGCGCCTCGGGCACGACAAGGCCGATGCCGACGAGTGGCTGCACAGCTCGGCGGTGAAGACGCACATGCGTCGCATGGACCCGTCGTTCAGCGAGAAGGCCCTCGGCTACCGCTCGTTCTCGGACTTCCTCAAGTCGCGCGAGAGCATCGCGGAGCTCGAGGAGACCGGCCACGAGCGCCTGGTGAAGCTGCGCGACTCGGTCTGATCCGCGCCGCCGGTCACGTCGTCACTCCTCGAAGTCATACTCCTGGAACGCCGCGACCTCGGGCACCCAGCGTTCCGAGACGAACGCGGTGTGCGCGGGGTGCGCGTCGTAGGAGCGGTACGCATCGCGGTCGCGGAACACCATCGAGAACTGATGCTCGAGGTCGCTCTTCGGGCTCACCTGGCGACGGATCGTGAAGTCCTCGACACCGGGGATCGACGTGAGCACCGCTCTGCCCGTCGCGAGGAACTCGCGCTCCTCGGGGCTGCCCGCCTCGTGCACGAGGCGGAAGACGACGGTGTGCTGGATGGTCATGCGGGATCTCCGGTCTGCTGGCTGCTGAAGGCGGCGTCGAACGCGGCGGTGGGCGCGGGCCAGAGCAGCGACCGCACGTAGGCGAGGGCCTCCGGCGCGCCGTGCAGGCGGTCCATTCCCGCGTCCTCCCATTCGATCGAGATGGGGCCGTCGTATCCGATCGCCTCGAGCGCGCGGAACGCGTCCTCCCAGGGCACGTCGCCGTGGCCGGTCGAGACGAAGTCCCACCCGCGTCGGGGGTCGCCCCACGGCAGATGCGATCCGAGCACGCCCGAACGCCCGTTGTGCGGTCGCATCCGGGTGTCCTTGCAGTCCACGTGGTAGATCCGGTCGGCGAAGTCGACGATGAACCCGACGGGATCGATGTTCTGCCACATCATGTGCGACGGGTCCCAGTTGAATCCGAACGCCCCGCGGTGGTCGATCGCCTCCAGCGCCCGCACGGACGACCAGTAGTCGTAGGCGATCTCACCGGGGTGCACTTCGTGCGCGAACCGCACGCCCTCGCCGTCGAACACGTCGAGGATCGGGTTCCAGCGCGCGGCGAAGTCCTCGAACCCGCCTTCGATGACGGATGCCGGTACCGGCGGGAACATCGCCACATAGGGCCAGATCGATGAGCCGGTGAATCCGACGACGGTGTCGACGTCGAGCTTGCGCGCGACCCGCGCCGCCCGCTTCATGTCGTCCGCCGCACGGGCGCGCACGCCCTCGGAGTCGCCGTCGCCCCACACGTAGTCGCGCAGGATCGCCTGGTGACGGAAGTCTATGGGGGCGTCGCACACCGCCTGGCCCGCGAGATGGTTCGAGATCGCGAAGATCTGCAGACCGTGCCGGTCGAGGATCTCGCGGCGCGAGGCGACGTAGGCGTCGTCCTCGTCGGCTCGCCGCAGGTCGAGATGGTCGCCGGATGCTGCGACCTCGAGGCCGTCGTATCCCCACTCGGCCGCCAGCCGGGCGACCTCCTCGAACGGCAGATCTGCCCACTGGCCGGTGAACAGGGTGACCGGGTGCGTGGTCATGGACACTCCTTCGTATCGCGTGACGGGTCAGGTGCCGAGCGCTCTCAGCGCCTGGATGCTGCGGGCGGCGAGCGCGTCCTGGCTCGCCGCGAGTGGTCGCCAGACGGATGCGGCGACGGCTATCGTCGCGTTCTCGCCCGTGAAGCTCTCCAGCCCGAGCGGCCCTCGATAGTCCGCATCGTCGAGGGCCCGGAGGATCTCCGGCCAGTCCGTGTGGTCGTCGCCCACGGCGCCCCGATCGCTGCCGCACACCTGCACGTGCGCGATCGCCGAGCCCGCCGCGCGGATGGCCTCCGCGGGCTTCTTCTCCTCGATGTTCAGGTGGTAGGTGTCGAGCGCGAGCCCGACGCCTGCGCCGAGCAGCGGTGCGAGCGCGTCGAGGCTCTGCTCGACCGTGTTGAGCACGCTCGTCTCGTAGCGGTTGAGCGGTTCGACGGCCAGGGTGATCCCGGCGGAGGCGGCCTCGGCCGCGACCGGCTCGAGGTTCGTGCGCAGCTCGCGCACCACTCGCGAACGGTCCTCGACGGACATCCGCCAGGTAGCCCCGGTGGGTGCGTAGAAGGGACCGGCGACCACCGCGGAGCCGAGCGTCGCGGCCGCCGCGATGCACGAGCGCAGGTAGTCCTGTGTGGCCCCGACATCACCGGCCTGCGCGAGCAGCGAGCGCCGCGGGCCCATGGCCCCGACGACGATCGAAGCGAGGCCGAAGTCGTCGAGCACGTCGCGGGCTCGCGACGGATCCCAGTCCCCGACGCTCTCGAGCGGAAGCTCGAGCGCCTGATACCCCATCCCCGCCGCCTTCCGCGCGAGCGGCTCGAGAGTCGCGTCGGTCAGTGGAGACGTCCACACCCACGTGTTGACGGCGATCGTGCGAGGCATCCTGCTCCTTCGGGGATGACGCGAGTGCTCCCACCCTCCCATCCGCGAGGCGCAGAGGGGAAGGGTGGGAGCATCACCGCGGGTTACGGGATCTGGCGTTCCTGCCAGACGGTCGGGTAACCGGGAAGGTTCTCCCCGCCGAACTTCGCGTAGTGCCCGTCCGGCATTCCCTCGTTGGCGGCGAGGTAGTCGTCGAGCTCTGCTTCGGTGATCGGCTTCTGCGGGAGCACCCACTCCTTCGGAACCTCTTCGCCGGCGAAGATCATCTGCGCGGCGAGCAGCGGCGTGCGCCACTGGAAGTTCGAGTACACCGGGGCGAGGCCCGTGAGACCCGTGTCCTTCCACTTGCGGAGGAAGCTCATCTCGTCCTCGCCGGTCATCACCGGGTAGTCGGCGCCGGCATCCTCGAAGGCTTCGATCGCGGCGACAGCGCCGTCACCGGCATCCATCCAGATTCCCTGCACGTCGCCCTTGGCGAGCTCGTCGCTGATGATGCTCTTGATCTCCGCGGGGTCGGCGCCCGTGAAGTAGTCCACGGCCTCGATCCCCGCCTCGTCGAAGAGCTTCTCCGCAGCGGCCCACCGGTGCTCGAGCACGTCGACTCCGGGGAGGATGCGCAGCGCCACGACCTTGTCGCCCTCTTCGAGGTTGTCGATGAGGAACTCGGCCGTGTCGATGCCCCACGCGAATCCGCCGATCGGGTGGATGAACGTGACCGGGCAGTCGGTGTCGACGCCGCGGTCGAACACGATCACCGGCTTGCCGGTCTCGCATGCGCGCTCGACGGCCGGCGTCATCGCCGCGGTGCTGTTGGGCGAGATGAGGAAGACGTCGCAGCCGCCCTCGGAGATGAAGTAGTCGATGTCGGCGATCTGCGTGTCATCCGAGTCCTGCGCGTCGCGGGTCTCCATCTCGCTGATCGCACCGGCCTCCTGCAGTGACTTGAGCTGCTCGTTCATCGTGATCCAGCCCGTCTGCCGCCACGGGTTCGAGATCGAGGCGTTCGCGAAGCAGGCCTTCTTGGGCCCCTCGCTGGCGAACTCCGACGTGTCGACCATCTCGGCGTTGATGTGCTGGAGATACGGCTCGGTCGCCGGCCCCTGGGGCTCGACACCCCGCTCCTCCATCTGCTTGTCGAACAGCTCCTGGTCGAACCATTCGGTGGTCTCGGTCGACTCCTCCGGGTTCTCCGACTCCGCCGGCGCCACGGACGGGTCTGTCGTACACCCGGCGAGCGCGATGAGGCCGAAGAGAGCCACCCCTGCGGTGGCGATCTTCATCGATCGTCGCATTGCTAATCTCCTCTGGTTTCTGTGTGGATGGTGCTGGTTGTTACGGGTTCTGAGGTCTCTGTGAGCGGAACGTCCGGAGACGACTGCGGGCCTCGCCGGCGCCGTGCCCGGAAGGCGACCGCGGAGTACGCCACTGCGGCGATGATGATCACGCCCTGCACGGCGTCTCGCAGCGTCGAAGGGACCCCCGCGATGTTCAGCAGCATGAAGAGGGCCTCGAGCGCGAAGGCTCCCGCCGCCGCCGCGACGATCCATCCCCGGCCTCCGCCGAGCACGACCCCGCCGAGGACGACGGCGGTGATGGCGACGAACTCGTAGCCGCGGCCGACCGAGGGATGCACCCCGGCGTACCCGACGAGCAGCACGGCGGAGAGCGTGGCCGAGAGCGACGAGATCACGAACGCCCGTGTCGTCACCCAGGCGCTGCGCGCCCCGGCGAAGTCGACCGCGGTCGAGTTGTCGCCGACCGCGATGAGGAGCTTGCCGAGCGGGCGCTTGGTGATCCAGATGCCCAGCGCGAGCCACCCGATCAGGATGAACACCGCCCAGGGGATGAACTCGAGCACCGGCACGTCACGGATGCCGCCACGGCCGATCTCGCGGAAGCTGTCAGCCGGGTTGCCCGTGGCCGCTCCCCCGGTCCACCACATGACGCCGCCGAGAAGGGCGAGCATCATGCCCAGCGTGACGATGAAGGAGGGCACCTTGAGCAGCGTGGTGATGACGCCGTTCACGAGTCCGACGACCACCCCGAAGACGATCATGAGCAGCAGCACGGGCACGGTGCGGGAGTCGTCCTGCCCGACGAGGTTGCCGGCGACGATCACCTGCGCGGTGATCAGCGAGCCCTGCGACAGGTCGAACTCGCCCGCGATGATGACGAAGTACTGGCCGATCGCGACGATGGCGATCGGTGCGACGCGCTGGATGAACCTCATGAACTGCCCCGGCTCCGCGAAGCTCGGGTTGAGGATCATGACCGCGACGAGCAGGATCACCAGCAGCAGGAACACCGCGCCCCGAGGGCTCACGAGTGTGCGCAGAGCGTTCACGACCGGCCTCCTTCCGGAACGGTGCTCGTATCGGCGAGTTCGGATGCTGCGGCCGCCATCTCGGACTCGGCCGCCTTGGCGGCGTCGTCTCCCCCGGTTCTCGTGCCGCCGGCGCCGAAGCGCGGACGGCGACTGACGATCGACCGACGACTGTAGACGGCCACCGCGGCGACGATCACCACGCCGCGGACGACGTCCTTCAGGAACGGGTTGACCTGCATGACGCTCATCACGTTGTCGACGACCGCGAGGATGGCGACGCCACCGATGGCACCCCAGATCGAACCGCGTCCGCCGAGCAGCAGGGTGCCTCCGAGCACGACGGCTGCGATCGACAGCAGCGCGTAGCCGCCCTGCTGGCCGACCGTGGGACTGCCGACGCCGAGACGGCTGGCGAGCAGCAGGCCGGCGAGGCCCGCGAAGACGGAGCACAGCACGTGCGCGGCGATCAGCGGCGGGCGGGTGCGCACCCCCGACAGGCGCGCGATCTCGGGGTCGCCGCCGACCGCATACAGGTGGGCGCCGGTGCGCGTGCGGTTCAGCAGCAGCCAGACGACGACGGCGAGCGCGATCATGATGATCGTCGACACCGGCACGGGCCCGACTCCGGTGGCGCCGATGAGCTGGAACTCCCACGGCACGCTGCCCGCCGAGCCCTCGAAGTTGGTGTTCAGGATCCCCTGCAGGATCAGCCCCACGCCGAGCGTCGCGATGAACCCGTTGACCTTCAGCACGGTGACGATGAGTCCGTTGACCAGACCGATCCCGGCGCAGACGAGCAGAGTGATCGAGACCGCGGCCGGGATGTTCCCGGGGTTGCCGTTCATGATCGTCGCCGCCAGGAGGCTCGACAGACTCACGACATAGGTCACCGACAGGTCGAGCGACGCGCCCAGCACCACGAGGGTCTGCCCGATCGCGACGAGCCCGAGGACGCTCATGCCGGTGAGGATGTCACGGATGTTGCCGGGGCTGAAGAAGTTGCGACCGACGGTGCCGACGAGGATGGCGCCGACGATGAGCGTCAGGATGAGGATCCCGAGCACGATGACGGTCGAGTCGATCCGAAGTCTCTTCATCGTGCACCCCCGTCGACCGTCGCGCCCGTGGCTGCGCCGAGGATCTCGTGCTCCGCGGAACCCGCCGGCAGCTCGGCGACCAGCTCGCCGTCGTGCATCACGAGGATCCGATCGCTCATGCCGATCACCTCCGGCAGCTCGCTCGACACCATCAGCACCGCCTTGCCCTGCGCCGCGAGGTCGCGCATGAGCTGGTACACCGCGTACTTCGCACCGACGTCGATGCCGCGGGTCGGCTCGTCGAAGAGCACGATCTGCGGCCGTGTGAGCAGCCACTTGGCGAGCACGACCTTCTGCTGGTTGCCGCCCGAGAGGAAGCGCACCTCCTGGTCGAGACCGCGGGAGCTGATCTCCAGCGAGCTGAGCACCCCGGGCACCTCTCGACGGGACGAGGCGGTGCGAGCGGTGAAGACGCTGCGGATCACGAGCAGGGTGTTGTCGAGCACCGACTGCCCGAGCGCCAGTCCCTGGGCCTTGCGATCCTCCGAGACGAGGGCGAGTCCCGCGCGCACCGCCGCCCTGGCGCTCGTGATGCGCGTGGATGAGCCGTCGACCCGCATCGAGCCCCGCACGAACGGGTCGATGCCGAAGATCCCCTCGACCAGTTCGGTGCGTCCGGACCCCTGGAGCCCGGCGATCCCGACGATCTCCCCGGCGCGGAGGGTGAGCGAGACGCCGTCGACGAAGGCGTTGCCGCAGCCGTCGAGCTCGAGCCGCGGCTCGCCGACGACGGTGCCGGCCACGGCATCCGGGTAGTACGACTGGATGGATCGGCCGACCATTCGGCGCACGAGTTCGTCGGTCGTCAGGGCGCTCGTCTCATCGGTCGAGACCAGAGCGCCGTCTTTGAGGATCGTGATGCGGTCGCACAGGTCGAAGATCTCCTTGAGCCGGTGCGAGACGTAGATCACCGCCACCCCGCGAGACGTGAGCCGGCGGATGATCGCGTACAGCAGCTCGACCTCGCGGTCGCTCAGCGCGGCGGTGGGCTCGTCCATCGAGATGACCTGCGCCTCGAACGACAGCGCCTTGACGATCTCGACGATCTGCTGCTCGGCGACGGTCAGCGAACCGACCCGGGCCTGCGGGTCGATGAACGAGACGCCGAGGTCGGCGAGGAGCTCGCCGGTGCGGCGGATCATCGCCTTCTGATCGACGAAGCCGCCGCGTCGGGGCTCACGTCCGAGATACACGTTCTGCGCGACCGTGCGCTCGGGCAGCAGCGTGAACTCCTGGAAGACGGTCACGATGCCGTCATCCATCGCCTGCCGCGGGTGCGCGTGCCGCACCTCCGCGCCGCGGTAGCGCACCACGCCGTCGTCGGCGGGCTGCACCCCGGCGATGATCTTCATGAGCGTGGACTTGCCCGCGCCGTTCTCGCCGACGAGTCCGTGCACCTCCCCGGGACGCACATCGAAGTCGATGCCCTTCAGCACCTCCACTCCGAAGAACGACTTGCGGATGCCCGAGACCTCGAGCACCGGCTGTGTGATCGTCGCGGTCATGCCGCCACCTCCGTCCATCGTCCGTCCGCGGCCGCCGAGGCGAGGACCGCCTCGGTGAGCACCGCCGAGCGGACACCGTCCTCGAACGTGGGCAGCCCGTCGGGGGTCGCGCCGCCGATCGCCGCATACACGTCGGCGATGAAGCCGTTGAACGCGTCCTGATAGCCCATTGCATGCCCCGAGGGCACCCGCTGCAGACGAGCCGAGTCGGGCGATGCGGTGGAGGGGTCCCGCAGGAGCAGCCGGGACTCCTCTCTCATGCCGATCCACAGCTCCTCCGGGCGCTCCTGCTCGAAGCGCAGGGTCTGCCTGGTCCCGTGGAGTTCGAGAGTCAGGGCGTTCTTGCGTCCGGCGGCCATCTGCGAGACGAGCAGGGTGCCCAGGGCACCGGACTCGGTCTCGACGAGGATCGCGACGATGTCCTCCGTGTCGACCGCCCGTCCGGCTCGCTCGGCGAACACCCGGCGGGTGCGGGCGCTCAGCGACCGGATCCGCTGGCCCGTCACGAACTCGATGAGGTCGCAGAGGTGCGAGCCGATGTCGGCGAACGCCCGGGATGCCCCGCCGGATGCCGACCGCACCCGCCAGTCATCGTCCGTGGAGAGGAGCATCCAGTCCTGCAGATACGAGCAGTCGAGGGTGAGGAGCTCCCCGATGCCGCCCAGGGCGACGCGGGCCCGCGCCTCCCGCACCATCGGGTGGTAGCGGTAGACGAAGGGAACCGCGGTGACGCGGCCGAGAGATCCGGCGACCCGTGCGAGTTCACGGGCGTCCGCCGCGTTCGTGGCGAGGGGCTTCTCGCAGATGACATGCTTGCCGGATTCGAGTGCGCGCAGCGCAAGGCCGGCGTGCGTGGCGTTGGGGGTGCAGATGTGGACGACGTCGATGTCATCGGACGCGAGGAGAGCGGCGGCATCGGCCTCAGCGCGCCCGGCACCGAGTTCGCCTGCGGCCTGACGCCCGCCCGCGACGGAGCCGGTGGCGACGGCGCGGAACTCGCCTCCCGCGTCCCTGGCCGCAGTGCGATGCACGCGAGCCATGAATCCCCCGCCGAGGATGCCGACTCGGATCGTCCCGAGACCGGTGTCTGTGACATCCGTTGTCATGGCGGTGAGTCTGACACGGCTCCTCGACTTTTGCTAGGTATTCGTCAAAAGTTCTTTGTAACGAATCGGAAGTCGACCGAGCGATGGCGCAAGTCTGTGGTTTACTGACGCAATGGTCGACGCACTCCGCACCGCCGCGGCAGCGAATCCCGGGGCGGGCGAGATCTTCCAGATCCTTCGCGACGGCACCGCCCGCACCAAAGCCGAGCTCGCGACCATCACGGGTCTCGCGCGGTCGACCGTCGCGCTGCGGGTCGATGCCCTGCTCGCCGCCGACCTCCTGCGACCGGCAGGCGAAGCGGTCTCGACGGGCGGCCGACCGCCTGCGCGACTCGCCTTCAACTCCCGTGCCGGAGTCGTGCTCGCCGTCGACCTCGGTGCCACTCACGCCACCAGTGCCGTCGCCGATCTCGCCGGCGTGATCCTCGACTCGCGCACCCGCACGATCGACATCGGCGACGGGCCCGAGAGCCTCCTCGATCTGATCCTCGACGATGCGGGCGCTCTCCTCGAGGCCTCCCGCGCTGCCGGCATCCCGCTGCTCGGGGTGGGCATCGGCGTGCCGGGTCCCGTCGAGCATTCGACCGGGCGACCGACCAACCCGCCGATCATGCCCGGCTGGGACCGCTTCGACATCCCCGCCTACGTGCAGCGCACGTTCGACGTGCCGGTGCTCGTCGACAACGACGTGAACATCCTCGCGCTCGGCGAGCACGCCACCACGTGGCCGCACGTCGACGACCTCGTGTTCGTCAAGGTCTCGACCGGCATCGGGTCCGGCATCATCGCCGGCGGACAGCTGCAGCGCGGCGCGCAGGGATCGGCCGGCGATCTGGGGCACGTCCAGGTGCCGAGCGGCGCAGGCTCGACGAGGGAGCCCGGCGACGAGCGCGACCTCGAAGCGCTCGCGAGCGGGTCGGCGCTGGCCGCAGCTCTGCGGGAGGCCGGGCTTGCGGCGCACAGTCCCGCAGATGTGGTCGACCTCGTCCGCTCGGGCAATGCCGCTGCGATCGAGGCGACCCGTCAGGCCGGCCGAGATGTCGGCGAGGTGCTCGCGACCGTCGTCAATCTGCTCAACCCGTCGATCATCGTGCTGGGCGGCAGCATCGCCCGCGCCGGCGAGCACCTTCTCGCCGGGGTGCGCGAGGTCGTCTATCGACGATCCATCCCCCTGGCGACCCAGCACCTCGCCATCGTGCAGTCGCAGGCGGGTGACCGGGCCGCCGTGCTGGGCGCCGCGATCATGGTCGCCCGCGAGGTGCTCTCACCCGCGAACGTCGACCGCTATGTGGCGACGAAGGCGCGCTGACCGCACCGCCGCCGCCACACCGGCTGACCTCAGAGAGTCGCCTCGAAGGGATCGAAGTCGGCATCCAGCGAGCCCACCTCGTCGATCGTGCTCTCGACCTGCACGAAGCTGCGCGATTCGGCGGCCTCTTCGATCGACAGCAGCGTGTCGAGCACGTGATAGCCGAATTCCCCCGTGGCGACATGCGTCCGGCCGGCGGCGATCGACCGCGCCATGTCCAGCAGACCGACGCCGCGTCCCGAGAGCACGCCCTCCTGCTCGACGTCGACGACGTCCTGCACGGTCGGCTCCGGCGGCACGAACACGCGGGACAGCGGTCGCGTGATCGTGATCGGTCCGCCGAACGTGTTGGGGTCGGGGATCACGATCGTGCCCTCGGTGCCCGTGATCTCGACGATGCCCTGGCGCAGCAGAGGCGAGTCGGTGCTGTAGAGGCTCTGCGCCTGTCCGCCCTGCTCGAAGTCCATCAGCACGCTCAGCGTCGACGGGATCTCGACCGGGAACTCCTGTCCGGCGAGCTCTCCCACCTGCACCGTGCGCGTCGGAGCACCCTGGAGTCCGAGGGCTGCGACGGCCGCCACCGGACCGAACACGTGCACGAGCGCCGAGACGTAGTACGGCCCCATGTCGAGCAGCGGACCCGCACCCTTGGCATACAGGAACGCGGGGTTCGGATGGAAGATCTCCGGCCCCTGCCACTGGAACGTGGTCTGGGCGAAGAGGGGACGACCGATGTCGCCGCGGGCGATCGCGCGCTTCGCGGTCTGCACGCCGGGTCCGAGCACGGTGTCGGGGGCGACGCCGACACGGAGACCGGCGGCCTCCGCCCTCTGCAGCAGGCGCTGCGACTCGTCGCGGCTGACGCCGATCGGCTTCTCCGTCCACACGTGCTTGCCGGCGGCGAGGATCGCCTCCGACACCTCGACGTGCACGGCGGGGATCGTCAGGTTCACGACGATGTCGATCTCGGGGTCGTTCAGCACGAGCTCGACACCGCCCGCGCGCGGAACGCCGTACTTCTCGGCCTGCGCCTTCGCGCGGTCCTCGAGCAGATCGCCGACGGCGATCACGCGCACGTCGGGGAAGGTCGTGAGGTTCGACAGGTACTGGTCGCTGATGTTGCCCGCGCCGATGATCCCGACGCCGACGGGTCCGTTGCCGATCGCCATCAGCCGGCGACCTTCTCGTCGAGGTAGACGCGGCTGCGCTCGACCGCATCCCAGAGGTCGCCGTCGAAGTGGTCGAACTCGACGATCGCGAGCTCGAGAGCGGGGGCGGCCGCGATGGCCTCGATGAGCGGCACGGTGCCCTCGCCGGCTGCCACCTGATCGGCGGGCGGGTAGGCGCTCAGGAGCGCGGGATCGAACGTGCCGTCCTTGGCATGCACCGCGATCACGCGGTCCCCGAGGCGCTGCAGCAGGGCGACCGGGTCGACCCCGCCGCGTGCGACCCAGTAGAGGTCGACCTCGAGCACGACACGCTCGTCGAGCAGGCCGGCGAGCACCTCGAGCCCGGTGACGCCGTCGAAGACGGCCTCGAGCTCATGGGCGTGGTTGTGGTAGCCGACGCGCACGTCGACGGTCGCGCCGACGGCGGCCGCCTCGTTGAGCAGGCGCGCGGTCTCCTCGATCTGCTCGATCGACTCCCAGCGCGCGGGCTCCGTGTAGGGGTCGATGACGGTGCCCATGCCGAGCACCTTCGCCGCGGCGAACACCTCGGCGGGCGACGGCACCGGAAGAGTGGTTCCGCTGCCGTCCGGGTTGACGAACGACTCGGAGGCGAGGAACGCGTGGCCGGAGGGAGCGGTCAGGCCCGCCGCAGACAGGGCGTCGGCGAGCGGCTGAGCCCGGCGCACGAAGTCGTAGGGCTCGACGGCGGTGAAGCCTCTGGCGGCCACCTCTTTCAGCGAGCCTTCGAGGTCGGTCTCGAGCTGATCCTTGATCGTGAACAGCTGGATGGAAGTCTGAATCGCCACGGGGTCTCCTTCGGTCGTCGGTGACGTGCGGGCTGCCTTCACCCGTCTGTCCGAGCACGCTATCACCAAATACCTCCGCGCGGAAGTTTTCAATCTGTAGACTCGCCTCATGAGTCAGGATCAGGATCGCCCGCGGCAGCGCGGTGCCTACGCGAAGGGCATCGCCCGTCGCCAGGAAATCCTCGATCGCGCCATCGAGGTCTTCGCCGCACGCGGAGCCGACCGCACGAGCCTCCGCTCCATCGCCAGTGCCGTCGGCGTCACTCACGCGGCCCTCACCCACTACTTCGGGTCGCTGGAGGAGCTGCTCGTCGCGGTCTACCAGGAGAGCACGGCGCCCGGTCGCCAGCAGCCCGACGCCCTCCCGGCCGAGGCGACCCCGGTCGAGCGGATGATCGAGTCCGCGCGCACCAACCGCGAGGTCCCCGGGCTCGTCCAGCTCTACTCCATGCTCGTCGCGACCGCACTCGAAGAAGGGCACCCGGCTGCCCGCGAGTTCGCGACGACGCGCTTCGCGCGGTTGCGCACGGACATGGCCGCGCTCGTGCGAGAACAGCAGGACACGGGTCTCATACGCGAGGACGTCGATGCCGAGGCCGTCGCCGCCCTGGTCGTGGCCGCCTCCGACGGCCTGCAGACGCAGTGGCTCCTCGACGACACCGCGCCGCAGCATGAGGCACTCGCTCTGCTCGATCGACTGCTGCGTCCGACCTCTCGCTAGGGTGAGGGTGTGACAGCACCCGGCACTGATCGACGGTCGCCCTACGAGCGCGCGCTCGGCGAGCGCATCTCGGAACTCCACCCGAAGACCGCCTGGTACTTCCGCACCATCCCCGACGGGCATGTCGGAGTCGGCACGGGCGTGTTCACGAGCGCGGGCTCGCGCCATCGCTGGTTGTGGCCGGTGTTCCGCATCGCGGAATCCCTCGGAGTCGCGTTCGCCGGATGGGAACACGACGTCCCGTTCCGCATCGAGAACCGCACGGTCGCGGCCGAGGCGCTGGCAGTCAGGCACTTCGATCTCCCAGGACGCACCTGGGTCATGCCCGACGTCGTCTCCCTCGGCGCGAACCGCATCCTCCGCAACGAGATCGGCCCCCGTCGCACGGTCGTCACGACCTTCGACATCGACGTGCGTGACGGTGCCGTCGTGCTGACCATCCGCCGGGTCGGGATGCGGTTCGGGCGGCTGCGCATCACCGCTCCGCGCTTCCTGAGTCCGCGCATCGGTCTCGTCGAGCGCTGGGACGAACAGCGCGAGCGGCACCACGTGAACATGACCATCGACGCCCCGCTGCTCGGCCGCGTCTACGAGTACACGGGATTCTTCGAGTACGCGATCGAGAGCGAGACCCCGTGACGGATCCGATGCCCCGCTCCGCAGGACCCGTCGTGATCGGCGGATCGACCGGCTTCATGGGGCAGTACCTGATCCCCCGTCTGCGGTCAGCGGGGCGGGAGGTGATCACCGTCTCGCGATCCGGCGCCGACATCTCCTGGGGAGACCAAGCGGCGATCGATCGGGCCGTCGACGGTGCGTCGCTCGTGATCGGCCTGGCGGGCAAGAGCGTGAACTGCCGCTATACGCCCGAGAACCGCGCCGCGATCTTCCGCTCGCGGCTCGACACGACCTCGTCGCTGAGCTCCGCCATCGCGAAGGCCGCGAATCCTCCCCCACTGTGGGTCAACTCCTCGACGGCGACCATCTACCGTCATGCCGAAGAGCGTCCGATGACCGAGTCGTCGGGCGAGATCGGCACGGGGTTCTCCGTCGAGGTGGCCAAGGCGTGGGAGCGCGCGCTGTTCGCGGACGACCTCCCCCGGACGCGGCGGGTGGCCCTGCGCAGTGCGATCGTGCTCGGCCACGGCGGCGTGCTCGGCCCGCTGAAGAACCTGGCACGACTCGGCCTCGGAGGGGCGCAGCACGACGGGCGCTGGCCGATCAGCCGCGCACGCCGCGCCGCGGGCACGGGCCACCGCCCCGGCGCACGCCGCGGACGACAGCGGTTCAGCTGGGTGCACGTCGAGGACGTCGCCCGCATCATCGATTTCCTCGAGGTCACGCCGACCCTCGACGGGCCCGTGAACGCCGCATCTCCGAATCCGACCGACAACGCCGACTTCATGGCCACCGTGCGGCGGTTGCTGGAGGTGCGCGTCGGTCCGCCGATGCCTCGGTGGATGCTCGAGCTCGGCGCCATCGGCATCCGCACCGAGACCGAGCTGATCCTCAAGAGCCGGTGGGTCATCCCCGAGAAGCTGACGCTCGCCGGGTTCGAGTTCGCGTATCCCCACCTCGAAGACGCCCTGCGGGAGTCCTTCGATCTCGAGCGCGTCGGCTAGCTCGACGTGTCCGCGGCCCCGCTCGACGACGCGTCGCCCTCGTCTCGCCGGCGCTTCTCGATCTCCTGACGCAGCCGCCACTCCTCGATCTCACGATCGAGATCCGCGATCTGCTGCTCCGTGCTGCGAGCGTCGACCGGCGGGGCCTGGCGTGGCTCGGGTCGGCGGGTCGCGGGGCGCGCAGCCGGCCGCATCCGGGGCAGCCGCAGACCCGCCTCCGAGTACTCCCTGCCGATCGCGAACCACAGCAGACCGCCGATCAGCGGCAGGAGGATCACGATGATGATCCACGCCATCTTCGGCAGGAATCTCACCTGCGCGTCGTCTCGGCGGATGATGTCGACCAGCGCGCCGATCATCAGCGCGATGACGAGGAGCGAGAACAGGAACGGCATGTGTTCAGGGTAGACGACGCCCGCGTCTCGCGCGCCTGCTACGGGAGCAGGTGACCCGCCGCGCGGAAGAGCTCGTACCACTCGGCGCGCGTGAGCTCGATGTCGGCGCCGGCAGCGGCATCCTGCACCCGCTGCGGGGTCGTGGTTCCGAGCACGACCTGCATCTTCGCGGGGTGACGCGTGATCCACGCCGTCGCGATCGCGATCGGTGCGACCGCGTACGACGCAGCCAGCCGATCGATCACGGCGTTGAGCTCGGCATACTCGGGGTTGCCGAGGAACACCCCCGTGAAGAAGCCGCCCTGGAAGGGCGACCATGCCTGGATCGTGATGCCGTTGATGCGGCAGTACTCGACGATGCCTCCGCCGTCGCGGACGATGCTCTGGTCCTCGCCTGCCATGTTCGCGGCGACCGGCTGCGCGAGGATCGGCGCGTGCGTGATCGACAGCTGCAGCTGATTGGCGACCAGGGGCTGAGTGACCGCGGTGCGCAGGAGGTCGATCTGCCGCGGCGTGTGGTTCGAGACGCCGAACGAGCGGACCTTGCCTGCGGCCTCGAGCTCGTCGAACGCCCTGGCGACCTCCTCGGGCTCGACCAGCGCGTCGGGGCGGTGCAGCAGGAGAACGTCGATGTGGTCTGTGCGAAGCGCCGCGAGCGACCCCTCGACCTGGCGGACGATGTGCTCGTATGAGAAGTCGAACGTGCCCTCGGCTGGGTGGATGCCGCACTTGGTCTGCAGCACGATCTCGTCGCGCTCGGCGGCCGTGAGGTCCAGCGCATCGGCGAAGCGGCTTTCGCAGAAGTGCATGCTGCCGCCGTAGATGTCGGCATGATCGAAGAAGTCGATGCCGGCATTGCGGGCGGTGTCGTACAGTTCGCGGATCTGCGCATCATCCTTGTCATCGATGCGCATCATTCCGGCGACGACGGCGGGGGCTGTGGCGGATCCGAAGGGGATGGTCTTCATACCCCCACGCTAGTGCGGTCAGGGCGTGAGCCGTGCGACCGATATGTCGAGCGCCTGCGCGATGTCGGCCAGATCGGCCACGGTGAAGTCGGCCTCACCCGCGAGCTTCCTGCGGAGCGCTGCGCGGGCGATTCCCGCTCGATCGGAGAGCCAGGGTGTGTCCCGACCCCCGCGACGCAGTTCTTCTTCGATCGCATTCGCCACCGCACGTCGCACATCTGTCGTCATTCATAGACAGTATCGCCGCATACGGGGTGCGACAAGCGTTCAGCGCACCAGTATGACGGCATCCTGGCTTCATGCCGGTGCTATCGTGACTCACGTGAAGACACCGGGCGAGCAGTTCAATGCGGCGGTAGGCCGCCAGCTCCGCGCCGAGATCGCCGCCGCCGGAAGCAGCATCGCCGCGATGGCGCGCGAGGTCGGCATCGCGAGGAGCGCTCTCGACAACTACGTCACGGGCAAGCGCTCGATCCCGGTTCCCATCCTGTACGCGGTCAGCGCGGCCCTCGACATCGCACCGCACGTGGTGATCACGCGTGCCGAAGAGCGGCTCCGTTCCGAGGGCTTCCGCGGCGGCGCCACGATCACCGCCCTGCACCCCCGCACCGATGTCCGTGGTCGACGCCAGGATGAATCCGAAGTCGCGTTCGAGTCCCCTCTCGCGCACGCTGACGACACCGACGATCTCTACGACTGACGACCACCCGGCGAGGAGGATCATGGAGGCCCTCCTTCGCCTGCTCGAAGAGAACGGGCTGCACCTCATCGAACGTCGAGGTCGGCGCCCCGGCGGCTACGAACCGCACACCGCGACCATCCGGGTCACCCCCGGTCTCAGCGCGAGGGCCACATCCAGCGTGATCGCGCACGAGCTCGGGCACGCGATGCTCGGTCACACCCCCACCGCGGATTCGTCGATCCGCGCGCGACAGGAGCGCCGAGCAGATGAGTGGGCGGCCCGACTGCTGATCGACGCCGACGCGTACGCCGAGGCCGAGAGAGCGCGAGGCACCCACCCCGCCAGCCTCGCCTTCGAGCTGGGAGTGACCGTCGAGCTCGTGACCGCCTATCGACGGCTGCTGCGTCGCGTCGGGGACACCACGTACGTCGGCGCGAGGATGGGGCGGGGCCAATGGGAGCATCGCGTCCCGATCGCGTGACATGACGCCGGCGCGGCGCTGATTGAATGGCTGCATGACCTTCCGCACCGCTCCGGCCCCGATCACCCTCACCGGCCGCCTCGTCGAACTCCGACCTCTGGAGACGTCTCATCACGACGGCCTCCTCGATGCGCTGCTCGAGGGTGAGCTGTGGAAGCAGGCGTGGTACACCTCGGTGCCCTCCCCCGACGGGCTCGCCGCCGAGATCGACCGTCGCATCGGCCTGATCGAGACCGGTGGGATGATCCCGTTCACCGCGTTCGACGCCGAAGGACGGATCCTCGGCCTCACGTCCTATTACGACCTGGAGGCCGACGTCCCCCGGCTGCACATCGGCTACACCTGGAATCGCCCGTCGGCCCACGGCACCGGCACCAACGCCGAGTCGAAGCTGCTGCTGCTCCGGCACGCGTTCGAGGACCTCGGCGTGTTCCGTGTGGGCCTGACGACGCAGTGGGTCAACTTCCAGTCGCGGGCGGCGATCGAACGTCTGGGAGCGAAGCAGGACGGTGTCATGCGCGCGATGAGCCGATACCGCAACGGCGCGCTGCGCGACAGCGTCGAGTTCTCGATCATCGAGCCCGAGTGGCCCGCGGTGAAGGCCAACCTCGAGGCGAGGCTGGCCAGACGCGCCTGACTACTCGGTGGCGTTGCCCGACCAGTTGTCCTTGCGACGGGTGGCCGAGCCGCTGGCGCGCATCACGAACGCGAGCGACAGACTCACGATGAGCAGGCCGGCGATGAAGACGATCGCCTGGAAGTCCTCGAGCGACTGCGCGAGCCCCATGAGCCAGATGCCTCCGAGGAAGAGGATCATGAAGAAGATGAAGCTGAGGATCACGGGATCTCCTGTCGTAGCGGCCGTCATCCAGGATACCGCCTAGCGCACACGCGGCAGCGACGGAACCCCCTGGGCGATCGCCCGCGAGAGTGATTGCGTGCAGGGATGAGCACACGACTGACTGCCCTCGCCATCTCCTGCACCCTCAAGCCGTCTCCCGCGGAATCGAGCAGCGACCTCCTGGGGTCCCAGATCCTGCAAGCTCTCGCGGAGCACGGAGTCGCCGGCCAGCTGGTGCGCGCCGTCGATCACTCGATCAGTCCCGGCGTCGAGACCGACATGGGCGAAGGCGATGAATGGCCGACTCTGCGCGAGCAGGTGCTGGCGGCCGACATCCTCGTGTTCCTGACCCCCACCTGGATGGGCCAGCACTCGAGTGTCGCGCAGCGGGTGCTGGAACGCCTCGACGCCGAACTGAGCGAGACCGACGATGCGGGTCGACCGATCCTGTTCGACAAGGTCGCGATCGCCGGAATCGTCGGCAACGAGGATGGAGCCCACCACATCGCCGCGATCCTGTTCCAGGCGCTGAACGACGTCGGGTACTCGCTGCCCGCCCAGTCGTCGATCTACTGGAACGGCGAGGCGATGCAGACCGTCGACTACAAGGATCTCTCCACGACCCCTGAGAAGGTCGCGCAGGCCACGGCGACGGCAGTGCGCAATGCCGTGCACCTGGCCCGCAGTCTCCAGGCAGACGGATACCCCGCGGAGTAGTTCAGGACTTCGGCGCGCTCCCGCTGTCAGCCTTCGGCTGCACGTAGTCGTCGATCACGAGCTCGCCCGTCGCGTTGAGAGCGCGCATCATCTCTTCGATGCGCGCCTTCTCGATGTTGTGCGGGTCCGGAGAGGTGAAGAGGAACTGCAGCGGGATCGCCGGGTGCATCCAGACGGTGAGACGGCCGGGGTCGCCGCCTTCGCGAGGATGCCAGGTCATCATGAAGCTCTCCTGGCGACGGAGCTTCGTGCCGACGATGACCTTCAGATGAGCGAGCGTCTCGTCGTCGATGAGGATCGGCTCCGAAGTGCCGTCATATCGCAGTCTTCCCATGAAGGAAACCGTACCCCGACGCGCGTGTCATCGTGTACTCGCGTGCGCGCTCTGGCGCGGCGAGAACGTCACAACCTCATCACGGCGCGAACGCTCCACGTCGAGCCCTGCGAGCTCGAGTCGTCGGAAGACCCGACGCGGAAGCGCGGGCAGTTCGGCCGTGCGGCCCGACGGCGGCTTCGCGAGCCCGGTGATCAGCGAGAGATCGACGCCCGCGCCGCGCACCTCGATGCGGGCGTAGTCCGATCGCGTCCGCCAGACGAGGTGCTGCAGCTGCCGGAAGGGGATGCGGTGGGTCGCGTTTCCGGCGCGGATGCGCAGATCGTCATCGCCGAACGCGACGCTGCAGGACAGCGTCCGTCGCCTCAGCACGGCGCGGAGCGTCAGATAGACCGGCAGTCCGACGACCGCGCCCGTGAGGATGATCGCGAGGCGGGCGCCCATGTGCATCACCGCGTCGTCGAATGCGATGAGCAGCACGGTGCCCGCGGTGCCGACGACGAGGACCACCGCCACGATGGCGACCGTCAGCGCCCGCATGCGCAGGTCGAGGGCGGAGAACTGGACGTGGGATCCGTCGCCGTTCTCGTCACGCTCCCATTCGGGTGCGACAGGAGGCGGGCGCCTGAGGGCATCACGCCGTCCGATGCGGTCTGTGACGCGCGACAGAAGGCCCAGCCAGATCCATCCCGCGGCGGGACCGGCGGCGATCTGCAGCACGACGATGACCGCCCGCACGGGTTCGGGCAGGCCGGCGAGCAGCTCGCTCCCGGCGTCGATCACGACGATCATCACAGCCGTCAGCACCACGGCGACACCCAGGTGCACGGCGACGCCGGCGCGCACCGGGCGCATGTCCATCGTCGCGTTGACGAAGGAGAAGGCGATGCTCCAGCCGCCGAGCAGCATGAGCAGGAACGGGAAGAAGCTCAGGTCGTCGCCCGCGATCGTCCACACCGTCGCGGCCACCAGCAGGAGCACTCCCCCCGCGAGCGGAGCCCGCACGAGCCGGCGGCCGATCTCGCGTCGCAGCCTCCGCTCCGAGGTCGTCGTGGGCGCCGTGTCGGTCATCGCCCCCATCCTAGAGCGAGGGCGGACGTCATCACGGGGTCACGACGTCGCGTGCGGCAGTACCGTGGATCCATGACCGCTCCTGTTGATCCGACACTCACTCCCGCCTGGTCCGAACTCGCCGCGCTGCGCGAGTCGATCACCGCCGATCTGCGAGGCTGGTTCGCCGCCGATGCCGACCGTGCGGAGCGATTCTCGTTCCCGCTCGCAGACCTCCACGTCGACCTGTCGAAGAACCTCGTCACCGACGACGTTCTCGCAGCGCTTCTGCGCCTCGCCGAGCAGACGGGAGTCGCCGAGCGATACGCCGCGATGCTCCAGGGAAGCCACCTCAACACGTCCGAGGACCGCGCCGTGCTGCACACGGCACTGCGTCGACCGGCCGACTCCTCCCCCGCGCTCGTCGTCGACGGACAGGACGTGGATGCCGACGTGCAGGCCGTGCTCGACGCACTCAGCACTTTCGCCACCAGAGTTCGCTCCGGAGAGTGGCTCGGCATCACCGGAAAGCGCGTCACCCACGTCGTCAATATCGGCATCGGCGGCTCCGACCTCGGGCCCGTCATGGTTTACGAGGCGCTCAAGCCCTATGCGGATGCCGGGATCGAGGCGCGGTTCGTGTCGAACATCGATCCCACCGACCTCGCGCAGAAGACCGCGGACCTCGACCCCGAGACGACCCTCTTCATCGTCGCGTCCAAGACCTTCACCACCCTCGAGACGCTCACCAACGCGCGCCTGGCGCGCGATTGGCTGTGGGCCGGACTCCAGGCCTCGGGAGCCATCTCCGACGACGAGGACGCCCGCACCGACGCCGTCGCGCACCACTTCGTGGCGGTGTCGACCGCGCTCGACAAGGTCGCGGCCTTCGGGATCGATCCGGCGAACGCCTTCGGATTCTGGGACTGGGTCGGCGGCCGCTACTCGGTCGACTCCGCGATCGGCCTGTCGCTCGCGATCGCGCTCGGACCCGACACCTTCCGCGATCTGCTGGCCGGCTTCCATGCGGTCGACAAGCACGTGCGCACTACGCCTCTCGAGCGCAACGTCCCGGTGCTGATGGGCCTGCTCAACGTCTGGTACGTCAACTTCCACGGCGCGCAGTCGCATGCGGTGCTGCCCTATGCGCAGCAGCTGAGCCGGTTCCCGGCCTACCTGCAGCAGCTGACGATGGAGTCCAACGGCAAGTCGGTCCGCTGGGACGGCACCCCGGTCACCACCGACACCGGCGAGGTGTTCTGGGGAGAGCCCGGAACCAACGGCCAGCACGCGTTCTACCAGCTCATCCATCAGGGCACCCGGCTGATTCCGGCCGACTTCATCGCGTTCGTGAACCCGGCCTACCCTCTGACCGACGGCGGGCAGGACGTGCACGAGCTGTTCCTGGCGAACTTCCTCGCGCAGACGAAGGCTCTGGCCTTCGGCAAGACCGCCGCTGAGGTCGAGGCCGAGGGAACCACCGGAGCGCTCGTCGCGGCACGCACGTTCGCCGGCAACCGCCCGACGACCTCGATCTTCGCACCCGCGCTGACACCGCAGGTGCTCGGTCAGCTGATCGCCCTGTACGAGCACATCACGTTCACGCAGGGCACGATCTGGGGCATCAACTCGTTCGACCAGTGGGGCGTCGAGCTGGGCAAGCAGCTCGCGATGCAGATCGCTCCGGCCATCGGCGGGGACGAGGCGGCCATCGACGCGCAGGACGCCTCAACGAAGGCGCTGCTCTCCTACTACCGCGCGAACCGGAAGTAGGCGAGACAGCGGGAGCGGCGAATGCAGTCGGTCACACGCGGCGACGCGCACGTCAGTGCGCGTCGCCGGGCACTGCTCGTCATCGCCGTCCTGGTGGTCGCGGCCGGTCTCGTCACACACGTCGTCGGTCGTGGTCCGATCGCGGACGCACTCGGCGACGCCCTCTATGCGGGGATGATCTACGTCGTCATCGCGATCGTGCTCCCACGAGCCCCGGTCTGGATCGTGGGTGCGAGCGCCGCGGCGCTGTGCATGCTGATCGAGTGCTTCCAGCTCACCGGTCTTCCGGCGATCTGGTCCGAGGCCTTCTGGCCGGTGCGACTCGTCCTGGGCGTCGGATTCGATGCGCGCGACCTCGTCGCCTACGCGGTGGGCGCGGGCGCCGCCGCCCTCTGCGACCACGCGATCGGTCGCCGTCTCCGCGCACGCGCACAGTAGACAGAAGAAAGACCCCCGAGCGATGCTCGGGGGTCTTTCTCGTCGGTGGACCTAAGGGGATTCGAACCCCTGACCTCCTCGATGCGAACGAGGCGCGCTACCAACTGCGCCATAGGCCCTGACGTCTTCTACGCTATCACGCTCGAAGACCCTCTCGTGCCGCGAGGATCAGCCCGCTGCACGCTTCGCGAGGAGGTCGCGCACATGCGCCTCGATCTCCGCGTCGTCGACGTATCCCATCTTCGCGAACGGAGACGCAGCGGCCTGCGCGGCCGCCGGAATCTGCACGGGTGCGGCGGGCGCCATGCGCTCCGCTCGCTCACGAAGCTCGGCGAGACGAGCCGCAGCGCGGCGCTTCTCCTGCGCATCCAGCTCCGCTCTCGCCACCTGCGCGCGCGAGCCTGCGACCGACACCAGCGGCTCGGGCAGCGGACGCGGGGTCCATGTCGCCGGGCCCTGATCGTGCAGTTCGGGCTCTGCCCTCTGCACGGGCTGCTCGACGACGCGCACCGAACGCCGGGCGGCGCGGGCGGCGACAGCCGACATGCGCTGCAGGGCGAAGCCGGCGACGACGATGATCGACCCGCCGACCCAGAGCAGCAGCTGCGCCTGAAGCGCGATCAGCTGCCACACGCCGAGCCCGGTGACGACGAGACCGAGAAGCAGGGTCGAGGTGGCGACGATGCGCACACGGCGACGCGCGCGGGCCTGTCGAATGACGGGATCAGCCCTCGTGGCAGCCAGCTCTTCGCGGAGCTTCATGAGCTCCGCGGCTTCCTTCTCGGACTGCAGGCGCTTCGCGAGCTTCTGCTGCGCGAGGGCGGTCCGCGCGTTGAGTTCGAGGCGGACCTCGCCGGGGGTCTCGCTGGTCTCGGCCAGCACCCGAAGGGCCTGGTTCAGTCTGACGGCGTTGCGCTCCGCGGCGTCGTACTGGAAGCGCCCACGCCAGGAGGGCAGCAGGTAGAGCATCCACAGGAGCACAGCGACGAGGACTATCACTCCCCCGCTCAGCACCGGCCCGTCCATGTCGACAACGGTACGGGAACATCGCTGGTCACGACGCTCAGTCGGAGCGTGTGTCGCGAGGAGTTCTGAAGTCAGCGGCCTGTCAGAGCGCGAAACGGTCCGACGGCGGGATCGTCGCGGCGTCCGGAGGCACCTCGCCGTTCAGCCACCGGGCCAGCACGCCCTGCGGCACATCCTCGCGAGTGAGGGCGAACGCGTAGTGATCCCGCCAGTCGCCGTCGATGTGGATGTAACGGCGACGCAGCCCTTCGTAGCGGAAGCCGAGCTTCTGCACGACCCTCAGGCTCGCGACGTTCTCGGGCCGGATGCAGATCTCCATGCGGTGCAGCGCATACTCCGTGAAGCAGGCATCGGTCGCGAGCGCCACGGCTGTGGGCGTGATGCCCTTGCCGGCGAAGCGCTCGCTCACCCAGTACCCGATGGTCGCCGAGCACAACGACCCCCTGGCGACTCCCCACACGTTGAGCTGCCCGGCGATCTCACCCTCGTACTCCATGACGAACGGATAGCCCGCGCCGTCGCGGTACTGCTGCAGCAGACGGCGGATGCTGAGTCGCATGTCGAACGAGACCGATCCGTACGGGACGGTGGCCTCCCACGGCTGCAGCCAGGAGCGATTGCTCAACAGCTCGTGCTGAAGAGCCCTCGCATCCCGAGAGCGCACGAGGCGCAGCTCGATGGGACCATGCCGCATCCCCGTCGCCTGATCCATCCGCGCGCTCCCGACGCCGCGTCGACGCCTAGAGGCGTTCCGCGAACTCCTTGAGCCACGGCCGCAGCTCGGGGCCGAGGTCGTCGCGGTCGGAGGCGAGCTGGACGATCGCCTTGATGTAGTCGACGCGGTCGCCGGTGTCGTACCGGCGTCCACGGAAGATGACGCCCACCACACCGGGGCCGTCGGCGCTGGTGGCCAGCTCCTGCAGCGCGTCGGTCAGCTGGATCTCGCCGCCCTTGCCGGGTTCGGTGCGCTCGAGCACCTCGAAGATCGAGGCGGGCAGGACGTAACGGCCGATGATCGCCAGGTTCGACGGCGCGTCCTCGGGTGCGGGCTTCTCGACGAGGTCGGTGACGCGCACGGCCTCCGATCCCTCGATGTCCTCGACGGCGGCGGCGCCGTACATGTGGATGCTCGCGGGGTCGACCTCCATGAGGGCGATCACCGCGGCGCCGCTGCGCTCGTGCTCGGCGATCATCTCGGTGAGCAGCTGGTCGCGCTCGTCGATGAGGTCGTCGCCGAGGAGCACGGCGAAGGAGCTGTCGCCGACGTGCGTGCGGGCACGCAGCACCGCGTGACCGAGTCCCTTGGGCTCACCCTGACGGACGAAGTGGATGTCGGCGAGGTCGCTCGAATGGATGACGCGCTCGAGACGCCCCGTGTCGCCCTTCTCCATCAGCTTGACCTCGAGCTCGGGGACCGAGTCGAAGTGGTTGGAGATCGCGTTCTTGTTGCGGCCGATGATGACGAGGATGTCATCGATCCCGGCGCTGGCGGCCTCTTCGACGACGTACTGGATCGCCGGCTTGTCGACGACCGGCAGCATCTCCTTCGGCATCGCCTTCGTCGCCGGCAGGAAACGCGTTCCCAGACCGGCAGCAGGAATGACAGCCTTCATCTTCCGTATACCCATCCACCCAGCCTAGTGGGGATGCCGCCGTAGACTCGGAGCCATGTCCCACGACGTAGAGCATGAGAAGCGCGCGCTTCGCGCCGAGCTCCGCGAACGCCGCCAGCTGCTGAGCGACTCGCAGCGGGAGGCCGCGGCATCCGCCATCACGCAGCGCCTCGACGAGCTGGTCGACGCGCTCGGCGCCCGGTCGATCTCATGCTTCCTCTCGACCACGACCGAGCCGGGCACCCGGGAGTTCGTCACCGGCGCGGTGCGCCGCGGCATCCGGGTCCTGCTTCCTGTGACACGGGCCGACGGCCTTCTCGACTGGGCCGTGGCGACCGATGACGACGACGTCGCGGAAGGCCTCTTCGGGCTTCCCGAGCCGACCGGCGAGGTGCTCGGTCCGATCGCCGTCAACGACGTCGATCTGATGGTGATCCCCGCCGCGGCCGTCGACCGCACCGGGATGCGCATGGGCTGGGGGCGTGGCTACTTCGACAAGACCATCGGATCGATGGAGAAGTGCCCTCCCGTCTACGCAGTCATCTATGATTCCGAGGTACTCGACTTCCTGCCGAGGGAGGTTCACGACCAGCCGGTCACCGGCGTCGTGACTCCCACGCAGACCCTCCACCTGTCGCCCACGCGACGCTGACCCGCGAGGATCGCAATGCCCACCTATGCCTATGCCTGCCGTTCGTGCGGTCACGCCTTCGACGCCGTGCAGAGCTTCTCCGACGACGCACTCACCGTCTGCCCCGAATGCGGCGGCGAGCTGCGCAAGCAGTACGGATCCATCGGCGTGACCTTCAACGGATCCGGCTTCTATCGCACCGACTCGCGAGCGGGCTCCGGCTCTTCCGCATCCGCCCCGGCATCATCGAAGGCGGAGCCGGCCAAGACCACGACCCCGGCCCCCGCGTCGACCAGCACCTCTTCTTCCTGACCCCTATCGACTCCCCGGAGGCATCCATGCTCAAAGGTTTCAAGGACTTCATCCTCCGCGGCAACGTGATCGACCTCGCGGTCGCGGTCGTCATCGGCACCGCGTTCACGGCGATCGTCACCGCCGTGGTGAACAGCATCATCACCCCGCTCGTCTCGCTGTTCTTCAAGGCGGATGCGACGGGCAACTTCGGACCGCAGGTGCAGAGCATCTACGGAGATACCGTCACGTTCCCCATCGGCGATCTCATCTCGGCGATCATCAGCTTCCTCTCGGTCGCTCTGGTGGTGTACTTCGTGTTCGTGCTGCCGATGAACACGTTCAAGGCCCACGTCGAGGCGCGCAAGGGCACCGCGGCCGAGCAGCCGGAAGAAGAGCCGGCGGCCGCCACCGAGGCGGAGCTGCTCGTCGAGATCCGCGACCTGCTCGCCGGGAACAAGCCGCGCAGCTGACTCGCAGTCCGCACCGCGAAGCGCACGGTCCGATTCGGGCCGTGCGCTTCGTCGTCTCCCGAACACGCCTGAGCCGCCGGTGCTCAGTAGTGCGGGGGCACGTCCTGCATCAGGCGGTCGTCGTTGGGCCCCTTCGGGCCCGTCGTCCGCTGAGGTTCCCGGACGACCCGATCCGGGTCCGTGTCGGTGCCCGGCACGGGAGTCAGCCGGGCACGCCGCGATCCGGCGACCCGCACGACCTTCTGCCGCGGGGCACCGGAGTCCGGCTGATCAGTCATTCTGCGGGTCGGTGAGATCGATCGGCTGCGTGTCGTTGTCGGCTCGAGCCGCGGATGCCGAGATTCCCAAGACTCCCGCGATGCGCGTGGCCGCCGTGACGGGGTCGCTGTAGAGGTCGAAGGCGTGCACGCGCACGTAATGCCACCCGAGGCGGCGAAGCACGTTCGGGCGCAGCCGCAGGGCCTCGCGCAGTGACTCGCCACGAGACTCCGGGTCGGACTCGATGACGACGGCCTTGCCGTTGTGCTGTGCGACGAGCGGCAGCAGACCGCGGTAGTCGACGTCGACCGCTGCGCCGAGACGGCGAAGCTCTCGTGCGAGGGCGAGCGTCAGCGGGTCGGCGAGATCCTCCAGGCGTGCGTCGCGTCCCCGGGTGGCGAGGCCGCCGAGGATCGACATCAG
The DNA here is from genome assembly GCF_014332665.1 of Microbacterium sp. 4-7. Classification (NCBI taxonomy): domain Bacteria; kingdom Bacillati; phylum Actinomycetota; class Actinomycetes; order Micrococcales; family Microbacteriaceae; genus Microbacterium; species Microbacterium sp. 4-7. The sequence goes on from NZ_MCRH01000007.1 coordinate 259,935, forward strand.
GGTGGCGGCGCCGAACTCGAGGCGGCCGTCGTCGAACGACGAGGGCCGGATCGACGAGACGATCACCATGGACCGGCGGGCGCGGGTCATCCCGACCGTCAGCAGCCGCTCCCCATCCGGCGTGGACAGGTCGCCGAAGTCGCTGAGCACTCGGCCGTGCTTGGTCAGGCCGTAGCCGAGTGAGAAGATCACCCGGTCGCGGCTCTCAGCCACGGACTCCTCGAGGGTGAGCACCGCGAAGGGCTCGGCCGTGTCGCGACCGACGAAGTCGGCGACGTCGGAGCGCCCGGCGAATGCCGAGGTGACGGCGGCCCGCACGCGCTCGGCGTGACGCCTGCTCGCGGTGACCACCATGAGCGACTCGTCCGGGCGATGCACGGCGTGCTCCACGACCAGCGTGACGACGCGTGCGACCTCTGCCTCGGGGCTCTCCACCGCACCCGACACGGGGTCGGGCGCCCCGGTGCCGCCTTCGACGTAGTCGACGGTGAGGCTGCCGCGACCCAGGTACGAGCCCGCCCAGGGCAGCGAGACGATCTCGCCGCCGTAGAACGCGTCGTTGATGAGCTCTGCGAGGTCCTCGCCGCCCGCGCGGTAGCTGCGCGTGAGGGTCATCACGGGAAGCAGTTCGGACAGGCGCTCGAACACCGACACGGAGTCGAAGGGCACCTCGTGCTCCCATTCGGGGCCGGGGTCCACGGCGACGTGGAACGCTGTCGGAAGCTGAGTGACCGGATCGCCGAAAGCGACGACCTGACGGGCACGGCGGATCGCCGGGGCCGCTTCGGCGAGGTTGATCGCGGCCGCATCGACGAGGAGCACCGTGTCGAACTCGACGGAGTCGGGGATCTGCGGCACGAGGTAGGGAGACGAGATCCAGACCGGCGCGAGCACGCCGACGAGGGTGGGCGCGGAGCTCACGATCTCGGCTGTCGTCGTCGCCGGCTGCTTCAGTGCGCGCCTGAGGTTCTGCGACTCCTGCGGTTCATCGACGATGGCGATCTTCCACTGGTTCGCGAGCTGCCAGGCGAGCAACGGACCGGCCATCGCGGCGTGCGCCTCGTCGACGAGACGGAAGTCCCGCTCGAGCCGGTCGACCACCGCCGTGTTCGCACCGAGCAGCGCTCGATCCTCCTGCAGAGCCCGTTCCAGCAGTGTCTGCCACCAGGCGAACTCCAGCTCGTCGCCCACACGCGACTCGGCGACGTGGCGAACGGACAGCTCCGCGAGCAGCGGCTCGAGACCGAGGTCGGCCAGCCTATCGCGCAGCTGCGCGCGCTCCACGAGGTTGTCGAAGACGTCGGACTTCGCCGCGAGACCGGCGAGAGTGCGCACGAGGCGGGCGACGGGGAGCGTCGACAGCGGTTCCCTGCGGCCGAGCGCGACATCGAGCTCGGCGAGCTCAGCCGTGACGCGCTGCCACGAGGAGTGGACGTCGGCGAGCCCGAGTGGAACCTCGGGCGCCACTCCGGCTTCCACGAACCGCTGCCACTGGGTGCGCTGCGCCTGGATGCGCAGCAGCGACTCGTGCATCTCGGTGACATGGACGCCCGGGCGCACGTACTCCTTGGCGAGGCGACGCAGCCGACGCCGGTTCGCCCCGGACATCGCGGGCGCATCGCGGCGCGATCCGTGAGCCTGGATGAGCTCGCCCAGCGGACGCTCGAAGACGGTGGGGCTGAACCGATCGAGAGAGTCGCGGATGCCCTGCAGCAGCCGCAGGTACTCACCGAGCTCGTCGATCGTCGAGAACGGGCGCATATGCGTCTGGGCGATGAGGGCATACCCGCGCTCGAGGAGTGCCGGCACGCTGTCGGAGTGCAGACGCGCTGCCAGCTGGTGCGCCGACTTCGCCGCCTCGGTGCTCGAGAACGTGACTCCGTACCAGGGCGAGTCGTCGGGTCCGAAGCGGAACTCGCCGAGGCGCGCGGCCTGCGCGAGCGCCGCTGCCGCCGACGAGCGATCGTCAGCGAGACGGCGGAGAGTCTCGGCGCTGAGTCGCGCCGTGGTCGACGGCGGGGTGGGCAGGGAGGCGAGCCTCGTGAGATGCCTGGTGGCGTCGAGCACCGACGAGTTCGTCCCCGCGACCGGAGCGGTGAGAGCGCTGCGATAATCCCTGAGCACCGTGCGGAGACGCACGAGTGCGTCATCGACGTCGCTGACCTTCGGAGCCGTCGCCTTCTCGTTCCGGCCGATCGCGCGGACGAGGTCCCGACGCACGCTCGCGGGCGATACCGCCAGGCTGTCGAGGCCGATGCCCGCAAGACGGTGCCGCACGCCGTCGAGGGTCGACCGTCGCGCCGAGACGACGAGCACCCTCTTGCCGGCCCGCACGAGTTCGCCGAGCGCGTTGATCACGGTCTGTGTGCCGCCTGTGCCGGGGAGCGTCGCGACGGTCAGCGAATGTCCGGCCGCGATCCTGGCGAGGAGCGCCTCCTGCTCGGCATCCGCATCGAGCAGCAGATTGTCGGATGCCGGCGCCCGGTCGTCCGGTCCGGTGTGGTGCGGCGCGGGTCGGCGGGCCGAGACCTGCTCGCGGTCACCGACGTGACCGGCCAGAGCGTTGAGCACGACGTGGTCCAGACTCCCGCCGTCGCGGGACATGGCACCGCCGACATCGGCGAAGGTCGAGACCACGAGCCGCGGCAGCACCGTGAAGGTGTCGATCGACCGCGTCGTGGCCCGAAGGCTGTCGATCACCGGCTGCGGCTTGAAGATCCCGCCGTCGTAGGCGAGGGAGGCGAGAGCCGCGGCGTCGATCGTGATGCCGAAGTGCTCACGCGCGATGCGCACGAGCTCGGGGTTCACCTCGAACGCGCCCTGCAGCTTGAGTTCGAAGTCGGAGTGGTGCCGACGGATGGCGAGGGGGCGAAGCAGCACGGGCGCCGAGAAATCCGCCCCGCCGATGCGCCAGCCGGCGACGCCGACTGCGAGGTGCACCGCCTCGATGCCGCGAACGGTGCGCAGCTCGGTGTTCTTCGCCGTGATCCGCTCGGCGGCGAGCCTCGCAGTGCGCAGACCGACCTCGTCGCGATAGAGGTTCGACAGCAGGGTCGATTTGCCTGTGATGAACTGGGGAAGACTGCCGGGGTGGGCCTTCGAGATGTCGATGCTGGATTCGACCGTGTCGCGGAAGTTCACGAGCGGCGATGAACCGCCGAGGTCAGCAGCTTCCGCACGCAGCCGAGTGCGCTCGGCCTCTGCCGCATGCGCGATGCCGATACCGGAGACCGGCTCGTGCGATTCGCCGAGGGTCACTGCGGCATCGGTCGCTGCGTCATCCGCAGCCTTGCCTTCACGTCGCCACACACCTCACACACTAAGCGCGCCTCGCCCCGCAGGCGGTATCCCGGGCGGGTTTCACCGTATTTCCGCCCGCTCGAGGGCGGAGCGACGACCCTGCGGACTGCTTCTGCACCCGAGCGACGAGTCGGTGCGGTCTCCCCCGGTCGCGCTCGTGGGGACACCCCCGCACCCCCGCTCCGGTCAGTATGGAGGCATGACCTTCCGCTATGACTTCGCACCGACTCCGTTCGGCGACGCCCTCGCGGTGTTCTCCGACGAGGGGCTCGTCCGATTCGACCTCTCGGAGTCGAATGATCCATCGGTTCCCTGGCTCCTCGAGAACGTCGCGAGCCAGCTCCGGGCCGTCCCAGAACCCGACCCCGGTGCGGCAGACGAGGTCACCGAACTCCTCGACGCGTACTTCGGTGGATCGCCGGTGCGATTCCACGATCACCTGGCGCTCGACTGGCGCCTCATCGACGGGTTCGCGCGCACGGCGCTGCAGACCATCACCACCATCGAATGGGGAGAGACGATCAGCTACGGGGAGGTCGCGGTGCTGGCCGGGCGCCCCGGTGCCGCGCGGGCCGTCGGCACCGCCTGCCGTCTCAGTCCCTTCTCCATCGTCGTCCCCGTCCACCGCGTGGTGCGGTCGGATGGCACGACGGGTCAGTACGGCGCGCATCCCGAGCGCAAGAGGTTCCTTCTCGACCTCGAGTCGCACGGCTGACCGCACGGGGACCCCGACGAGTAGGCCGTCGGGGTCCCCCGTTCGCGTCATCGGCCGCTCAGTGGTCGACGGCCTTCTCGGCCCCGAAACCGGTGAGCGAGCGCACTTCCATCTCGGCCGCCAGGAGCGGCGACTCCTTGGTCCGGCTCGTGACCGTCCCGAGCCAGCCGAGGAAGAAGCCGAGCGGGATCGACACGATTCCCGGATTGTTCATCGGCCACAGCACGATGTCGATCCCGGGGATCATCGAGGTCGGCGACCCGGAGAACACCGGCGACAGGATGATCAGGATGATCGCCGCGGCGAGGCCGCCGTACATGCTCCAGACCGCACCGCGGGTGTTGAACCGTCGCCAGAACAGCGAGTAGAGGATCGTCGGCAGATTCGCCGAGGCGGCGACCGCGAACGCGAGCGCCACCAGGAAGGCGATGTTCTGCCCCTGCGCACCGATGCCGCCCACGATCGCGAGGATGCCGATCACGACCACCGTTCGGCGTGCGACGCGCACCTCGCCGTTGGGATCCGGCTCGACGGGGTTTCCGGCCGAGTCCTTCTTCCCCTTCTGGATCACGTTCGCGTAGATGTCGTGCGCGAACGAGGCTGCTGCCGTGATCGTGAGTCCGGCCACCACCGCGAGGATGGTCGCGAAGGCGACGGCCGAGATGAACCCGAGGAGGACCGGCCCGCCGAGATACAGGGCGAGCAGCGGCGCCGCCGAGTTCGGACCGCCGGGTGCCGCCGCGATCACGTCCGCGCCGACGAGCGCGCCTGCTCCGTAGCCGAGTACCAGCGTCAGCAGGTAGAAGCCGCCGATCAGCCAGATCGCCCACACCACCGAACGACGAGCCTCCTTGGCGGTGGGGACCGTGTAGAAGCGCATCAGCACGTGCGGGAGCCCCGCCGTTCCGAGCACGAGAGCCATGCCGAGAGAGACGAAGTCCCAGGGGTTAGCTCCGTACTGCAGTCCCGGCGCGAGGATCGCGTCGCCCTTGTCGGAATTCGCCACAGCCGCCTCGAGCAGCGTGTTGAGGCTGAATCCGTTGATCGCCAGCACCCAGATCGTCATCGCGATCGCACCGCCGATGAGCAGGAACGCCTTGACGATCTGCACCCAGGTCGTGCCCTTCATGCCGCCGATGAGGACGTAGACGATCATCAGCACGCCGACGACGGCGATCACGATCGACTGACCGAGTCGGCCGTCGATTCCGAGCAGCAGGGAGACCAGCCCGCCGGCTCCCGCCATCTGCGCGAGCAGGTAGAAGAAGCACACTGCGAGCGTGGTGATCGCGGCCGCCATGCGCACTGGCCGCTGCTTCAGTCGGAACGACAGGACGTCGGCCATCGTGAACTTGCCGGTGTTGCGCATCAGCTCGGCGACGAGAAGCAGTGCGACGAGCCAGGCGACGAGGAATCCGATCGAATACAGGAATCCGTCGTAGCCGTTGATCGCGATCGCACCGCAGATCCCGAGGAAGGATGCCGCAGACAGATAGTCGCCGGCGATCGCGAAACCGTTCTGCGGCCCCGTGAACGAGCGGCCCGCGGCGTAGTAGTCCGCCGCCGTCTTGTTGTTCCGGCTCGCACGGATGACGATGAACAGTGTCACCGCCACGAAGGCGACGAAGATCGAGATGTTGAGAACAGGATTGCTCTCCACCGCGATCTCCCCCGCGGCGGCGTGAATGCGGTTCATGCGTCAGCCTGCGCCTTCTCGAGCTCTTCGCGGATCTCGGTCGCTATCGGATCGAGTCTCCGGTTCGCGAATGCGACGTACCCCATCGTGATCGCGAAGGTGGTGACGAATTGTCCCAACCCCATGAGCAGCCCGACGGTGATATCTCCCCACACTCTCTGCGACATGAATTCGGTCGCGAAGGCGGCGAGCAGGACGTAGACGAAATACCAGATGAGGAAGAATGCCGCGAGCGGGAAGATGAATGAGCGCTGCGTCTTCTTCAGTTCGCGGAATCGTGGTGATTCCTCGACAGCGATGTAGTCGATCGCTCCCGGCGAATCTGCCGTCGGATGGTCGGTCATGGGGCCTCCTTGCCTCATGTTCTGCGGCTCGCCCCGCAGTGCCAGGCGAATGATAGGGTCGACGCTACGAAACGGGGACACAGCGCCGTCACCCCCGAAAGTAGGTAGTCGTGAGCACATCGACCGAGATGGAATCAGAGACCGAGCTCGTCGCCAGAGCAGTGCGCGAGCTCGCGCAGCGCACCCGGTTCCCGGTCGCCTTCGGCGGCCTGATCGACGAGGGCGTGGTCAGCGTCACCAGCATCGTCGGAAACCGCACGCACAGCCTCGACGGGTTGCGCGTCAGACCCGAACGCGGTCTCGGCGGACGGGCGATGATGGAGCTGCGCCCTCGCATGACGAGCGACTACGGGTCATCGCAGCAGATCACGCACGACTACGACGTGTTCGTGCTCGGCGAGGGCCTCAGGACTCTGCTGGCCCTGCCGATCGTCGTGAGCGGCCGTCCCCGAGGAGTCCTGTACGCGGGGGCCTGGGACCGGACACCCGTCGGCGGCGTGACCACGGCGCCGGCGATGCAGGTCGCACAGTCCGTCGCAGAGGAGCTCCGAGTTCGCGACGAGGTGGAACGTCGCCTTCGCTCGGTCACGCCGTCGTCCGCATCCGTCCCCCCGCGCCATCGCGAAGAGCTGCGGGAGAGCTTCGCCGAGCTTCGCAGCATCGCGGCATCCGTTGATGATGCGGATCTTCGGGCGCGCATCGCACAGGTGGAGCAGCGCCTCGTGATGCTCGCGGACGACGCGGTCTCCACCGGCACCGGGCCGATCCCGACGGTTCATCTCTCCCGCCGCGAGACCGATGTGCTCGCCTGCGCCGCCCTCGGCGCGACGAATGCGGAGATCGGCGGGCAGCTCGGCCTTCGCGAGGGCACCGTCAAGGCGTATCTCGGCACGGCGATGTCCAAGCTCGACGCCTCGACCCGCCACGCCGCCGTGGCCAAGGCGCGGCGGGCCGGGCTGCTCCCCTGAGTCACGCGCGGCACTCCGCGGCACAGCGCTGCACAGGCCCTGCCCAGCGCTCACGGCTATCGTGGATACTGGTCGGTGAACCCCGGCCCCGGACGAGGCAGACCAGTACCCGGTGAGCGAAAAGACTGGTCCGAAAGGACCGTCATGTCGTGGATCGTGCTTATCGTCTCCGGAGTCCTCGAAGCTGTGTGGGCGACTGCGCTCGGCAAATCCGAGGGATTCACCAAGCTGTGGCCGAGCATCATATTCGCGGGCGGTCTGATCCTCTCGATGCTCGGGCTCGCATTCGCCATGCGTGATATCGCCACCGGCACCGCCTATGCGGTGTGGGTCGGCATCGGCGCGACTCTGACAGTGGTGTGGGCGATGATCACCGGCGACAGCGACATCTCCTGGCCGCGGATTCTGCTGCTCCTCGGCCTCGTCGGCTGCATCGTCGGCCTGAAATTGATCGACCCTGGTCACGAATAGCACTGCGGGCTCGGATATTCGGCAGTACTGTATTCCCATGGCAAGAAGAATTGTGCACCAGCTGGTTGACGACATCGACGGAAGCATCCTGGAAGTGGGCGAAGGCGAAACGGTCCATTTCTCGCTGAATGGCACTTCTTACGAGATCGATCTGAATTCCGCGCACGCAGAAGAACTGCGCGCGGCATTGGAACCGTATATCTCGGCTGGACGACGGGCCGGCTCGGCGGTCTCGTCGCGGTCGGCAGCACCCCGGAAGCGCGCGGGTCGCAATCCCGAGGTCGCGGCGATCCGTGCCTGGGCGAACGACAACGGCTACACGCTCTCAGAGCGGGGCCGCATTCCCGCCCCGGTCGTCGAGGCGTACAACGCCGCGCACTGACTCAGTCTGAGGTAGCGACTCCGGGTTGAGCCCACGGCTCATCCCGGAGCGTGATCTCCTGGGCCATGTCGGACAGGAACCGGATGACGACGTCACGCTCGTCCGGAGTGAGTCGCGCCGCCGAGTAGAAGCGCTTGGCCTGCTGACGACCCACCGTCTCCATGGCCGCCTGCCGCGTCTCCGGCGTGATGGTGATCGCGAGAGCGCGCCGGTCCGTCGGATGCGGCGCCCGCCGGATATGTCCGCCCTTCTCGAGGCGGTCGAGCAGCTTCGTCGTCGACGCCGTCGATATGCCGAGGTGCGTCGCGATCCCCCCGGGAGTGGCCGTGGCCCCGCGGTTCGCGCACACGATCAGGTAATGCAGTGCGCGCATGTCCGTGTCGTTCAGGCGCATGTAGCGCCGTGAGGCGAGTGACAGCTTCTGCTCCGCGTCGCGGAGCTCACCGAGGGCGCCCATGACGAGCGCGATCTGGCGCAGGTCCTCGGGGTCGACACCTGATCGATCGATCAGAGTGCTCCGCGGATCCGCCGACTCGACGTCGTAGATCGCCGCGTGCGCGAGGCCATCCGGAGAGATCGGGTCCTTGCGAGACAGCACATCGGACGCACCGCTTCCGCGGGGGGTGGCGTCGGGTCCGTCGTGCATGCCATCATGCTACACACGATTGTTTCGTGTTATGTTGATTATTAGCTAAGCTAGCGAAAATCGAGGAGGTTCCCCGTTGGATGAGGTCACCCTCCTCTCTGCAGACGGAGTCGCGATAGGCGTGTTCGCGAAAGACGCGGTGCACACCACCGATACTCCTCTTCACCTGGCCTTCTCCTGCCATGTCTTCGACCGGCAGGGGCGTCTTCTCGTCACGCGGCGAGCGCTGACGAAGCGCACCTGGCCCGGCGTCTGGACCAACAGCTTCTGCGGTCACCCCCGCCCGGGCGAGGACATGACACAGGCAGTGCATCGACGCGCGCAGGACGAGCTCGGACTCCGTCTCACCGACATCTCCCTGGTGCTGCCTGACTACCGCTATCGCGCAGTCGACGCGAGCGGGATCGTCGAGAACGAGATCTGCCCCGTGCACGTCGCCATCGCAGACGGCCCCCTCTCCCCCGATCCCGACGAGGTCGCCGAGTGGGCCTGGGTCGATCCCGCCGAGTTCGCCGACGCCGTCATCGGCGCCCCCTTCGCGTACAGCCCCTGGCTCGTGGAGCAGCTGCCCCGGCTGCGCGACCTCGGGGTGGTGTGATCATGACCGCGACCGTGACGCAGACCGCGCCGCGAGAGGACATGAGCACCCGTGTCGAAGAGGTGCTCCGACAGCGCTTCGCCATTCACTGCGAGAACGCCGAGGTGTACGGAGCCGAGTTCGCCGCCCTCTGGCGCGCGACCGCCGACCACGCTCTCGGCGGCAAGCTCGTGCGCCCGCGGCTGCTGCTCGACATCCACCGCGCGCTCGTCCCGACCGCAGGCGAGGACGCGATGATCGGGGCTGTCGACATAGCGACCCATATCGAGCTCCTTCACTATGCCTTCCTCCTTCACGACGACGTCATCGACGGAGACCTGACCCGCCGCAAGCGACCCAACCTGATCGGGCAGCTCGCCGCCGGCACACCCGGCGCCTCCGAGCAGGACGCGCTGCACTGGGCCAGGTCCAGCGCGATCCTGATGGGCGATCTGATGCTCTCGGCCGCGATCATGGGCTTCGCCCGGGCGGATGTGCCGGCGCACACACGAGGACGCCTCCTCGACCTGGTCGAGCAGACGATCCTCGAGACGGTGGCCGGCGAGCACACCGACGTCGCATTGAGCCACGGGATCATCGCCTCCGACGTCGACACCGTCCTGTCGATGAGCGTCTACAAGACGGCCACCTATTCGTTCTCGCTCCCGCTGCGCGCCGCGGCGCTCCTCGCCGACTCCTCCACCTCGGCCGAGGAGACGCTGCAGGCCGTCGGCCGCCACCTGGGTCTCGCCTACCAGCTTCAGGACGACCTGCTCTGCGTCTTCGGCGACCACCGGACACACGGCAAGGACCCCTTCTCCGACCTGAGAGAGGGCAAGGAGACGGCCATCATCGCCTTCGCGCGGTCGACGAGCGCCTGGCACGACATCGAACCGCGGTTCGGTTCGGCGGACCTCAGCCTGCAGGACGCCACCTCGATGCGCGATCTGCTGCGCGAGTGCGGAGCGGAGCGATTCGTGATCGGCCTCATCGGCGATCAGCTCGACGCGGTCTACGCGCTGCTGTCCGAGGCGGAGCTCGCCGGCGAGATCAGCTCGGATGCCGCACGGTCGATCCTCGTCTCCACCTCCCGCCTCGAAGGGCGTCACGCATGACCCCGAACCCTCACGACGCATCGGGTGCGAGTCTGGGGCGGTTCAACCGCGCCGCCGACACCGCATCCACCGAGGTCATCCGCACATATTCGACATCCTTCGGACTCGCGACGCGCCTGCTCGGCGAGAGATACCGTCAGCACGTGCGCAACATCTACGCGATGGTGCGCATCGCAGACGAGATCGTCGACGGAGTCGCCGCCCAGGCGGGGCTCGACGAGTCGGCGCAGAGCGGAGCGCTCGCGTCGTACGTCTCGGAGACGCACCGGGCGATGCGCGTGGGGTACAGCACGGACCTCGTCCTGCACGCCTTCGCGCGAACGGCGAGGGAGTGCGGGATCGGCGAAGATCTCACGCAGCCGTTCTTCGACTCGATGGCCGCCGACATCGCCGCGGAGTCGCACTTCACGTCCTACGACGCGGCGGCTCATGAGCGCTACGTCTACGGCTCTGCCGAGGTGGTCGGCTTGATGTGCCTGCGTGTCTTCCTGCGGGACGAGCGGCGCACCGACAGAGAGCTCGAGACCCTGACGCACGGAGCACGGCAGCTCGGTGCGGCATTTCAGAACGTGAACTTCCTGCGCGACCTCGCGGATGACACGGATCGACTGCAGCGCGGTTACCTCGGCGACGGCGGCCGCCTCACCGACGGCGATCGGGACGAGTGGGTGCGCACGATCACGGCGCAGCTCGATGATGCGGCGCGCTCGATCCCGCTGCTGCCCAAGGACTCTCGCGCCGCGGTCCGCAGCGCACTCGCGCTGTTCGCGGCTCTCACGCGCCGGGTCGCGAAGACTCCGGCCTCGAGTCTCTACGAGCAGCGGGTGCGCGTACCCGATCCGGTGAAGGCGATGCTGGCCGCGCGCTCGGTGCTCGTGACCGCGATGGAGCGGAGCCGATGAGCCGGGTAGCGGTCATCGGCGCAGGCGTCGCCGGTCTCGCCGTCGCCGGCCTGCTCGCCCGTGACGGCCACGATGTGACCGTCTACGAGAAGAACGGCCGTGTCGGTGGTCGTGCAGGCACCATCGAACGCGACGGCTTCCGCTTCGACTCCGGGCCCTCGTGGTACCTCATGCCCGAGGTGTTCGATCACTTCTTCGAGATGATGGGCACCTCGACCCAGGAGCAGCTCGATCTGACCCTCCTCGATCCCGGGTATCGCGTATTCCGGGCGCCGCTCGCGGACGGGCGCACGGCGCCGTCCGTCACGGTTCCCACCGGTCGTGACGCGGTCTCGCGCCTCTTCGAGTCGCGCGAGCCCGGCGCCGCACAGGCCCTGGATGTCTACCTCGACTCGGCGCACGACGCCCGTGTGATGGCCGAGCGCTATTTCCTCTACAACCCGTTCACGAGGCTGCGCACGCTGATGACACCGGAGGTGCTGCGCGCACTCCCCCGTCTCTTCAGCCTGCTGGGCACGCGCCTGCAGTCGTTCGCGGCGCGGCGTTTCCGTGACCCGGTCATCCGGCAGCTGCTCGGGTACCCCGCCGTGTTCCTCGGCACGGACCCCCGCACCGCACCGGCGATGTACCACCTCATGAGCGCTCTCGACCTCGATGAGGGCGTCAGCTACCCCCAGGGCGGATTCTGGCGCGTCGTCGAGCGCATCGCGGAGCTCGCGGAGGCGGCCGGAGCCGAGATCGTGCTGGATGCCGATGTCACGGCGATCAGCACCGGCGTCCGGTCGGGTGCTCCGACCGTCACGGGCATCGAGTGGCGCGACGCCGACGGAATCGCGCACCGGGCCGAAGCGGACATCGTGGTGTCCGGCGCCGATCTTCACCACACCGAGACGGCGCTGCTGCCGCCGCACCTGCGCACCTACCCCGATTCCTGGTGGCAGCAGCGCACGAGCGGTCCCGGCGCCGTGCTGGTGATGCTCGGCATCCGTGGTTCCGTGCCCGAGCTGCCGCATCATTCCCTGTTCTTCACGGAGGACTGGGATGCGAACTTCGACGCGATCTTCGGCGACGACCCCGAGATCCCCTCACCCGCATCGATCTATGTCTGCCGCCCGAGCGCGACCGACCGCACCGTGGCCCCCGAGGGCCACGAGAACCTCTTCGTGCTCGTGCCGATCCCCGCCGACACGGCGTTGGGAGCGGGCGGCTCCGACGGTGCCGGCTCCGCCGCGATCGAGGAGGCCGCGGATGCGGCGATCGACCAGATCGCGAGCTGGGCCGGCATCCACGACCTGCGTGAGCGCATCGTGGTGCGCGAGACCAAGGGCCCCGCGGACTTCCTCGAGGACTACAACTCGTGGCGCGGCGGGATGCTGGGGCCGGCGCACATCCTGTCCCAGAGCGCGATGTTCCGTGCTCAGAACGAGTCGCGCCAGGTGTCGGGCCTGTACTACGCGGGTGCCACGACCGCGCCGGGCGTGGGGGTGCCGATGTGCCTCATCAGCGCGGAGATCGTTCTCAAGCGCATCCGCGGCGACCATTCCAGCGGCCCTCTCGATGTCGCGACCCCGGCAGGGTCCACCCGCGGGGAATCCTGATGGGCTTCCTGTATCTCGCGCTCCTGCTCATCACGCTCGGCTGCATGCTGCTGCTCGACCGGCGGTTCCGGCTCTTCTTCTGGAGCGACGCGGTGACCGCGGCGATCGTCACGGCGATCGGATTCGCCTTCTTCCTCGCGTGGGACGTCGCCGGCATCGTCGGAGGGATCTTCTTCCGGGGCGAGGCCGCCGTCGCGACGGGGATCGTCCTCGCCCCCGAGCTCCCCATCGAAGAGCCTGTCTTCCTGCTCTTCCTCGTCGTCTGCACCATGGTCGTCTACACCGGGGCTGTGCGGATCCTCACCCGACTGCGCCGACGCCCGGCGGAGGTCGCATCGTGACCTACATCGAGCTCTCCGCATGGTTCGTCGGCGTCGCCGTCGTGGCGGCCGCCGTTCTCTCCGTGGTCGCTGGTCGGAACAGAGCCCATCTCGGCGCGATCGCCGCGACCGTCGTCGTGCTCTTCCTCCTCACCGCCGTCTTCGACACCGTCATGATCGCCACCGGACTGTTCCACTACTCCCCCGATCACCTCCTCGGGGTGCACATCGGTCTCGCACCGCTCGAGGACTTCGCCTATCCGCTCGCAGGGGCCGTGCTGCTGCCGACCCTGTGGGCAGCGCTGCGCGCACGTCGACGCGCGCGCGCCGGCCTCCGAGGCGCCGAGGAGGATCCCTCGTGAGCTCCTCGACCCGCGGATCCACCGGTCGCGACGCCCGGCAGATCGTCCTCTCCTCCCGCCCCATCAGCTGGATCAACACGGCATTCCCCTTCGCGGCCGCCTACCTCCTCAGCACGCGCGAGATCGACCTGACGCTGATCATCGGCACCCTCTACTTCCTCGTGCCGTACAACCTGGCCATGTACGGCATCAACGACGTGTTCGATTACGCGTCCGACCTCGCCAACCCGCGCAAGGGCGGGATCGAGGGCGCGCTTCTCGCCCCCCGCATACACCGCGCGACCCTGTGGGCGGCGGTCGTGACGAACGTCCCGTTCCTGGTCTACCTCGTGGCGGTCGGGAATCCCGCATCCTGGCTCTGGCTCGCGATCAGCGTGTTCGCGGTGATCGCCTACTCCGCACCCGGGCTCCGGTTCAAAGAGCGGCCGTTCCTGGATTCGACGACCTCGAGCCTGCACTTCGTCACTCCGGCGATCGTGGGGCTGACCCTTGCCGAGGGCGCCGTCACCTCGACAGCGGTCATCGTGCTGCTCGCGTTCTTCCTGTGGGGCATGGCCGCGCACGCCTTCGGAGCGGTGCAGGACATCGCGCCCGACCGCGAAGGGGGCATCGGCTCGATCGCGACCGTGATCGGAGCACGGGCGACCGTACGGCTGTCGATCGCGCTGTGGGCACTCGCCGGCATCGCCATGCTGTTCACGTCCTGGCCGGCACCCTTGGGCGCCGCACTCGCGCTGCCGTACATCGTCAACGCCGCACCCTGGTGGAACGTCACCGACGACACATCGGCGGGGACCAACCGCGCGTGGCGACGCTTCATCTTCCTCAACTACTTCGCCGGGTTCCTCGCGACGATGATCCTCATCCTCGCCTGGGTCTCCTGACGCACCCCGATCCCCTGCACCTTCCGAGAGGAATCTGATGTCCACCCCTGAGCACGCGCCCACCCCGCCGACCCGAGAGCGCACGCGTCGGCACTCCTGGGCGCGCGTCTTCATCCCCGTCGCCCTCATCCTCATCTGGCTGGTGGGCGCAGGGCTCGGCGGCCCGCTGTTCGGCAAGGTCGACGAGGTCTCATCGAACGATCAGACGAGCTACCTGCCTGAGTCGGCCGATGCGACGCAGGTGCAGAAGCTCCTCGGCGAGTTCAACGACAGCGATGCCATTCCGGCGATCGCGGTGTTCGTCGCCGATGACGAGCTGTCGGAGTCAGACCTCCAGACCATCTCGGATGCGGTGGCCGACGCGCCCTCCGTCGAGGGCGTGAGCGAAGACGTCTCTCCCGCTCTGACGTCGGACGACGGCAAGGCCGTCCAGGCGTTCATCCCGATCGAGGGCGACGCGGAACTCGCCGACGCGATCGATGCACTCGGCACTCAGCTGCGGGATGCCGCGCCTGACGGCGTCACCGTCTACATCACGGGTCCCGCAGGATTCAGCGCCGACCTCGTCGCCGGGTTCGCCGGCATCGACGGCCTCCTCCTGGGCGTGGCCCTGCTCGCGGTGCTCGTCATCCTCGTGCTGGTCTACCGCTCGTTCCTGCTGCCGATCGTCGTGCTCTCGACGAGCCTCTTCGCACTCTGCGTCGCGCTCCTCGTGGTCTGGTGGCTGGCGAAGTTCGAGGTGCTGCTGCTCAGCGGCCAGACCCAGGGCATCCTCTTCATCCTGGTCATCGGAGCGGCCACCGACTACGCGCTGCTCTTCGTGGCGCGGTTCCGCGAAGAGCTGCGCGTCACCCGAGACAAGGGGGCCGCCGTGCTGGCGGCCTGGAAGGGCTCCTTCGAGCCGATCGTGGCCTCCGGCGGGACTGTCATCGCCGGACTGCTCTGTCTGCTGCTCAGCGACCTCAAGTCGAACAGCACCCTCGGTCCGGTGGCCGCCATCGGCATCGTGTTCGCGATGCTCGCCGCGCTCACACTGCTGCCGGCTCTCCTGCTGTTGTTCGGCCGCGCGGTGTTCTGGCCCCGTCGCCCGAAGTTCGAGCCCGAGGTCGTCGCTGACGAGCACGGCATGCGCAAGACGGGCCTGTGGGCACGGCTCGCGAACCTCATCACCCGCCGCCCTCGCGTCATCTGGATCGTGACGACCCTGGTGCTGCTCGCCGGCGCTTCGGGCGTCCTGCAGCTGAACGCCGTCGGCGTGCCCCAGTCCGATCTCGTGCTCGGCGCGTCCGAGGCGCGCGACGGTCAGGTGGCTCTGGGCGAGCACTTCCCCGGCGGCTCCGGCAGTCCCGTGTACGTGGTCGTCGCGGAGGACGAGCTGCAGGATGCCGCCGACGTGCTGCTGGCCGACGATGGAATCGACGGGGTCTCTGTCACGGCCGCTGACTCGCCGAGCGGTTCGGCGCCGGTCACGGAAGACGGCCTGGTCGCCGTCGGCCCTCCCGGGACCCCGGTGCCCGAGCCCACCGTCGTCGACGGAGACGTTCTTCTTCAGGGCACTCTGACCGACGCGGCCGACTCTGACGCGGCTGCCGCGACGGTGCGGGACCTGCGCACCCAGCTGGACGAGCTCGATGCTCTGGTCGGCGGAGTGACGGCGACCGCGATCGACACGAACGACGCCTCGATCCACGACCGCAACCTGATCATCCCGGTCGTCCTGGTCGTGATCATGCTGATCCTGATGCTGCTGCTGCGGTCGATCCTCGCGCCGGTGCTGCTCATCATCACCACGGTGCTGTCGTTCGGCACGGCGATGGGCGTCTCGGCACTGGTCTTCAACGGAGTGTTCGACTTCCCCGGTGCCGATCCTGCGGTTCCGCTCTACGGATTCGTGTTCCTCGTGGCACTCGGCATCGACTACAACATCTTCCTGATGACGAGGGTGCGCGAGGAGTCGCTCGAGCACGGCACGCGCGAAGGCGTGCTTCGCGGACTCTCGATCACCGGCGGCGTGATCACGTCCGCGGGTCTCGTACTCGCAGCGACCTTCGCCGCCCTGTCGGTGATCCCGATCCTGTTCCTCGCGCAGCTCGCGTTCATCGTCGCGTTCGGAGTGCTGCTCGACACCTTCGTGGTGCGCTCGCTGCTCGTGCCGGCACTCGCCTACGACCTGGGTCGAGTGATCTGGTGGCCATCGAAGCTGTGGCGCAACGGCCGTGACTGAGATGTGCCCTCGACTGGATTCGAACCAGCGACCTGCCCTTTAGGAGAGGGCTGCTCTATCCTGCTGAGCTACGGGGGCGAGGATTCCATTCTAGAGGAAGCCCCGCCCCCGCCTTCCGTTCACGCGGCGAGTGCCAGGTACGGCTCCCATCGCGGGTCGCTCCGCTCCGTGCCGCGGACCGTCCACGCCGTCCCGTGCGGAGGACGCGGTGCGAACCTCAGTTCCCAGCGCATCTCCTGCGGCGTGCGGTCGCTCTTGGTGTTGTTGCAGCGCAGGCAGCACGCGACGAGGTTCTCCCACGAATCAGCCCCTCCGCGCGAACGCGGCATCACGTGGTCGATGGTCGAGGCGGCCTTGCCGCAGTAGCCGCAGCGGTGGTTGTCACGGCGGAGGACGCCCCGCCGTGTGACCGGGACGCGTCTGCTGATCGGAATGCGCACATACCGCGAGAGGACGATGACGGCAGGACGGTCGTAGACGCCGTGACTGCCCCAGACGGGGTCGTCCTCGACACGTTCGATGACCGTCGCCTTGTCGTTCATGACCAGGACCAGGGCTCTCTTGAACGACACGATCGCGAGCGGTTCGTATCCTGCGTTCAGTACAAGTGTGCGCATCGTCATCCTCTCGATCCGCCGGGACGGCTTCCCGGCACTCTCGACTCACACGAAGCCGCACAGGACGGAAGCGTTCGCGGGGATGAAAAAAGGCGCTGTCTACAGACAGCGCCTCATGCGCACGGCAAGACCGTGGCGTCCCTGCGGACGATGCAGAAGGACGTGACGACCGAGGGCATCCATGGTTCGGATGTTCGGTATTCGCTCCATCAGCTTCTCCCGACTATGCGACAACGGGTTCAGGCTAACCCATCAGCAGCACAGGAGGGTCAAACTGCGGGTGAACGCACGAAGGCGTGTCCGCGAGGGAAAGATGAAGGTGCGAGGGATCAGCCCGCGTTGGCGCCGAGCCAGGCGATCGGCTCCATGAGGCCGCCGTTGACCCAGACCTCGAAGTGCAGGTGGTTGGCTGTCGAGCGTCCGGTGCTGCCGACGAAGCCGATGAGCTGTCCGGCGGCGACGGTCTGCCCCGCCTGGACCTGACGCGAACCGTAGATCATGTGACCATAGGTCGTCTGCACGCGCTGACCGCCCACGACGCTGTCGAGCATGACGGCGACGCCGTATCCGCCGATGCTCTCGGCAGAGGCACGGACGACGCCCGCAGCCGCAGCGTAGATCGGGGTGCCGGCCGGGGCGAGCATGTCGGCGCCCTGGTGAGCGCCGCCGACGGTGCGGCTGACGTTGTAGGAACCCTGAGGAAGCGGGTACCGGACCTCGCCGGAACCGGGCGACACCAGCGCGTAGCGACCGATGTCGAAGCTGGTGTTCGACGCAGAGGCGACGGAGGCTGCAGCAGCGGCCGCGCGGGCCTTTGCGGCCTCTTCGGCCTTCTTCTTCTCGATCTCGTCCGGAGTCGTGGCGCTGAAGGTACCGCGACTCAGCGGAGCGGCGGTCGCGTCGGACGCGACGACCAGAGACTGGGCGTCGACAGCAGCGAGCTGCTGGACGGTCGCCGCGGTCTCTGCCGGCTTCGATGCGGCGTAGGCGGGAAGAGCGACAGCAGCGACGAGAGCACCGACGGCCCCGAAGATGGCGATCGAACGCAAGGGCTTAACGACCTTGCGAGCGTCGACGCGGCTGCGAGAGCTGCGGGCGACTGCTCGATCTTCAGTTGTCTTCTCGGGCGATTCGATGTCTTTGGCCAAAACTTAGTCCTCCTGCGCCTGCACGCTCGGGAAGCGCTGGCTCGTCGGCACTCTGCTCTCGTGGCACGTATGTAGCTCGGGTACGTTGTGCGGTCTGACCGGGAGGTCGACGAGCCTGGAAGGCGAATCCTCTCGGGTGTCGTCAGCGGGCTTCTTCGACGACTCGTCCGAGGTTACCGGAAGATAACGATCCTGTCACCCTGCGAACCTGGCAATCCTCGGAGAGGCGGAATCACGCGGATGTCGGGCCCTTCGGCCTCGAAGTTCAGGCGGGCTCGCCGACCAGGAAGATGTGCGAGGCGAGTTCGACGGGGAGCTCCAGACCGTCTTCCTTGCCCTCCATCTGGATGAGCACGTAGCCCTCGTTGAAGCGATAGTCGCCCTTCGCACCGGGAACCACGCCTGCGTCTCGCAGCTGCTCGAGCAGCTCCGGGTCGACCTGAGCGGGCTCGGCGAGACGGCGGACGGTGCCATCGATCGGAGCGCCGGCGGCGTTCAGCTTCTGCACGAGCCCGATGACGCCCTCGTCGAACGTGCGCGCAGGCGCGTCGCCGAGCTGGTCGAGGCCCGGGATCGGGTTGCCGTACGGGGACTCCGTGGGGTGGCCGAGCAGCTCGACGAGACGACGCTCGACCTGCTCGCTCATCACGTGCTCCCAGCGGCACGCCTCTTCGTGGACGAACGCCCAGTCGAGGCCGATCACGTCGGAGAGGAGGCGCTCGGCGAGGCGGTGCTTGCGCATGACGTTGACCGCCTTGCGACGACCGGCGTCGGTGAGTTCGAGGGTGCGGTCTTCGGAGACGACGACGAGGCCGTCGCGCTCCATGCGCCCGACCGTCTGCGAGACCGTCGGACCCGAGTGGCCGAGCCGCTCGGAGATACGCGCACGCAGCGGCACGATGTTCTCCTCCTCGAGTTCGAGGATGGTGCGGAGGTACATCTCCGTGGTGTCGATCAAGTCCGTCATGTGGCCCTCCGGGTCTTCTTAGGCAAGCCTACATTCCCGCGCGGACATCAGGGCGTCATGCGGTGAAGGCACCGGGGGCCCACGCCGTAGAATCAACGCATGGCGATCGAGATTCCCCGTGACCTCCTGCCCGCTGACGGCCGCTTCGGCTGCGGTCCCTCGAAGGTGCGCACCGAGCAGCTCGATGCGCTGCTCGCCGCAGGTCCGACGTTGCTCGGCACCTCGCACCGACAGGCACCCGTCAAGAACCTGGTGGGCAGCGTCCGCGAGCAGCTCGCAGCACTCTTCCGCCTTCCCGAGGGATACGAGATCATCGTCGGCAACGGCGGCTCGACGGCGTTC
Organism: Microbacterium sp. 4-7; assembly: GCF_014332665.1. NCBI lineage: Bacteria > Bacillati > Actinomycetota > Actinomycetes > Micrococcales > Microbacteriaceae > Microbacterium > Microbacterium sp. 4-7. The sequence goes on from NZ_MCRH01000007.1 coordinate 279,513, forward strand.
TGGGACGCCGCCGCCTTCGGCCTGATCGAGCGCCGCAGCCAGAATCTGGTGTTCGGGGAGTTCGGCGGCAAGTTCGCCGCCGCCGCTGCCGCACCGTGGCTCGAGGCGCCGGATGTGCGCAAGTCCGAGCCGGGCTCGCGCACCGCTGCAGAGGTCGTCGACGGCATCGACGTCTACGCCTGGCCGCACAACGAGACGTCGACCGGCGTCTCGGCACCGATCGAGCGCGTGGTCGCCGACGGCGCTCTGACCGTCATCGACGCGACCAGCGCGGCCGGTGGCATCGACTTCGACGCCTCTCAGGCGGACGTCTACTACTTCGCGCCGCAGAAGAACCTCGGCTCCGACGGGGGCCTGTGGTTCGCCGCGGTGTCGCCCGCCGCCGTCGACCGCATCGAGCGCATCGCCGCTTCGGGTCGGTACATCCCGGAGTTCCTCAGCTTGAAGAACGCCGTCGACAACTCCCGACTCAACCAGACGCTGAACACTCCCGCACTGACGACGCTGCACCTGCTCGACAGCCAGCTCAGCTGGATCCTGTCGAACGGCGGCCTCGCCTGGGCCGGCGCCCGCACGGCGGAGTCGTCCGGCATCCTCTACGACTGGGCGGCGGCGTCCACGGTGGCGACCCCGTTCGTCACGGACGCGGCGCACCGGTCACCGGTCGTCGTGACCATCGACTTCGACGACAGCATCGATGCGGCGGCGGTCGCCAAGACCCTGCGCGCCAACGGCATCGTCGACACCGAGCCGTACCGCAAGCTCGGTCGCAACCAGCTGCGCGTCGCGACCTTCGTCTCGATCGAACCGGACGACATCCGACAGCTCACCCGCTCTCTCGACTACGTCCTCGGGCAGCAGGGCGCCTGACACCCACCGACGAAGACGAAAAGGGGCCGCGTGCGAACGCGGCCCCTTTTCTCACTCGTCCCGTGGACGATCATTCCTCGTCGTCGGAGTCCTCGTCGTCGTCGGAGTCGTCATCCTCGTCGTCGGAGTCGTCATCCTCGTCGGAGACGTCGTCCTCGTCGTCATCCGACTCGTCCTCGTCGTCGTCCGCGTCGTCCGAGTCGTCGTCGTCCTCGGCGGCGGAGTCGTCGAGCTCGTCGATGTCGACTCCGTCGAGGTCACCGGCGTGCAGCTCTCGCGGCTCCGCGGCCAGTTCGTCCTCATCGATGTCGTCATCGTCGTCGTCGTCGTCGTCGAGTTCATCGTCGTCATCGTCGTCGAGGTCGTCGCCGTCGAGATCGTCGTCGGAGTCGTCGTCCTCGACCGATGCGGCATCCTCGTCGTCCGCGGCGGCCGCGGCCGCCTGCTCCGCGAGCTCCACCTGGTGGGCGCGGTACTCGGCGAGGCGTTCGGCCCACGGCACCCATTCGGGTGCGAGCAGGGCGCCGTCGCCCGGCAGCAGCTCGAGTTCGAGCACCGTCGGCTCCTCGTCATCGACGCGAGCGACCGTGACGGTCCAGAACCAGCCGGGGTATCCGGGGAGCCGGTTCTCGAAGCGCAGCGAGACCGAGCCGTCCTCCTCGGGGAGATAGTCGGCTGCGGGTCCGACGGTCGACGCCGGAGTGATCTCGTGCAGGGCGGCGAGCGCGAGATCGTGAGCGTCGATCAGACGCTGGTCCGCCTCAGGCTTCGAGGTCATCGGCTACCTTGCGCAGAACTGCCGCGATCTTGCGGCCTTGTGCAGACGAGGGGTAGCGGCCGCGACGCAGGTCGCCGCCCATTCCGTCGAGGAGCTTCACGAGATCCTCGACGATGATCGCCATGTCGTCCGCGGGCTTGCGCTTCGCCTTCGCGAGGCTCGGCGGCGCTTCGAGCACCCGGACGGACAGCGCCTGCAGGCCGCGCTTGCCGTCGGCGACACCGAACTCCACGCGTGCACCCGCCTTCACAGCGGCGCCGGCCGGCAGAGCGGAGGCGTGCAGGAAGACGTCCTGGCCGTCATCGGCGGCGATGAAGCCGAAACCCTTGTCTTCGTCGTAGAACCTGACCTTGCCGGTGGGCATGGAAGAAACCTCGCTGAGTCGGTGTGGAGCTGGATGGGACGCACGTGTGCGGCCACCCCCAGCCTACCGGTCGCCGGGCACGGAATCCGTAGGTCACGATGCGGAACCGTGCCACCCCGCAACGACTAGGCTGAGACGGATGAGCACCAAGAGTCCCGAACCTGAGGTTCCCGTTCGCCGCATCGATCGCATTCTGGCGTTCACGGCACTCGGACTCGCTGCGGCGTCCATCATCTGCTTCTTCGCGATCATCATCGGCACAGCGGTCGGCATGCAGCAGGAGGACTTCGGTTCAGGCGCATGGCCGTTCATCGCCGCGATCCCCTACTGGGGGCTCCCCGCCGCCTTCGTCATGATCATCGTGCTCCTCGCCATGAGCTTCATCCGCAAGGGGCGCGCGGCATCGCGGCCCTGAGGTATCCGGCATGAGCACGCACGCCCGACCGCTGGCCGAATGGCTGTCCGCGGCGAGCGACGAGCAGCTCAGCACCCTCTTCACGGCACGGCGAGTGCGCCCGGACGTCAACTGGCAGGACTTCTTCGACGCCGCCGAAGCGCTTCTCGATCCCGCGTCGCTCGCTCGGGTCCTCCCCACCCTGACGCGCGACGAGGCCGCAGCCCTTCTCGCGTTCGCAGCGAGTCCCGCGTCGGAACACTCCGCGCAGCGCGAGACCCTCGAAAGCCTCGCGCTGCTGCGCCCGGACGGGGCGCCCTTCCCGCCGGTGGTCACCGCCGTCGCAGATCGTGCGGAGCCGAGTGCACCCAACGACACCGTGCCGGAACCCACGACCGACACCGAGACGGCCCACGCTGCCGAGCGCGCCTTCACCACCGTCTCGGCCCTGGCCGATCTGCTCCTGCTCGCCCGCGAGAAGCCCTTCACCCTGCTGGCCGGCGGCAACGTCAGCGCCGGCGAGAAGCGACAGCTCGGCGAGTCGGGCGTCGTGGCCGAATCGATCGACGCGCTGATCGCCATCGCCGTCGACTCGCGCCTCGTCGCACCGGACGCCCGCAGACTGCGCACGACGCCACAGACCGAGGAATGGCTGCGATCGTCCGTGGCCGATCGGTGGAGCACCCTGGTCGAAGGCTTCCGCGACGCTCTCCCCCGCGGTCTGCGCACCACGGAGGGCGGGTGGATACCCCCGAGCGACTGGGCCGACGCTCACCCCTGGGACCCTGCCTGGGCAGAGCAGAGCACGGCTCTGCTGGAGCGCGCCCGCCTGCTCGGGCTCATCGCCGATGAGGGCCGTGAGCCCGCATGGGCGGCGGCGATCCGGCGCGGCGCGAGCGTCGACGCCACTCCCCTCACGGCACTCCTCCCGAGCGAGGTCGATCGCATCTTCCTCCAGAACGATCTGAGCGCGATCTCCCCCGGCCCGCTGGCCCCCGGTCTGGACGTGCGGCTGCGCACGATCGCCGCGCGCGAGTCCGCCGCTCAGGCCTCCACCTATCGTTTCACTCCCGAATCGATCGCGCACGCACTCGTCGCCGGCGAGACGGAGCAGTCGATCCTCGAGTTCCTCGAGTCGCTCTCGCTCACCGGCATTCCCCAGCCGCTCCGGTATCTCGTCACCCAGACCGCCCAACGCCACGGCCTGGTGCGGGTGTCGACAGACGCCGAGACCGGGCGAACGCGCATCGAGAGCAGCGACCAGCATCTGATCGAGGCCATGTCCGTCGACCAGGGGCTCCGGCCGCTCGCCCTCACGAAGCACGTCGCCTCGCTCACGACCCGCGTCGGGCGCGACACCGTGTACTGGGCGCTCACGGATGCCCGCTACCCCGCGACGCTCGTCGACGAAGACGGACACGCGGTGGCCGGCGAACGGAACCCGGTCTCCGAGGCGACGCCCGACCCGGCGCCGGACTACTCGGGCCTCATCGCCGCGCTGCGCTCGCGCCAGGGTCCCGACGCCGACGCGGCCTGGCTCGACCGCGAGCTCGAGGCCGCCGTGCGCGCGAAGGCGGTGCTGCGGGTCAGCGTGGGCATGCCGGACGGATCGACCAGGGAGCTGATCCTCGAGGCGACCGGGCTGGGCGGAGGCCGGCTGCGCGGGCGCGACCGGGCGGCAGACGTCGAGCGCACGCTTCCGGTGTCGAGCATCCGCGCCGCCACCGTGATCGCACAGTAAACTGGACAGCTATGTCTGATGGCCCCCTGATCGTCCAGAGCGATCGCACCGTGCTGCTCGAAGTCGCCCACGCCGATGCCGAGAGCGCCCGCCACGAGCTGGCGATCTTCGCGGAGCTCGAACGCGCGCCGGAGCACATCCACACCTACCGGATCACGCGGCTCGGCCTGTGGAACGCCCGCGCCGCCGGGCACACCGCCGAGGACATGCTCGACACGCTGGACCGCTGGTCCCGGTTCCCCGTGCCCCCGTCGGTGGCCGTCGACCTGCGCGAGACCGTGAACCGCTATGGGCGCCTCGTCATCGAACGCGACGACGAGGGCACCCTGATCCTGCGTTCGACCGACCCCGCCGTGCTCGCACAGGTGGCGAACAACAAGCGCATCCAGCCGCTGCTGATCGGCCACCCGGCTCCCGACACGTTCATCGTCGATGCCTGGGCGCGCGGTCAGATCAAGCAGGAGCTCCTGAAGATCGGCTGGCCTGCAGAAGACCTCGCCGGTTACACCCCCGGCACCCCGCACGAGATCGAACTGGCAGAGGACGGATGGGCGATCCGCCCCTACCAGCAGGATGCCGTCGACGCCTTCTCGAAGGACGGCTCGGGCGTCGTCGTCCTCCCCTGCGGCGCCGGCAAGACGATCGTCGGCGCCGGCGCGATGGCCGCGACGAAGACCACGACCCTCATCCTCGTCACCAACACGGTCTCGGCTCGGCAGTGGCGCGACGAACTGCTCAAGCGCACGAGCCTCACGCCCGAGGAGATCGGCGAGTACTCGGGGCAGGCCAAAGAGGTCAAGCCGGTGACGATCGCGACCTACCAGATCCTCACGGCCAAGAGGAAGGGCGAGTACGCCCACCTCGCCCTGCTGGATGCTCTCGACTGGGGCCTCATCGTCTACGACGAGGTTCACCTGCTCCCCGCACCGGTGTTCAAGCTGACCGCCGACCTCCAGGCGCGTCGCCGGATCGGCCTCACCGCCACGCTGGTCCGCGAGGACGGACGCGAGGGAGACGTGTTCAGCCTGATCGGGCCCAAGCGGTTCGACGCCCCGTGGAAGCAGATCGAGGCGCAGGGTTTCATCTCCCCCGCCGTCTGCTACGAAGTTCGGGTCGACCTCCCGCCGGACGACCGGCTCGAATACGCCGCCGCGACCGACGACGAGCGCTACCGCCTCGCCGCCTCCGCCCCGGCGAAGATCGACGCCGTGCGCGAGCTCATCGCGAAGCACAAGGACGAGCGGATCCTCGTGATCGGTCAGTACCTCGACCAGCTGGACTCCTTGTCGCAGTCGTTGAACGCGCCGCAGATCACCGGCGCGACGCCCATCGACGAGCGCGAGGAGCTCTACCGCGCGTTCCGCGAGGGCGAGATCTCGCTGCTCGTGGTGTCGAAGGTCGCGAACTTCTCGATCGACCTCCCCGAGGCGTCCGTCGCCATTCAGGTGTCGGGTTCGTTCGGTTCCCGCCAGGAGGAGGCTCAGCGCCTCGGCAGGCTCCTGCGCCCCAAGCAGTCGGGCCGCACGGCGAGCTTCTACACGCTCGTCGCACGCGACACGATCGACCAGGACTACGCCCAGAATCGCCAGCGGTTCCTCGCCGAACAGGGATACAGCTACACGATCATGGATGCCGACGCGATCGCGGCCTGAGCGTCTTCACTCCCTCGGAACAGCGCCGCTACGCGGAGGGCGAAAGCGCCGCTCCGAAGGATAGTCAGCATCCGCATGGCCGAAGTCACCATAATGGGGACATGACTGATGCGCGCATCCTGGTCGTCGACGACGAACCCAACATCCGCGACCTGCTCTCGACGGGTCTCAGCTTCGCCGGGTTCCAGGTGAAGACCGTCGCCAACGGCGCCGCCACGATCTCGGCGGTGCTCGAGGAGGAGCCGGACCTCATCATCCTCGACGTGATGCTTCCGGACATGAACGGCTTCAGCGTGACCAAGCGTCTTCGCGGCGCCGGGTTCACTGCGCCGATCCTGTTCCTCACGGCGAAGGACGGCACGGACGACAAGATCGAGGGGCTCAACGCCGGCGGCGACGACTACGTCACCAAGCCGTTCAGCCTCGACGAGATCGTCGCCCGCGCTCAGGCCATCCTTCGCCGCACGATGCAGGCCGACGAGGAGTCGATCATCCGGGCCGGCGAGCTGTCGATGGATCAGGACACCCACGACGTGCAGGTGGGCAAGGAGTCGATCGAGCTGAGCCCGACCGAGTTCAAGCTGCTGCGCTATCTGATGCTGAACCCGAATCGCGTGCTGTCGAAGGCCCAGATCCTCGACCACGTGTGGGAGTACGACTTCAACGGCGATGCCGGCATCGTCGAGAGCTACATCTCGTACCTCCGCCGCAAGATCGACCCGCACACCGAGGAGTCGGTGATCCAGACGAAGCGCGGCTTCGGATACATGCTCAAGGTCGGCAAGTAGTCCGGCACACCGCCGCACGCTGACGCCGCACAGCATCCGTCTCCAGGGAGGTCCGCATGGCGCACAAGCCTGACGCGATCACCCGGTGGTGGCGGTCGATCAGCCTGCGCGCCAAGGTGACGGGTGTCACGGTCGCAGTGCTCGCACTGGGTCTTCTCGCCGCGGGCATCGGCACCGTGCCGATCCTGCGCAACTCGCTCATCAGCAACATCGATGCGCAGCTTCCGGCCCTGGTGTCGGCGGATCTCGCGAGCCGCTACTTCGAGGTGACGGTCGAGGACGGCGAGACCGTCTACACCCCCACCGACTCGCCACGAGACTTCTTCGTCGCGATCTACGACGCCGAGGGCGTGCTGCAGACGACCACGGGGAACTCCGCCAACGGACAGCCGCTCTTCCCCGCGACCTATTCGCCTCTCGACGTGCAGGCGAACGAGGACACGCCGTTCACGATGGAGGGGACCGAAGGGTCGAGCTTCCGCGCCGCTGTCGCGCGGGTGCCCGGAGAGGGCGACGGATCGCTGCGTATCCAGATCGTCGCGATGCCTCTCGAGTACGCGGATCGCATCATCAGCCAGTACTTCGGCATCTACATCACGGTCGCGTTCGTCACGATCTTCCTGGCCGCTCTGCTGACCCGCGGTCTGGTGACCCTGACATTCCGTCGACTCGGGCAGGTCGAGTCGACCGCCATGTCGATCGCCGCCGGCGATTTCACCCAGCGTCTCACCGATCTCGAGCCCACGACCGAGGTCGGCCGCCTGAACAGCGCGATCAACACGATGCTCGACCGCGTCGACGCGTCGCTCGCGCAGCGAGATCGCACCGTGCAGCACATGCGGCGCTTCATCGGAGATGCCAGCCACGAGCTGCGCACTCCCCTGGTGAGCGTGCGCGGATACGCCGAGCTCTACCGCATGGGCGCGATCAAGGGCGAGGAAGACACCGCACGCGCGATGGAGCGGATCGAGAAGGAGGCGATCCGCATGGGCGTCCTGGTCGAGGACCTCCTCGCTCTTGCGCGCCTCGACGAGGAGCGGGAGCCCGAGATCGAAGCCCTCGATCTTCGACCGATCGCGCGAGACGCCGCTCTCGACCTGCGCGCTGCGGCTCCGGCGCGCACCGTGACCGTGGTCGATCGCACCGTCGAGGCTCCGCTGATCGATGTCACCACGCGCTCCACACCCGTCGTTCCCTCCGCTCCGGAGACGCCAGCACCCCGTGGGCTCTCACGCGGAACGCTCGCGCGCCTGCGCCGTCGCCCCCGGAACTCCGGTGCGGCCGTGCCGGCGATCGACTTCACCGAAGCGGCGGACATCCCCGTGCGCACGCCGCCGATCGTGCTCGGCGAGGAGAACAAGGTCCGCCAGGTCGTCACGAACCTGCTGGGCAATGCGCGACGCTTCTCGGCGGAGGAGAGTCCGATCGAGATCGTGGTCGACGCAGATCGTGTGCGAGGCACGGGGAGCATAGCCATCGTCGATCATGGTGAGGGGATCCCGCCGCAGATCCGCGAGCAGATCTTCGAGCGCTTCTGGCGCGCCGACACCTCGCGCGCTCGCGAGACGGGAGGGTCGGGCCTGGGTCTCGCGATCGTCTCGTCCATCGTGAAGGCGCTGCACGGAAGCGTCGCGGTGTCGGAGACGCCCGGCGGCGGAGCGACGTTCACCGTCACCCTCCCCCTCGCACCTTCACGCGCGACACCTGCGCATCTTCTCGAGGACACCCAGCCGATCGAGCCGCTCGACATCTGACGGCTCCTGCTGCACGGAGAATCCTCCGCGCAGGTTCTCCACAGCGGCTGCGGGCGATCGCGCCGCATCGGCATCCGGCAGTCGCCCCTCCCCTACCGTCGGAGAACCGAACGAGAGGAGTTCCCATGTCCGTCATCACCGTCGACACCGAAGCAGTAGGTGCCGCCCAAGGAGCCGCACTGGCCACGATGGAGCGTCTGCAGACCGAGTCTGCGACGCTCATGTCCCAGCTGACGCAGCTGCAGGCATCGTGGGTCGGCACCGCCTCAGCCGCGTTCCAGTCATGCGCTGAAGAGTGGCGAGGAGCCCAGCTGCACGTCGAGCAGGTGCTCGAGTCCATCGGGCACTCGCTGGGCAGTGCGGCGACGCAGTACGCGGATGCCGATCAGTACTCGGCGAGCCTGTTCCGCTGACTCACGGGTTCGACCGCCCGCGAACGCAGAAACGCCCCGACCGAGGTCGGGGCGTTTCTGTTCAGCAGTGATGGATCAGAAGTCCATGCCACCAGACGGGTCACCCATCGGGGCCGGAGCCTTCTCGGGCTTGTCAGCCACGACGACCTCGGTGGTGAGGAAGAGAGCCGCGATCGATGCTGCGTTCTGCAGCGCCGAGCGGGTCACCTTCGCCGGGTCGATGATGCCCGCTGCGAACATGTCGACGTACTCACCGGTAGCCGCGTTGAGGCCCTGACCCGAGGGAAGCTCGGAGACCTTGTTCGCGACCACACCCGGCTCGAGGCCGGCGTTCAGGGCGATCTGCTTCAGCGGAGCCTCGATCGCGACGCGAACGATGTTCGCACCGGTCGCCTCGTCGCCCGAGAGCGAGAGAGCGTCGAGAGCCTTGGTGCCGGACTGGATCAGCGCGACGCCACCACCGGGGACGATGCCCTCCTCGACGGCTGCCTTCGCGTTGCGGACGGCGTCCTCGATGCGGTGCTTGCGCTCCTTGAGCTCGACCTCGGTTGCCGCGCCCGCCTTGATGACGGCGACGCCACCTGCAAGCTTGGCGAGGCGCTCCTGCAGCTTCTCGCGGTCGTAGTCGCTGTCGGTGTTCTCGATCTCGCGACGGATCTGCGTGACGCGACCCTCGATCTGGTCTGCCTCTCCGGCACCCTCGACGATCGTGGTCTCGTCCTTGGTGACGATGACCTTGCGAGCGCGACCCAGCAGGTCGAGCGTGGCGTTCTCGAGCTTCAGGCCGACCTCTTCGGTGATGACCTGACCACCGGTGAGGATCGCGATGTCCTGCAGCTGCGCCTTGCGGCGGTCGCCGAAGCCGGGTGCCTTGACGGCGACCGACTTGAAGATGCCCTTGAGCTTGTTGAGCACGAGAGTCGCGAGAGCCTCGCCCTCGACGTCCTCGGCGATGATGACGAGCTCCTTGCCGTCCTGGATCACCTTGTCGACGATGGGCAGAAGGTCCTTGATGTTCGAGATCTTCTGGTTCGCGATGAGGATGTAGGCGTCTTCGAAGACAGCCTCCTGGCGCTCCGGGTCCGTCACGAAGTACGGGTTCAGGTAGCCCTTGTCGAAGCGCATGCCCTCGGTGAGCTCGAGCTCGGTGCCGAAGGTCTGCGACTCCTCGACGGTGACGACGCCCTCCTTGCCGACCTTGTCGATCGCCTCGGCGATGAGCTCGCCGATGGCGGGGTCAGCAGCCGAGATCGAAGCGGTCGCAGCGATCTGCTCCTTGGAGTCGATCTCCTTCGCGCTGGCGAGGAGCTCCTCGGTGATGGCCGCGACGGCCTTCTCGATGCCGCGCTTCAGCGAGATCGGGTCTGCGCCGGCTGCGACGTTGCGCAGACCCTCGCGGACCAGAGCCTGGGCGAGCACCGTGGCGGTGGTGGTTCCGTCACCGGCGACGTCGTCGGTCTTCTTGGCGACCTCCTTGACGAGCTCCGCACCGATCTTCTCGTACGGGTCGTCGAGCTCGATCTCCTTGGCGATGGAGACGCCGTCGTTCGTGATCGTGGGGGCGCCCCACTTCTTCTCCAGCACGACGTTGCGACCGCGCGGGCCGAGCGTCACCTTGACGGCGTCGGCGAGAATGTTGAGGCCGCGCTCGAGGCCGCGGCGGGCCTCCTCATCGAAAGCGATGATCTTTGCCATGAGTTTTGTCGTCCCTCCTGGACGTAGACGTTGGGTTTAGCACTCAGAGTGAGAGAGTGCTAACGCCATTCTGGCACTCGACCCCATCGAGTGCAAGCTGCGGGGAGGGACCGCGCGGCGCTCTACGGGGCAGGGGTGTCTGCGGGAGTCTCGGGAGCGGTGGTCGCGCGATCGAGTCCGATGACCACCGTGAGCTGCTTCGCGCCGGTGTCGTTCAGATCGGTGTAGAAATCGCTCTGCTCCACCTGCGCTCCGCCGATGAGGTTCGCGAGGCCGATGGCCGCGAGCTCGTCCTCGTCGGCGACGTAGTAGACCGTCGTCGTCGAGAAGTCCTGGCTCGCACTGTCGGTCGCGAACACGACGTCCGCTGCCCAGCCGTTGTTGATCAGGACGTCGCGCATCTGCTCGTCGAGCCCCTCGTCCGGGGATGCGTTGAGGATCATCACCGAGTAGGTGACGTCGACGACTCCGGTCTCGACGGGTGCAGGACTGGCCGTGGGGACGGCCTCCGGGAAGAGGCTGATACGCCCCATCACCACCAGCGAGCCGAAGATGCCGCCGATGATGAGCACCAGAGCGGCCACGAAAGACCAGAGGAGCACGACCCAGCCGTTCATCCCCGGGGCTTCGGCGCGATGCGCTCCGACGCGTCCGGATGATCGGGGGACGTCGTCGAATCGATCTCGGCTGGGCTTTGACACCCCTCGATGCTAACGGCACCGACCTCTGTATCCGCATCGAGCGCCGTCGGCGCGTGGCGGACGCGCGAGTCAGCCGACGAAACCGGGCGTGCGAGCGGCTCTCTGGAATGATCTCGAGTCGCGGATGCGCCGCAGCCGACGCACCAGCATCGGGTCGTACTCGAGGGCGGCCTCCGACTCGATCAGACGTCCGAGGAGCTGGTAGTAGCGCGCGGCGCTCATACCCAGCTGGGCCCGGATGGTCTCCTCTTTCGCGCCGCCGTGGCGCGGCCACGCGGTCTCCAGCGCGAGGATCGCACGATCGCGCTCGCTCAGCTCTCCCAGCATGAGATCAGATTAGGTCGCCGCCCCGCCGATTCCGGCACGCCACTCCCACCATCGCCCGAGTGGGTCGGCGGCTGCGCGCACCTGCCCGTCGAGCGCCACGACGAAACCGGGCCACTCCGCGGCGACGACGGGCGGATCCCAGGCGTCGAGGAGCGCGGGAGGGTCGATGGTCAGCCAGCGCGCGCCGAGTCCGCGGATGCGGTCGACGAGGGCTTCACGGGCCTCCCGGGGAATGTGCACCAGCACGCCGGGAGTCGTGACGACGAGGGCGGCGTCGCGGGGCGCCTCGGCGGCGAGCTCGTCGATCTGCTCGAGCGCGTCGCCTGCGACGAGGTGGGGAGGGGCGGATGCCGCGATGTCGAGCGCCGCCGACACCCGTTGCTCGCGCCCCTCCTCCCCCGGCCACACCAGACCCAGCAGCCAGCGCCGGTCACGCTCGTCTCGCGCGTCGAGCGGCGCGAGGTCGATGCCGGCTCGCCACACCACATCGGGCATCCGCATCGGCGGGAGGGCTCCGTCGACACGGCTTTCAAGGATCACGGTGGAGGGGCCGTCCGCGGGGTCGAGCGACGCGCGCAGCCGCCCGTCCGCGCCCACGAAGCGATACGAGTACCTGTCCGGATAGAGGCACAGTCCTGCGGAGGCTCCGACCTCGAGCAGCGCGATCGGGCCGTCGATCTCCGACAGCGCGGGCAGAAGCGGCGCGAGACGCAGAGGTTCGTTCGTCTGCAGGCGCCGGCCGCTGCACTCGGCCACGATCTCATCGGCGCGCGCGATCACGAACGACCGCCAGGCGCCGTAGCCGACGAGGCCGGCGCCCAGCATCCGTGTCACCGCGAACACGAGCGGGGGCTGCCGTCTGTTCTCCGGAATTCGCGCGAGCACGCCCTGTACCTCGGAGTCGGCGGCGACACCGTCGGCCCACTCGACATACAGGTCGCTGCGCCCCGGCGCCTCCTGCTCGGCGAAACGCGCGTAGCGCTGCTGCACGGCATCCGTCATGGATCCATTGTCTCGTGGCGCCGAGCGCCTCTGAACGCGAGAGAATGGATCAGACCCCCAGGAGGACCGATGTCGTACAGCGTGGACAAGACCGAAGAAGAGTGGCGCGAGGAGCTCGGCGAGGAGCAGTACGCCGTGCTGCGCGAAGCCGCCACCGAGCGCGCCTGGACGGGCGAGCTTCTCGACGAGGGCCGAGCGGGCCTCTACACCTGCGGCGCCTGCGGTGCCGAGCTGTTCAAGAGCGGCACGAAGTTCGACTCCGGATGCGGCTGGCCGAGCTTTTACGAGTCGATCCGCCCCGACGCGGTGCAGCTCATCGAGGACACGACGCTCGGCATGGTGCGCACCGAGGTGCGCTGCGCGAACTGCGGCTCTCACCTGGGCCACGTCTTCCCCGACGGATTCGGCACGCCCACCGGCGACCGCTACTGCATGAACTCGATCGCCCTGAACTTCACACCCGAAGAGTCGTGAACGCCCTCGAGGCGGTCCGCGCACGGCAGTCCTGGTCGAAGGTGACCGACGACGCGCCGTCGCGCGATGAGCTGCTGACGCTCGTCGCCGCAGCGGGTCGTGTGGCCGATCATTCGTCGCTGCGCCCGTGGCGTCTCATCGAGCTCCGCGGGTCCGACCGCGAGGTGCTCGGCGCGGCGATCGCGAAGGCGGAGGGTGACAAGTCCCCGTCGACCAAGCCTCTTCGCGCTCCGCTGCTGATCGCCGTGGTCGCCAGCTATCGCAAGAGCGACAAGGTTCCCCGGTGGGAGCAGGAGGCGGTCGCGTCAGGCGTCGCCCACATGCTCAGCCTGCTGCTCGACGAGGCCGGCTGGGGCGTGCTGTGGCGCACCGGACGGTACACGCGCTCGAAGGCCATCGCGAAGGCTCACGGCATCGGCAAGAACGAAGAGCTGCTCGGCTGGCTGTATGTCGGCGGCAAGCCGCAGGGCAAGAAGCCGGGCCGCCGCAAGCCGGTCGACGCCCGGGCACTCGTGACGCGGATGCCGCAGCCGAAGAACAAGTAGCGCGCTCAGCTGCGTCGACGCCGCGGGAGTGCGACGACCACGGATGCCACGGCGACGATCACCATGCCGACGATCTGCCAGAGCGCCGGCCCCGCGGCCGCGGGCCAGATGAGGTCGATGATCACCGACGTGGCGAGCTGACCGAGCACCGAGCCGAGGCCCATCAGCAGCACGCCGGTATGCGCGACGATGAAGGCGCCGAGCAGGATGTACGCCGCGCCGAGGAATCCTCCGAGGTACAGCCACGGCTCGGTCGGCAGCGCATCGGGCACTCCTCGCACGGCGATGCTGATGCCCGCGGCGGCCAGCAGCGCGACGGTGCCGGCGATGAAGCTCATGAAGGTGGCCGCGAGGGGCGACCTCACGCGCTGAGCCAGCCTGCCGTTGGTCGCCGCCTGCCAGGCGATGCCGACACCTGCGGCGAACGGCAGCAGCAGCATCCAGAGCGGGGCGGTGGCCAGCACGTCCCCGCTCAGGGAGATGCCCACTGCGGCGAGCGCGAACGCGCCGCCCAGCACGCGTCCCGGCGTGATCGCGACCACTCCCGCCGGGCCGAACCCGATCCTGTCGAGGACGAGGCCGTGCAGCGTCTGTCCCGCCACCACGCCGACCGTGAACAGCGAGACGCCGAGCACGCCGGCGGTGATCCCCTGGGTCGATACGGTGAGTGCGCCGCAGGCGCCGCCGAGCAGCATCCAGAACGGGATGGTCCGATCGCGGATGCCGCCGCGCAGTCGTCCGACGCCTCGACGAGCCGAGGGAAGGCAGACGATCACGATCGCCAGGGCTGCGAGTCCCACGGAGAACGAGATGAGACCGGCCGCGATGCCATTGTCGATCTCGACGCCCAGCACCCCGTTGATCCGCGCCTGGACAGCCGTCATGACGCCGATCGCGACCGCTCCGCCGAGCGCGAGGGGCGGGGAGAGACGACGAACCTGGGTCACCTGTCGACCCTAGCCGAGCGAGGATCCTCCTCCCGCAGCGTGCACGATGTCCGTGGCCGGGCGTACCCTGACGGCATGTGCGCGAGCTACGGACTTGACCCCCGGTTCACCGACACCGAACTCCTCGCAGCGGCCGACGAGGCCGTGCTCGACGGGCTCCGGGAGTGGGCTGAGCAGAATGCCCGCGAGACCGTTCGCCCCACCGGCAAGAACCTCCGCAATCTCAATCCGATCGTGGTCCAGCCCGACACCGCTCCGACGCTCGAGCCGGCGTGGTGGGGATTCCTCATCAACGGGGAGCCGTCGAAGTTCCCGTCGATCAACACCCGCTCCGAGCGGCTGCAGGAGCGCCCCGGCGGATTGAAGGGTCGCGCGCTCGTCCCTGCGACCAGCTGGTACGAGATGAAGAAGCCCGAGCGCGTGTGGCACGAGTTCCTCGTCGACGAGGGTGCCCTCTTCGGGATGGCGGCGGTCACCCAGAGAGGTCGCACCGCCGACGGCGAGTCCTTCACCTGCTACTCGATCGTGATGCGCCCGGCTCCTCCGCACCTCGCGGACGTGCACGACCGGATGCCGCTGCTGATCCCCGCGTCCCTGAGTGAGGAGTGGCTCACCGCCGAGCCCACGAAGGACATCATCGACGAGGCGCTGCTCGCCGCTGCGACGCTCGACGAGCGCGTGCACGCCGCGCCGCGCGCGAGCGACAAGGGCGCGGATCGGCTGTTCTGAGCTCATGGATTCGACGAATCTCGTCGCCACCGCGGCGGAGCGTGCAGAGGAGCTGCCGGGCGCGGCGCGGGAGAACCCGTTCGGTCCCGAGTGGGACGTGTACAAGGTGCGCGGACGCGTGTTCCTGCTGATCCCTCTCGACCAGACCGGGAGGGTCACGCTCAAGTCGCACCCCGACGACTCGGTCGCATTGCGCGAGACCTTCGCCGACATCGTCCCGGGGTACCACATGAACAAGAAGCACTGGATCACCCTCATGCCGGGGCCGTCACTCGACGAGGA
This sequence comes from Microbacterium sp. 4-7, assembly GCF_014332665.1. Taxonomy (NCBI): domain Bacteria; kingdom Bacillati; phylum Actinomycetota; class Actinomycetes; order Micrococcales; family Microbacteriaceae; genus Microbacterium; species Microbacterium sp. 4-7. Next base: position 294,969 of record NZ_MCRH01000007.1, read on the forward strand.
ACTCGTGTCCGAGCTGGTCACGGAGTCGTACCGTCTGGTGGTCGAGAAGCTCCCACGCGCCCAGCGGCCCGTGGATCCCGACCTGTTCGGGCGCCCCTCGTCCTGACGATTCCGCACCGGCCATCCACCGTGAGGATGACCCGCTGCCTCCGGGGAACGGTACCCAGGGAGGACGCGCGGGCTGCGGCGCCGTCGATAGCGTCGTAGACATGATCACAGCAGAAGGCCTCACGAAGAGATTCGGAGAGAAGACAGCCGTCCAGGACGTGTCGTTCACGGTCAAGCCGGGCACGGTCACCGGGTTCCTCGGTCCGAACGGCGCGGGAAAATCCACCACGATGCGCATGATCGTCGGCCTCGACCGGCCGACGTCCGGCACCGCGACCGTCGCCGGCCGGGAGTACCGGAAGCTTCGCGCCCCGCTCACGGAGGTGGGGGTGCTTCTCGACGCGAAGGCGGTGCACACCGGCCGCACCGCTCGCAATCATCTGCGTGCGATGGCGGCGACCCACGGCATCCCCGCGTCGCGCGTCGACGAGGTCATCGACCTGGCGGGCATCGCGCCCGTCGCCCGCAAGCGCGCCGGGAAGTTCTCACTCGGCATGGGGCAGCGGCTCGGAATCGCCTCGGCCCTGCTCGGGGATCCGCACACGCTGATCCTCGATGAGCCTGTCAACGGCCTCGACCCCGAGGGGGTGCGATGGGTGCGACAGTTCGTGCGCCATGCGGCGTCCGATGGGCGCACGGTCCTGCTGTCCAGCCACCTGATGAGCGAGATGGCGCAGACCGCCGATCACGTGATCGTGGTGGGCCGGGGCAGAGTGCTCGCCGACGCTCCGCTCGAAGAACTCGTCCGCGCCTGGACGACGAACACCGTGCGCGTCCGCACGCCCCGCGCTGCGGATCTGGCCACAGCGGTCGGCGGCCCGTCGGTCGAGATCGTGAGCTCGGCTCCCGATCTTCTCGACATCGTCGGCCTGCCGGCCTCCCGCATCGGCGACCTCGCCGCTCGACACGGCATCCCCCTGCACGAGCTCACCCCGACCACCGGGTCGCTCGAAGACGCCTATCTGGCGCTCACCGGCGACTCGGTCGAGTACCGCACGAAGGAGATCTCATGACCGTCCAGGCTCCTGCCCGCACGCGCCAGCACGTCGACACCGGACACCGCCTCACGTTCGTCCGCGCGATCCGCGGCGAGTGGATCAAGCTCTCCACGCTTCGCTCCACCTGGTGGTCCATCGGCATCGCCGCAGTGCTCACCGTCGGCATCGCGGTGCTCATCGCTCAGGCGATCGACCTGCCGGGCTTCGACCCCATTCAGGCCGTGGTCATGCCGATCCAGTTCACGATGCTGCTCGCGGGCATCCTCGGTGCGATCTCCGTGACGGGTGAATACTCGACCGGAATGATCCGCTCGACGCTGGCAGCCAACCCGAAGCGCGGCTCCGTGCTCGCCGCCAAGGCCGTCGTGATCGCGGTCTTCCTGTTCGTGTCGTCTCTGGTGATCTTCTCAGCCGCAGCTGTCGCCGTCTCCGCGGTCGTCGCGTCGCGCGATCAGAGCATCGACTGGTCCGATCCGGCGGCATCGCTCCTTCCGATCGTCGTGTCGTCGCTTGCCATGTCCGTCTTCGCTCTCATCGGCGTCGCATTCGGCTTCATCCTGCGCTCGGGCGCCGGAGCCATCGCCGCGACCGTCGGCCTGCTGTTCGTCCTGCCGATCGTCGCGAGCTTCTTCACGATCGCCGGCGACGCGTGGACGTGGCTCCTCGAGACCGCGAACTACCTGCCGGTCGCCGCCGCTCAGAGTGCGATCCTTCCCGAGGGAGCCGCCCTCGAGGGCCCGGTCGCGTATCTCACGCTGGCCGGCTGGGTGGCTGCGGGCATGCTCGCCGCCTGGGGCGTGCTCCGCACCCGCGACGCGTGACCGAGAGCCGACCGATGACCGATCCGCGTAGAGTCGGCCGGTGACCACCCCGATCAGCCGCAGCACCTCAGTCCGCGAGGACGAGGGGCTGCGGCTGCCGCGTCCCCCCGGCGTCCTACGCCGTTTCTGGGCGCGGCATCCGGTGGTCGCCGACGTCGTCATCACGATCCTGTGCCTGCTCCTCTCCCTCGTTCCCGCTGGTGCGATCACCCGCGATCTTCCGATGCCCCTCGCCATCGGCGTGGCGATCCTGGTCCCCGCCGCGGTGGTCGGCACCTGCGCGACTCTGCTCTGGCGGCGCAGACACCCGCTGGTGCCGTTCGTGGCATCTTTCGCACTCGAAGCCCTGTTCCTCTTCGCGCTTCAGCCGATCGGCGCTCCTGTCCTGCTGGTCAGCTGCTACTCGCTCGCCGTGTACCGCTCGTCGCGGGCGGCGTGGACCGGCTTCGGCATCGCGATCGCATCGCTCGCGGCGCTCGCCGGTGCGCTCACCCTCACCGGCGTCATCACTCTGCAGATCGCCGCGAACGCCGTCGTGATGTCGCTGGTCCTCGGGCTCATCGGCACTTTGATCGGTGTGAATGTCGGAGGACGCAAACGCTACCTGGCTGCGGTGATCGACCGCTCCCGCCAGCTGCTCGTGGAACGCGATCAGCAGGCCCAGCTGGCCGCAGCAGGCGAACGCGCCCGCATCGCCCGCGAGATGCACGACATCGTCTCGCACTCGCTCACGGTGATCGTCGCCCTGTCCGAGGGCGCAGCCGCGACACCGGATCCCGTGCAGGCGCGAACGGCGGCGTCCTCCGCCGCCGAGACGGCTCGCAGCGCGCTCACCGAGATGCGCGCGATGCTCGGAGTCCTCCGCGCCGATGATTCGCCACTCCCCCTGGCACCTCTCGAGCCGACGCCACCGCAGGAGACGGTCGCAGTGGCGCAACGCGCCGGTTTTCCGGTGACGCTCTCCGTCACAGGCACCGCCTCGATCTCCACCGCTCTGTCGCATGCGCTCGGCCGCATCGTGCAGGAAGGCGTCACGAACGCCATGAGGCACGCGCCGATGGCGACGTCGATCGAGGTCAGGCTGATCTACGCCTCGGATTCGGTGATCGTCGAGATCCTCAACGACGGCGTCTCCGGCCCTGTCGGCACGACCGGGTTCGGCCTGCGCGGGCTCGTGGAACGTGCCGCGCACTCGGGCGGCACGATCACCTCTGAACCCGTCGAACGCGGTCGGTGGATGCTGCGCGCCGAGCTGCCTGTGTCGCCCGCCGATCCTGCTGACCTCGAACCGAAGGATGCACCATGACCGAGCCGATCAGGCTTCTCCTCGTCGACGATCAGGCTCTCATCCGCGTCGGCTTCCGGATGGTGCTCGACGCCGAGGCCGACATGGTCGTGGTCGGCGAGGCCGCGGACGGGCATGACGCGATCGTCCAGGCGTCCGGACTCCGTCCCGACCTCGTGCTGATGGACATCCGGATGCCGGGGCTCGACGGGATCGCGGCGACCGAGGCCATCGTCCGCGAGAATCCCGACACCCGTGTTCTGGTGCTCACGACGTTCGATCTCGACGAGTACGCCTTCGGGGCGATCCGCGCCGGCGCGAGCGGATTCCTGCTGAAGGACGCGCAGAGGCACGAGATGATCTCGGCGATCCGAGCTATCCACCGCGGTGACGCGGCCCTCTCACCGCGGGTCACGCGGATGCTGCTGGAGCATGTGACCCCGACGCTCGGCGCGACACCTGCAGCGTCCGCCACTGTGACCGAGGACCTGACGGCAGACCTCACCGACCGCGAGCGCGACGTCTTCGTCGAGATCGCGCGCGGCCTCACGAACGCGGAGATCGCTCAGGCGCTGTTCGTCAGCGAATCCACCGTGAAGACGCATGTCGGCAGGATCCTGTCGAAGCTGGGATCCCGCGACCGCATCCACCTGGTGATCCTGGCTCACAGGATGGGTCTGGTCGACGGCGGCCTGTCCTCGGGCTCCTAGCAGGGCCGGAGGACAGGCCGACAGCCTCAGGCCTTCGCCGGTGTCCACTCGGAGACGCGGTTCAGCGTCTCGATCTCGTCCTCGCGCAGTTCCAATCGCGCTCCGGCGAGAAGGTCAGGAACCTGCTCGACCGTCCGAGCACTCGCGATCGGGGCGGCGACCGTCGGCTGAGCACGCAGCCACGCCAACGAGGTCGCCGCGATCGAGGCGCCGTGGGCGTCGCCGATCTCCTCGAGAGCGTCGATGATGCGCAGCCCCGCCTCCGTCGCGTATTTGGCCGCACCGGAGGCGCGCGGCGAGGTCTGACCCTCGACGGCCGTCGAACGGTACTTGCCGGTGAGGAATCCGCTCGCGAGCGAGTAGTAGGGCACCAGGCTCAGACCGAACTCCTGCGCCACCGGGATGATCGTCTCCTCGACGTCGTTGCGGTGAACGAGGTTGTAGTGGGGCTGCACGGCGACGGGCGACGCCGATCCCGTGCGACGGGCGATCTCCACCCACTCACGGATGCGCTGCGCCGTGTAATTCGACACCGCGACGTTGCGTACGAGGCCGTCTGAGACGAGCTCGCCGAATGCGGTGACCGTCTCCTCCAGCGGCACGGTCTCATCGTCGAAGTGCGCGTAGTAGAGATCGATGGCGTCGACGCCCAGTCGGGCGAGCGATGCCTCGGCGGCCCTGCGCACGTTCGACGCCGACAGCCCGGAGAACTCCGGGTGCTGGCTCACCTTGGTCGCCACGATGACGCCTTCGGGCTTGCGTGACGCGAGCCACTCACCGATGATCGTCTCGCTCTCGCCGCCCGAGTTGCCCGGCACCCACGAGCTGTACCCGTCTGCGGTGTCGATGAAATCGCCACCACCCGCCACGAAGGCGTCGAGCACGGCGAAGGAGGCATCACGGTCGGCCGTCCAGCCGAACACGTTGCCTCCGAGCGAGAGCGGGAAGACGTCTAGGTCACTGTTTCCGATACGAGTCATACCGGGGAGAACGTGTGCTCTGCTCGCACTATTTCCCGTGTGACGATCTGTGTCGTCGAGGGAGGTGCGGATGCGATCCGCTGGACGGTGCCGACTACAGGACTCGAACCTGCAACCCCCGTATTACAAGTACGGTGCGCTACCAATTGCGCCAAGTCGGCGGACACCCCCCCAGCTTAGCGATGGGCGGCGGGCACCGACGAACTACGGCGCCGGGGTCTCCGAGGGTGCGGGCTCCGTGGTCTCGGTCGGCGCGGGAGTCGGAGTCTCGGTGGCGTAGTACGCGTCACTTGCGACCGTGAGCACGAACTGCGAGAACTCGCTCGGGTCGTCGAGGGCGCCGACGTAGGCCTCGCCGTTCACGACGATCATGGGCGCGGCAGTGAGCACGAGGTCGTCCGAACCGACGAGCGGGCCTTCCAGCGCACGGGACGTGGCTTCCTTCGCCCAGGTGACGTAGTCCTGATCCTCGATGCACGACCGGACGCTCTTGACGTTGTCCGAGCCGACCGCGCCGGCGATGTCGGCCAGCTGAGAATCGGAGAAGCCGTCGGTGTTCACCTCGGGCTGGTCATCGAGCAGGTCGTGGTTGAACGCGTAGAACTGTGCCGGCGAGTGCGTCGCGACACAGGCCGCGGCCGCCGCCGAACGCAGGGAGTACTTGGTGCCGTTCGAGCTCGCGGTGAGCAGCGCGACCGGGTGGTAGGTGACCGTCGCCGCACCCTCCGAGATCCAGTTGACGAGCTGGCGCGCGTTGGCGCGCTCGAATTCACCGGCATCCGGCGACAGGTAGTCGACGTAGATGTGGATGTCGACCGTGCTCGACGTGGTGGGCTGCGGGGTCGGCGTCGTCTCGCCACCCGCCTCGGTCTCCTCCGGGCTCGGAGGCGCGACCGTCTCGTCGGACATCGCGGACGCGCTGATGTCGGAGACGAGGATGCCGTCGTCGTTCATCCCGCCCGGGGTGAGCTGCGGCTTCGAGACCTGTGCAGAGACGGCGAGCGTGATCGCGGTGCCGATGGCGCCGACGGCGACGACGGCGATCGCGCCGAGGATGATTCGTCGCATCACGCGCGCCCTCGACTGCTGGGCATGCACCTTCTGTGCCTTCTCCCGCACGACCTCACGCGAATTGCGAGGGCTGGGGACGTTCGGCGTCTCGTCGCTCGACATCGTTCCTCTAGACAGTCTCAGGGGGGGCAGGGTGGCCCCGGACGCCACTCGGGCGGCGAACGCCGCGTTAAGCGGCCGAGATCGATGTTAACCAGCCAGGCTGAGAAATACCCAGATGCACGGGCATCTGCCATACTGATCCCGACCCGATGAGGGGTCACGGCGGATCGCTCCGCCGCTCTATCACTACGGATCGTCCGGCACGTACCTGCCGGTGAAGGAGAAACACAATGGCATCTGTGACTTTCGACGAGGCCACCCGCCTCTACCCCGGCGGAACCCGCCCGGCTGTCGACAAGCTCAACCTCGAGGTCGCTGACGGCGAGTTCCTCGTTCTCGTCGGCCCGTCCGGCTGCGGAAAGTCCACCTCGCTGCGCATGCTCGCCGGCCTCGAAGAGGTCAACGCCGGCCGCATCCTCATCGGTGACCGCGACGTCACCGACGTGCCGCCGAAGGACCGCGACATCGCGATGGTGTTCCAGAACTACGCGCTGTACCCGCACATGACGGTCGCCGAGAACATGGGCTTCGCGCTCAAGATCGCCGGCGTCGGTAAGGAAGAGCGCGCCAGCCGCGTGCTCGAGGCCGCGAAGCTGCTCGACCTCGAGGAGTACCTGACCCGCAAGCCGAAGGCCCTCTCGGGTGGTCAGCGTCAGCGTGTCGCGATGGGTCGCGCGATCGTCCGTCAGCCCCAGGTCTTCCTCATGGACGAGCCGCTGTCGAACCTCGACGCCAAGCTCCGCGTCCAGACGCGCACGCAGATCGCGTCGCTGCAGCGCCGCCTCGGCGTCACCACGGTCTACGTCACGCACGACCAGACCGAGGCTCTGACCATGGGCGACCGCATCGCCGTGCTGAAGGACGGACTCCTCCAGCAGGTCGGTTCGCCGCGTGACCTGTACGAGAAGCCCGAGAACGTCTTCGTCGCCGGCTTCATCGGCTCGCCCGCGATGAACCTGTTCAGCGCAGACCTGGCAGACGGCGGCGTGCGCTTCGGCACCGAGGTCGTCCCGCTCGACCGCGACACCGTGGGCCGCGCCAACGGCTCGCAGGTCACCGTCGGCGTCCGCCCCGAGGACATCACCGTCGGCCCCGCCGACGGCAAGGGCCTCTCGGTCGTCGTCGACCTCGTCGAGGAGCTCGGCGCTGACGGCTACCTCTACGGTCACACCGAGATCAACGGCAAGCGCGCCGACCTGGTCGCACGTGTCGACGGTCGCAGCCACCCCAACGCCGGTGAGACCGTCACCCTCGCGGCGAACGCGGGCCACGTGCACGCGTTCGACATCGAGTCGGGCGTTCGCCTGAACGACAAGCCGATCGTCTCCGCCTGATCGGACCCACTGACGCGGCGCGGGCTGACTTCGGTCGCCCGCGCCGCTTCTTTCTTTTCCGCCCCCACACACTGGAGAGACATGCAGGATGCGCTGCGGATCACGGCGAGCTCGATCGACCCGGCCCTGCTCGCCCTCCCCTGGTCGACCCCGCTCGGCAAGTGGCCGTCCGAGCAGATCGTGTCGCTCCCCAAGGGGCTGTCACGGCATCTGGTGCGCTTCGCCGACCTCTCGGGCAAGGTCGTCGCGGTCAAAGAGACGACCGATGAGATGGCGAGGCGCGAGTACGAGATGCTCGGCAACCTGGCCAGGCTCGATGTGCCCTGCGTCGACCGCGTCGCCGTGATCGCGGGGCGATCGGATGCCGCCGGCGAGCCGCTCCCCGCCGCGCTCGTCACCTCGCACCTGCGCTTCTCCATGCCGTATCGCGCCCTCTTCACCCGGGTGCTGCGCCCCGACACGGCGAATCGCCTGGTCGACGCCCTCGCGGTGCTCCTGGTGCGTTTGCACAACGTCGGCTTCTACTGGGGCGACGTCTCGCTCTCGAACACGCTCTTCCGCCGGGACGCCGGCGCTTTCGCGGCCTACCTCGTCGACGCCGAGACCGGTGAACTGCACGAGGAGGGGCTCACCGACGGGCAGCGCCTCTACGACCTCGACCTCGCCCGCACCAACATCGCCGGGGAGATCATGGACCTCGCGGCCGGCGGACGGCTCGAGCACGGCGTCGACGCGGTCGCGATCGCCGACGGCATCGTCTCGTCGTACCACTCGCTGTGGGCGGAGCTGACGGTGCAGGAGTCCTTCGCCGCGGCGGAGACCTGGCGCATCACGGAGCGCGTCGAACGCCTCAACGCCCTCGGATTCGACATCGACGAGATGTCGATGTCGACGACCTCCGACGGCACGGTCGTCGAGATCCAGCCGAAGGTGGTGGATGCCGGACACCACCAGCGCCGCCTGATCCGCCTCACGGGCCTGGACGTCGAGGAGAACCAGGCCCGCCGCCTGCTCAACGATCTCGACGAGTTCCGTGCCCGTTCGACCAAGCAGTGGGTCGACGAGGAGATGTACGCGCACGAATGGCTGACCCGCGTGTTCGAGCCCGTTGTGCGTGCGATCCCCTGGGAGCTGCGCGCCAAGCTCGAACCCGCGGAGGTGTTCCACCAGGTGCTCGAGCACCGGTGGTATCTCTCTCAGGCGCAGGGACGCTCAGTCCCGCTCGCCGAGGTCCTCACGAGCTACATCAACGAGGTGCTGCGCCACCGCCGCGACGAGGCGACCATCATGGGCCCGCCCACCGAGACGATGAGCCTGCCCGTCATCACAGGCACGCACTCCGTCGCCGATGACGACGACGAGGTCGACTGGCGCGACCTCGTCTGAGGTCAGTACCCGACCGTGAAGCGTCCGCGACGGTGCACCGGGCGCTCGATCTCGTCGACCACCGCGACCGCGAAGTCCGCCCCCGAGATGAAGGACTTGCCCTCGGCGTCACGCACGAGCACATCTCCACCATCGCGATAGTGACCGGTGCGCTCACCCTCGGCCCAGGGTCCGAAGACCTCGGCCGGGTGGATGAAGAACCAGTCCAGCGACCGGTCCGTGCTCTGGAGCAGTGCGAGCGAGTCGATGCCGACCTGTGCCTCGTGCTTGTACTCCTCAGGGAAGTCGAGGTCGAAGAGGCGCGGGCCCTCCGGGGCGACCAGGCTTCCACCGGCGCCGCCGACCACGCCGAGACGGGTGCTCGTATCGGCGAGCTCCGCGATGACGTTCGTCAGCGCCTCGAGCACGCGGTCCGCCATGTCGCCACGCGGCGAGAGGGCCGAGACGACGGCATCCGCTCCGTCGAAGGCGTTCGCGAGCGACGAGGCGTCCAGCGCCGAGCCCTGCACGTACGAGGCGCCGTCGACAGCATCGGTCGGCGTGCTGCGTGAGATCGCGATCACGTCATGGCCGCGGCTCACCGCCTCGGACACGATGTGGCGTCCGGCGTAGCCGGTTCCTCCGAGCACGACGATCCGAGCCATGACCTTCTCCCCTACTTCTTCGCGTTGCGGATGGACGACACCTGGTAGAGCGCGACCGAGGTCGCGATGCCGGCGTTGAGCGATTCGGTCACGGCCGAGATCGGGATCGACACGATCTGATCGCAGGTCTCGGCGACCAGACGCGAGAGGCCCTTGCCCTCTGAACCGGTCACGATCACGACGGGGCGGTCCGCCAGCTGGAGCTCGGGCAGCAGCACGTCGCCGTCGCCGTCGAGGCCGAGCACGAACACGCCCTGCTTCTTGAACTCCTTGAGCTGCGTGGTGAGGTTGGTCGCCAGTGCGACCGGCACGCGTGCCGCAGCACCGGCACTCGTCTTCCAGGCTGCCGAGTTCACACCGGCCGAACGGCGCTGAGGCAGGATGATGCCGTGTCCGCCGAACGCACCGGTCGAGCGGATGATCGCGCCGAGGTTGCGGGGGTCGGTGATGCCGTCGAGGGCGACGAACAGCGGGACCTCGCCCTTGTCGATGACGGCCTCGAGGAGGTCCTGCGGGTGCGCGTACTCGTATGGCGGCACCTTGACGGCGACGCCCTGGTGGACTCCGTCGAAGCCGGCCATGCGGTCGAGCTCCTGACGCGTGACCTCGAGGACCGGGATTCCGCGGTGGGTGGCGATCGACAGCATCTCCTTGACGCGGTCGTCCATCTCGACGCGCTGCGCGATGTAGAACGCCGACGCGGGGATCTTCGCCCGGAGAGCCTCGAGCACCGAGTTGCGGCCGGTGACGACCTCGACCTCAGTGGTGTTGTCCTTCGCGCGGGCCGAGCGGTTCGGGTTTCCGCCGGACGTCTGACGCTGCCCCGGCTTGCCCTTTCCACCCGATGCCGCATAGCGCTCGGCCGCGGCCTTGCGCTTGCCCGCCGGGTGCCAGGCGCGATCCTCCGCCTTCGGGGTCGGTCCGCGGCCCTCGAGGGACTTGCGTCCGAGTCCGCCGGTGCCCTTGGTGGGGCCCTTCTTCTTGCCGTTGCTTGCGCCGGGGCGCTGTGGCTTAGCCATCGATACTCCAATGAGTTCCGGCCGGAGAGTCCTCCAGCGTGATTCCTGCCGCGGCGATCGCATCACGGATGCGATCGGCCGCCGCCCAGTCCTTGTCAGCGCGCGCCTGCGCGCGCTGGGTGATCATCGTCTGCACGAGCGCGTCGAGAGCAGAGGCCTGCGCATCGCCCGTCGACGCGACACCCACGCGCTCGAATCCGAGGACGTCGAGCATCGCGAGCACCTCGCTCCTCGCCGTCCCGGCGCCGTCGGCATCACCGGCGTCGAGCGCCGCATTGCCCGCGCGCACGGTGTCGTGCAGGACTCCGAGCGCCTGCGGGATGCCGAGGTCGTCATCCATCGCGGTGGCGAACGCCTCGGGCAGCGACGTGCGCTCCCCCCAGCCGAAGGTCTTCGGAAGCATGCGCTCTGCGCGCTCGACGAACGTGCGGATGCGGCCGAGTGCCGCCTCTGCCTCGGTCCAGGACGACTCCGAGAGGTCGAGGCTCGAGCGATAGTGCGCGGCGGCGAGTGCGTAGCGCACCACCTGCGGATCCCGCTCCGAGAGCACGTCGCTCGCCAGGGTGAAGTTGCCCAGAGACTTCGACATCTTCTGTCCGCCGACCGTCACGAGGCCGTTGTGCACCCAGTAGCGTGCGAAGCCGTCTCCGGCCGCGGTCGACTGGGCGAGCTCGTTCTCATGATGGGGGAAGCGCAGGTCGAGGCCTCCGCCGTGGATGTCGAACTCGGATCCGAGGTAGCGCTTGGACATCGCCGAGCATTCGATGTGCCAGCCGGGGCGACCTGCGCCCCAGGGCGACTGCCACACGGCATCCGCCTGCTCGTCGGGCTTGGCACCCTTCCACAGCGCGAAGTCCTGCGGGTTGCGCTTGCCGCGAGGGTCGGCATCCTCCGCCGCCTCCATCGCGTCGACGGACTGGTTCGTCAGCGACCCGTACTCCGTCCACGAGCGGACGTCGAAGTAGACGTCTCCGGAACCGTCCGGTGCAGGGTACGCGTGGCCGCGCTCGATGAGGATCGCGATCAGCTCCTGCATCTGCGGGACGGACGCCGTCGCGCGCGGCTCATAAGTCGGGGACAGGATGCCGATGCCGGCATACGCTGCGGTGAACTCCTGCTCCATGCGGTATGCGAGCGCCCACCACGGCTCGACGTCTGTCGCGTTGACGAGCACCTTGTCGTCGATGTCGGTGACGTTGCGCACGAACGTGACGCGGCCGTAGCGGTGAGTGAGCCAGCGCCGCAGGAGGTCGAAGCTCAGCGCCGCTCGGACGTGACCGATGTGAGGGCCGGACTGCACGGTGGCTCCACAGACGTACATCGTGATGTTCTCGGGATCGAGAGGCACGAAGTCGCGCAGCTGCTGTGCGCGGGTGTCGTAGAGGCGGAGAGTCACCGCACAAGCTTACCGGGCGGCGCAATCCGAAGACTGGGTGTGACCCCGGCCCTGCCGCCGCTCAGTCGACCGGGTAGACCTGCCCGGTCTGCACGCCGAGCACGCTCTTCGCGAAGGCCTGCCCCACGCGGTGCGACGACACGGGCACGAAGCCGGGGAACGACGAGTGATACGACGGCGCATCCGCGAGCACCGACGGGCTCACGGCGTTGATGCGGATGCCGCGGGGCAGCTCGGTCGCCGCGGCGACGACGAAGGACTCGATGGCTCCGTTCGCGAGCGACGCCGCGGCGCCGGTGGCGATCGGCTCGCGCGAGAGGATGCCGGAGGTCAGCGTGATCGAGCCGCCGTCGCGCACATACGACGTGCCGATGCGCACGACGTCGAGCTGCGACAGCACCTTGCCGCGGAAAGCCGCTTCGTAGTCGCTCCGGCTCAGCTCGTCGAGCGAGCGGAAGGGCACCTCTCCCACGGCGACGATCACGGCATCGATCTGTCCGACCGAGGCGAAGAGGTGCTCCACCGACGCCGAGTCGGTGACATCGACGGACGGCTCGCTGCTGCGCGACGCCGAGATGACCTCGTGTCCGGCCAACGCGTCGACGGCCGTGCGGCCGACCTGTCCACTGGCTCCGATGACCAGGATCCTCATGCTGCCTCCTCCGGATCGCGCGACGATCGCACGACGTTCTCCGACAACGAGCGCGGATGCTGAGACATTCCCGCGCAATCCGCGACGCCTGTCAGACCGCATGCACCATCGCGACTGCCGTCACCGCGATCCCCTCGCCTCGCCCGGGAAACCCGAGTCCGTCGGTCGTGGTCGCCGTGACGGAGACCGGCGCGCCGCCGAGCGCGGTCGACAGGACCTGCTCCGCCTCCGCGCGTCGCGTGCTGAAGCGCGGTCGATTGCCCTGGAACTGCGCCGAGACGTTGCCGATCGCGAAACCGGCCTCGGTGAGGATCTCCCGGGTGCGGGCGAGGAAGACGTCCGCGTGTGCGCCGGCGTACTCGGGGTGTGCGGTGCCGAAGTGCTCGCCGATGTCTCCGAGCCCTGCAGCGCCGAGCAGCGCGTCCACGATCGCGTGAGCGACGGCGTCGCCGTCGGAGTGCCCGGAGAGCGCCGGCTCCCCCGGCCACTGCAGGCCGGCGAGCCACAGGTTCCCGTCTCCGCCGAATGCATGCACGTCGGTGCCGAGGCCGACCCGGGGTCCCGTCCACGTCGGGGCGAGCTCGGGTGCCGGAACGGCGACAGCCGCCAGCAGCTGGCGGGCGCGCTCGAGGTCGGCGGGCGTGGTGATCTTGAATCCGCTGGGCGAACCCGGGATCTGACGCACGAGATGTCCGGCGGCGGCGAACAGCGCCGCATCATCGGTGTACTCGACGTCCGAGCCGCTCGCAGCATCGTAGGCGGCCTCGAGAAGGGCGCGCGGAAAGCCCTGCGGCGTCTGCGCTGCCGCGAGCTCGGAGCGATCCACCGGCGCGATGACCGCGTCTCCGTCGACCCGCTTGAGCGTGTCGACGACGGGGAGCGTCGGGATGACCCCTGTCTCGCCGTCGATCGCCCGGGCCACGGCGTCGATCACTTCCGGCGGGGTCAGCGCGCGCGCCGCGTCATGCACGAGAACTCGCGTGATGTCTCCCCACAGGGCCTTCAGACCGGCGGCGACCGACTGCTGCCTGGTCTCTCCACCCATCACGACCCTTCCGAGGTCGACGCGATCGCCGGCCGCAGCACGCACCTCGGTCTCCGCGTCGCCCTCGAACCCTGCGGGGGCGACCACGATGACCTGGGCGGGCGCCGCCGCGAAGACGCCGTCGAGCGCGTGGCGGAGGATCGAATGGCTGTCGATGCCGACGAACGCCTTGGGCGCTCCGGCATCCAGTCGCGTGCCGGAGCCGGCGGCGACGACGATGATCGCGGTGTCAGGGACGGGAAGCATGCTCACCAGGTTCACGTTACCGGCGCGCACGAAAAAAGGCGGATGCCGAAGCACCCGCCTTGTCTCGATCCGCTCAGGAAGCGAGGACCTCGTCGAGCAGCGCGCTCGCCTTGTCCTCGTCGGTCTTCTCCGCCAGAGCCAGCTCCGAGATGAGGATCTGACGAGCCTTCGCCAGCATCCGCTTCTCACCGGCCGACAGACCGCGGTCCTGATCCCGACGCCACAGGTCACGGACGACCTCGCTCACCTTGATCACGTCGCCGGAGGCGAGCTTCTCGAGGTTCGCCTTGTAACGACGAGACCAGTTCGTGGGCTCTTCGGTGAACGGAGCGCGGAGCACCTCGAACACGTTGTCGAGCCCCTCCCGGCCGATGACATCGCGGACCCCGACCAGATCGACGTTCTCCGCAGGCACCTCGATGATGAGGTCCCCCTGGGTCACGTTGAGCTTCAGGTATTTCTTCGCCTCACCCTTGATGATGCGCTCCTTGACCTCGATGATGGTCGCAGCGCCATGGTGCGGATAGACGACAGTTTCGCCAACCTCAAAAAGCATAAAAACTTGTCCTTTCGGCAACCTCAAGGATACCACAGGGGACATGCGCTAAGGTTCGCGCCGCCGCGTCCTCGGGCGGTGCCCCGCATGCGCATAGAATGGGACGCGGATATCCCGTCGTACCTCAGGAGGACCCGTGAAATCGCGCCTTGTTGCGTCTGCCGCCATCAGCGCCCTCGTTCTTCTGGGCGCGACGGGCTGCACGTTCATCTCGCCGCAGGCGACGACGATCGAATACTCCGCCTCCGACGGCGTCAACGTTTCGGACTCCGACGGTCCCATCGACGTGCGCAATGCCTTCATCGTCGCGAACGAAGACGGATCGGTCGGCAACTTCATCGGCGCCGTGGTCAACCCGACCGCCGACAAGGCGACGCTCACGATGACCGTGTCGGGCTCCGATGAGCCGTTCACCGTCTCCGTGCCCGCGGGCAAGACCGTCAGCTTCGGTGCCGACGAGGAGCCGCTGCGCATCGACGGACTCGACACCATGCCCGGCGCGACCATCGAGATCCACTTCCAGTCGGGCGACGGTGCCGGCACGAAGACTCAGGTTCCCGTTCTCGACGGCACTCTGCCGTACTACGCCGACCTCGTGCCCATGGAGCAGGAGTCGACACCGACGCCCGAGCCGGTCCCCACGGACACGGCTGCCCCCGCTCCGGCGGAGTGAGCCGGCGCATACGCTGACGAAGAGGCCGACACCCTGCGGGGTGCCGGCCTCTTCTCCGTCAAGGGGGCGGGCGTGCCGTCCGACGACTGCGTCAGCCCTCGAAGCGGTACCCGAGACCGCGGACCGTGACGAGCATGACGGGCTCCCCCGGGTTCTCCTCGATGCGGGAGCGTATCCGCTTGATGTGCACGTCGAGCGTCTTCGTGTCTCCGAAGTAGTCGCTCCCCCACACGCGGTCGATCAGCTGACCGCGCGTGAGCACTCGACCTGAATTGCGCATCAGCACCTCGAGGAGCTCGAACTCCTTCAGAGGCATGTTGATCTGCTGTCCGGCGACCGAGACGGTGTGGCGATCGATGTCGAGCGAGACGCGTCCCCCGTCGAGCACGCGCTCGTCGAGCTCGCTGTCGGCCTGGACCACGCGACGAAGGACCGCGCGCATCCGGGCGAGCAGCTCGCGAGACGAGTACGGCTTTGTGACGTAATCGTCGGCGCCGAGCTCGAGTCCGACGACGATGTCCACCTCCGAGTCCTTGGCCGTGACCATGATGATCGGCACAGCCGAGGTCGAGCGGATCTGCCGGCACACCTCGGTGCCCGGCATGCCGGGCAGCATCAAGTCGAGGAGCACGACGTCGGCGCCACGCTCGCGGAAGGCGGCCAGCGCCCCTGGACCGTCCTCGGCGATCTCGACCTCGTACCCCTCTCGGCGCAGCAGGTAGGCGAGCGGGTCGGCGAGGTCGGGCTCGTCTTCGACGAGAAGGATGCGGGTCATGCGTTCTCTCCGTTTCGGACGCGAGCAGCGGCCTTGGCCGCTTTGCGCTCGCGCTTCTTCTTGTTCTTCTGGTCCTTGTCGATGCTCGGGGGAGCGTCGATCCTCGGAAGCCTGATGGTGAAGGTCGAGCCTCGTCCGGGGCGCGACCAGAGGCGTACTTCGCCGCCGTGGCGCTGTGTCGCATGCTTGACGATCGAGAGTCCGAGCCCCGTTCCGCCGGTGCGCCGGGACCGCGCCTCGTCCGCCCGATAGAAGCGCTCGAAGATCCGCTCCCGATCCGCCTCCGCGATCCCGATGCCCTGGTCCGAGACCGCCACTTCGACCACCCCTTCATCGGCCTTCACACCGATGCCGACGCGCGACCCCTTCGGGGAGTAGACGATCGCGTTCGCGATGAGGTTGCCGAAGGCCTCGATGAGGATCTGCGAGTCGCCGCGCACCCAGACTCCGCGATCGCCGCCGCGGGCGAGTTCGACCCCGGCAGAGTCGGCCTGCACGACATGCGCCTCGAGCGCGGTGGCGAGAACCTCGTCGATCGAGACGGGCCGCACATCGGACAGCGCATCGTCGGTCTGCAGTCTCGAGAGACTCATGATCCGACCGGTCAGCTGACCGAGACGTGCGGCTTCGGCCGAGATCCGGGTCGCGAAGTGACGCACCTGAGCAGGGTCGTCGGCCGCCGATTCGATGGCCTCGGCGAGCAGAGTGACGGCTCCCACAGGGGTCTTGAGCTCGTGACTGGTGTTCGCCACGAAGTCTCGGCGCATCTGATCGAGGCGCTCCTGCTCCGTGACGTCGCGGATGATCAGCAGCGTCATGCGCGGACTGATGGCGCTCGCCCGAGCCGACACGAGCCGTGGATCGAGGCTGAGCCCGCCGCGCGTGATGCGCAGCGACTCGGTCGCCGAACTGCCCTCGATGCGTCCGCCACGCACGAGCTGACGCAGCTCGGGGTTCTCCAGGGGTGTGCCCACCTCGATGCCGAACCTGGTCGCCGCCTTCGAGACGGCGAGCACGAGTCCGGAGGAATCGACCACGCATGCCGCATCGTCCATGCTGCCGAGCACGGCGGTCACACCCTCCGGGACCACGAGCGAGGTCTCATCGGCCACGCGCGCCCGCGCACGGTATGCCCAGGCCACGAGAAGGGAGAGGCCGACGCCGATCACGAGGCCGACGGCCAACGCGAGCAGCGCGATCTGCGGCAAGGTCATAACCCCAGCGTAGAGTGCGTTCACCCGCGGATCGGCGGGTTCGCCCGACCCTGAGCCACGGCGAGAAGTACTATTCACGTGCTGGGCACCGTTCGTTAACCTTCGGAGCAGACAATCGCTTTCGGGCCTGTGCGGGAGCGCTGTGCTCTCCTCTCGTGCGAGCGGCCCGGCCGTCTCGCGTTGACACCACAGCCGAGACCCGAACGAAAGGTTGCGCCGACATGCGCGAAGTCTTCCATCAGTCCCTCGAGGACCTGCAGTCCCAGCTCGTGGAGATCGCCGACCTCGTCACGGTCTCCATCGACAAGGCCACCCGCTCCTTCGCCACGAGCGATGTCGAGCTGGCCGAAGAGGTCATCGCCGATGACGCCAAGATCGATGCGCTGGCCGTGGCGCTCGACGAGCAGGCCATCGAGATCCTCGCCCGCCAGCAGCCGGTCGCGCGAGACCTGCGCGTCGTCGTCACCGCGCTGCGCGTGAGCGCCTCGCTCGAGCGCATGGGCGACATGTCCGAGCACATCGCCCAGCTCGCGCGCCTGCGCTTCCCCGAGCGCGCGATCCCGAAGGGCCTCAAGGGCACCTTCACGAAGATGGGCGAGCTGGACGTCGAGATCTCGCGCACGCTCTCCGAGCTGCTGCGAACCCAGGACCTGAAGCTGGCCGACACCATCCGCAACACCGACGACGACATCGACGAGCTGCACGCCAGCGTCTTCGAAAAGGTGCTCAGCGACAACTGGAAGGGCGAGGCCACGGCGACGGTCGACGCGACGCTCGCCAGCCGCTACCACGAGCGCTTCGCAGACCACGCGGTCGCGGTCGCCAAGAAGGTCATCTACCTGGCGACCGGCGACTGGCGCATCGAGGAGGAGGACATCGCCCTCGCGGTCGAGCAGCAGCAGGAGCTCGGCCACGCCTGAGCGCCGATGACACGACGAAGGGGGCGGATGCTGTCAGCATCCGCCCCCTTCGTCTGCGGTGTTACTTCTTGCCCTGCGCTGCCACGGCGGCAGCACCGGCGGCGGCAGCCTCGGGGTCGAGGTAGCGGCCGGGACCGGTGGGGACGTTGTTCTCATCGAGCTCGTACACGAGCGGGATGCCGGTGGGGATGTTCAGCTCGGCGATGTCATCGTCGCTGATGCCCTCGAGGTGCTTCACGAGGCCGCGCAGCGAGTTGCCGTGCGCGGTGACGAGGACCGTCTTGCCTGCTTCGAGGTCGGGGACGATCGCGTCGTCCCAGTACGGCAGCAGGCGATCGATGACGAGCTTCAGCGACTCCGTCCGCGGCACCTCGCCGTCGATGTCGGCGTAGCGCACGTCATTCACCTGGCTGAACTCGCTGTCGTCGTCGAGCACGGGCGGCGGCACGTCGAACGAACGGCGCCACAGCTGGAACTGCTCCGGACCGAACTCCTCGAGCGTCTGCGCCTTGTCCTTGCCCTGCAGAGCGCCGTAGTGACGCTCGTTGAGGCGCCACGAGCGCGTGACCGGGATCCACAGACGGTCGGCCGCGTCGAGCGCGATGTTCGCGGTCTGGATCGCACGGCTGAGCAGCGAGGTGTGCAGCACGTCGGGCAGGATGCCCGCCTCGGCCAGGAGCTCGCCGCCTCGGCGGGCCTCGTTCCGGCCCTGCTCGTTCAGGCGGACGTCCACCCATCCGGTGAAGAGGTTCAGTTCGTTCCACTCGCTCCGGCCGTGACGGAGCAGGATCAGGGTGCGCTTCGAAGTCATGGCCCCAGTTTATCGGCGCAGCCGGACGCGTCCACGCCCATGCCCTGCGAGGATTGACGCATGGCGTCATCTCCCCTCGGTCGGCCGACCCGCGGCACCACCGGGACGAACAGGCTGCGCCGCAACGACCGCTGGATCGCGGTGAGCCCCGCGTTCCGCCGCGCCGCGGATCCGCTCGTCATCGACCTCGGCTACGGCGCCAGCGGGGTGACCGCCTTCGAGCTCGCCACCCGACTGCAGCGCGTGCGAGCGGATGCCGAGGTGCGCGGCCTCGAGATCGATCCGGTCAGAGTCGCGACCGCGACTCAGCAGCTGGTCGAGGTGCAGGCAGGGAACACCGCCTTCTCGCCCGATCTGCGCGTCTCCTTCGCCCGCGGTGGATTCGAGGTGCCTCTGCCTGCCGGGCGGCGCCCCGCGGTGATCCGCGCGATGAACGTGCTCCGCCAGTACGACGAGTCCGATGTCGCCGCGGCCTGGAGCACGATGGCCGGGCGCCTCGCTCCCGAGGGCCTGCTCGTCGAGGGCACCTGCGACGAGATCGGTCGGGTGTCGAGCTGGGTCGACGTCGACCCGACCGGATCGCCGCTCCGGTTCACGATCTCCCTGCGTCTCGCGGATCTCGAGCGTCCGAGCATCGTCGCGGAGCGGCTGCCGAAAGCGCTGATCCACCGCAACGTGCCCGGCGAGCGCGTGCACGCCCTGCTCGTCGACCTCGATCGCGAGTGGAGCCGTGCGGCGCCGTTGTCGACCTTCGGAGCGACGCAGAGATTCCTGGGCGCGGTCGCCGCTCTGCGCGATCAGGGCTGGCCCGTGCTCGGCGTCAAGAGCCGGTGGCGACTCGGTGAGCTCACGCTCCCCTGGGATGCGGTCGCGCCGCTCCCGTGAAGGGCACTGCTCGCCCCGCGAGTCAGCCCGCCTGGCGCGGATCCGGTGCGCTCGGGCGTCGGGACAGTCGGGTGATACGAGGGATGTCGGCCGTGGCACCGGCATCCGCCGGCACGATCACCTGCTGCGTCGCGGCGATGTCGGCCCCCTCGGCGCGGACGACGAGATCGCCGACCGGCGTGCGACGCGACAGGATCGCGAGCGCGATGGGTCCGTCTTCATGGTGCCGGGCGACCGAGGTGATGTGACCGACCTCGTCGTCGCCCGCGAGCACCGCATCGCCGACCGCGGGCAGCACGGCCTCGCTGCCGTCGAGGTGCAGTGCCGCGAGCCTGCGCGGCGGGTGACCCAGGTTGTGGACCTTCGCGACGGTCTCCTGTCCGCGGTAGCAGCCCTTGTTGAGGTGCACGGCGGTGCGGATCCAGTCGGACTCGTGCGGCAGCGAGCGCTCGTCGACCTCGGCCGACCACCGCGGTCGCCAGGCGGCGATGCGCAGTGCCTCGGCGGCGAGGAGTCCGGCGACCTCTTCCGGTGAGAGCGTCGCTGCCAGCGCATCTGCTGCCTCGGCGGTCGCGATGGCCACTTTCCAGGCGAGGTCTGCACCCGGGTGATCGAGGACCTCGGCGTACTGGTGACCGCCCGCGCTCACGCGCTGCCACGGATCGGTCCAGATCAGCGGTGCGCCTGCAGGAGCGGATGCCGCAGCAGTCCCACGCTCAGCCGCCGCGCCTCCGTCGACGAAGCCGAGCAGCGCGAGATCGGGACGCACCGCCACGGTGGCCTGTGTGCGGAACTTCATCCGCGTCAGCCAGGTCGCCAACGCCTCGGCGTCGCCGGCATCCGCGATGAGCCAGGTCGATGCCCCGTCGTCGAGGACGCCGGCGGCGTGCTCGACGCGCCCCTGGGGATCGAGCACGAGCATCTCGGTGCTCTCGCCGGGCGCGAGCCGACCGACGGACTGCGAGGTGATGGAATCCAACCATCCGAGTCGTTCCGGGCCCGCGACCTCGATGACCGTCCGGTCGTCGAGCGGCACGATCGCCCCGCCTGAGGCGAGGCGACGCTGCTCACGGAACGCGTCGCCGAAGTGGGCGATCCCGCCGTCGCCGGTCACGGCGCCGGGGATGCCGGAGAAACCGGTCATGTCAGACCTTGGCCAATCGTGCCGACGCGTGCGCCCGCATAGGAGTGCCGAGAGCCGCGATGTCCCAGGCCCAGAGCAGGTGGTTGTCGACGAGTCCGTACATGCGCGTCGCGGCGCCGTACTCCTTGGCACCCGCACCGCGGACGATCGCGTCGGAGGCGATGTCGATGCGCGGACCGTCGATCTCGCCGAGGTAGAGCTCGAGCGTCCCGTCGGCATGTGCGAGAGAGACCTCGATCGGGAATCCGCCCGATGCCGCGCGCAGTTGCTCGACGTCGTCGACGCCGCGCGTGACCGGCTCGGTCAGCGGCGGCAGCAGCCCGGGGCCGGGATCGGCGGCGGTGGCCGGACGGCTGAGTCTCCAGAAACCGGTCTCGGCGACGAGCGGGAGGGAGACCGCCTGGTCGTCGCCGGTGAACGTCGCAGTGGCCGAGTAGTTGAGGAACGGACCGCCGTCGTGGCTGAAGCTCACGCGATGCGTGAACTCACCCTGTAGACGCTCGTCGCCGACCGGATAGTCGATGACGCCGGTTCCCTCCCAGACGCCGATGAGCCACGAGAGCGGCGCGAGGTCGGCGGGGAGATCGGTGGGGAGCTCGAGCACGATGCTCAGCGCTGGCCGCGGAAGAGGTTTCTCAGCACGACGACCGAGACGAAGGCGATCGCGAGGCTCGCCAGGCCCAAGAGGCCGATGAAGAAGAGTTCGAGCGCCATGAGATCCATGGCCACCACTTTACCCTGCGGTAGACCCGGTGTCTCGTCTGCGGATCAGGTGAGGAGTGCGGCCAGGCCGAAGCCGACGGAGATCACGCCCATCAGCAGCAGCGCGCCGATCGTGCTGGCGCCCACACGGAAGATGAAGCCCTGTGTGCGCCCGTACTGCAGCTGCACGGCGAAGGAGAGGAGCACGATCGCGCCGAACGCGACGAGCAGCCACGGCACCCGCCACTCCTCGGCGACGAAGATGCCCACGCCGACAGCGGCCACCAAGGCGACGGCCCAGACGATGAGCACGCCGACGAAAGCATTACGCGGTGCGAGCGCTGGATCCGTCATGACTCCATTGTCACCCATCAGCGCCCGGTATCATTGCGGCACGGCGTACCCCGCCGTCCGGAAGGAGTGCGTGTGGCCCAGGTCCTGGTGTTGACCAATGCTCCGGTCTCGGAGCAGGTCCTGCCCGCACTCGAGCTCCTCAGCCATCGAGTGCGTCAGATCCCGGCCGAGCCCGCCCAACTCGTGAGCGCCCCCGAGTACGACATCGTGATCGTCGACGGCCGTCTCGATCTCGTCGGGGCGAAGTCCCTCTGCCGCCTGCTGCGCGCCACAGGGCAGGACGCCCCGCTGCTGCTCGTCGTCACCGAGGGCGGCATGAGCGCCCTCTCGGGCGAGTGGGGCATCGACGACGTGCTGCTGTCGACTGCGGGGCCGGCCGAGACCGACGCGCGGGTCAGGCTCGCACTCGCACGCCGTGACGAGGTCGCCGAACCGACCCGCGTACAGGCGTCTGGCGTCACGATCGACGAGCAGTCCTATTCGGCGAAGCTCCGCGGACGCCCGTTGGACCTCACCTACAAGGAGTTCCAGCTGCTGCACTTCCTCGCCACGCACCCCTCTCGCGTGTTCACCCGCGAGCAGCTGCTCAGCGAGGTGTGGGGATACGACTACTTCGGCGGCACCAGAACGGTCGACGTGCACGTCCGCCGACTGCGGGCGAAGCTGGGCGACCAGGAGCAGATCATCGGCACGGTGCGCAACGTCGGCTACCGATTCAACGTCTACGACGAGGAGCCGGTCGCCGCTGCGCGCTGACGCACGAGAGGTCAGTTCACGCGCGCGACACCTCACGGTGCTTAGATGTACCCCATGATCGATCCCGCACTCGCCGACGCAGGTCTCGGTGACGCTGAAGATGACGACTTCGATGCCATCGAGTCCCCGGACGCGCTCCTCCCCGACCACCGCTACCTCGATCGTGAGCTGAGCTGGCTCGCGTTCAACCAGCGCGTGCTCGAGCTGGCGGAGGATCCCTCGCTCCCCGAACTCGAGCGCGCGAACTTCCTCGCCATCTTCGCGAGCAACCTCGATGAGTTCTTCATGGTCCGCGTCGCCGGGCTCAAGCGTCGCATCGTGACCGGCCTGGCCGTGCCCACCAACATCGGCCGCTCCCCCGCCGACGCCCTCGCCGACATCGCTCGCGAGGCGCACGCGCTGCAGCTGCGCCACGCCGACGCGTGGAAGTCGCTGGTGCGACCGGCTCTCGCCGAATCCGGCATCGAGATCACCGAATGGTCCGAGCTCAGCGACGACGAGCGGTCCAAGCTCTCCGAGTACTTCGGCGCGCAGGTCTTCCCCGTCCTCATGCCGCTCGCGGTCGACCCCGCGCACCCCTTCCCGTACATCTCGGGACTGTCGCTCAACCTCGCCATCCGCATCCGCAACGCCCGCACCGGCCGCCAGGAGTTCGCCCGCCTCAAGGTGCCGCCCATGCTTCCCCGCTTCGTCGAGGTGCCCGGAACCGGCGAGATCAAGCGCTTCCTGACGCTCGAGGAACTGATCGCCAACCACCTCGGCGACCTCTTCCCCGGTATGGAGGTCCTCGATCACCACGCCTTCCGCCTGACCCGCAACGAGGACGTGGAGATCGAGGAGGACGAGAGCGAGAACCTCATCCAGGCGCTCGAGGCCGAGCTGCTGCGGCGCCGCTTCGGCCCGCCCATCCGCCTCGAGATCACGGACGACATGGACGAGGTCACGATGGACCTCCTCGTGCGCGAGCTCGAGATCACCGACCAGGAGATCTACCGCCTGCCCGGGCCGCTCGATCTGCGCGGCCTGTTCGACCTGTCGCGCATCGACCGACCCGATCTCCGCTACCCGCCGCATCTGCCCACCACCGCGGTCGCCTTCCAGCCCACCGGCAGCAACACGCGGGCCGACATCTTCAAGGCGATCCGCAAGTCGGACGTGCTCGTGCATCACCCGTACGAGTCGTTCACCACCAGCGTCGTGGCGTTCCTCGAGCAGGCGGCGCGCGACCCGCACGTGCTGGCCATCAAGCAGACGCTCTATCGCACCTCGGGTGACAGCCCGATCGTCGAGGCGCTGATCAACGCCGCCGAGTCCGGCAAGCAGGTGCTGGCGCTGGTCGAGGTCAAGGCCCGCTTCGACGAGGCCAACAACATCGTCTGGGCGCGCAAGCTCGAGAAGGCGGGAGTCCACGTCGTCTACGGCCTCGTCGGACTCAAGACCCACTGCAAGCTCGCCCTCGTCATCCGCGAGGAGGACGGCGTGCTGCGCCACTACTCGCACATCGGCACGGGCAACTACAACCCGAAGACCAGCCGCATCTACGAGGACTTCGGGCTGTTCACCACCGACGCCCAGGTGGGCAAGGACCTCACGCGTCTGTTCAACGAGCTCAGCGGCTACGCGATCGAGAAGAAGTTCAAGCGTCTGCTCGTGGCGCCGCTCCACCTGCGCAAGGGACTGGTGCGCCAGATCGACCACGAGCGCCGCAATGCCGAGGACGGCAAGCCCGCCGGCATCCGCATCAAGGTGAACTCGATGGTCGACGAAGAGGTCATCGACGCGCTGTACCGCGCCAGCGCCGCCGGCGTGAAGGTCGACGTGTGGGTCCGAGGGATCTGCAGCCTGCGCACCGACCTCGAGGGCATCAGCGACAACATCACCGTCCGCAGCATCCTCGGCCGCTACCTCGAGCACTCGCGCATCTTCGCATTCCACAACGACGGCGATGCCCAGGTCTACATCGGCAGCGCCGACATGATGCATCGCAACCTCGACCGCCGCGTCGAGGCGCTGGTGCGCGTCACCGACCCGGTCCACATGAAGGATCTGCTCGATTTCTTCGATCTCGCCATGGACCCGGGAACCACGTCGTGGCACCTCGGAGCCGACGGCGTCTGGACCCGCCACGCCGAGGATGCCGCAGGCAAGCCCCTCGTCGACCTGCAGGACAAGACCATGGGGTTGATCCAGCGGCGTCGTCGAGCACGGGCGGTTCGATGAGCGCGCACACGAGCACCCAGACCGCACGGTCGAAATGGACGGACAAGGCCGTGTATGCGGCCGGCGCGGTCGTGTGGAGGCTCATCGACGGCAAGCTGCGCATCCTCCTGATCCATCGCACGAAGTACCGCGACGTCACGCTCCCCAAGGGCAAGGTGGATCCCGGCGAGATGCTCGCCGAGACCGCGGTGCGCGAGGTGCATGAGGAGACCGGCATCCGCGTCTCCCTCGGCGTGCCCGTCGGCGTCAGTCGGTACCACCTGCCGTCGAGCAAGCAGAAGGTCGTGCACTACTGGGCGGCCGAGGCGACGGCCGACGCGATCCGCGCCTCGACCTTCGTGCCGAACCGCGAGATCGCCGCGCTCGAATGGGTGAGCGTCAAGAAGGCCCGCGCCCGGCTGAGCTACCCCGTCGACATCGAGATCCTCGACTTCTTCACGCAGCTCGTCGACGACGGCGTGCTGCGCACCTTCCCGATCATCGCTCTGCGTCATGCGAAGGCGCTCTCGCGCTCGGACTGGGACGGGGCGGATGCCGCACGGCCTCTGACAGACCGCGGCGAGCAGCAGGCGAAGTCGATCGTCGGTCCGCTGCGGGCCTTCGGTTTGCGCAAGATCATCACGAGCGATGCCGTGCGCTGCATGCAGACCGTGGCGCCCCTCGCGAAAGCCCTCGACCGTAAGACCGTCACCACCCCTAAGATCAGTCAGGATGCGTGGGAGGACGGCGACGACGATCTGCGTTCCGTGGTCGGCCGGCGCGTGCGCTCCGGCAAGCCCGCCGTGCTGTGCAGCCATGGCCCGGTCCTCCCCGGAATCCTGACGGAGATCGCGCTGGCAACCGGCACCGTCCGCGGCTCGTACGTGAGCAGCGCAGCCGATCTCGAACCGGCCGCCTTCTCGGTCGTCCACCTCTCGGCGTCGAATCCGGGGTCGGGGATCATCGCGATCGAGACGCACATCCCCAAGGCGTGACACCGACCGTCTCGCGCCGCGAGCCGTGGGAAGGCCGCACCCGGTTCCGGGTGCGGCCTTTCGCATGCCCCAGAGAGACGCGTGCCGTTCACCTCCCGTTCACCTGCGCGGGAGAGTCTCGTTAACCGCCGCACATAGCGTCACTGTGTGCCCTGCACCGGGCCCCACCCATCAAAGATCGAAGGATCCACAGTGAAGATCTCCCGAATCGCACGTATCGGCGCCGTCGGCGCCGTTGCCGCTCTCGCACTCGCCGGCTGTGCCGCGAACGAAGGCGGAACCGGCGGCTCCACCGACGCCCCGAGCGAGTCCACGCTCTCCGGCACGATCGAGGCCACCGGCGCCTCCTCGCAGGAGGCCGCGCAGCAGTCCTGGGTCGCCGCATTCCAGACCGCCAACCCCGACACGACGGTGAACTACACCGCAACCGGTTCGGGCACCGGCCGCGAGAACTTCATCGCCGGCTCCTCGAACTTCATCGGCTCCGACCGTGCGTTCGACGCCGACGAGCTCGCTGCAGGCGGCTTCGGCTCCTGCACCTCCGACGACATCGTCGAGATCCCCGTCTACATCTCGCCCGTCGCCGTCGCGTTCAACCTCGAGGGCATCGACGAGCTGAACCTCGACGGCCAGACCATCGCGAAGATCTTCTCCGGCGCCATCACCAACTGGAACGACGCCGCCATCGCCTCGCAGAACGAGGGCGTGGAGCTTCCCGACCAGGCGATCGTCCCCGTGCACCGCGCAGACGCGTCGGGCACGCAGGAGACCTTCACCAAGTACCTCAGCGCCGTCGCCCCCGACGTGTGGACCTACGAGGCCAGCGACGAGTGGCCGCTGTCGACCGGTGAGGCCGGCGACGGCACCTCGGGCGTCGTCGACGCGATCACCAACGGTGTCGGCTACATCGGCTTCGCCGACGCATCGCGCACCGCCGACCTGGGCCAGGTCGCCGTCGAGGTCGAGGGCGAGTACGTCGCGTACTCCGCCGAGGCAGCCGCAGCGCTCGTCGAGGCTTCCCCGCTCGAGGAGGGTCGCTCCGACCACGACCTCGCGTACGCCGTCGACCCGGCCGCAGCGCCCGCCGGCTCGTACCCGATCGCACTCGTCTCGTACCTCATCGGCTGCGTCGAGTACGACGACGCCGAGACCGCCGGTCTCGTGAAGGCGTACTTCCAGTACGTCGCGTCGGCCGAGGGCCAGGACGCAGCAGCAGAGGCCGCGGGCAGCGCCCCGATCTCGGACAGCCTGCGCGAGCAGATCAACACGGCGATCGACGCGATCGTCACGGAGTGATCGACGGCTCAGCACACCGCTGAGCCCCGGTCCCGACGCCCCCGTGGTGTCGGTCGTAGGACTCGACCGACACCGCGGGGGCACCCGCATGAAAACCCCGAACGTCCCTCAGAGCCTGGAGTCGCTCCGATGACCACAACCTCAACGGGTCCCGATACCACCCGTTCCACCGGGACGCGCACCGCTCCCCGCCGCCGCGGCGACCTCGTCTTCTCGGGCACCGCGCTGGCGGCGGGAATCATCATCCTCGTCACCCTCGCCGCGGTGGCAGTCTTCCTCATCGTGCAGGCGATCCCCGCGCTGTCGTCCGACACCTCCAACAACCACATCCTCGAAGGGCAGTCGTTCCTGTCGTGGGTGTGGCCGTTCGTCTTCGGAACGCTGTGGTCGAGCTTCATCGCCCTCGTCATCGCCGCCCCGATCGCCATCGGCATCGCGCTCTTCATCTCGCATTACGCACCTCGCCGCCTCGCCGGCGTCCTCGGCTACATCATCGACCTGCTGGCCGCCGTGCCCTCGGTCGTCTTCGGCCTCTGGGGAGCGCTCACCTTCGCGCCGATGCTCGTGCCCTTCTACAAGTGGCTGAACACGAACCTCGGCTTCATCCCGCTCTTCAGCGGAACGCCCTCCGGAACCGGCAAGACGATCCTCACCGCCTCCCTGGTGCTCGCGGTGATGATCCTGCCGATCATGACCGCGATCTGCCGCGAGGTCTTCCTGCAGACGCCCAAGCTTCACGAAGAGGCGGCCCTCGCGCTGGGAGCCACGCGCTGGGAGATGGTCCGGATGGCCGTGCTCCCCTTCGCACGCAGCGGAATGGTGTCGGGCGCGATGCTCGGTCTCGGTCGCGCACTCGGCGAGACGATGGCAGTGACCCTCGTGCTCTCGCCGCTCGGCATCGTCACCTTCAACCTGATCAACCCGGAGAACCCCACGACGATCCCTGCGATCATCGCGCTGCGGTTCCCCGAGGCCCACGACGAAGGCGTCAACACGCTGATCGCCGCGGGTCTGATCCTCTTCATCGTCACCTTCGCGGTCAACTTCGTGGCCCGCTGGATCGTCTCGCGCCGCGCCGAGTTCTCGGGAGCCAACTGACATGACCGCCACTCTCACGCCCTCACCGTCGCCCGCGTCCGTCGTCGCCCCGACGCACATCACCTCGGCCGGCCACCTGCCCAAGTGGGCCCCCTGGGCACTGCTGCTGGTCGCATTCGTCGTGTCGGCGACGATCTTCGCCTTCATGAACGTGGGCAACGACCCCGCCGACTTCAACATCGCGCTGACGCTCGTCGTCGGCCTGCTGTTCTACATGGTGCTCATCATGGTGATCTCCACCGTGGTCGAGAGCCGTCGCCACGCGATCGACCGTCTCATGACGGCGCTGGTCTCCGGCGCCTTCGTGGTCGCGCTCCTGCCCCTGATCTCGCTGCTCTACACCGTGGTCGTCAACGGCCTCATGCGGTTCGACGGAGAGTTCTTCAGCTTCTCGATGCGCAACATCGTCGGCGAGGGCGGCGGCGCGGTGCACGCCATCTGGGGCACGCTGCTCATCACCCTCGGCGCGACGATCATCTCGGTGCCGATCGGCCTGATGACCTCGATCTACCTCGTCGAGTACGGCGAAGGCCGCAAGCTCGCTCGCGGCATCACCTTCCTCGTCGACGTCATGACCGGCATCCCGTCGATCGTCGCAGGTCTCTTCATCTACTCGGTCTTCTCGATCATCGTCGGACCGGGCACGCGAATGGGCATCATGGGTTCGCTCGCGCTCTCGGTGCTGATGATCCCGGTCGTCGTGCGCGGCTCGGAAGAGCTGCTGCGCATCGTGCCGAACGAGCTCCGCGAGGCGGCCTACGCACTCGGCGTGCCGAAGTGGCTCACCATCCTCAAGGTCGTGCTGCCCACCGCGATCGCCGGAATCCTGACGAGCATCATGCTGGCCATCTCCCGAGTGATCGGCGAGACCGCCCCGCTGCTGCTCACCGTCGGAATCGTGCAGGGCATGAACCTGAACATGTTCAGCGGCCAGATGGCCACACTGCCGGTGTTCTCGTACATGCAGGCCAAATACCCCGGCATCCCCGTCGATGCCTACCTCGAGCGGGCCTGGGCAGCCGCCCTCACCCTGATCGTCATCGTGATGGTGCTGAACCTCCTGGCTCGCGTCATCGCCAAGGTGTTCGCCCCCAAGATCAACGGCCGCTGAGCCGTCATACCCGACTGAAGAAGAAGAAGGATTTCACGTGTCCAAGAGCATCGAAGTCAACGACCTCAACGTCTACTACAGCGACTTCCTCGCGGTCGAAGGCGTCAGCATCGACATCAAGCCCAACACCGTCACGGCCTTCATCGGCCCCTCGGGCTGCGGCAAGTCCACGTTCCTGCGCACCCTGAACCGCATGCATGAGGTCATCCCCGGCGCGCGCGTCGAGGGCGAGGTGCTGATCGACGGCAAGAACCTCTACGGCACCGGGGTCGACCCCGTGCTCGTGCGCCGCCAGGTCGGCATGGTCTTCCAGCGCCCGAACCCGTTCCCGACCATGTCGATCAAAGAGAATGTGCTCGCGGGCGTCAAGCTCAACAACACGCGCATGGCCAAGAGCGACCAGGATGCCCTGGTCGAGAAGTCGCTGCGCGGGGCGAACCTCTGGAACGAGGTCAAGGACCGCCTCGACCGCCCGGGCTCCGGCCTGTCCGGCGGTCAGCAGCAGCGTCTCTGCATCGCGCGTGCCATCGCCGTCTCCCCCGACGTGATCCTCATGGACGAGCCCTGCTCGGCGCTCGACCCGATCTCGACCTTCGCGATCGAGGAGCTCATCGCCGAGATCAAGACCCAGTACACGGTCGTCATCGTGACGCACAACATGCAGCAGGCGAGCCGCGTGTCCGACAAGACGGCGTTCTTCAACATCGCGGGCACCGGCAAGCCGGGCAAGCTCATCGAGTACGACGACACCCGCACGATGTTCACCACTCCGTCTGTCCAGGCCACCGAGGACTACGTCTCGGGTCGCTTCGGATAAGCATCCGCCTCAGCTTCGACCCGGGCGCCCGTTCTTCGCGGGCACAGTTTCGGAGCTGCTGGTCCGAAACGCCGTGTGACCCTCTGGTCCCACGGCGTTTCGTCGTTTTAGTCCGAATCGGTGCCCGGGGCCAGACCGCGGCACTCATCCTGCAGAGACGAGCCAGGACGAATTGCGTCCACAGATGCCGTCATCATGGTCGAGAACGAGCATCGGGATCGCGGATGCTCCTCTGATGTGCAGCTCATCATCGATCGAGATCTGGACCTGGCGCGACCTTCGGGCGAGAAGCTCACGCCGGGCTCTCGACGCTCGCGTGCGGCGCGGGCAGCTCCGTCGAATCCGACGGGGGGTCTACGCTGCCGACACGGCCTGCGCGAGCGCCGTCGAGGCTGCTGAGCATGGAGGCTCTCTGGGATGCGCCAGCGCAGCACGGCACCTCGGCATCTGGGTTCTCGAGGATCCAGCTCTGCACGTCTGGCTTCGCGCAGACAGACACCATCACCCAGGCGTCAGCCGTGAGTGCACCTGCATCCGTCATTGGGATTCAGGCGCTTCCTCGCGAACGTTCGGGCTCCCTTCGGCACCTCGGATACTGCTGCAGATGCTCCACTGCCGCGGCGGCGAGGCGTTCTTCGTCGCGCTCGAGTCCGCGCGCCGCCTCGGCCTGATCGACGGCGATGGGCTGCGATGGCTGCGGCTGCACGTCGATACCTTTGGACGAGACCTGATCGACTTCTCCCGCGCGGATGCCGACAGCGGCCTGGAGTCACTCGTTCGGCTGCGACTCCGCAAGTACGGATGGTTCGTCCGCTGCCAAGTGCGGTTCGTCGCGAGCGGCATCGTCGATCTCATGATCGATGATTGGCTTCTCATCGAGACGGATGGCAAGGCGAATCATGAGGGACAGTCGCATCGACACCGCGATCTCACCCGGGACGCCACGGCCGCCGCGTGGGGGCACGCCACACTTCGGTTCGACTATGCGATGGTCATACATGACTGGGATCTCGTCGAGCGAGCGATTGTCGGAATGATGGCGCTCAGGCCCTGATCATTCTCGGATCAGCGCCCCATTTACGGGCACAACTTCGGATGCCGGTCGACGACGCGCCGATCCGGGTGACTGCGCGCGGCGGGTCGGTCGAGAGCTCCGAAGTTGTGCCCGTAGCGGGCGGTCGGGCCAGGCGCACGGCACCTCAGTCGCGGGGCGAGAGGAGGTAGTCGTTCAGCTCGGCCGTCAGGGCGTGATCGACCGGGATGTCGACTCCGTCGACGGCGGTGATCGCGGCGGCGAGGCGGACGCTCGAGACCAGCCATGCGGCATCAGCCCGGGGAAGGTCGGATGCCGGCACTCGGCTGTATTCTGCGACGAGTCCCTTCCCGGCAAGGTAGTCGTAGACGCTCAGCTGCGTCGTACCGTGCAGGATGCCGCCGTTCGGGGCCGGTGTCACGAAGCGATCCCCGACACGCAGGATCAGCGACGCGGTCGGCGCCTCGAGCACGAAACCGTCACGCGACAGGAAGATGGCGTCGTCGGCTCCTCGTCGATGCGCCTCGCGAAGCGCCGCCATGTTCACGGCGTAGGAGAGCGTCTTGGCGCCCAGCAGCAGCCACGGTGCTTTCTCGGCCACGTCGAGGTCGTATCCGCGGTCGAGGGTGACGACGCGGATTCCCTGCTCCCGCACAGTCGAGAAGTCGGATGCCGGCGCCGCCGTGACCCAGGCCGTCGGCGTGGGGCCGTGCTCGACGCCTCGGCTGAGGATGAGCTTGATGACGTACTCGCCCCGCTCGCAGTGTGCGGCGGCCCGCTCGATCGCCTGGTGCCACTGCGCCTGGTTGGGAAGCGGCAGATCGCACAGCTGCGCCGAGTGAGCCAACCTCTCGAGATGCGGCACGACCTCCTGCGCATGACCGTCGATCACGCCGATCGACTCGAACACTCCGTCGCCGCGCTGCGTGCTCAGCTCCCCCACGCTGAGCGCCGGAGCGGCCGCATCGACGAGAGTGAAAGTCTCTGCGAAGTCGGAACGGTCGACGTCAGCCGCCGCAGGATCGATCATCAGAGCAAAGCGCCGTGTCATGATCCGAGCCTAGGGCCCCGGGAATAGCTGCAGCATGATCTTGTTACAATGGAGTGGCCGGGCCGCATAACCCCGGGCTCCAATTTTTGCCGCTGCGAGCGGCCTTCCGCCGAGAGGCGTTTTTGCGGCCCGGTCTTTTCATGCCCGGGCGCGGGTCGTACCCGTCGCGAGTCCGCGAGGGCTTGCGCTCCCCCGGACGCGTCCGCTCAGGCCAGGGCTCCGGACCGCCACAGCACAGCAGAGGCCGAGAGGTCCTGCGCATAGCTGCTCAGCCGCAGGGCGCGGGTGGTGAGCTCACTGGCGCGCGACGGCTCGGTCGGCTCGTAGTCGTCCGCCGTGTGCGTCGCTCCCGAGGCCTGGACCCGGCAGAACGCCGCCGCCCGGTCCAGGGCGACCGCGAAGTCCCCCCGGAACGCGCCACGGAGAATCGTGTCGATCAGCGCGACGAGCTCATCGGGGTTCGCCGGCACCGGCGCCCCGGCGATCACGGGATCCACCGACGCCAGTTCCACCCTGCCGCGCTCGTAGAGCAGGGCAGCGGTCTGCGGGTCGCCGTGGATGGCCAGCTGCAGGATGTAGAGCCGCCAGAGGGCACCCGGCAGGGTGCGGGACGGTGCCTTCGACCAGAGCTCGGCGATCTCGTCGATGCCGTGCTCATCGGTGAAGGCGACGAGTCTGTCAGCGCTCACACCGCTCTCGTCGGCACGGACACGGGTCAGCAGAGCGGATGCCGTCGCGTGCGCGATGCGCGTCTCCTCCGCAGGATCGTGACTGCCGACGATGTTGTCGAAGGCGCTGGTGGGCCGGCGCACCGGACGGGAGAACTGCTCAGGCATCAGTCCAGGGTACGCGCGATCCGGGAGGTCAGGCTGTCGGAATCACGACGACGGGGTCGGTCGTCGGCAGGCCGGAGGGCGAACCGCCGTCCTGCTCCACCGTGACCGCGATCACGTCGCCCGCCTGCATCTCTCCGGCGAGCACTGCCGTCGCTTCGCCGTCTTCGGCCGCGAACACGCCTGCCGGCACCGGGGTGTCGCCTCGGACGTACCAGAGCTCGTAGGTCTCCCCCTCGGCGAGCGACGGGATGCCGTCGGTCACGAGAACGGACTTGCCAAGAGACGCCGACCAGTGCGCGGTCGCCGTGCCACCGCTCTCGAGAGAGACGCTGGCCTGCTGAGCGTCATCGGCCGACTGGATGTCCTCGAGTGCGACGACGCTGGCCGGCCGGTTGATGTACGTGTTGATGGCGACAGCGCCCGCTCCCACACCGACGAGCAGTGCGAGGCACGCGGCGAGCGCGAAGAGGAAGTGGAGGCGGTGTGCCGGAGCCTTCGGCGCGGCTTCCCCACCGAGAGCGGTCGAAGCGGAATCCTCCGCAGGCGCGGCATCCGACGTCTCGTCCGCCAGGGCGTCAGGGGTCGAATCGGCGAACACGATGTCGCCGTTCTGCGGTGTCTCCGCGATCCGTGCGAGCAGCGTCGCGCGGATGTCGGGCGACGGAACCACCGGAGCTGCGCCGTCGGCGAGGAATCCTGCGCTGTCGGCATCCGCATCGACGATGCTCTGCCACTCGGGATGCGCTGCGAGAGCGGCGTGATAGCGCTGCTGGTCATCGGGCGACAGCGCGTCGAGTGCCGCTCCTGCCGCGAGTTCTGCGAATTCCTGCTCGTTCATGCCGTCACCCCCATAGCCGTCCTCAGACGCGAGAGCCCATCTCGCATCCGTGTCTTGATCGTCCCCAGCGGTGCCCCGACGAGCACTGCCACTTCGTTTTGACTGTAACCGCCGTAGTAGGCCAGGACGAGAGCTTCGCGCTGAGCCTCAGGAAGGCCCGAGAGTGCGTGAACGACCTTCTCGCCCTCGATGCCCAGCTCCACCGTCTCCGCGACACTGTCGTGCGCGACTCCGATATCCCTGAACCCGGCTCGCACGTCTCGGTCCGCACTGGACTGGGACGCCCGAACCCGGTCGACCGCACGACGGTGCGCGATCGTCATCACCCAGGTTCTTCCCTGTCCCTTGTTCGGAGCGAACTTCGTAGCGGATTGCCAGATCTCCAAGAAGACTTCCTGAAGCACCTCTTCGCTCTGCGAGCGATTGACGAGAACCCTGAGGATGAGGCCGAAGACACGGGACGACAGACTGTCGTAGAGCTCCGCGAACGCGCGCTGATCGCCGCCGCCGATGCGCAGAAGCAGGTCAGCGACAGCATCCCGAGCCGTACCGTCTTCCGGTACGTCCATTCCGTCGATGACCATCTCTAACAGCATGCCGCATTCACCCCGCTTTCCCGTGCAGCCGCCACCCGAAAGTGACGGAAATGAGTCCTCTTAAGTGCGGTTCGTCGAATGATGTTCGCGGCCGACCCCCGGAACGGATTGGATTCGACGACTCGAAAAAAACTTTGCGATTTCTCCCATCCGATCCCGACGGGGCTCCGAACGACTGTCAACGCCACGGAGAGGCCGTGGCAGTGTTCTGAAGGAGCTTGAGATGTTCAGCACCAAGAAGAAGGTCACCGCAGCCATCACCCTCGGCCTTGCGAGCGCATTCCTGCTCTCCGCATGTTCCATGGGCGGCACCACCGAAGAGCCGGCAGAGTCCACG
Organism: Microbacterium sp. 4-7; assembly: GCF_014332665.1. Lineage (NCBI taxonomy): Bacteria > Bacillati > Actinomycetota > Actinomycetes > Micrococcales > Microbacteriaceae > Microbacterium > Microbacterium sp. 4-7. The sequence continues at coordinate 329,763 of NZ_MCRH01000007.1, forward strand.
GCCCCCGAGTCGTCCGAGACGATGGCTCCCGAGACCGAGACGATGGACCCGGCCGCCAACCTGGTCGGCCCCGGCTGCGCCGCATACGCAGAGGCTGTGCCGGACGGCGCAGGTTCCGTCGAGGGCATGGCTCTCGACCCGGTCGCCACCGCCGCATCGAACAACCCGCTGCTCACCACGCTGGTGGCGGCAGTCAGCGGACAGCTGAACCCCGACGTCGACCTCGTCGACACGCTCAACGGCGACGAGTTCACCGTCTTCGCTCCGGTCGATGACGCCTTCGCGAAGATCGACCCGGCCACCATCGAGGCTCTCAAGACGGACAGCGCCACGCTGAGCTCGATTCTGACCTACCACGTGATCCCCGGACAGCTGACCCCCGATGAGATCGTCGGAACGCACGCCACCGTGCAGGGTGCAGACGTCGAGGTCACCGGCAGCGGCGACGACCTGATGGTCAACGACGCGACCGTCATCTGCGGTGGAGTCCAGACCGCGAACGCCACCGTGTACCTCGTGGACACGGTTCTGATGCCCCCGGCCGAGTAAGGCCCGGGAACGCCGAGGCGGACACTCGGTAGGCCATCTCACCTCTCGGGGGAGGTCGGTGGGATGGTGCAAGGAGCCGCTGACGACATCGTCGTCAGCGGCTCCTTCTTTGCGCCCTAGACTGGAGGGGCGGGCCTCTAGCTCAGTTGGCAGAGCATCGGACTTTTAATCCGCGGGTCGTGGGTTCGAGCCCCACGGGGCCCACCGTTATCACCGTCGGCCGGATCCGGCCACCCCCTTCACCGCATCCGCGTCCTGCGCGAGAGTCGTGGCGTCCCCATCCGGGACATCCACCCCACGAAAGGACGCATCATGGCGACTCTCACCGACAGCCGAGTGGCATTCCTCGCGACAGACGGATTCGAGGACAGCGAGCTGACCAGTCCGTGGGAAGCGGTGCAGGGCGAGGGCGCGAGCGCCACGCTCATCGCACCGGACGGACAGCAGATCACCGGCAAGAACGGTCACGTGCAGCACGTCGACCTCACCTCCGAGAAGGCCACGGCCGACGAGTTCGACGCTCTCGTGCTTCCGGGCGGTGTCGTGAACGCCGATCACCTGCGGCTCGACAAGGCATCCATCGACCTCGCGCGCACGTTCTTCGAGCAGCACAAGCCCGTCGCCGTCATCTGCCACGGCGCCTGGATCCTGATCGAGGCCGGCGTGATCGACGGACGGACGCTGACCAGCTACCCGAGCCTCGCGACCGACCTCCGCAACGCCGGAGCCACCTGGGTCGACGAGGAGGTCGTGGTCGATGCGGGGCTCGTCTCGAGCCGCACGCCCGACGACCTTCCCGCGTTCAACGCGAAGCTGATCGAAGAGGTCGCTGAAGGCAAGCACGCCGAGCAGACCGCGTGATCTGAGCACCGGGCGGTCCGGTGTCAGGCGCCCGCGCGCGCCCGGTGACGCCGGACCGCCGCTCTGTTCGCACAGCGCACCGAGCAGAACCGCTGGCGGCCGTTGCGCGTCACATCGACGACCACGTTCGTGCAGGGCGAGGCCTCGCAGCGCCCGAGTCGATCCATGCCGCGGGTGACCAGGTGCAGCGAGGTTCCGACGGCGAAGATCGCACGGAGGACGTAGGGCAGAGACTGGACGTCGTCGCGGTAGTGCAGGTGCCAGCCTTCGCCGTCGTGGTTCGTGAGGCGAGGGTAGGCCGCCGCCTGGGCCATCTGCGCGTTGAGGATCTCCGCGCGGGCGTCCGGGTCCCGTGCGTCGACGATCGTCAACCAGTCGTCGACCACTTCTCTCACGCGTGCGCGGTCGTCCGCCGCGGGTGGGAACGTCATCGTCATCCCCATCTCGAGTGTGCGCTCTTCGATGCCCGGACGGTCGGCGGGGAAGTCGTCGGCGAGGGATGCCGCGAGAAGCACCGCGTATTCTCCGTAAGGGTTGAGATGCATAAGGCCATTACATCACGCTGGAGTCATGACCTCCCTGCACACTCTGCCGATCCCTCACCAGACAGCGAGAATCCACGAGCACGCCTGGACCGCGGACTCCCGGCATCCGACCAGCGAAGGCGTCGTCGTGTACGTCCGCTGCGCTGAGTGCGGCACGCATCGCGTCGATCTCGAGACGCACCCGCAGCGGCCGGCGACGGCCCTCAGCGCCGAGTTCGCCCGGACCCGCCGAGACGAGACATCAGACCGTGACGATGTCTCCGTCGTGCGGCATCCACGGCTGCTGCCCTGACCGCTGGAAGGCCATCGGGATGCCGCGCGCATCCCGCTCCAGCGTGTCCGACACCTGCAGATGCAGGTGGGGCTCGGTGCTGTTGCCGGAGTTTCCGCAGTCGCCGATCCGATCACCCCGAACGACGAGATCGCCGACCCGCACGGTCACGCTGCCCGCACGCAGGTGCGCCAGCAGTACGAGCCCCCTGTCGCATCTGATGGCGACGTGATTGCCGGCGACAGCCCCCGCGCCCCGACGCACACGCGAGGGCTGTGTGAGGGCGTATCCGAGAAGGGCCCCCATCGAACGACGCGCGACGTGGTCGACCTCGCCGTCATGGACGCGGACGACCTCGCCCGACACCGGCGAGAGGATCGAGCGCCCGAAACCGACGAAACCCTCCGGGCTCTCGGTGCCGAGCAGGCTCCGGATCGTGCGCGGCGCGCTGCGCCCGTCCACGCCCACCGGGACGAAGTCGATCGCATACGAGCTGCCGAACAGCGTCGTGCCGTGGCTCGGAACGCGGGACGCCGGGCTGTTCTGCACCAGCCATCGCCCCGTGAAGGGCAGGGACAGCACCACCGGCTCCGAGGGAGTCATTCCGTCAGCTCGATGAGCTTGCGCACGGTACGCGCATTGCGTGCCGTCCCGGCGACCCCGAGCAGCCTATCGAGCACCGCCTTGGTGAGCTTGGTGGTGTGCACGCCGCCCTCGGCGTAGTCGATCCACAGATCGTCGTCGACGAGCGCTATCCGCTCCCCCGGCACGAGCCGCTCCCGCAGCGCGTCGACCGCACCTGCCGACGCGGGGCCCTCGAGGAACATGGCGTGCAGCAGATTCTCGGATGCCCCGGGGAACGGCTGCTTCGCGTGCGACCGCACGAGCTGGTCGTGCGTGCGATGGACGACGGGCGTATCGACGCCGAACTCGGTCGCGATCATTGCGCGCACGTCGGCGCAGACCGATCGCGGGTCACTCGGCTGCTCGCAGATGATGTTGCCGCTCGCGATGTAGGTCGAAACCTCCCCCAGCTCGGGCGCGATCAGTTCGCGCAGCCGCGCCATCGGCACCCTGTTGCGGCCCGAGACGTTGACGGCTCGCAGGAGCAGGACACTGCGGGTCACGCAGCGTCGCTCGCGATGAGCTCGGCGCCTGCGTGTGCGAGCTCTGCGAGGGCTGCCGTGCTCGGCTCCGGCGCGACACCCGCGATCAGGTCGGTGAGGATCCGGACGCGAACTCCGTGTGCGATCGCATCGAGAGCGGAGGCGCGCACACAGTGGTCTGTGGCGATGCCGACGACGTCGGCCGTGATGACCCCGGCGGCGGTGAGGATCGCTCCGACCGTCTCCCCCGACTCGGTCGCACCCTCGAACATCGAGTATGCCGGGCGACCCTGCCCTTTGTGCACATGGTGCGTGACGGCATCCGTCACCAGCAGGGGATCGTAATCCGCACCCGGCGTGCCCGCGACGCAGTGCACGGGCCAGGTGTCGACGAAATCCGGAACCTCCCCGAAGTGGCCGCCGTTGTCGCCCTCGGCGTCGTGCCAATCGCGTGAGGCGACGATGACGTCGTACTCCGATGCATGCAGGGCGAGGAAGTCCGATACCGCGGATGCCACGTCGTCGCCGCCCGCCACGGCCAGCGCCCCGCCCTCGGTGAAGTCGTTCTGGACATCGACGATCAGAAGCGCTCTGCTCATGATCCGAGGGTACGCCGCCCCCGCGCGCCCGCCCAACCCCGGGAAACCAAAAGGCCCCGGGATGTTGTTCACATCACGGGGCCTGCTGGAGCCGCTTGTCAGAATCGAACTGACGACCTTTTCATTACGAGTGAAATGCTCTGCCGACTGAGCTAAAGCGGCGCGATCATCGATATTACCCGTTCCGGAGCCGCACCGCGAATCGAGCCCACATCACTCGCAGCGGACGTCGCTCTGGGGCACCACGTCGTCGAGCAGGAAGGCCTCCACAGTGCTGTCGACGCAGCTGCTGCCCTTGTTGTATCCGGTGTGCCCTTCGCCCACGCGGGTGATCAGCACGCCCTCTTCGAGCTGCTGAGCGAGCGACTCGGACCACTCGTACGGGGTCGCCGGGTCATTGGTCGTGCCGACCACGAGGATGGGGCCCGCGCCCTCGGCGTTGATCTCGCCCCGGGTGCCGGTCGGCGGATAAGGCCACACCGAGCAGGAGTCGGGTCCGTTCCAATACGGAGCGATGGTCGGAGCTCCGTCCGCGATCTTCTTCTCGGTCGCCGCCTCGGCGGCAGGATCGTCTTCGACCGGGTAGTCCATGCAGTTGTACGCGCGGAACGCCTCGCTCGAGTTGTCGAGGTACGTGCCGTTCTCGCGACCGTTGTAGAAGTCGGCGAGGAAGAACGCCGTCGTCGGGTCGCCCTGCAGCGCCTCGTCGAGGGCCTGGGTGAGGTACTGCCAGCTGTCCGCCGAGTACAGTGCCGCAATGATGCCGGTCATCAGCGAGTCCGCGCCGAGCATGCGTCCGTCGCCGTTCTCGAGCGGAGCGGCGTCGACACTCGCCAGCAGCGCACCGAGGTCGGCCATCGCCTCGTCGACCGTGCCGGTGAACGGGCACTCCCCCGAGTCGAGGCAGTCCTGCATGTAGGCGCGAAGGGCCGACTCGAATCCGAGCGCCTGGGTCGCGCCGACATCGAGGCCCGAGACGGCAGGGTCGATCGCGCCGTCGAGCACGAGGCGACCCGCCTTGTCGGGGTAGAGGTCGGCGTACGTCGCACCGAGGAAGGTGCCGTACGAGTAGCCCAGGTAGTTGAGCTGCTTGTCGCCCAGCACCGCACGGATCAGATCCATGTCACGCGCCGCGTTGATCGTCGTCACGTACGGCAGGATGCCGCCGCTGTTCGCCTCGCACGCGTCGGCGAACTCCTTGTGCGCATCGAGGAGCTCCGCCTCCCACTCGGCGCTCCCGCGCTTGCCGGCGGGGATCGAGTAGAGGTAGTCGTCCATGCCCGCAGCATCGAAGCACGTCACGGCCGTCGATTCGCCGACGCCGCGGGGATCGAAGCCGATCACGTCGTAGTTCTCGATGAGGGCGGCTCCGACGGCGAAGTCGAGGCTGTCGCGGATGAGTTCGACTCCACTGGCGCCGGGACCGCCCGGGTTGGTCAGCAGCGAGCCCTGAGCCGTTCCCGTCGCCTGGTGGCGCACGACGGAGAGGGTGATCTCTCCCTCCCCCGGGTTCTCCCAGTCGAGCGGCGCGGTCACGTCGGTGCAGTCGAAGCCCGTGCCGCATTCGCTCCAGGTGAGCGTCTGCCCGTAGAACGGCAGCAGGTCGTCGGCGACGCCCTCCGTGTCAGGAGCGTTGGTGGTCGACGGCTTCGGCTCGGCCTGCTCGGGGATCATCGAATACAGACACCCGGAGAGTGCGACCGATGCCGCGGCGAGGCCCGCGATCACAGCGACGGCACGTCGGATGCGGGAAGTCGGTCGATTGTTCACGGTGTCCTCCCGCTCGTGACAGTCACGAGCAAGCTCTCGAGGGCGAGCAGCGGTGCGACATTGCGCTCCAGCGACTGGCGTGTGTCGGCAAGGTGGTCGAGTACGACAAGAGTACGGGTCTCGGGCCAGGCCGCCGCGAGAGCAGCCAGATCCTCACGAAGCTCACGGTTGATCAGCTCGTCGTCCCTGCCGAACTGCAGCATCACGACGTCACGGAACAGCGACTGGAGATCGGTGAGCACCCTGTCGATCCCGTCGCGCAGACTTCGGGTCGCGCGTTTCTTCTGATCGTCTTCCAGGGCTGAGATCTGCGCTCGCAGGGCGGGCGGGACAGCCTGCCCCTCGGCGATCCCGACGGTGCGGAGCAGGGATGCGCGCTCGGCCGCATCGCGCTCGGCAGTGAGCGCCTTGGCGTCGTCCGTGGCCGCCTGGATGATGCGCCCGGCGACCTCGACGGCATCGTTGACACCGCGAACTCCCAGCACCGACCTCAGGGTCTCGTCGCGGCGGCGACGGGCGGATTCGTCGGTGGCCAGACGCTGGGCCATGCCGATGTGACGCTGTGCGTGGCGGGCGGCCTGCTCGGCGATGGCTTCATCGACCCCCGTGCGGAGGGTGATCAGACGTGCCACGTCTGCGACATCGGGCTCACGCAGTCGCAGCGAGCGGACGCGGGAGCGGATCGTCGGCAGCAGGTCGGCTTCGCTCGGCGCGCAGAGGATCCAGACGGTCTGCTCAGGCGGCTCCTCGAGCGCCTTCAGGAGCACGTTGGAGGTTCGCTCGACCATGCGGTCGGCATCTTCGACCACGATCACGCGGTAGCGGCCCGCAGAGGGCGCGAAGTACGAGCGCTCGACGAGCGCACGGGCCTCCGCGATCGTGATGATGACCTTGTCGGTGCGCAGGGCCGTCACATCGGGATGTGTTCCCGCGAGGACCTGACGCATGGCCGCCTCGTCGTCCGGGTGATCCGCGACGAGCGCCGCGGCGAAGGCATGCGCGAGGGTGGATCGTCCCGACCCGGGAGGACCCGTGATCAGCCAGGCGTGCGAGAGCGCGGATGGATCGGATGCGGCATTGCGCAGCGTGTCGACCGCGGCATCCTGCCCCCACACGTCGGCCCACGGGAAAGGGGCGGCGACAGTCTGGGGCATGCCCTCAGCCTAATCGGGAGCACCGACGTACGCGGCACCGCCGGGCGATGTACGCGGCACCGACCGGGTGATGCCCTGGCCATGACGTGGTCGGGCGCACCGCCGGGCGGATCAGCCGATGAGCGTCGAGACCCGATCGCGGATCTGCTCGGCGATGTTCTCCGGAGTCGCGGCGGCATCGAGAACCAGGAACCGCTCCGGTTCGGCCTGGGCCAGGGCGAGGTACGCGTCGCGGACGCGGGCATGGAACTCGGTCTTCTCGGCTTCGAGCCGGTCGAACGGCTTGTCGGCGGAGTCGAGTCGCACGCGCGCCGACTCGGGATCGAGGTCGAGCAGCACGGTGAGATCGGGAAGCGCTCCCTCGGCTGCCCAGAGCGACAGGTCGCGGATCTCGTCGCCGTCCAACACACGCCCCGCGCCCTGATAGGCGACGGACGAGTCGAGGTAGCGGTCCTGCAGCACGACCTCGCCGCGGGCGAGCGCCGGTCGAACGACGGTCGCGACGTGGTGCGCGCGATCGGCCGCGTAGAGCAGAGCCTCTGCCCGCGGGGCGATGTCGCCGCGATGGTGGAGCACGATGTCGCGGATCAGCTGGCCGACCTCCGACCCACCCGGCTCACGGGTGCGCACGACCGTCCGCCCCGCATCCGTCAGCCACTGCCCGAGCAGGTTCGACTGCGTGGTCTTCCCCGATCCGTCTCCGCCTTCGAGCGTGATCCAGACTCCGGAGTCAGACGTCACGAACCGGCCTTCTTCGCGGCGTTCGCGGCACGGGTGGCAGCGGCCTTCTTGGCGGCTGCGGACCGCGCGGCTGCCTTCTCCGCATCGGTCGCGGTCGCCTTCTTCGCGGGCGCCTTCTTCGCGGGCGCCTTCTTGGCCGCGGGCTTCTTCGCCGCGGGCTTCTTGGCCGCGGGCTTCTTCGCCGCGGGCTTCTTGGCCGCACCGCGTTTGGGCGCCGGCCCCTTGGCTCGCTTGTCTGCCAGCATCTGCACCGCGGTCTCGAAGGTGATGTCCTCGACCTTCTGGCCCCGGGGAATCGTGACGTTGGTCTCCCCATCGGTGACGTAGGCGCCGAAGCGTCCGTCGCGGATGCGGATCGGCTTGCCGCTCACGGGATCTGCCTCGAACTCGGCGAGCGCGCTGGATGCTCGGCGGGATCCGGCGCCGTACTTCGGCTGCGAATAGATCTCGAGGGCCTTCTCGAGGGTCACATCGAAGATCTGCGATTCGCTCTCGAGCGAGCGCGAGTCTGTGCCCTTCTTCAGGTAGGGCCCGAACCGGCCGTTCTGCGCGGTGATCTCCTCGCCGCTCTCCGGGTCGGCTCCCACGACGCGCGGCAGGCTGAGAAGCTGCAGCGCCGTGTCGAGATCGATCGTGTCGACCGACATCGAACGGAACAGCGAAGCGGTGCGCGGCTTCGGCGCGGCATCCTTCTTCGCGCCACGCTTGGGCTTGGGCGCCTCGACGACCTCGCCGGTGGCCTCGTCGACCGCCGCATCTTCAGAGACGGGGTCGTTCTCCTGGACGTAGGGACCGAATCGGCCGTCCTTGACGACGACGATCTTGCCGTTGTCCGGGTTCGTGCCGAGCACGCGGTCGCCGGCGACCGGCGCATCGATGAGCTCCTGCGCCTTGGCCTCGGTCAGCTCGTCAGGAGCGAGGTCTTCGGGAACGTTGACGATGCGCGGCTTCTCGTCCGGAGCGTCGGGGTTCGCGACCTCGAGGTAGGGTCCGTACTTGCCGAATCGCAGGGTGGCGGTCTCGGTGATCGGCGTGGAGTTGAGCGCACGCGCGTCGATCTCGCCGAGGTTGTCGACGGTCTGGCGCAGTCCGACGTGCGAATCCGAGCCGTAGTAGAAGGAACGCAGCCATTCGACGCGCTTCTGCTCGCCGCGGGCGATCGCGTCGAGGTCGTCTTCGAGAGCTGCGGTGAAGTCGTAGTCGATCAGGTCGGCGAAGTGCTCCTCGAGCAGGCGCACGACGCTGAAGGCGAGCCACGTCGGCACGAGAGCCTGGCCGCGCTTGGTCGCGTAGCCGCGATCGATCACGGTGCCGATGATGCTCGCGAACGTCGAAGGGCGGCCGATGCCGTGCTCCTCGAGCGCCTTGACGAGCGACGCCTCGGTGAAGCGCGGCTTCGGGGTCGTGCGGTGCCCCTTCGCCTCGGCATCGGACATCCGCAGGTCATCGCCGACGGCGACCGCAGGGAGTGATTGGTTCTCGTCGGCGTCCTTGTCGTTGCGCTTCTCGTCGCGTCCCTCTTCGTATGCCTCGAGGAAGCCCTTGAAGGTGTAGACCGTGCCCGATGCGGTGAACTCGGCCTTCTGCCCGTCGGCGTCGACCGCGATCGTGACGGTCGTGGTCTCGTACTTCGCGTCGGCCATCTGGCTGGCGACGGTGCGCTTCCAGATGAGGTCGTAGAGGCGGTGCTCCTCGCGGTCGAGTTCGGCGGCGACCGACTTCGGGGTGCGGAAGTTCTCACCCGACGGGCGGATGGCCTCGTGCGCCTCCTGGGCGTTCTTGCTCTTCGACTTGTAGACGCGCGGCTTGAGCGGCACGGCGCTGTCGCCGTACAACGCGACGGCCTGGCTGCGAGCGGCCTGCACCGCCTGGGTGCTCAGCGCCACCGAGTCGGTTCGCATATAGGTGATGTAGCCCTTTTCGTAGAGCCGCTGGGCGACGCTCATCGCCTGCTTGGCACTCATGGAGAGCTTTCGTCCGGCCTCCTGCTGCATGGTGGAGGTGGTGAACGGCGCGTATGGGCTGCGGGTGCCGGGCTTCGCCTCGACCTTGGTGACCGTGCCCGTGCCTGCGGCGTCGATCGCCAGCGCGAGGGCCGCCGCCTTGGCCTCGTCGAGGATGATGACGGCCTTCTTGAGCTTGCCGTCGTCGTCGAAGTCGGTGCCTCGGGCGAGCTGACCGCCGTCCACGCGGACCAGACGGACCTTGAATCCGGACGACGAGGACGCGAGCGCCTCGACGTCCCAGTACTCGGCGGACACGAACGCCATGCGCTCGCGCTCACGCTCGACGATCATGCGGGTGGCGGCGGACTGCACTCGGCCGGCAGAGAGACCGGTCTTGACCTTGTACCAGAGCACGGGCGAGACATCCCACCCGTACAGTCGGTCGAGGATACGGCGGGTCTCCTGCGCGTCGACCAGGTCGGTGTCGAGCTCACGCGTGTTGCCGATGGCCGCTTGGATCGCGTCCTTGGTGATCTCGTGGAACACCATCCGCTTGACGGGGACCTTGGGCTTCAGCGTCTCGAGCAGGTGCCACGCGATGGCCTCGCCCTCGCGGTCCTCATCAGTGGCGAGCAGAAGCTCGTCGGCAGTCTTGAGCGCCCGCTTGAGTTCGGCGACGGTCTTCGTCTTGCGATCGGAGACCACGTAGTAGGGGTCGAAGTCGTTGTCGACGTCGATCGAGTACTTTCCGTACGCCTGCTTGTCCGCGGCGGGGATGTCCTTCTTGTCTGCGAGGTCGCGAATATGGCCGACCGAGCTGAGCACCTCGTAGCCATCGCCGAGGTACCCCTGGATCGACCGCATCTTCGTCGGAGACTCGACGATGACGAGCTTCTTGCCTTCAGCCAAGGGAGCATCCTTTCTTCGAAGCACACCATACACACCGCCGTGATGGGTTGGTCACAGAGGTCGCCTGCATTTTCGCCGGAAAGTGCCTCGCGCCGCAGTCAGATCCCCTCGGGTGGCCCAGCACGGGCTCGGGAGACGGCAGCGAGTCCAGCGTACTTCGCCTTGACCTGCACGGTCGCCACGAAGCCGTCGACGGCGCATTCGGTGAGTGCTGCACCGGAGGCCGCGGCGACCCGCGCGGCGAGGGTGCACGGGTCGACCGTGACGACGACTGCGCCGCTGGCGGCGTCGGCCGCTGCGAGGGCCGCGGCGTCGGCGGCTCCCGCTGCGCGCTGCGCGGTGACTGCCGCGCCGCCGACGGCGGCGAGTCCGAATGACAGAGTCGCGCCGACCACCAGCACGCCGGCCGCGAGCACCGACCCCGCCATCAGTGCTCCACCTCCACCGTCGAGAACATCAGAGTCCTCCGGCGAGCGCGCAACTCGACGCGCGCACGCCCACCCTCACGAAGCCGCCGACGGTGAAGTCGGTCTCTGCGGACACGCACACGAGATCGCCCGACGTGCTGCTCGACATCGACGCACCGGGCACTGCAGCCGACACCGCATGTGCGGCGGCCCCCTCGTCTTCTCCTCTGCCGAGGAGCCGGGCCGCGTCAGCGGTCGCATCCTGCAGTGCCACCTGACGGGAGGCTGCGCCCAGAGCGCCGGCTCCGAGTAGGAGGACGAGCACGACGGCGGGAACCGCGAGCGCGAGCTCCGCAGTCACGGAGCCGCGCTCGCCGGCATGGACGGAAGTCATCACGACACCGTCAGTGCCCGACGCACCAGGTCCGTGAGGATGCCACGCACCTCGTCTGACCTCATGATCACGACCAGGAGGCCGGCGAAGGCGACGGCCGCCACCGTGGTGTCTACAAAACATATTCGGATTGTGACGCATGCTTGGCAACGCGATCGAGATTTACCTACACCGGGCTCGGCCGGGGGTTATCCACGTCGGGCTCGGCCGGGAGTGATCCACGTCGGCACTAGTTGTGGCGTGGAGATGAGCGGACGAACGGGGATGCGAGGGTGACGGAATGCCTTGAACTAACTCGCACGTCCGATAACTTGCTCAGTGCCGCGAACGTACCTCCGGGTCACGAGCCATGTGTTCGCATGTCGGCCTTAGGCAGGTCAGTCCGCCTCGATCTCCTCGACTCCGTCCACCACGAGTGTGAGATCCTCGCTCGACGAGCCCGAGAAGGAACCGCTCAGCGTGAACCGCACGCGATGATGTTCCATCGCGCGGACCACGTACCGGTTCTCATCCTCGACGTAGGTGAAGCCGAAGTCGCCACGCTCCGGGTAGGTACTTCGGTCGATGTAGCCCTCGATGTGGCACTCGGCCTCGACCGTCACCCGGAGCACGCGCTCGCCACCCTCGCCGGCGCGGAGCACGTCAAAGGCGATAGTTCCCATGTCCGGCGTAATGTCGTTGAACGCGGTGTCGTGAAGCGCGCTGGACAGCGGGCTGTCGGCGATCACGTCGTCTTTCCAGACCCCCACCACCGTCACCAGGTCGCGGCCGAAGAGATCGGACAGCGTCTCGTCGACGAGTTCGGCGATGCGTGCCCGCGCCGGCTCGCTCCCGTCCAGTGTGTGAAGGGATTCGATGAGCGGAGCGATCAGCGGGTGACTTGTCAGCCCCTGCAAGTCCTCGACGATCGTGAACAATTGTCCGGCGTCGAGCTCCTCGCGTAGATGCGGGTGTAGCGCACCGGTCTTGCCTGAGCAGAAGTCGTCCGTGTTCTTAGTGACGAAGAGCACTGGAATTGTGGGGGTCTCCAGCTCGGCGCAGAGCGTCTGAATCGTCGCCCAGATCAGCGCGTCCCTGAAGCCCTTGCCCGTCTCGGCGAAAGGCTTCCGGCGGTCGAGGTCCCGTTCGAGTAGCTCCGCGACGGGCACCTCCGGGTACGGTGCAATCCGCACACGCTTGGCTCCGAGGAACGCTCGCAGCGACTCGTACACGGCGGGACGATCGAGCGACCTCGGCCCCGTCGCAATCGCATTCGCATTCGCATTCGCATTCGCATTCGCATTCGCATTCGCACGAGTGATGACGTCCACTGACCGCGCCGCCCCGATCACGTCGTTGAGCTCCGCAACGACGTTCCGGAGCTTCGAATGCTTGTCGTTGAACTCTTTCGCGCCCTGCCGGGCGAGCTCATGCACGACCACGTCGGGGACGACGAGCCGAATCACGCGGAGCCTCGAGAGAGCGAGGAGACTGCCGAACCCAGCACCAGACAGCGTCCTCAGCCCGTACAACGGGTTGGCATCGAAGATCACAACGGGCCTCATGGGTCCACCGTATCGGCGTTCTCGAAGGGCTCGTCCAGGACGCGTTGACTTGTCCGGTGGCAGCTGCGGTCGACGGCGTGAGCCGGCGCCCGAGACGTTCGACTACGGGCGCTATCGTTCGAGAAGCCCCGTTCAACGACCCGTACCTTGAGTGACAAGAGATGCTGCGCTAGCGCACCCAAGCTCAAAGTAGTGCCTACGTGCTCGGTGTGAGCGGCACCCGCGTGCTTGTGTCCGATAGCTTGGTGGGAGGCAGTCCAAATTGAAAGGCCGGTTGATGGCGACAGGCTACGAGCGATACAAGAACCATGCGGTGTGGGAGCAGCTCATTCTCAAGCGCGACGCGCTACACGCTGCGCGGTTCGACGATCCTGCTCTGGAGAGAGCGCGGAGAGACGTCGTGGAATGGCTCGACGAGGCCCTGAAGGCGAAAGCACCGCGTCAGCCAGCGCTATACCTCGGATCGCTGGACTTGCTCAGTACAGCGTTGAACAACCTCCCCGCTGATCAGCAAAACTTCGCGCAGTTCTGGCGCTATCGGACTCAGCAGGGGCAACCGGCCTACCAGCTCGAGGAGGCTCTCAAAGGTCTGCCGCTTCCCTCCCCGAAGGACCTCTCGGCGACCTACGTCAAACAGTTGGATGATGAAGTTGAGGTGCGCACGGCTCGTCTTGACGCCCTGAAAGTCCGCATCGACGAGACAGAGACGAGCCTGAAGGGGCGCCTCGCTGAGCTTCAGAAGGTCACGAACGACGTCGAGACTCTTCGATCGGAGATCCAAGCAGAGCGTGAGGCGATTGCATCTGTCAGCAAAGCGGCTGAAGCGAACATGCGATCCGAATGGCAGGAGTCTTTTCGCACCTGGGAGATCGAGCGCGATCAACGCGATGCCCTGGATAGGGCCGCGGCACTCGAACACCTGGGCACGCTAGCAGCAACTGCCAAGGCTGGCGAGGTTCTGGCCGAGCACGCTGCCGGCGACCTAAGCGCCTCCGACTGGTATCAGCGGGCATCAAGAGAGCGCCGAGCTGCACAGTGGATGCGCGCAGCCGCAATCGCGGCCTTCTTGCTGGCTGGCGCGGTCGGTTACTACATCGTGAACATGGCGATCGCCGAGAACTTCGATCTCACAGTGGGCGATGGCATTCTTCGAGCCACCGTGGCTATCGTGATCGGCGCGTTCGGTGCATTGCTGCTGCGAGAGTCGGGACGCCATTTCCGAGAGTCTGACACGGCTGAAGATGTGGCACTCTCTTTGAAAGCGCTCGCACCGTTCTACGCCGGGTCAGAGGATGGCGTCCGGCATGCAGCTCGAGCGGAACTCGGTGACGCTGTGTTGGTGAAAAACGTACTGTCCCGCTTCACTCATCGCGACGCAGCAAAGCATGCTTCTGAGTTGAGAGCGGATGCACTTGGCGGACTGGTCAAAGACACGACTGCGGCGCTGAAGCTGGCTGAGGCGAGCAACAAGCCCTAAAGGGCGAGGTGCGAACGCGGGAGCGAACGGTGAATGACGTGTCAGCCGAAAGCGTCGATCTGGCCTGGTTCAAGACCGAGGCCGGCGCGGCGCTGGCGCACGGTAATGAGTTGGTGGAGACGCTCTTCAGCGACATTCGTGACTGGACGATGCCCACCCCGTAACTATGCGCGGTGTCATCAACGCTCGGGGGCGCTCCGCGACTTTCATTGTCAACGACTTCGACGCGCCACCACTGAGCAAGTGGACAGCGAGTCGGGGACGCGTTGCACAACTGGCGTCGGATGCTCGATCTCGTTGAGTGCCCGTCCGTAACTAAAGTGAGTCCAAGGCCCGCTTGGCAACCAGGCGCAGAGGCTTCGCGTCACGTGCCATGCCGCGAGCGTAGCGAGAGGCGACGACGCCGAACGACCCAGCGCGGATCCGTCTTCAACGTGCGGCTATGTCGGGCCACGATGCGGTCCTAAACCATTCAACGATGCCCGCCGCGTCGGTCAAGGTCGCTTTCAGATCCGCCGTGAGAAACTGGGAGCGCTCCTTCGCCCATACGCGCCCGTTCAGCGCGGGAACCGCAGCTGCGTGGGTGAGGACCAATCCGTGACGCGCACGAGACATCATCACCGACAGAACACGCGCCTCCTCGAGGAGCGCTCCCTCAGTCTTAGCCTCGAAGAAGGGGATGTTTCCCTCCTCTAGACCGATAACAATCACCCAGTCGAACTGCTGCCCCTTGACGGCGTGTCCAGACAGGAGATGCACTCCTCGACGCGTGAGCAGCGTCGAGTTGTCGCCTACCCGGATCCGCTTCGAGACCTCGGCGGGCTTTATTCCGTCGCTGAGGAGCTCCAGCACCCACCCCAGAGCGTCAGCAAGTGCGCCCCGGTCGGCCGGGTCCTGGATCTGGTGGAACTGAGCGAAGTCTCGGAGGAAGTCGATCGAGTCCGCCGCAGCGAGCACCGCAGCAGCATCGACACTCGCCAACATGGTTCTCACCCGGCGGGCAGTCTCGGTGTCCAGAACACCGTCGTCCCAGCGATGCACCTCGAGGTCTGGCTGCTCGCTGAACGCCGTGTCTATGAATCGGCGCCTGGACGTGATGCGAGAGATGACGCCGATGCGCTGTCCGGGGGCTTCTGCGAAGACCGCCTTCGCGACCTTCACGACCCACGTTGCTTCCTCCTCGGCGCTCACATGCCCGACATGGGCTGCGAGGCCCCCAGACGGCCATGAGTCCGGCGCCGCACAGGTGAGCGTGGTGCCCTGGGTCAGCGGCACCAGCGCGTTGACTGCGTCCAGCACCGCAGGCGATGAGCGATGCGACTCGGTGAGCTCGACGACCTCGTCGACCTCGTCCGCAATAAGGTCGTAGACCTCATCCGGTCTTGCACCGGTGAATCCATAGATGCCCTGAGCGAGGTCGCCAGCGTATGTGGTTCGTCCAGCGCCGATGCGATTGATGATTCGGAGCTGCTGGGGCGTGAGGTCCTGGAACTCGTCCACGACGACCGCGGCGAAGTGAGCACGATACAGCTCAGCGACCTCGTCGCGGGCCAGGATGAGTTCCGCGACGCGAGGGAGATCGTCGTATGTGAGCTGCGCATCCCGAATCCTCAGCCTCTCGATCGCGATAGCGTCACGGTTGCCCTGCTCCTCCACGCGCTGCAGGACCTCGGCATCGTTGAGTGGTTCCTGCTTGACGCGCTGGAGTACCTTGTCCACACCTGCGCTTTGTCCGTAGTTCAGTCCGGCGCGCTGGCACTGTTCTTTGACCCAGTCGTTCTCGGGCAGGGTCCACTCCGGGTCGAGTCCGATGGCAGCTGCGTGAGAACGGTAGACACGGGCGGACAAACCGTGGAAGTTGATCACCGTGATCTTGTCGCGGAGCTCCGCTGCGCTCAGGTGGACGCGCAGTCTCTCGCGGATATTGTCCTTTGCCCGATTGGAGAAGGTCGCTACCAGGATGCGTCGCGGACCTGCGGCGCCCCCTCGGCGCAAGATGCCCTGGACGCGCAGAGCGAGCGCCTCACTCTTTCCGCAGCCAGCGGGGGCGACGACGAGCATCCCCGCTTGCTCGCTGTCACGAATCCTGAGCTGTTCGGCGGTGGGTTCGACCGTCACAGTGCTGCCTCGATCTGAGCGAGCATGCCATCGATGCTCGCGATCGCACGAGCGGCCGTCTCATCAAGCAGCGAGACAGCCACGAGCGCCGCGTTCACCTTGAATCTGCGGCAGAAGGCGGCGACGTCGGAGTCGTTGAAGGTGCCGTCGGGACTCGTCGGGGAGAGCAGCGCCAGCTGGTTCGGCTTGAAGAGCGTGGAGGCGGATAGTGCCGCCTGCAGCTGCACCGCACCGAGCGCCGCGACGTATTCGTCTTCGAGGTCGGCGCGGGAGACCCATACGAAGTTGTCGTTCAGATCCGCGACTGGCACACCGAGCTTCGTCGCGGTGGCGGACTCGGCATCGTGGTCGATCAGCATGGAGAGAGGTACGTCGAACCCGGAGAGCCCGAACAATGTGTTGATCGCTCCCATGTCTCCGGCGCCGTTGGTCTCGACAAGAGACACGCCAAGCCGATCGAGATTACGGTTCGTGAGATCGGCTGCACGCTCTACGATGATCCGGTCGGAGAGCCCCTCGACGGCTACAACACGGCGAGCAGTCAGTGGCTCGAGACGATCACGGACCCACCAGCGAACGGTCAGTCGCTCATCGCTTGTGAGGAATCCCGCGCCGGGCTGCACGACGGTGCCGGCCGGCTTGATCACGACGATCGAGTCTGGGTTGAACGCTCCCACGATGTCGGGTGAGTGCGTGGCGATGATCTTCTGATTGGCGCTGACCTTCAGCAGGCGCGCCAGGCTGCGCTGACTAGTCGGGTGAAGGTGGATTTCTGGCTCGTCGATGCCAACAACGTTCGCTCCAGAGCTCGTGAGGTCGTACAGCGCGATCGCGTACAAGGCCCGCATGCCGTCGGATTGCGCAGTGATGTCACGGAGCTCCCCGTCCCTCTGGACCTGGAGACGCACACCGGCCAGGACGTCCTGGTCTGCGGACGAGCCGGGCACGAAAGCGAGGTCGTCTGTACCGACAGCGGCTGGCAACGCCTTCGTCAATTGTGTGGCGAGGTCCGCCCGCACTCCCTCCATGACCGTCGACTCGGAAAGGACCGTAGCGAGCCGCTGAATTGCACCGTCGAAATCACTCTGCTCTGCGCCAAGCTCCACCGCATCCAGCAGATCTCGAACAGCAGATCGACGATCCTCGCGCAGCTCGCGGGCCTGACCGGTCGCGCCCAGGAAACGCCAGCCGATCGCGTCGAGCTGAGGGCGAGAGAGCTGCCGTCGGGTTCCCGCGCCGACAGCGATGCGCTCGATGTTCAAGGTCTCGTTGGTGTCGACCATTGCGCTCAGACGGAGGGTCGCTGTTGCGATACCCGAGGACGCATCGATGTTGATCTCGTCGGGAAACGCAGCCTTTTCATCGTCCGAGAAGTCGATGAGTTCCACCTCGACCACGAACTCCTGATTCGTATCTCGGAAGTCCTCGGCCGTGATCTGCGAGTACAGCTGTGCCGTCGAAGCTCCAAGCAGGAGGTGCAGGCACCGGAGCAGCGAACTCTTCCCGACATCGTTGGCACCGACCAGTACGAGGTGATCGCGGACCTCGATCGCGACGTCGGCGATGCGTGAGTGGTTCTGGATTTTGATGCCGGTGAGCTTCATAGCTGTGTGGTTCCGTTCTGCCCCAAGGGTTCATCCCGGCCGAGATCCCATCGCACGGCTCTCGTCCACAGTGCCACACGGCAGATACAAAGCTGGGCAATTTCGTCGTCGGATCGCCGCTGGCGCAGCATGCCCACGCGTCCGGCCAAGAAGCTGACCCGTTAATGCAACGATGAGTCATGCCACGGAAGCCACAGAAGCCCATTCGACTTCTCGAATCAGTGCCGAGCAAGGTCTATGAGCGCTTGATCATCCGCTATCCGTACCAGACGAACGGTGACTATGCGCATGCGTACCACTTCGCGGCGAACCGACTCGCAGAGACCTTCACCGGAGACGCTGCCGATGATCTGATCCTCCTGCCCTTCCTCACGCTCTACCGGCAGGCGTTCGAACTGCAGCTCAAGAACGTGATTCACGCCCTTGTGAACACGCGGATTACGTATGTGGACGGCAGAGAGCCTGAGCTCGTAAACGCTCTCTCGGACGAGAGGCTCAAGCAGCTGGGCCATAACCTGTACAAATTGCTGAACGAGGTGAGAAAGCACTACGAGGCACTTGAACTCGGTGAAGCGTTCCCGAAGGAAGTGGAGAGGCTCGTTGGCATGCTGCATGAAGCCGACAAGAGCGGCACGGCTTTCCGGTATGCCGGACAGCTCCCGCACACGCAGGAGCACGCTGACTTCCCCGACCTCGCGGCCTTGTTTGACGAGCAGTACGACAGTCTCTCGGTAATCGTCGACTACGTGGACGGCCTCTACTCCGCGGGTCCGACGCTGGACGATGTGATGAGCGATTACTGCTAAAGCAGCTGGGACCCATTGGTGGCGGCGTAACTTCGACCACACGACGGTAGCCCTGCTCCGTCCTGACGGAGGAGCGTTCGGCGATCAAGGTTTCGCGGCGGTGCGGTTGATGGATTTCGCGATCTTTCGGCGAGTGTCAAGAGCGGAGTGCGTATTGTCCGAGCTCTGCCGTCGAGAAGACCAGCGCCTCGCCGGAAAAGAGGTGCGGCTATACCGGCTCTTCCCAGATGAAGGTGTAGGTCGGCCGGGAGCGTCGGTCCGCAGATAGACGTCGAGGTCTCCCGACGACGGAGGTTCCTACGCCATCCATCCGAAAGACCTCGACGTGCCCGACGCTACCCCGCCGGCCGGCTTCGGCCGCCCTGACCTAACCGCCTTCGCGGCTCATCCCAATCGACCCTGATCGGGTCTGCTGACCCCCTCGACGAGAACGCAGCGACATCACAGCCACCCAACCCCGACCGTCCGGGAAGCCGGGGCACGTCACATGGGCTGTGCTGCGGGCGTGTCGAGTGGGTCGTCCAGGGGCGACGCAGGAGCGTCGACGCGACGTGCTGAGAGGTGGTTCCAACCGAGCGCTAGGACACAAGCTACAGGCATGGCGATAGGTCAGGAACGGCGTCGCTCCCTGCGCAGGAGGGAGCGCAGAGTCTCGGCGTTCGCGTAGCCGACCCGTAGCGCGATCTCGGCGGAGGTGAAGTCCGTGGTTGCTGAGAGGTGCCGAGCTCGTTCGATGCGAAGCCGTTGGACGAAGCCGAGCGGAGTGAGGTTGAGCGCCGCACGGACTCGTCGTTCGAGGGTGCGCCGGCTGGTGCCGAGCGACTGCGCGACGAAGGCGACGTTGAACGGTTCGTCCAGGCGGGCGCGCACGAAGCGTTCGAACTCGACGACGATCGGGTCCTCGTGCCGGAGATGTTCGTAGGCGACGAAAGCCGCCTGCGACGGACGCTCGTCGATGATGAGGAGCTTGGCGACATGTTGGGCCAGGTCGGGGCTGATCGATCGCACGAGTGAGAGCGCGAGGTCGATGTGGGCGAACGCGGCGCCGGCGGTGACGAGGTTCCCGTCGACCACGACCATGGTGTCGAGATCGAGGGCGACGGTCGGATAGCGCTTCCGGAACTCCGGCCCCAGGAACCAGCTGGTCGTCGCCCGCCGATGATGCATCCGTCCTGTCTCGGCGACAGCGAACACGCCGGTGCACGCCGCGGCGATCCGGGTGGTCGCCTCGTCGAGGCGCCCGAGCGAGGCGATGACCGAACGAGCATCTCGACTCTGGAGGACGTCGTTGGTAGCGGCGGCCGTAAGGGTTCCAAGCGCAGGGACGACGACCACGTCGAACTCTCCGGACTCCGACAGCGGGTGGTCCACCGACAGGGTCATCGATGCCGTCGTGGTCACTCGCCGTTTCGGTCCGAGGATGGCGAGTTCGATCGGGTCGATCCGCGGGTCGACATCGCCGCGGGCTCCGTCGGCCACCCGCACGATGTCGATGATCGACGCGATAGCCGAACCGAAGCAGCCGTCGATCGCGATCAGTCCGATACGCATGACGTAAACAATAGCAATACTGCCGTATACGCCACTCCCCACCGGCCCTCGCTCGTCATACGCTGAACTCGTCCCACGAAGAACCCCGACGTCAAGGAGAGTCCCTCATGTCCACACCCGCATCACTTCCGTATGCCTTCGTCGCCAAGATCGTCGCGGCCGATGGACAGCACGACGCTGTCGCCGATCTGCTCGCCGGCGCTGTCGCACTCGCCAA
Organism: Microbacterium sp. 4-7; assembly: GCF_014332665.1. NCBI lineage: Bacteria > Bacillati > Actinomycetota > Actinomycetes > Micrococcales > Microbacteriaceae > Microbacterium > Microbacterium sp. 4-7. The sequence goes on from NZ_MCRH01000007.1 coordinate 350,332, forward strand.
CGAAGAAGTAGGAACGATTGTCTGGTTCGCGGTCAGGACCCACGCCGACACCTTCTGGATCTTCGATGCATTCCCCGACGAAGCCGCTCGCGACGCCCACGCCAACGGCGCCATCGTCGCAGCCCTGATGGCCAACCAGCACCTCCTCGGCGCAGCACCCGAGATCCTGGCGGCCGACGTCCTCGCGTCCAAGCTCCCGTAGTCCGCCAACGCACGAGACGATCGCGCCCCGCCGAGTCGGTCCGCAGATAGACGTCGAGGTCTCCCGACGATGGAGGTTCCTACGCCATCCATCGGAAAGACCTCGACGTGCCCGACGCTACCCCGCCGCCCGGCTTCGGCCGCTCGTGACACCGTGATCCGGCGGTTGGCCCACGAGCCGCTGGGCTGGCGACCGACCGTGCTGGAAGTTGTAGTGCGCCGCTACCGCTGTGCAGACTGCGGACACGTGTGGCGCCAAGACACCAGCGCCGCGGCGGAGCCACGCGCGAAGCTCTCGCGCACCGGGCTGCGGTGGGCGCTGGAAGGGATCGTGGTCGCACACCTCACCGTCGCCCGTGTCGCCGAGGGACTCGGGGTCGCGTGGGACACCGCCAACAACGCGGTCCTGGCCGAAGGCAAGCGGCTGCTGATCAACGACCCCACGCGGTTCGAGGGCGTGAAGGTGATTGGCGTCGATGAGCACGTCTGGCGCCACACCAGGCGTGGCGACAAGTACGTCACCGTGATCATCGACCTCACCCCGGTCCGCGATGGCGCCGGCCCAGCAAGGCTGCTGGACATGGTCGAGGGCCGGTCGAAGGCGGCGTTCAAGACCTGGCTCGCCGACCGCGACGACGCCTTCCGTGACGCGGTCGAGGTGGTCGCGATGGACGGCTTCACCGGGTTCAAGACCGCCGCTGCGGAGGAGATCCCGGACGCGGTCACGGTGATGGATCCCTTCCACGTCGTGCGCCTGGCCGGTGACGCCCTCGACAGGTGCCGGCGCCGGGTCCAACTCGCGATCCACGGGCACCGTGGGTTCAGGGACGATCCGCTCTACAAGTCGCGGCGCACGCTGCACACCGGCTCGGACCTGCTCACCGACAAGCAGAGCGACAGGCTACGCGCGCTGTTCGTTGATGACGCTCACGTCGAGGTCGAGGCGACCTGGGGTGTCTACCAGCGGATGATCGCCGCCTATCGCCACGAGGACCGGCAACGTGGCCGCGAGCTCATGGAGAAGCTGATCACCGACCTCAGCGCCGGCGTCCCCAAGGTGCTCACCGAGCTCGCCACCCTGGGCCGGACCCTGAAGAAGCGAGCCACCGACGTGCTCGCCTACTTCGAACGACCCGGCACCAGCAACGGGCCGACCGAGGCACTCAACGGACGGCTCGAACACCTGCGCGGCTCCGCACTCGGGTTCCGCAACCTGACCAACTACATCGCCCGAAGCCTGCTCGAGACCGGCGGCTTCAGACCCCAACTCCTACACCCCCGATTGGGATGAGCCACAAAACGCTCATCCCTGACGTGTTCCTCCGCGGCCGCCGTTCTGCGTGCAGCTTTGCTTCTCTTGCCGCTCATCACGATCCCCCTGGCAAATCACCCGAGAATGAAACCACGCACTCGGGCGTCCTGCGGGAACCACGCCGGACAAGACCGCGATTGTCGCCAGATCGCACGCGTGTGATGCTCTAGAACTTCCAGATTTGGATGGGTCATGAACGAGAGAGAATGAGGGACTTTGCGCCGACACAATTCGCTGAGGAGCGACGATCGTCAGCGCCGGTGATCGAAAGCACGAGCTCTACTGCGCACTGGGACATGCGTCGAAGTGGGCTGCGGCTGCGCCGGATAGCTGCGATAAGTGGTCTTATCGTCGGTAAACGGCCAGACAGGGAAGTAAGAAGGGGCTGAGCAGGTGAGAGCGCGTTTCCAGTGCTGGCGCGGGCTCTCGGGGCGACACGCGGACTTGATGTCGAACCTGAGCGATCGCTCTGATGCAGCGCGCTACCGTGAGTTCCGCACGGTCCCATCACCCGTGCAGGGGGCCACGATGGCGACTGCCGAGCTGAACGCTGAGCTGGATCGGATCTTCCAGGAGCGGGACCGCGAAAACATGGCGCCGACGATCGCGGCGCTTCGCCCGATTCTGGAGAAGCACCCGCACGATCCGCGCGTGCTCTACGAAGTCGGCGGGGCGTTCGACACCGCGGGCGAAGAGGTCATGGCGAAGGGCTACTACCGGCGCGCCCTCGAGAACGGACTCCACGGCGACATCCGCCGCCGGTGCTTCCTCCAGTACGGATCCACGCTGCGCAACCTCGGCGATCTGGACAGATCAGCAGAGGTGTTCCGGACAGCCCGGGAAGAGTTCCCAGACGACGTGGCGCTGGGCGCATTCGAGGCGCTGACGCTGCATGCGCAGGGGCACATGAGTGCAGCTCTCGGTAGCCTGCTCACTCTGCTCGCGGGGCACGTTCACACCGAGGAGCTCGAGCGATACAAGCCGTCGATGCGCGGCAACGCTGAGTACCTCGTCTCGCTCGACGCTTAGCTGGGTCTTGCGGGAACGGACCCGAGCGAGGATCCTGAATCTGCCGGATGGCGCCGGGGGGCGATCATCTGGCCGGAGTGACTCCGGCGGGCATCGGCGTCACTCGGGACGCCTCGCATCAGCGTTCCTCCCTCGCGCGAGGCGTCCCGCACCCGGCCCCGGTTTCGACTGGTGCAGGTTCTCTGCGGGGGTGGTCCCGACAGATCTGGGGTACCTTCGGGACCACCCTGCCGGTGTCGCTGGGGACTTCACCGGCCCGCGGATCGCAATGTGTTGCGATCTGCGCTCAAGGTAGTTCCGACGTTGTCGCGCCCATAGCCCCCTTGAGCGATTCTTCGTCTCGGTCTACTATCCGGCGCCACGGTGCTCGGCTCTGGGGATCCTAGGGATGATCCGACAGGGCACGTGGCGCGCGGCGAGCCGCTTGTGGGTACCTGTGCCGGCACAGGTCAGACTGGACGTTGAAGGCGCGGCGCCCGTGCCTCACCTGAGAGAGGCGTTCGTTCGATGGCATCGACTGAGCAGAAGTTCCGCGTCCGGCCCCGCGTGTGGATCGGTCTGGCGATCTGGGCCGGCTACCTTGCGCTCGTCTACGCGATCCAGACGCTGGGCGGCGTGCCGTACGACGAGTGGATGGACAGCGCCGGGAACCTCTTCTTTGGAGCGGGCGTCTCCCTGATCATCGCGACGGTGCTGCTCGTGATCACCACCAGTCTGCTGGGGTGGTGGGGGCCAGCCCTGTCTGAACGCGCGCGGAGCCGTCACCGATGGCCGATCTTCATCCCTGTCCTGATGGCGATCGCCGCGCTGATGAACCTCGCAGGGACTGATTGGGCTTCTTACAGCGGTGCGTTCTTCGCCGCGTCACTCACCCTCGCGCTCGTCGGGTTCACCGAGGAGATCGTCAACCGTGGGCTCCTTCTCGTCGGCTTCCGCAGCCGGCTCAGCGAAGGATGGGTGTGGTTCCTCACCTCGGCGTTGTTCGGCCTCAGCCACCTCATCAACATCGCCCTCGGCGCAGACCAGGGCGGCACCGTCATTCAGGTGTTCAACGCGTTCCTCGCTGGCACGGTGTTCTACATCCTCCGCCGCGTCACCGGCTCCCTCTGGTGGGCCATGCTCCTGCACGGCCTGTGGGACTTCTCCGTCTTCGCGACAAGTGTCGGCACACCCAGCGACATCGTCTTCGTTGCCAACGTGGTCGAACTCATCGCCGGGTTGATCGGACTCGCCTGTGTCTTCTTCGTGATCCGCGGAGCGAACGAGCGCATCGACCACCCAGCGATCATGCGCGCTTAGACCAAGCGCGCTCGTTACGAGGCCACAGGCCCCAGCGGTCAGAACGCCACTTCACTCAGGCAGCGTGGCGGCGAAGCCCGTAGATCGCTGCGTTCGTGCCGTCGGGGCGCCAGCTGACCTTCTGCGCCAGCGGTTCGTGGACGCGCATGATCACGCCGGTACGAGCGCGGGTGTACCGCCAGGCGCCGCACTCCGGCAGCGCCTTTCGAAGTCGCTTGCTGAACGCCGCCTTGGTCAGGACTGCCTCTTCGGGGTGCCGGCGGCGCATCCAGTCGCTGTAGATCTCGTGCACGACCTCCATGGGCACGAAGTCCCAGGTGAACCGCTCAGCGTGCTCGCCCCAGAAGGCCTCGACGCGGAGCTCGTGACAGGACTTCGACGCGCTCGGGATCGAGGCCGCCGCGGGCCTGGACATGGCCGCGGCGATGGCGTTCCACATGGGCTCGACGGACGGGTCCGCGCGAAGTTCGGCGGCGTAGGTGTCGAAGAGCTCGTTGATCTGCTCGCGCACGCCGTGAAGTGTCGCGAGGCCTTCGAACGTCGGTTCGGGCGCAGTCAGCAGCCCGCTGACCGAACTGATGGCGGCGGCGATGGTGGGCGTCTGCATGATGCTCCTTCGTGGTCGGCATGAGGATCGTGGTCCGCACACCGCGGAACCGTCATAGCCTCCCCGTCGACGGCTACGCCGTCGCAGCCCACCTCCGGAGACCCGTCAGACGCGGTGCCGCTGCTCCACTGAAGCGCGGCTACCATCGTCCTGCCGAAAACGATCGTTTGCGGCGTGGTGAGTGAAGGCACACCAGATCGAATGCCAGAAACGTGCGCCGTAAGCGGGTTTCAGTAGGCGTATTCGGTGGGGTGTGAGCCGGATGTGCTTACACCCAGGCCCCAGAGATGTGGACGGGAGTGAAGCCGTTCCGATAGGTCATTAATCACTGTATAGTTCAGTGTGTGCTGACTATTGCCTCACGCCTCGATGTCATGAACCGGCTCGGCCGGGCCATGGCCGATCCCACGCGTTCCCGAATCCTAATGTCTCTGCTCGGTGCACCGAGCTACCCGGCTGTGCTCTCTCGTGAGCTGGAGCTGACACGGTCGAACGTGTCGAATCATCTCACCTGTCTGCGAGACTGCGGGATCGTCGTTGCCGAGCCGGAGGGTCGCCAGACTCGTTACGAGATCGCCGACCCGCATCTTGCGGCTGCGCTCGTCGCGCTTGTGGACGTGACGCTGGCGGTCGATGAGCACGCGCCCTGCGTGGATTCATCGTGCACGGTGGCTGGCTGTTGTGGGACGGGGGCTGACGCGTGAGCGCGGCGTGTGGCTGCGAGCACGAGCCTGCCGCGACGGCGGGCGAAGAGATAGAAGAGGCCGAGCGGCCGTGGTGGAGAGACCGCGGGGTGATGATGCCGGTGTTCTCCGGCGTTGCGTTCCTGGCCGGTCTGATCTTCGAGTGGTCTGGGCTCGAGATCCCGGCATTGGTGCTGTTTTGGGTCGGTCTGCTGCTGGGTGCGTCGACGTTCACTCCGGGTGCGCTCCGGAAGCTGTTCAAGGGCAAGCTCGGCATCGGGCTGTTGATGACGATCAGCGCGATCGGTGCCGTCATCCTCGGGTACGTGGAGGAGGCTGCAGCTCTGGCGTTCTTGTACTCGATTGCTGAGGCGCTCGAGGACAAGGCAATGGACCGTGCCCGCGGTGGCCTGCGGGCACTGCTGAAGCTCGTGCCGGAGACAGCGACAGTGCTGCAGGGCGGTATCTCCGCGCAGGTGCCGGCGAGAGAGTTGACGGTCGGCCAGATCATGGTGGTCCGCCCGGGTGAGCGGATCGCGACCGACGGGATCGTGCGCTCTGGCCGCTCCAGCCTGGACACTTCCGCGATCACCGGGGAGTCCATCCCCGTCGAGGTCGAGCCCGGCGATGCGGTGTCGGCCGGTGCGATCAACAGCGCCGGCGCCCTGGAGGTCGAGGCGACTGCTGCGGGCACCGACAATTCGCTCACGACGATTGTGGAGCTGGTAGAGAAAGCGCAGACGGAGAAGGGCGAGCGTGCCCGTCTGGCGGACCGGATCGCCCGCCCGCTGGTGCCCGGAGTTTTGGTTCTCGCTGCGCTCGTCGCGATCATTGGGTCGCTGCTGGGTGACCCGGAGGTGTGGATCACCCGCGCGCTTGTCGTGTTGGTCGCCGCTTCTCCGTGTGCGCTGGCGATCTCGGTACCGCTGACGGTCGTCGCCGCGATCGGTGCGGCGAGCAAGTTCGGCGTGATCATCAAGTCCGGCGCCGTTTTCGAGCGCTTCGGCACGGTCCGACACGTCGCGGTCGACAAGACCGGCACCCTCACCCGCAACGAGCCCGCGGTCACCGCGGTGCTCACGGCGAACGGCGTGACCGAAGCGCAGGCGCTGGCATGGGCGGCCGCGCTGGAGCAGCACAGCACGCACCCTCTCGCCTCAGCGATCACTCCCGCGGCGCCGGGGACTCCCGCAGCTGCAGATGTGACCGAGCAGGCCGGGCACGGCATTGTCGGCACCGTCGACGGATCGAGAATCACCGTCGGCAGTCCCCGCTGGATGGACGCCGGCGACCTCGCGGAGAGGGTTGCGGAGTTGGAAGAGCAGGGCATGACCGTCGTCATCGTCCACCGCGACGGAACCCCCGTCGCCGCGATCGGCGTCCGCGACGAACTGCGCCCGGAAGTCCCCGAGGTTGTCCGAACACTCAGCAACCAAGGCGTCGGCGTGACGATGCTCACCGGCGACAACGCCCGCACCGCTCGTGCACTGGCCGCGCAGGCCGGGATCAGCGACGTGCGTGCGGAACTGCGTCCTGAGGATAAGGCGACCGCGATCGGGGAACTGTCGAAGGCGGGGCCGGTCGCGATGATCGGCGACGGCATCAACGATGCCCCGGCCCTCGCGTCCGCGGACATCGGCATCGCGATGGGAGCGACCGGATCCGACGCAGCGATCGAGTCCGCCGACGTGGCCTTCACCGGTCATGATCTGCGCCTGATCCCGCGGGCGTTCGATCACGCCCGCCGCGGTCGACGGATCATCAACCAGAACATCATCCTGTCACTGCTGATCATTACCGCACTGCTCCCGCTGGCACTGTTCGGGGTCCTGGGGCTGGCGGCTGTCGTCCTGGTCCATGAGGTCGCGGAGGTCATCGTGATCCTTAACGGCCTGCGTGCCGCACGCACCCGCACGCCACGACTGGAAAGCTGATGCTCGCGACCATCGGTTCAGCGATCGGCCTGTTCGCGGCAACTAACATCGACGACATTGTCGTGCTTACCGTGCTGTTCCTCGCTTCCAGTCGAGGGAAGCCCCGGCCGTGGCAGATCGTCGCGGGCCAGTATCTCGGGTTCATCACCCTCGTGGTGATCAGCGTGATCGCCGCTCTCGGTCTCACCATCGTCCCGGACGAATGGGTCGGTTTCCTCGGACTCATCCCGCTCGGCATCGGCATCTGGACGCTCATTCGCGGCCTGCGCCGTAACGGCGATGACGATGATGATGATGACTCCAAGATCACCGCCGTCGGACTATGGGGCGTCGCAGGGATCACGATCGCCAACGGGGCCGACAACATCTCCCTCTACACACCGATCTTCCGCACCAGCGCCCCCAGCGACGTCGCGATCATGATCGTCGTGTTCCTGATCCTCGTCGCGGTCTGGTGCGCGGCCGGCCGCCTGATCGGCACCAACAAGGCTGTCACGGAGGGGCTGGAGCGCGTCGAGCACTGGCTCGTACCGGCCGTGTTCATCGGTCTGGGCCTGTTCATCCTGATCGAATCTGGGGTCATCGTCCGTCTGCTCGAGGTGCTCGCATGACCTTCTCCCAGGCAGAGGCTCATCCGCCCGCTGCGCGCAAGCTGTCGTCGACGCGGCGGCGGCAGCTCACTGGTGGAGCGCTCTTGATCGCCCTGGTCGTCGTGCTGATTGATCAGGGAACGAAGGTGTGGGCCGAAGCGACCCTCACCGAGCGTGAGCGCATCCCGCTGATCGGTGACCTGCTGGGTTTGCAGCTCGCCTATAACCCCGGAGCGGCATTCTCGTTCGGGGAAGGCTTCACCTGGGTGTTCGCGCTGCTCGCTGTCGCCGCCACGGTCACAGCGATCGTGTTCGCGTTCCGAGTGCAACGCGTGGGATGGGCGATCGTCATCGGCGCGCTCGGCGGCGCTGCCGCCTCACACGCAGGCGACCGCCTTTTCCGCGACCCCGGATTCGCCCGGGGTCACGTCGTGGACTTCCTCGCCTACGGAAACTGGTTCATCGGCAACATCGCCGACATCGTAATCTTTGCCGCAGCGATCACCGGAGCAGTTTTCATGATCCGCGCCGGGGATGAGAGCACCGAGTGAGATTCCGTTGTGCGGTGGTGGGACACCCATCAACTCGCCCTCTACATCGGCGTGATCGCCGTCGGCAGCCGTTGAGTGAGTTCACGCCTAGGCAGGCGGGCGGTCGCGATGTAGGCGCAGAGCCACCCACCAGCCGCATCGTCGACAGATGAAAGCGCGATCGTCTCCGAGTGAGTGCAGCTTCTTGCGTGGCAAATGTCGCCCGCAGCACGTGCATGCAGCGTCCTCGTCAGTCGCCATGAGCGGAGAGCGCCTCTCGAATCTGTTCAACCGTTGGCATCCCGGCCAGCCCAGCAGGGGTGCTGTAAATACGGCAGGCGAGGTCATTGCTTCGCCCCGACCCCGGAAAGAGATCGTTGCCATCCAGGGTGATCGTGGGGGAGCCCGCGAACGAGACTGCGCCCGCGTCCTCCTCCGTCCGGATGAGTCGGTAGTGAACCTCCGATTCGTCGTGGCCTGTTTCTCGTAGCGCCTCAGAAACACGACGGCCAGCCTCAACCCAGCTGGGGCAACCAGCGATATAAAGCAGCTCAATCTCCACGACTCAATCATCCTCGACTTCGCTGTTGATGTCGTGCCCGGGCTACCACCGAAAACGATCGTTTCCGGCGAACTCGCGTTACACGTCACCGGACGCTCGCCGCTAACGCCCGCCGGTATCTGCTTTCGGCAGGCGTTTCCGGCGTTCAGGTAGCTGATCTGGCTGCCCTCGCTCGTCGTCTGTCGATGCGAGTTGGCGTGGTTGGTTTCGTTCCGCGCGGAGTTGTTGCTCGATCTTGGCGTGTGCTTTTCGCTCGCTGCGGTCGGCTCTGACGATGGACCGCAGGACGAACCAGAATGCCGCGACGACGGCGATCGTGGGGATGACGGACCAAAAGGCGTTGGTCCAGTAGTCATTGAGATTCATCCGCGCCTCCCGGGGGGTTCACGCAGCACGAGCGCCAGTCCGACGATCGCGAGGATGAACGCTGTTTCGTAGCTTCCAAGCGTGTATGCCCAGAATGACCATTGGTCTGGGACGGTTGTGTCGATGAGGAGATGAGCTGCGATCAGTGCGACGGCGACCAGGAGGAGGATGGCCCCGCCACGTACGAGACGATCGTGACGCAGCCGCGGGGACAGGCGGCTGGTGGGCGTGACTGGTTGAGCAGGAACGTCTCGTTGTGGTCTGAGAGGAGCAGGGTACGGGTGGCGGGTCATCTGAATATGGCTCCGATGAGGTAGAAGCTCGCAAGGGCGAGAAGTAGGGCGAGGACTGTGGCGCACGCGATGAAGACGGATATGCGTCGGAAGGGATTGCGGCGGGGGACCATGGGTGGCCGTTCTGGTGGTGGCTTTCTCTACCGGGCGGGGGCGAGGATGGTTGTGTCGTCTGCTGTGATCTGGACGATGCCGCGGTCGTCGACAACGATGAAGCGTTCGTCATCGATCGCGGTGAAGGCCTGAGCGGCCCCTTGAAGCGCGTCGAGGTGTTGCCATGTTCCTTCGGTGTTCTGTGACCAGAGGGCACCGTCGGTTCCGACTCCTGCGAGCGAGCCATTGGGTTTGGCGTCGAGTGTGTAGAGCAGGGGGGCGTCGGCGATGGGGGTGAAGGTGGCGCCGTTGTCGGTGCTGAGGAGCAGTCCTTCTTCTGAGGCCGCGTAGAGACCGTCGCCGTTGGCGGCGAGGTCTGCCGCGGCAAGTGTTGCGCCGCGGGTCCATTCGAGACCGTCGTCAGTGCTGATGAGCAGATCGACGTCATCGGACGCGATCCCGTAGAGAGTGTCGTCTGGTCCGGCGGTGAGGACATGGAAGTCTGTGCTGCCAGTGAGCGCGATCGGTGACCACGATTCCCCGAAGTCGTCACTGCGAATGACGCCGAGGTTGGGTGAGCCGAGCTCTGAGGGTGTCTGCGTGCCCGGGTGCCCGGATGCGAAGAGGGCATCGTCGAGGACGGTGAAGCCCATCGCGTCGAAGTCGTGGCCTCCGATGGGGCCGGTGATCGCACCCTCGGGCGTGAGGGTGAAGAGTCCTCCGTGGGTGGCTACGAAGAGGTCCTCACTGCGGGGGTCAGCGGCAACACTGTGAATGTGTTGGATAACGGGGGGGACCGCGTTGGTGCCGGAGGCCTGCGGCGCGGCGCAGCCGGTGAGGGCGACTGCTACGAGAGCGATCGCGAGAGCGGGTAGGGGCGAGTGGCGGTTCATGAGACTCCGACGTGAAGAAGTGCATGCGGGTGCGCGCGGTACGCGAATGAGAGTCGCGACATGGCGCCAGCGCGGTGGCGTGGGTTAATGCGAGAAGGCCAGTTCGGGGGTGCGGGCGAGCGCCGCACCCCCGAAGGTGGATCAGAGTGCGTCGAGGAGATCTTTCATCGTGGCGATCTCCGTGGTCTGCGCCTCGATGATCGTCTCGGCCAGAGCGATCGCGTCGCTGTTCTGGCCGTTGTCGACCTCTTCTTGGGCCATCTCGACGGCACCCTCGTGGTGCTGAATCATCTGCTCGAGGAACAGGCGGCTGGCGTCCGCACCGGTGGCGTCCTCGAGAGCCTGCATGTCCTCTTCGGACATCATGCCGCCGCCGTGATCCATTCCCTCCATGTCGGAAGTGTCAGCGCCCCACTCTTCGAGCCACTGGTCCATCTTCTGGATTTCGGGCTCCTGCGCGGCCTTGATCTCTTCCGCAAGGGCGACGACACGTTCGTCGACGCCCTCCTTGCTGAGAAGCATGTCGGACATGTCGATGGCCTGGGCGTGGTGCTCCTTCATCATGCTGGCGAACATGATGTCGGCGTCATTGGCGTCCGCGGAGGCCGGGGCGGAGCTGCTGCTTTCGTGGTTCATACCGGGCATGTCGCCGCCGCCCGAGGTGTTACCGGCGCAGCCGGCGAGTCCAAGCACTGCAGCGAGGGTGAGTGCGGCGGTCGCCGCAAAACGGGTCTTCATGATGGGTTCTCCAAAAGTCGATGAGGGTGCCCAGCGAGAGAGGCTGGGCAAGGGCGTTACCCGCAGAAGGCGGGCGCGCCTGCCATCACGTGCGACTGATGCAGAGAACGGTGAGAGACGGAGGCCGCAGCGGATGCAGCGCATCCCGGAGGTGTAGGCGGGACACGGGCGTTCCCAGGGAGTGCGCGACGGCTCGCCACCAGGCGGACGGCCGGGCGAGCAGCACGACGACAATGAGGAGCGCGAGAACGCAGGCCATCCACGCCATGCCGTGATCGTCAGAACACGTGGCGCACCCCGCCTCGACCACCGCTGCGGCGTCGCCTGAGGCGTGTGCGGGGTGAGCGTCGGCATGCGCGGGTGCGACGGCGATGGTCTCACTGTGCCCGGAGGGCATGGTGTGCGTGTTCATCGAGTGCATCGCCAGAAGCCCGAAGATCACGGAAAAGGCGACGGCGACGACGGTCAGGAGGGTGCGGGTGAGGGTGCGCTGGTCTTGCACGCGCCGTGCGATCGTCATCAACACTGTCCCACCTCCCTTTCTTCCAGGGTACGTCGCCGCCGCCCCTGACGCCTACTTGTCGACGACGGCGTCCGGGCTGAGGTTCAGCCGTCGCAGCAACTGCGCATTCAGCGCGACAACGATCGTGGACAGTGACATCAGCACCGCACCGACGGACATCGGCAACACGAATCCGACGGGGGCGAGCACGCCGGCCGCGAGGGGGACGGAGAGCAGGTTGTAGCCGGCGGCCCACCAGAGGTTCTGTTTCATCTTCCGGTAACTCGCCCGCGACAGCTCAATCACGGAGATCACCGATCGAGGGTCGTCGCTGGCGAGGATGACACCCGCTGAGGCAATCGCGACGTCCGTTCCGGCACCGATCGCAATCCCCACGTCCGCCTGGGCGAGGGCGGGGGCGTCGTTCACGCCGTCACCGACCATCGCGACCTTGCGGCCTTCGTGTTGCAGTTCTTTCACCTTGGAGGCCTTGTCCTCCGGACGGACCCCGGCGAAGTACCGGTCGATACCCAGCTCGCCGGCGACGGACGCGGCGACCGCATCGGCGTCACCGGTGATCATCACCACCTGCACGCCCCGTTCGTGGAGCGCATCGACCGCGTGACGCGACTCGGACCGGATCTCATCCGCCAGGCGCAGCGCGCCCGTCACCTGACCGTCAACGAGCACGTGGAGGATGATCGCACCCTCACCGCGCCACTCGTCGGCCACCGGCAGCTCGGTGGCGTGTTCTTGCTCGAGCATGTACGGGCCACCGACCTGCACGACACGTCCGTCGACACGGGCACGCACCCCCACGGCGGGGGAGGATTCAAAATCGGTCGAGCGCGGAACGGTGAGGTTCTTCTCCTTCGCTGCGTTGACGATCGCACGGGCGAGGGGGTGCTCGGAGTCCGCTTCCGCGGCCGCCGCCCACGCCAGCAGCTGATCGGCGTCGGCTCCTGTGACGGGATCAATCGCGGTCACGGCGGGGGTGCCCTTGGTGAGCGTGCCGGTCTTGTCGAACAGGATCGTGTCGACGGTGCGCATGCTCTCCAGGGCGAGCCGATCCTTGATCAGCACGCCCCCTCGGGCGGCGCGTTCGGTCGCGATCGACACGACCAGTGGGATCGCGAGACCCAGCGCGTGCGGGCAGGCGATCACCAGCACCGTGATGGTGCGGATCACCGCCGCGTCGGGTTGGCCGACGAGAGTCCAGACAATCGCGGTGATCGCGGCAGCGCCGAGCGCGAACCAGAACAGCCACCCCGCTGCCTTATCCGCGAGTCGTTGCGCCCGCGACGATGAACTCTGCGCCTCCGTGACCAGCTTCTGGATACCCGCGAGAGCGGTGTCCTCGCCGATAGCGGTGATCTCTACCCGCACCCCGGAGTCGGTGGCGACCGTGCCGGCAATCACCGGATCACCATCGCTGCGGCGAACCGGGCGGGATTCGCCGGTGATCATTGACTCGTCCATGCTGGCCGAGCCCTGCACGATCCGCCCATCCGCGGGGACCCGCCCGCCGGGGCGCACCACAACGACATCCCCCACCTGCAGATCAGCCGGTGCGACGGTGACGGTGGTGTCTCCGTCGACCTTCTCCGCCTCGTCGGGCAGCAATGCGGCGAGGGAGTCCAATGCCGACGTCGTCTGGGCGAGCGAGCGCATCTCGATCCAGTGACCGAGCAGCATGATCACGATCAGGAGCGCCAGCTCCCACCAGAAGTCCAGCTCGTGGTGCAGCAGCCCGATGCTCGCCCCCCACGAGGCGAGGAACGCCACGGTGATCGCGAGGGCGATCAGCAGCATCATCCCCGGTTTGCGGGCACGGAGTTCGCTCACGGCGCCGGTGAGGAACGGTGCCCCGCCCCACACGTACATGACCGTTCCAAGAACCGGCGACACCCACGCGACCCACGCCGCGTCCGGCAGCGAGTACCCCAGGATCATCGAGAACATCATGGAGAGCCCGACCACCGGCACGGCGAGGAGCAGCATGATCCAGAACAGGCGCCGGAACTGCCCCACATGATCCCCGTGGCCGCTATGCCCGCTGTGACCCTCGTGGCCATCGTGGCCACCGTGCCCGGTGCGTTCGTGCGGTGCAGCCGGTTCGGGGCTCATCGCCGCGTGGTCGTGCTCCGTTGTGGCGGCCGCCGTGTGGTTGTGGTGCGCGGTGTGATCGGTGTGTTCGTCGTGCTGGCTCATCGGGGACTCCTTGCTCAGGTGCGCCCGGGGTAAGCCGGACGCCGACAGATGCAACTCAGGGCTGGCTGGTTGCGAGGGCGTAGCCGGCCTCTTCCACCGCACTCTTCACGGCAGCGGGGTCGACCGGGGTGGTGCTGTGGATCGTCACCCGGGAGGTGCCGCCCGCGTTCAGATCCACGGTGACGGATTCGACGCCTTCGACAGCGCCCAGTTCCTCAGTGACGCTCGACGCACAATGCGAGCACGTCATCCCGTTGACAAGCACCTCCGCCGTCACCGCGGCATCAACAGGCGCCGATGTCTCCGTGTTCGATGGGACAGCGCAGCATGCGCAACCAGCGTTCGCGTCCTTCAGCCCGAGCTCAATGCGATCAGTCATGGTGTTCTCCTTCAGTTAGACAGACGTGTGGTCATGAACGAACCAGGCGAGCAATCGCTTCGTTAGCCTCACGGACCTTCTCGGCCGCGACCTCCCCACCCTCCGCACTCGCTTCCGCGACACAGTGACTCAGGTGATCACTGAGCAGTGACAACGCCACCGTCTCGAGGGCCTTCGTCGCCGCAGAGACCTGCGTGAGGATGTCGATGCAGTACTTGTCCTCATCAACCATCCGGGAGATCCCCCGCACCTGGCCTTCGACGCGATTCAACCGCTTGCGCAGGTCGTCCTTGCTTCCGTCGTACCCGTTCATGCCTCGAGCATACCCCCTGGGGGTATCTAACTCAATGTTTTCGCTTCTATTCCCGCTAGGCGAACGTGGTCGCCGACTCTGTTCAGCTCACAGGCTGATCTGCGCAGCGCGGCGGCTTATCAATACCGGGTTACCAGACCCCAGCGGGGTATTCAAGGGCCTCAGTGCGCGGGCGATGCGAGCGTACTTTCGTGGCTCACGAAAGGAGTTCTCTCATGACCGTCACCGAAGAAATGCTCAGCACGTATCCGAAAGATCTGGGCGGAGTTGATCAGAAGAAGCTCGTCGACTGCATCGACGCGTGTCTCGCGTGCGCGCAAGCCTGCACCGCATGTGCCGACGCTTGCCTCAGCGAGGACATGGTTGCTGACCTAATCAAGTGCATTCGCGCGAACCAGGACTGTGCAGACCTTTGCATAACCACCGCCCGGATCCTCTCCCGTCGCACCGGGCACGACGCCAGCGTCACCCGTGCCGCGCTCGAAGCTTGCCGAGCGGCGTGCCTGAGCTGTGCTAACGAGTGTGAACAGCACACCATGCACGAACACTGCACGATCTGCGCTGAGGCATGCCGACGCTGCGAACAGGCGTGCGTTGCACTGCTGGAGTCGCTATGACAAGCCAGCACGCCGACAACGGTTCACGCCCGCCGGCCGGCCACTCCCAGGGGAAGAATCAGGGCGGGATGTCGAGCTACCTTAAGCTCGCCGTCTCGCTATCGCTCAGCTTCGTTGTGATGTACTTCCTCACGTTTGCGATGATCAACGTCCTGGACGATCTCTTCCTCAACATCAGCAACCTCTACATGGCACTGATGATGGTCTTCCCCATGGGCATCATCATGGTCATCGTCATGTGGAAGATGTTCCCGAATAAGGCCGCGAACATCAGCTTGCTCGTAGGTTTCGCCGCGCTTTTCCTTGTCGCCTTCTTCATGGGACGCTCGGAAGCGTTCGTCGGTAACGACCAGTTCCTCCGTTCCATGATCCCGCATCACTCTCGAGCGATTCTGGTGTGTGAGCAATCAGACATCAGCGACCCGGAGATCCAAGATCTCTGTGAGCAGATCATCTCGTCACAGCAGGAAGAGATCGACCAGATGAATGAGATTCTCGACCGTCTCGACGATTAGTGGGGCGTCGGCACCACCCTTGCGACAAGTGGACCGGCTACCGCGCTCATGACGAGCGGACCGGATCACCGCCGTCGACAGGGTCCGGGTCGACCAGGCAACCTTACGCCTCAGCCTTACGCGAGAGCTGCCGAAAACGATCGTTTCCGGCGGCTTGGAGGATGGCCCTGGTCAACGTCACGACACGCCGAGGATCGACCCGCCGTAACCCCCTGCCGAAACCCAATAGCGCCGAAACCGGTGGTGTAGCGTTTCCGGCTGGCCAATCCGAGCCGGTCCGGCCGGCTCTGAGAGCGCGCTTCAGGCGCGCGCGTTGAACACCTGGAAGGCGACGCCGTCCTCGTGCTGCCAGTGGGAGGCGATGCCGAGCGAGCGCTTCGTCAGCTCATCCCGGAAGGTCTCGATGTCGTCTTCTGTGAAGATCCACGCGTGCTGCGACGAGCGGGCACGGTACGGGGCGAGGGCGCGGATGTTGATCCTGCAGGCGAACGATGAGAAGTCGACGCTGCGCGGGAGAGCCCGGCCAGCTTCACGATCGACCTGCCTGGGCGAACCGTGGTGGTCGCCGTACTCGGTGCCGGCGCGCATCATCTCGGTGACCATGTCCAGGCCCTGCAGGTGCTCCGGCGTCGGGTAAGTCGGTCGCTGCGCGGCCATGAGGGCGTCGTACTCATCACAGAGGCGCCGCTGGTCGTCGCTGTGGATGTTCCTGAGATCCGAGAACGCGCGCTCGTTGTCGTTGATGACCTGACGCAGAGCAACCAGCTCGTCGGTGTCGTGCGGGGTCGTGCTGTAGATGAGAGCCATCGGTGTCTCCTCGAGGTCGTGTGTGGGGTGAGCGTCGAGCGCAGGTCAGTCGATCTCGCCTGCCTTCAGCGCGCGCTTGATCTCTTTCATCGACCGCCAAGGGCGACCCTTCAGCGCGTCGTCCTGCGTGATGACGAGGGCGCGAATGTGCCGGGCGGTCTTCTTGTCGATCGGTTTCTGTTCAGACATGGGGGCACTCATTCGTGATCAGGAGGCGGTCGCGACGGGAGCGATTAGTGGCTCGATGACCAACTGAGGTTTGTGAGGTTGGAAACACGAAACCCCCGGAATCACGCGGATCGACGAGGACTCCGCATAGTGAGGTTTCTGAGGTTGGTGCGTACGGAAGTGAGCAACGAACCGCTCAGATCCGCTCGATTGCTGGGGGTCTCCGTCGAAGTGCCCCAGCAATCGAGCGCACGGGAGCGCACGACATCCGCGAGATTCCGCGGAAGTCGTGTCGGGGGTCATAAGCAGTGTCGACCCACCCGGGCTTATGACCCCGTAGCCCAAGCGTTCGTATCCCAGTCAGCGCAGAACCGATTCTCGACGGCTTTCCGTGTCACCAACCTCGAACGGTCCGCCTCCCGGGCTGCGCGCGTGGCCGAGTACGTGGCGATGCTCAGCCGGGGTGAAACCCTTCACTGAGAACGTCGGCGCCCGCCGTGACGTCAGAGGTCGATTGGTCCGGGCGAGGGGACCACTGTCGGTAATCCGCCGTCGAGGATTCGCTCGACCATGCCGATAGCGCGGTCGGTGAGGCCGTCACCGGGATAGAAGTCCTCGTAGTGCTCCTCGACGTCCGCCAGCGTGGTGAGGCTGCACAGGGCGAGCAGTTGGCGGATGTCGTCCACGTCGCGCCCCGGGCGATTGGCGCGGAGCTTCATGGCGAGGAGCGCCTCTTTCGAGGCGACTTGGACGACAACGCTGTCGCGGTCGTAGATCGTCTCCCACTCGACGGGTCGCCGCCCGAACGTGGGCACCGAGTCTGCGTTCTCCACCGCGAAGTTGAACCAGCCGGCGCTCCATCCTCGTCGATCCGCCACACGCTCGGCTGCGGCGAGGACGGCGTCATCGCTTCCGGGGTGAATGTGAAGAGAATCGAGGTCTCCAGTGGTGCGCCGGTCGAAGTACCTGATGACGAGCGCGGCACCGCCGACGAGGCGTATGCCCGCGACTTCACCGGCCGTGTGGAGCTCACCGACGAGGTCACGGAGGCCGGAGATGATGTCGTCGCGATCGAGCGAGTCGCCCATCAGACGCTCGCCAGAGTGTCTCGCCAGACAAGGACGCCACGCTCGAGGAACTCGGCGGGGACGTCCTCGGGGGCTGGGATCGGGTCCGCAGGATCGACGTCCAGGGTTCGAGGCGCCCGGAGCTGTCTGTTCGGAGCGTCAACCCATGCGGGAGAGGGGAGTCCCTCCTCGCCGAGGCGAAGATCCACGAGTGCTGCAAGGGCCGCATCCCACGCGCGGTCGCCAGTCGGCTCCGGCTCGGCGAGGCCGAGGACCCCGCGTACAAGGCCGTGTTCGGAGTCGAGGTTGTCACTCAACTGGATGAGCTCGCGAAGAGCACTGTACTTGTCGCCCGCACGCAGGTACCTACGGATCGCTGCGGCGATGGTCGCCGCGTCGTCCCGCCGCGTGGGTGCGGAATACAGTCGGTGGCCGGTGCCGCTGAGGAAGCGCTCGACGGTGCTGAACTCGGCCTCGCGACCGCTTTCGAATCGCGAGACTCGGCCCTGGTCGACGTTGGTCCGTTGGGCGAGATCCTTCTGTGTGAGGCCGCGGCTCTTTCGAGCGGCGCGCAAGAGAACTGATGCGTTCGTCATGTCG
>NZ_MCRH01000008.1:0-196314 GCF_014332665.1 Microbacterium sp. 4-7
CCTGCGCTGTGCCATTCTGGGAGATTGGAATACGGATCTGATCTGGGGTAATTCTTGGTGGTTTCGGGTCTCGAGTGTCGGTGGCCCCGGGTTGACTGGGGGTATGAACAGCACTGCGGAGCTTCTGGATCGGGTCATCGCCGACCTCGACACGGTGCTGTCCGATGACGCGCTCGCGGGGTTGTCGGATGCGGATCGGGTGACTGTTCTGCAGGGTGCGGGTGCTGTCTTCCGCCGCGCGGAGGCCGTGATCGTCGAGACGATCGCGACGGGCGACGCGGCGGACTTTCCGCATTCGGCGGGGTGTCGGGGGCTGAATGAGTTGTTGCAGCGGGCGGTGTCGGTGGATGTGCGGGGCGCGTCCCGGGTCGACAGGGTCGTCGATCTGGTGCGGCGTCCGGTGAGTCTGGCGGGGGAGAGGATGCCGGCCCGGTGGTCGGAGATGCGTCTCGCGTTGCTGGATGGGGTGGTCGGGGTGGCCGGGTTTCTCGCGGCGACGGGGCCGATCGAGAAGGTGTGGGATCGGCTGACGGTGGATCAGCGGTTGGCGGCGGATGTCGCGTTGGCGGGGTGTGCTCGCGGCCACGGCGTCGTGGTCGACGCTGATGATGAGGGCCTGGAGGCTGATGAGCCGGGTCCGGCGCCGACCCCGCAGGACTTGAAGGCCCTTGCCGAGGATCTCGCGTCGATGTTCGACCCCGATGGGGAAGAACCCAAGGATGAGGACTCCCGGCGCCGGCGGGGCATCACGATCGGTCGTCTCACGGACGGCGTGCACGCGATCCGCGGGTATCTGACCCCAGAGGTCGCGGCGCAGTTGCAGCTGATCCTGGACGCGATCCTCAACCCCAAAGGTGATGGCCCGCCCATGCCCGGAGTGCACTTCGCCCCGAGCGAGGGCGCCGACGCTGGTGCGGATGCGGACGGGGACGATGCGGATCCGTTCAACTCGGATCCGCGGTGTGTGCTCGATGACCGCTCCGCGGCGCAGAAGCGTCACGACGCTCTCGCGATGGTGTTCGGGATCGCCGCGCGACACCAGGACATGCCCACCCTCGGCGGTTCCGCGCCGGTCCTCGTCGTGAACGTCGACGCGAAGGATCTCGTGGGCGGAATGGGCGGAATGGGCGGAAAGGGCGGAAACGGTGGGTGGGCGACGATCCCCGGATCCGGTGCCCACGTCCCGGTCTCCGTCGCCGCGCACGTCGGATGCGCGGGGACGATTCAACGGGTGCTGGTGGATGAGGGCAGGATCATCGGGATCACGACCACAGACCGGGTGTTCACGGTGCATCAGCGGCGGGCGATCATCGCCCGAGACAAAGAATGCCTCATCCCCGGGTGCCACGTTCCCGCGTCGTGGTGCGAGATCCACCATGTCGTCGAGCATGCCAGGGGTGGTCCGACTCATACCGATAACGGTGTGCCGATGTGCTGGTGGCACCACCGATCCCTCGGCACGTCCGGGTGGGAGATCCGCATGGACGACGGGGTCCCGCAGGTGCGGGGACCGAGATGGTGGGATCCCGACGAACGATGGCGCACACCGAGGCTCAGCCTCCTGCGGAACGTGCACGTTCGAGCTGCCCCTATGCGGGTCTGACCTGACGGCGTTGACCGGAGAAGAACAGCCGAATGCGGCACCTTCGCCCACATCCACGACCGGGGAAGGTCCCGCGATCGAACTCTGGCAACCGCCGCTCGGGCGGGAGAATCGAGCTCAGGCGGGTCCGAGGCGGAGCACCTCGGGAGATTCGCCGCCCGTGACCTCATCGGCGACCCGGATGCTGCGCGCGAGGTCATCGAGCGCACCGTCGAGCGTGCCGAAGCGTTCGCGGTCGCTGCACATCGCGGTCAACGTCACCAGGTGCGTGCCGGTGTCCCAGGTGTAGGTGACGAACGGCGGAGATGCAGGGGACGGCGGCATCGCCACGACGAGCTTCTCTCCCGTGCCCAGCCAGCGGCTCGAGAAGGACTGGGTGTCGTCGTAGTCCATCGGCATCGAGGCGCGGGCGATCCGGACTTCGGGAGTCAGCGCCTGCGCGGTCGCCATCGCCACGACCAGCTCAGGGTCCGCCTTCCAGGTCCAGACGAGCACGCGCCCGTCCGCCCGGCGCATCAGCATCGGCGCCGCCTGGCTCATCGCCCAGGCGCCGAGCCGCGAACCCGGACGCTGCGTGGCGCCGATCGCCGAGTTCACCTGCCCCAACAGCATCCGGATCGCCGCCTTGCGGTGCCGGCGACCCCTCCATCCGAGCGAATCCGTCACGGGGATCCACAGTTGCGGGTCGGCGTCGGCAGTCAGTCGCATGCCTCCACGGTAGGGGGTGAGGCTGAGGGATGCCGGTATGCCTCAGCAGCTCGAACAAGCCCCTCGGGTAGAGTGGCGAGCGCCCGATCGGGCTCCCCTGGCCGCCGTACCGTAAGGCAGAATGTCCTCCTCTACCTCCGATCCGACGAGTGCTTCCGACGTCGCTCCCCACACGGGACCCCGTCCGCTGCGCATCCTGATCGGATGCGACACCTTCGCGCCCGACATCAACGGCGCCGCGCGCTTCGCCGAGCGCCTCGCCGCCGGTCTCGTGCAGCGCGGCCACGACGTGCATGTCGTCGCCCCGAACCTGGTCTACCGCCGCACGCCCGCGCGGACGGAGGTCATCGAGGGCGAGCCGATGACTCTTCACCGACTGCCCTCGGTGCGCTGGGCTCCGCACGACTGGCTGCGCTTCGTCTGGCCGTGGCGCGTGAAGCACTACGCCCGCAAGATCATCGACGACGTGCAGCCCGACGTCGTGCACATCCAGTCGCACATCGTGATCGGTCGCGGCCTCTCGCGCATCGCCCACGAGCGGGGCATCCCGGTGATCGCGACGAACCATGTGATGGCAGAGAACATCCTCGACCACACCACGATGCCGAAGTTCATCGACGATCTCGTGCTGCGGTGGGCGTGGGGAGACGCGAAGCGCACCTTCGCACTGACCCGCGCGATCACGACGCCGACGCGTCGAGCAGCCGACTTCCTCGAGCGCACCGTCGCCGTCGAGAACGTCATTCCCGTCAGCTGCGGCATCGACCGCACCCAGTACACGCCGGTCGTCGCACCCCGTGACGCGAATCGCATCATCTTCGTCGGCCGGCTGACCGCCGAGAAGCAGGTCGAGGTCATCCTGCAGGCGATGACGAAGCTCGACCCCGCACTGCACGCCACGTTCGACATCGTCGGCGGCGGGGACCAGCGCAAGCAGCTCGAGAATCTCTCGCACCAGCTCGGCCTCGCCGACCGCGTGACGTTCCACGGACGCACCAGCGATGAGGAACTGCGGGCGCTGCTCTCGCGTGCCTCCGTCTTCACGATCGCCTCGATCGCCGAGCTGCAGTCGATCGCGACGATGGAAGCCATGGCCTCCGCGCTCCCGGTCGTCGCAGCGGATGCCGTCGCACTGCCGCACCTCGTGCACGACGGCGAGAACGGCTACCTGTTCGAACCGGGCAATGCCGATGCCCTGGCGGCGCGGCTCGCCGATGTGCTGACCGCGTCACCCGGGGAGTACGCCCGCATGCAGCAGGCATCTCTCGACGGCGTCGCGATCCACGACATCAACCGCACGCTCGACACCTTCGAGGCGCTGTACCGCGACGAGCCCCTGCCCGAGTGACGGCACCCGCCATGCACATCGTCTTCTTCGGCGATCAGCACCTCGACTCGCTCGGCGGGGCGCAGGTGTCGATGCGGCTGCAGCGCGAGTTCCTCGAGCGCGCGGGCCACACCGTGACCGTCGTGGCACCGAAGATGCACGGATCGCGGGCTGCACGCGGCACCGATCCCTCGAACCTCGACCTGCCGTCGGTGCCGATCACCGTCGACCGTGAGTATTCGATGAGCTGGCCCGGACGCCGCACGGATCGCTTCCTCGATCGGGCGCTGACGCATCGACCGCCCGTGGATCTCGTGCATGTCCAGGCGGACTTCTGGGGTGCGTTCATCGGGCACCGATATGCGGCTCGACACGGCATTCCCGTCGTGCACACCATGCACAACCGCGTGGACGTGGGGATCGCCGCGGTCACCCCGCTGCATGGACCGGTGCTCTCTGCGTTGAACATCTGGCGGCGCCGGGCGCTCGCGGGGGTGGTGCCGACGATCGGCGGCAGTGACGGCTGGGCGTTCCTGCGTGGAATCGCCGGCGGCGCGTCAGCGGTGACAGCACCGTCGACCCACTTCGCCCGACGCCTCGAAGAGCATGGGGTATTCAGTCCGGTCGATGTGGTGTGGAACGGCATCGACGACGACATCCGCGACGCGACCCTCGCCGCCGCGCCCGGCGAGCGCGAACCGGGGCGCCCCCGTTTCGTCTGGCTCGGGCGCATGAGCCCCGAGAAGCGACTGCTCCCCTTCCTCGAGGCCTTCGTCGAATCGGGGGTCGATGCCGATCTCGAGATCATCGGCGGAGGCGCCCAGCGAGCCGCGGCCGAGAAGATCGTCGAGGACCTGCCGACGGTCCGATTCGCCGGCAAGCTCAGCTATCCCGACACGCTGGCGCGAATCGCCGCCGCTGACGCGCTCGTGCAGACCTCGATCGGCTTCGAGACGCAGGGGATGACGCCGTTCGAGGCGGCGACGCTCGGCACGCCGTCTGTGATCAGCGACCCCGACATCGCCGCAGAACTGGGTGGCGGTCTCTGGGCTGTCCCGGGTGCGTCAGGCACCGAGGACCAGCGACGGGCGGGTCTCGTCGAGACGCTGCGACGCGCGGCATCCGACATCGCTGCCGGCACCGCACCTCTGCCCATGCGCGAAGTCTCGGAGTCGTTCCGTCAGTCGTCGCGCACCGCCGCGATGATCGAGGTCTACGACCGCGTGCTCGCGGCCGAGTCTCGCACTCAGAACCCGAAGTAGTAGAACAGGTTCGACACCCACGAGACGAGGGTGCCGACGACGGCGCTGCCGCCCACGCCGATCGCGATCGCCGCGAGCAGGTGAGGTGCCGGGCGCCGAAGCGCGATGAGTCCCAGCACCAGACCGGCACCCGCGCCGGCCAGCACGATGAGATTCACGAGGTTCGACAGCAGATCGACGAACTGGTAGCCGACGCTCATGTACATGAACGGGGTGACGATCTGGAAGAAGAGCCCCACGGCCGCGGCACTCACCGCCACGATCAACGCGGTGCGACCGAGGCTCCCGGGCCGCGGTGCTGTCTGCCCTGATGCGTACGGCGGCGTCGCGACTCCGTAGGGCTGGGCGGGCTGTCCGGAGGGCTGGCCGGGTTGCGCGTACGGCTGGCCGGGTTGCGCGTACGGCTGGCCGGGTTGCGCGTGCGGCTGGCCTGGCTGCGTGTACGGCCTGCCCGAATCCTGGGGGGCGTCTGGGTTCTGCTGCTGGTCGCTCATCGATTCTCCGGACGGTCAGAAGGGAAGTGCGTAGAAGAGATTCGACACCCACGAGATGACGATTCCGACGAGCTGCGATGCGGTGACGCCGATCGCGATGCCGGCGAGGATCTTCGGCCCCGGTCGTCGCACCGACATCAGGCCGAGGATGAGTCCGACGACGGCGACGACCAGCACGAGTCCGTTGCCGATCGCCGAGAACGCGCCGATCGCGAAGGGGTCGCCCGTCATCCGGAACATCAGAGGGTACGACAGCGTGACGACAAGCCCGATCGCGAGCGAGACCAGAGCGAGGAGGAAGGCGGTGCGCCCGAGGCCGGCTCCGGGCTGGGCCGGACGCTGCTCGCCCGGGTACGGCTGTCCGGCATATGTTTGTCCGGCATAGGGCTGTCCGGCATGCTGCTGTCCGGGGTAGGGCTGTCCGGCGTGCGGCTGTCCGGCGTGCGGCGCGTGCTGCGGTTGCGTCGGCTGCGGTGCCGGCTGCGGTACCGGCTGCGCCGGATAGTGCGAGCCCGCGTAGTCCGGGGGAGTTCCGTGTGGCTGCGCGGGAGGCTGCTGGGGCTCGCTCATGCACACGAGCGTAGCCGCGCATGCCGGCGCGCAGGGAGATTCCGCTCCGGTTCAGCGATAGACGCGCCCGGTCTCCGCTCGGTCGAGCGCGTCTCGATCGGCGACACGCGACCAGTCAGTGGGAACGCGTCGGTATCCGTCGCGGCGGAGTTCGATGACCGTGGACACGAGAGCCCACACGGCGAGGGCTATGAGTGCGATGATGAGGAACATGGCAGAAACGCTACGATCACTGTTGATCTGCCACGAGTGGCAGAATAGACTCTGCACGTAGGAAAACTGCCAAACCGGGAGAGCGCCATGATGAAGACCGTCGCCTGCGTCGTCCAAGACGGATTCGCGCCGTTCGAGTTCGGCCTCGCCTGCGAGGCGTTCGGACTGGACCGGTCGAACGACGGGGTCCCGAACTTCGACTTCCGGGTCGTCGCTCCGCACCCCGGTGTCGTGCAGTCGAAGCTCGGCTTCTCGATCAACGTCGAGCACGACCTGTCGTTCGCCTACGAAGCGGACCTCGTCATCCTGTGTCCGGTTCCCCGGGAGTACTGGACGCAGATCGACCCGCTGCTCCTCGAGGTCGCCCGCGACGCGGTCGCGCGCGGCGCCTGGGTACTGACGATCTGCAGCGGATCCTTCATCCTCGGCGCCGCCGGAGTGCTCGACGGGCGTCGGGCGACCACGCACTGGATGTACTCCGACGTGATGGCCGAGATGTATCCCGAGATCGACATCGACCCCGACGTGCTCTTCGTGCAGGACGACCGCATCATCACGAGCGCAGGCACAGCGGCGGGCATCGACGCCTGCCTGCACCTGCTGCGGATCGAGCTCGGGGCCGAGCTCACCAACCGCATCGCCCGTCGCATGGTCGTGCCGCCGCAGCGCGACGGAGGCCAGGCGCAGTTCATCGACCGTCCGATCCCCGTCGCGCAGAACGATTCGCTCGCCGCCGTCGCGGACTGGGCCGTCGCGCACCTCCGCGACGATCTCGGCGTCGACCAGCTCGCGGCCCGCGCGCTCATGTCTCCCCGCACGTTCGCCCGACGGTTCAAGGCGGAGTACGGCGCGACTCCGGCGGCCTGGCTGGCGCGGCAGCGTGTGCTGCACGCCCAGCGGATGCTCGAGCGCAGCGATCTGTCGCTCGAGCAGATCGCCGACGAGTGCGGCTTCGGGTCGGCGGCCGTGCTTCGGCAGAACTTCTCGCGGGTGCTCGGCACCACCCCGACGGCCTACCGTGCGCGCTTCTCGTGCGCCGACGACGGCGAGTCGTCTGCGGCCTGAGCGCGGCAGCGCGCGGCGCACGCTGCGCTCAGCGGCGCACGCTGCGCTCAGCGGCGCACGCTGCTCAGTGGTCCCAGTGGCCGGGGCTGGGAAGCGCGCGATAGTCGACGTCGACGCTGTCGGGGGTGACCGCGGCGGTGCAGTACAGCAGCGACTGCGTCGGGTAGCCGTGCGGACGGTTGTCGCGGATGATCGCCCGATCGTCCTCCGGGTCCAACCGCGCTGACGAGGCGAGCAGCGTCGTCCACTCGCCGGTCCAGTCGCCGCTGTCGGCCGCGGGCCCGAGCGCCCGGAACTCAGGCAGCCACGCCGCGATCCGGGGAGTGCCGAGGTCGTCGAGGTCGTCGTGCGCGATCATGTGGATGCCGTCGCCGAGCGGTGTCTCGCGCAGCTCGGCGCCGTCCCAGCTCAGCACGCGCGCTCCCTCCGGCCGAACCTCGAGCAGGTTGAAGCCGTGCATGGGAAGCGGAGCCACCGGGGACCGCCCCATGACCGATTCGAGGGCGAGCGAACCGCGAGAGACGGCGACGTCTGCCGCGAGATCCACGACGTCGGCGCGGTTCAGCAGCACCGCGAGTCGTCTCTCCGCCGCATTCACCGCGAGCCACGCGCCACCGGCACGCCGGTCGCGGATGCCCGAGACCCCGGGGTAGGCGTCCGGCCACCATTCGCCGAGGGCATCCCACTCCCGTTGCGGGTCTTCATCGCGCACCGCGAGCAGTCGCGCGGTCTCGGATCCGGCCACATCGATCACCACGGTGCACACGGGATCCAGTCTAGAAGCGCGTCGCAGTCCCGGGCCCGCGACGTCGGATGCTGGGGCAGAATCGAACCGTGAACATCGTCGTCGGGGTTACGGGTGGCATCGCCGCATACAAGACAGTGCACCTGGTGCGTCTGCTGACGAAGGCCGGACACGAGGTGACCGTCGTTCCCACCGAGGACGCCCTGCGATTCGTCGGCACCCCGACGTGGGAGGCTCTGAGCCGGCATCCGGTCACGACGAGCGTGCATGACGACGTCGCGCGGGTGCGTCATGTCGCACTGGGCCAGAACGCCGACCTGGTGATCGTCGCCCCCGCGACGGCGAACTCGATCGCGAAGATCACCGCGGGCATCGCGGATGATCTGCTCGGCACCACGCTGCTCGCGACCGAGGCTCCGGTGCTCATCGCGCCGGCCATGCACGCCGAGATGTGGCGCAACGCCGCCACGCAGGCGAACATCGCGACCCTGAGGTCGCGCGGAGTGCATCTGGTCGGCCCGTCCGACGGCGAGCTCGCCGGGGGCGACAGCGGGCCCGGCCGCATGTCGGAGCCGGAGCAGATCTTCGAGGCGGCCGTCGCGCTCCTCGCGCCGCGTGACCTCGACGGGCTGGCGGTGGTCGTGTCCGCGGGCGGCACCAGGGAGCCGATCGATCCCGTGCGCTTCCTCGGCAACCGGTCGAGCGGCCGACAGGGCATCGCGCTCGCGGCGGACGCCGCAGCCCGCGGCGCGAACGTCACGCTGGTCGCCGCCAACATCTCAGCCGATGTGCTGGCCGATGCCCGGCATCCGTCCGTCAGGGTCGTCCCGGTCGGGACCGCGGCCGAGCTCGCCGACGCGATGAAGGATGCCGCCGGGGCTGCCGACATCGTCATCATGGCCGCCGCCGTCGCCGACTACCGCCCAGCGACGGTGTCGGAGCACAAGCTCACGAAGGAGCAGGGCGTGCTCACGCACCTCGACCTGGTCGAGAACGAGGACGTGGTCGCCGCGCTCGCGGCATCCCGCGCCGACGGCCGTGCGCCGCAGGGGCAGACCATCGTCGCCTTCGCGGCCGAGACCTCGGAGGACGCAGACGAACGTCGCGAGCGCGCTCGCCGCAAGCGTGAGCGCAAGGGCGTCGACCTGCTCGCGGTGAACCTCGCGAACGCCGATCACGGCTTCGAGAAGCGCGACAACGCGGTCGAGATCGTCGGGGCGGGAGGTGAGGTCGTGGCATCCGCCGCGGGATCGAAGCGCGAGGTCGCCCGCGTGATCCTGGATGCCGCGCGCAGAATGCGCTAAACTTGAGTCACATCCACTCAACTTTGTGGATGCCGACCCGAAGGAGTCTCCCCAGGAGGAACACATGCCAAGCCCGCAGAGCAGTCCCCAGAACGATGACCAGCAGTCCGCCCTCCAGCAGTTCGGTATCAATCTGACCGACCGTGCCCGACAGGGCAAGCTCGACCCCGTGATCGGGCGAGACAGCGAGATCCGTCGAGTCAGCCAGGTGCTCACCCGTCGCACGAAGAACAACCCCGTGCTGATCGGCGAGCCCGGCGTCGGCAAGACGGCCGTCGTCGAGGGGCTCGCCCAGCGCATCGTGGCGGGTGACGTCGCCGAGTCGCTCAAGGACAAGGAGCTCGTGTCGCTCGACATCTCGGCCCTCGTCGCCGGGGCGATGTACCGCGGCCAGTTCGAGGAGCGGCTGAAGAGCGTCCTCAAGGAGATCACCGAATCCGACGGGCAGATCATCACCTTCATCGACGAGCTGCACGTGCTCATGGGCGCGGGCGGCGGCGAAGGCTCGGTCGCGGCGTCGAACATGCTCAAGCCGATGCTGGCCAGGGGCGAGCTGCGGCTGATCGGCGCGACGACTCTCAACGAGTACCGCGAGTTCATCGAGAAGGACGCCGCTCTCGAGCGTCGCTTCCAGCAGGTCTACGTCGGCGAGCCCACGGTCGAGGACACCATCGCGATCCTCCGGGGGCTCAAGGGCCGCTACGAAGCGCATCACGGGGTGACGATCGCCGACAGCGCGCTCGTCGCCGCCGCGGCACTGTCGAACCGGTACCTGCCGGCCAGGCAGCTTCCCGACAAGGCGATCGACCTGATCGACGAGTCGATGTCGCGGCTCAAGATGGAGATCGATTCGTCTCCGGTCGAGATCGACCAGCTGAAGCGTCAGGTCGACCGCATGAAGCTCGAAGAGCTGGCGCTCAAGCGCGAGAAGGACGCCGCGTCGAAAGAGCGGCTCGCGACCCTCCGCGAGCAGCTCGTGGGCATGGAGGCGCAGCTCGCCGAGCTCGAAGCCCGCTGGGCGCGCGAGCGCCAGGGCCTCAACCGTGTCGGCGACCTGAAGAAGCAGCTCGACGATGCGATCACCCAGCGCGACCTCGCGATGCGGGAGGCCGACTACACGCGCGCCTCGAAGCTCGAGTACGAGACGATCAAGCGCCTCGAACGCGACATCGCCGAGGCCGAGCAGGCCGAGGCGACGGTGTCGACCGAGGGTCGCATGGTCAACGAGCAGGTCACCGACGAGGACATCGCCGCCGTGATCGCCGCATGGACCGGCATCCCCGTCGGGCGACTGCTGCAGGGTGAGAGCGAGCGACTGCTGCACCTCGAATCCGAGCTCGGCAAGCGCCTGATCGGACAGAAGGATGCCGTGAAGGCCGTCTCCGATGCCGTGCGGCGCTCGCGTGCGGGCATCAGCGACCCCGGTCGCCCGACCGGATCGTTCCTGTTCCTCGGCCCGACCGGTGTCGGAAAGACCGAGCTGGCGAAGGCCCTGGCCGACTTCCTGTTCGACGACGAGCGCGCCATGGTGCGCATCGACATGTCGGAGTACGGCGAGAAGCACTCCGTCTCCCGGCTCGTCGGAGCCCCTCCCGGGTACGTGGGCTATGAGCAGGGCGGTCAGCTGACCGAGGCCGTGCGACGGCGTCCCTACAGCGTCGTACTGCTCGACGAGGTCGAGAAGGCGCACCCCGAGGTCTTCGACGTGCTGCTGCAGGTTCTCGACGACGGCCGACTGACCGACGGACAGGGCCGCACGGTCGACTTCTCGAACGTCATCCTGATCCTCACCTCGAACCTCGGTTCGCCGATCCTCATCGATCCGACGCTGTCGCCCGATGAGAAGCGCGAGCAGGTGATGGCGCTCGTGCACCAGGCGTTCCGGCCCGAGTTCCTCAACCGTCTCGACGACATCGTGATGTTCTCCGCGCTCAGTCAGGACGACCTGGCGCAGATCGTCGAGCTGTCGATCGACCAGCTGCACGACCGCCTGCGCGATCGGCGACTCACTCTGGCGGTCACCCCCGACGCACGGTCGTGGCTCGCCGAGCGCGGCTACGACCCGATGTTCGGCGCCCGGCCGCTGCGGCGTCTCATCCAGACCGAGGTGCAGAACAAGCTGGCCACGGCGCTGCTCTCGGGCGGAGTGCACGACGGCGACCTGGTCAGGGTCGACGTCGCGGTCGACGGCAGCGGGCTCATGCTCACGTCGACGTCACCCGAACCCGAGCCCGATCTCGGATCCGACGACGACGATGTGATCGACGCCGAGCTGCTCGACGAGTAGGACCCGGCCATGTGGCTCGGTCACGCCCGGGCATGACAAGAGGGGCGGATGCCATGGCATCCGCCCCTCTTGTGTGTCGCCCGTGGGCGATGCGTCAGGCGCTGAGGATGACGGTCTCGTCGATCGGGCGACGCACGCGCGGGGCGACCTCGCCCTGCTGGAGTCCTTCAGGAAGACCGGCGGCGTCACCGAGCTCACCGACAGCGATGACGGTGAGGGCGGAGAATCGCGGCGACAGGTCGGCGAACTCGCGGATGACCTCGGGGTCGAAGCCGCTCATCTGGTGCACGAGAAGACCCTCGTGGTGGGCCTGCACCGAGAAGTGCGCGACGGCCTGGCCGAGGTCGTAGACCGCGTGGCTGATCGCCTTGCCCTCTTCGGACTCGGTCTCGGCGATCGCGACGACGAGCGCCGAGGCCTTCGAGGCCCAGAGCTGGTTGAACTCGACCAGCGAGTCGACGACCTGGTCGAACAGTGCGGTGCCGCGGCGAGCGACGATGAACCGCCACGGCTGCAGGTTGTAGGCCGACGGCGACCAGCGTGCGGCCTCGAGGGCGGCGTTCAGCTTGGCGTCGTCGATCGTGGTCTCGGCGTCGTAGGCGCGGGGGCTCCAGCGGCCGGCGAGGACGTCGAGGACGGGGTGCTCGGTGGGGGCGGTGCGGTCGATCACGGGAGTGCTCACGGAAGTGCCTTTCGAAAAGGAGTCGATCGGACTCCTTCGTCCGGGTACGAGGGTCTCAACAGATGTATGTGAACGCATATTCCCGATGACGCGAGATGACGTCGCGGGACGATCGGCGCTCAGTCCAGCAGGTTGCGGGATGCGGCGGAGGCGAGAGCTCGCCGCACCGCACGGATCGACGGCGCTGCGGCCGATACCCGACGAGCGGAGGAGAAGATCTCCCGACGTGGCTCATCGGGCAGCGGCGTGAGCGCGACGGTCGGCGCCTCGCCGGCCCACACGAGCTCGGGAAGGAGTCCGACGGCGAGACCGGCGCGGATCAGACGCACGTGCGCCGTGAGATCGGCGACCTCGAAGCGCACGTCGGGCTCGAAGCCGGCGGTGCGGCACAGCTGCTCGGCCCAGGCTCGCGACGCCGTGCCCGCGGGTTCGAGCACCCACGGCGCATCCCTGGTCGACCAGAGCGCGGCGACGGCGTCCTCGGCATCCCGGGTCCCCGGCTTCCTGGCCAGCGTGATGGAGTCGTGCACGAGCACCACGCGATCGAGATCGGCGTGGATCGGGCGGGTGCGACCGGGGTACTGCTCGGCGAGGATCAGGTCGAAGTCGCGGCTCGAGACGCCGACGAGCCCGGTCTCGGGATCGCTCTCGGTGACCTCCACGCGCAGGGCCGGATGCTGCTCGCGCAGCGCGTTGAGCGCCCCGGGGAGCAGGGAGTGCGCCGTCGATTGGAAGACCGCGATGTGCACGGTGCCGGTCACCTCCGTGAGCGACTCGGCGACCGCCACTTCGGCGTGTTCGAGCTGATCGAGGATGCCGATCGCCTCGGCCACGAGCACGGTGCCCTGCGGGGTGAACTGCACGCCGCGCCCCACCCGGCGGAGCAGCGGGACGCCGACGTCTCGTTCGAGGGCGCTGAGCTGCTGCGACACCGAAGCCTTGCTGTACGAGAGCGCATCGGCGACGGCCGAGAGCGTGCCGCGACGAGACAGTTCGACCAGCATCCGCAGTCGGTTGACGTCGAGCATCCTGAGCCTTTCGGAGTCGGCTCCATCGTTCACTCCGGCTGAACAGAATGGTCCCGAATCGGTTGATAGACGTAGCCTACCGGCGAGGCTGACAATGATCGAGCCGCACACGTTCCCGGGTGTGCGATCCCCCTGGAAGGCTCACCCCGATGACTGTCGTCGCCGACACCACCACCCCCGACACCACGCCGAGCACCGACGAGGTCGCCGCCCTCGTGCAGCGTTGGCTCACCGAGAGCGAGACGCACCCCGTCGAGCCCGCAGCGCAGCGTCTCTCCGAGGTTCTCAAGGACCCGAACGGACTCGCCTTCACGGTCGGCTTCGTCGACGGCGTGATGCGCCCGGAAGACCTCAGTGTCGCCGGCCGCGCTCTCGCCGACCTCTCGGACATCACGCCCTCGCTGCTGCCCGGCTACCTCCGCGCCGCGATCAAGACCGGCGGCTTCTGGGCGCCCAAGCTGCCCGGCGTCGTCGTGCCGATCTCGCGCCGCGTGCTGCGCGCGATGGTCGGGCACCTCGTGCTCGACGCGACGCCGTCGAAGCTCGGCCCGGCGATCGCGAAGCTGCGCAAGAGCGGCAACCGCCTGAACCTCAACCTCCTCGGCGAGGCGGTGCTCGGCGAGCGTGAGGCCGGCCGCCGCCTGCAGGGCACCTACGACTTCCTCGCCCGCAAGGACGTGGACTACGTGTCGATCAAGGTGTCGAGCGTCGTCAGCCAGCTGTCGATGTGGTCGTTCGACGAGGCTGTGGCCGACGTCGTCGAGAAGCTCACCCCGCTGTACGAGCTCGCCGCGACCTCGGAGGCCGCCGGCAAGACCAAGTTCATCAACCTCGACATGGAGGAGTTCCGCGACCTCGACCTGACGATCGCGGCGTTCACCAGCATCCTCGACCAGCCCGGGCTCGAGAAGCTCGAGGCCGGGATCGTGCTGCAGGCCTACCTGCCCGATGCGCTCGGCGCGATGCAGCATCTCCAGGAGTGGGCCTCGGCTCGCCGCGCGAAGGGCGGTGCGCCGATCAAGGTGCGCGTCGTCAAGGGCGCGAACCTCGCCATGGAGCACGTCGACTCGGCGGTGCACGGCTGGCCGCTCGCCACCTACGGCACCAAGCAGGATTCCGACACGAACTACAAGCGGGTGCTCGACTGGTCGATGACGCCCGATCGACTGGATGCCGTGCGCATCGGTGTCGCGGGACACAACCTCTTCGACATCGCCTACACCTGGCTGCTGGCGCAGGCCCGCGGAGTGACGGATGCCGTCGAGTACGAGATGCTCCTCGGCATGGCGACGGGTCAGGCCGAGGCCGTCCGCAAGGACGTCGGTCAGCTGCTGCTCTACACGCCCGTGGTGAACCCGGCCGAGTTCGACGTGGCCATCGCGTACCTCGTGCGCCGCCTCGAGGAGAACGCGAGCCCGGAGAACTTCATGTCGGCCGTGTTCGAGCTCGCATCGGACCCCGCACTGCTCACTCGTGAGCGTGAGCGCTTCGAGCGCTCCCTGGCCGGTCTCGAGGCCGACCGCTCCGTGCCCTCGTCGAACCGCGTGCAGGACCGTGCGGCCGAGGCCGCCGCGGGTGCCGGCGGTGAGGTGACCACCGGTTTCGAGAACCAGCCCGACAGCGACCCGGCGATCGCCGCGAACCGCACCTGGGGTCGCGAGATCCTGGCGCGGTCGCTGGAGTCGACACTGGGTCTCGACTCGATCGCTCTCGCCAAGGTCGAGACGACCGACGAGCTCGACGGCATCTTCGCCGCCGCATCCGCCGCCGCCGTGCGGTGGGCCGCCCTGCCGGCCGCCGAGCGGGCGGCCGTGCTGCACCGCGCGGGCGACGAGCTCGCAGCCCGTCGCGGCCAGCTGATCGAGATCATGGCCCACGAGGCGGGCAAGACCATCGCCGAGGCCGACCCGGAGGTCTCGGAGGCGATCGACTTCGCGCACTACTACGCCGAGCGTGCCCTCGACCTCGAGAACGTCTCGGGTGCGGAGTTCGTCCCGTCGAAGGTCACCGTGGTGACGCCGCCGTGGAACTTCCCGGTCGCGATCCCCGCCGGTGGAGTGCTCGCCGGCCTCGCCTCGGGCTCCGGTGTGATCATCAAGCCCGCCAAGCTCACGCAGCGCTGCGGCGCGGTCATGGTCGAGGCGCTGTGGGCGGCCGGTGTGCCGCGTGACCTGCTCGCCCTCGTCGATCTCGCGAACCGCGATCTCGGCACGCGCCTCGTCGCCAGCCCCGAGGTCGACCGGGTCATCCTCACCGGTGCCTACGAGACGGCGCAGCTGTTCCGCTCGTTCCGCTCCGACCTGCCGCTGCTCGCCGAGACCAGCGGCAAGAACGCGATCATCGTGACGCCGTCGGCCGACCTCGACCTCGCGGCCGCCGACGTCGCCCGCAGCGCGTTCGGCCACGCGGGGCAGAAGTGCTCGGCGGCATCGCTCGCGATCCTCGTGGGCTCGGTCGCCGACTCGCAGCGCTTCGAGCGTCAGCTGGTCGACGCCGTCACCTCGATGCGCGTCGGCCTGCCCGACGACCCGGCGACCCAGATGGGACCGATCATCGAGCCGGCGAACGGCAAGCTGCTCACGGCGCTGACGACTCTCGAAAAGGGCGAGCGCTGGCTCGTCGAGCCGAAGAAGCTCGACGACGAGGGGCGTCAGTGGACTCCCGGCGTCAAGATCGGCGTCGCTCCGGGCTCGACCACACACCTGACGGAGTTCTTCGGACCCGTGCTCGGCATCATGCGCGCGAAGGACCTCGACGAGGCGATCCGTCTGCAGAATGCCGTCGACTACGGCCTCACCGCCGGCATCCACTCGCTCGACTCCGATGAGGTCGCCACCTGGCTCGACCAGGTCGAGGCCGGCAACCTCTACGTCAACCGCGGCATCACCGGCGCGATCGTGCAGCGTCAGCCGTTCGGCGGCTGGAAGCGCTCCGCGGTCGGTGCCGGCGCGAAGGCCGGTGGCCCGAACTACCTGTTCGGCCTCGGAGAGTGGGCCCCGGCCGAACTTCCCGCCGCAGCGCCCGGCGCCGCCGTGAACTCGGCCGTCGAGGCCGTGCTCGCCGCTGCGGGTGCAGACCTCGGCGCCGTCGAGATCGAGTGGCTGCATCGCGCCGCCGCGTCCGACGAGCGTGCCTGGGTCGACGAGTTCGGCGCCGTGAGCGACAAGTCCGGTCTCGGTGTCGAGCGCAACGTGTTCCGGTACCGCCCGGTCGCCGTCGACGTGCGCATCGCCGAGGCGGCGTCGCTCGCCGACGGCATCCGCGTGATCGCCTCTGCGCTGCGCAGCGGCAGCCCGTTCACGGTGTCGGCATCCGCTCTGCCGTCTCGCGTCGAGAAGGCGCTGCGCGCGCAGGGCGTGACTCCGAAGATCGAGAACGACGCCGCCTGGGTCAAGCGCTACGCGAAGGCCGCGGCGAAGGCCGAGCACACCTGGCAGCGCGTGCGCCTGGTGGGCGGCGATGCGTCGGCCCTGTTCGAGGCCCTCGTCGGCACGCCTGATGTCGCCGTCTGGTCGCACGCCGTGACAGGTGCGGGTCGCGTCGAGATGCTGCCGTTCCTGCACGAGCAGGCCGTCTCGATCACGAACCACCGGTTCGGCAACCCCACGACCCTGTCGGAGGGCCTGATCTGATCCCGGACTGTGACCGTCTGAACGACGAGGCCCCACCCTGCAGACGTCTGCGGGGTGGGGCCTCGTCGATGGAGGGGCGTCCGAGCGACCTCAGCCGCGCAGCGCCTCGCCGAGCTTGACCCGCGACCCCATGCGCAGCAGCGAGTTCTCGTAGATCTTCGCGCCGATCATGATCGCCGCGACGCAGCTGGCGAGCAGGATCACGAGGCTGAGCAGCGGCTCCCACCACTGCGCCTCGCCGACGAACAGCCGCATCGGCATGCCGACCGGAGCCGAGAACGGCACGTACGACATGATCGTCAGCACCAGCGGGTTGTCGTTGAAGAAGATGACCAGGATGTACGGCGCCATGATCAGCATCGTGATCGGGGTGGTGGTCGAGCCGATGTCCTCCTGACGCGAGACCATCGATGCGGCAGCGGCGAACAGGGCCGCCAGCAGGATGAAGCCGAAGAGGAAGAACACGGCGAACCAGATGATCGGGGCGCCGAGGGTCGACAGCACCTCGCGTTGACCCGTCGCTATGAGCCCGATGGTGGCGACCGCGGCGAGGGCGAGGATCTGACCCATCGCGAGGATCGTGTTGCCGATCACCTTGCCCGCCAGCAGCGTGCGGGCCGAGATGGTCGACAGCAGGATCTCGACCACGCGGGTCTGCTTCTCCTCCACGACGCTCTGCGCGATGGTGCCGCCGAAGGTCGCCGCCGCACCCATGAAGACGACTCCGAACGCGATCGCGATGAAGTACCGCAGCAGCGGGTTCGTCGTCGCCGGTTCGAGGATCTCGATGTCGGGTGCCTGCGACAGCGCCGACACGAGGCTGGTCGGTGCGTCCTTGAGAGCGATGATCGTCACCCCGGTCGGTCCGTCGCCGGGGAGCACCGCGGCGTCGACCTTCTCCGATCGCACGAGCTCTTCGGCCGCGGCCTGGTCGGCGACCTCGGTGATCTCGACTGAGGGGAGAGCCGACACCTCGGATGCCGTCTCGGAGGTCACTGCGACGGGCATCGCATCGGTGTTCTTGCTCGCGAAGCCCCCGATCACGATGCCGGCGAGGGCGAGCAGCAGCAGGATTCCGGTGGAGATCAGGAACGCCTTGCTGCGCAGCTTCGACCCGATCTCCCGCTCGGCGACGAGCCAGATCATCGATGCCTGCGAGGGCGAGCCTGCAGACCCGGTGGTGTTCGAGGTGCTCACTGGATGACCTCCTTGAAGATCTGGGCGAGGGACGGATGCTTGGGGGCGAAGCTCGCGACGTCTCCGCGTTCGACGGCGGTGCGCAGCACGCGCTGCGCGGTGTCGGCGTCCTCGGCGTCGAACAGGGCGTAGCCGCCCTCGAAATCGATCACGGTCACGCCGGGCTCGGCGCGCAGCCAGCCGGCATCCCCGGCGGAGACCAGCTCGTAGCGGTCGCCGGCGTGCTGAGCGCGCAGTCCGTCGCGCGAGCCGGCCGCGCGGATCGTGCCGCCGGCGAGGATCACCAGATCGTCGCAGAGCCGCTCGACCACATCGAGCTGGTGCGAGGAGAACAGGATCGACGCTCCCTTGGCGGCGCTCGCCTGGAGCACCGATGCGACGACGTCGACCGCGAGCGGGTCGAGGCCCGAGAACGGCTCGTCGAGGATGAGCACCTCGGGGTCGTGCACGAGGGCGGCGGCGATCTGCGCGCGCTGCTGGTTGCCGAGCGACAGCGACTCGATCGTGTCTCCCAGGCGCTCGCCGAGTCCCAGCTCGGTGAGCAGCGCGGTCGCGCGCGACTCGGCATCCGCCTTGCTGAAGCCGTGCAGACGGGCGAGGTAGACGATCTGCTCGCGCACCTTCATCTTCGGGTAGAGGCCGCGCTCTTCGGGCATGTAGCCGAAGTGGCGCCGGTCGGTGCTCGACAGCGGCCGACCGTCGAGTGCGACGGTGCCCCCGTCGGAGCCGAGCAGCCCGAGGACGATGCGCATGGTCGTGGTCTTGCCGGCGCCGTTGCCGCCGACGAACCCGGTGAGGCGCCCCGGCGCCACCTCGAATGAGACGTCGTCGAGCACGCGCCGAGAGCCGTAGCTCTTGGTGATGCCGGTGAGTACGAGCTTTCCTGTGGTCATGCCCTCACGCTATGGCGCGGTGCGGGACCGCGGCATCCCCCGCGTGACGGATCTGCGAGTGGAGTTGCGCAGCGCGGGAGGCGACGGCGGTCCGCCGTGCGGGGGAGAGCCCGCGTCAACGCAGGAAGAGCACCGAGAGGATACCGAGGGCGAACGGGGCCATGGTCACGACGAACATGACGCCGACGATGATCCCGACGATCAGCCAGGGGCTGCGTCGCCGGAGGCGCTGACCGGGCAGGGCGACGCCCGGCGGCGGGGGAGTGAGCAGCCCCGCGGGCGCAGCGAACGGCAGGGCGGGAGCTCCCGGATAGGGGCCCGGATGCTGCCCTGGAATCTGCCCTGGACTCTGCAGTGCTGCCGGGGATCCCGGATGCTGCGTGAGCCGCAGCCGGTCATCGCGCCATCGCGCCCACTGGTCGAGCTTCGTGAGAAGCGCCCCGACGGCTCCGAACAGCCATGCCCAGGTGGCCGGGTCGAGGGTCGAGACATCGCGTCGTGCATAGAGGAACAGCCAGTCGTCGACGATCTCGACGTCGAGCTGCGCGGCGTGGTCGATGAAGCGCGCCATCACATCGGGGGTGAACAGGTACAGCGCATCGACCTCATAGCCCGTCGGGCAGTAGAGCGAGAAGTAGCGGTCGAAGTCGCCCTCGAGCGAGAGGCGCTGGTCGCTTCTGAAGGCGCCAGCGAGCGTGCTGCCGAGCGTGTTGTTGCCGAGCGCGTCGAGCACGATGTTCGGCAGGGGCACGTCGAGTTTGACCGCGACGTATCCCCAGCGATGCGTCGTCGACTGCTTGCCGTTGCTGGTCGTGTACTGGTAGTTGCCGAACTCGACGAAACGCGGCTCCACGCCGCGCAGCACGTCTGTCGACATCCGACTCGAGCCCGACGAGAAGATCATGCCGGGCAGGGGCGGCTCGTCGATGCGGTCGAGATAGCTCATGGCGTTGGCCCGGGCGAATCGCGCGAGGCGGAAGCGAGTGATGTTGCGCAGGCGGATGCTGCGGCGCACGAGCATCACGACGCCGACGACGATGCCGGCGAGAAGCACGAGCCCGATGAGCGCGGCGACGGCGACCCCCGCCTCCTGACCGACCGCATAGCCGAGGCCGAGGATCATGATCCCGAAGATGGGGACGACGCAGAGCAGCGCGAATCCGACGCCGACCCAGGCGATGATCCGTGCGGCCGACGTGGGATGAGCGGTGCGCTGGGCGCGTGCGAACGCGTCGACCTCGGCGGGATTCACCGGATCGAGCAGGGCGCGGGCGTCGAAGGACCCGGCGGGAGCACCGGCCGACGGCACAGGAGCAGGCGTGGGAACTGTCACGCGTCCACGGTAGCCGAGCGCCTTCTCCGCAGCGTCAGCGACGGCCGGCGTGCAGAGCGGCGCGCACGAGGAGTCCGGCCACGAGAGCCCAGAATGCGGCGCTGACGCCCAGCACCGCGATGCCGGATGCCGCCACCAGGAAGGTCACCACGGCGGGGATGCGCTCGCCGGGGTCGTCGATCGCCTGCTGCACCGACGACCCGAAGGCGGCGAACAGCGCGAGCCCCGCGACAGCCGGGATGACTGCGTCGGGAGCGAGCAGCACCAGCGCGGCGAACGCTGCAGAGAAGCCGCCGAGCACGAGGTAGGAGAAGCCGGTCGAGACACCGGCGACCCACCGGCGCCGTGGGTCGGGATCGGCGTCGGGTGAAGCGGCGAGGGCCGCGCTGATCGCCGCGAGGTTGATCGCATGGCCGCCTGCCGTCGCGCCGATCGCGGTGCCGACACCCGTGACGAGCATCGCCGGACGCCAGGGGACCTCGTAGCCGAAGCTGCGCATGATGGCGATGCCCGGCACGTTCTGCGAGGCCATCGTCACGATGAACAGCGGCAGCGCCACCCCGACCAGAGCGCCGACCGTGAACGTGGGGGCGGTCAGCTCGATCCGGGGGACGAGGAGTCCGGCATCCACTGCCGTGCTCTCCTGCACCAACGAGACGGCCACCACGACTGCTGCCGCGACGAAGGCGAGCGGCACGGCCCACCGCGGCGCGAGACGCGCGAAGACCAACCACGTGATCACCACGGGAACCACGCCCCACGGATTCGCGATGAGTCCGGTGATCGGTGCGAGACAGAGGGGCAGGAGCACCCCGGCGAGCATGGCCTGCGCGATGGACGGAGGGATGCGGGCGATCAGGGTGCCGAGAGCGGGCCACAG
Source organism: Microbacterium sp. 4-7 (assembly GCF_014332665.1). NCBI lineage: Bacteria > Bacillati > Actinomycetota > Actinomycetes > Micrococcales > Microbacteriaceae > Microbacterium > Microbacterium sp. 4-7. The sequence goes on from NZ_MCRH01000008.1 coordinate 21,224, forward strand.
CGCCGTGAGCAGGATGAGCGCGGCCGTGACGAGGAACGCGCCGACGGCTGCCGACCATCCGCCGTCGACTGCTCCGGTGGCGGCGAGGAGGGCGGCGCCGGGAGTCGACCAGGCGACGGTGATCGGCATCCGATATCGCCGGGCGAGGACGACGCAGGCGAGCCCCATCGTGAGGCTGACCGCGAGCAGCCCGCTGGCGGCCTGCTCGGGGGTCGCTCCGACGGCGCTGAGGCCCGTGAGCACCACGGCGAACGAGCTCGTGAACCCGACCAGCGCGGTGACCACCCCGGCCAGGATCGGTCGGGAGAGAGTCGCGGCGGTCGGCATGCGTCAGAGGCTATCGCGTATCGAGGTCACGCCAATCCCATCCGGTGCGCGAGGACGACGGCCTGCACGCGGTCGCGCGCGCCGAGCTTCTGCAGGATGCGCGACACGTGCGTCTTCACCGTCGCCTCTCCGATGAACAGGGCACTCGCGATCTCGGCGTTGCTGCGCGCATCGGCCAGCAGCACGAGCACCTCCGCCTCGCGGTCGGTGAGCGGGTCGGCGAGCACGGTCGCGGCGATCTGCGACGGCACGGAGGGGGATGCCGAGGCGGATGCCGGTCCGGGGGCCGTCGTGAACCGAGCCAGTACGCGTCGTGTGACCTCGGGTGCCAGCATCCCGTCGCCCGCGGCGAGGGCCCGCACCGCGGCGATGAGATCCTCGGCGCCGGCGTTCTTGAGCAGGAAGCCACTCGCACCGGCGTCCAGCGCCTGATAGAGGTAGTCGTCGCGATCGAAAGTCGTGACGATCGCGATGGCCGCTCCGACCGCCGGGTCGGCGACGATCCGCCGAGTGGCCTCGATGCCGTCCATGTCGGGCATCTGCACGTCCATCGTGATGACGTCGGGGCGCAGAGCGGATGCCTGCGCCACGGCGTCGGCGCCGGTCGCCGCCTCGCCGACCACCGTGATGTCGGGTTGCGTGTCGAGGATCGTCCGGAATCCGGCTCGCAGCATCGCGTGATCGTCGACGAGCAGAACGCGGATGGGTGCGTCGGACCCGCTCATGAGGAGACACCCGTCTCGATCGGCGACGCGGCCTGCGCGCCGCCGGCGCCGGTCAGCGGAACTCGAGCCCGCACCCGCAGACCTCCCGCCGCGCGAGGAGCGACGTCGAGCGTGCCACCGGATGCCGCGGCGCGCTCGCGCATGCCCAGCTGACCGAGTCCGGGGCGAAGCACCGCCACGGCGCGACCGGTGTTGACGATCTCGACCTCGACCCCGTCATCGTCGTAGCGCACGCGCACATCGGCGGTCGCGCCGACGCCGGCATGACGCCGGGCATTCGTGAGCGACTCCTGGGTGATGCGATACAGGTTCACGGACACGACCGAGGGCACGGGCCTCGGGGTGCCGATCACCGCATAGTCGGTGGGCAGTCCCGCCTCCGACGACGCGTCGACCAACGAGCGGATGTCGTCGAGCGTCACGGTCGACGCGGCATCCGCCGTCTCGCCGCCGGGTGTGCGAAGCGTCTCGAGCAACTGCCGCAGCTCGTGGATCGCATCGCGCGCGGAGTCCTCGATGCCGCTGAGGATGCTCGTGGTCTTCGCAGGGTCCTGATCGATCACGAGACGAGCGGCGCCCGCCTGCACGCCCATGACCGACACGTGATGGGCGACCACGTCATGCAGCTCTCGGGCGATGCGCACGCGGTCGAGGGCGACGGCCTGCGCCGCGGTCACCTCGCGCTCCTGCTCGAGTTCGGCCGTGCGCTGCTCGAGCACCGCGCGTTCGCGTGCGGCGTGCCAGGAGCGCTCGCCGAAGTAGTAGGCGCCGCCGAAGTACAGCACGTTCAGCAGCAGCTGGATGAGCATGAACGCGAGGTACGGAGACAGGAGTCCCGCCGCGACCTCGGCCTTCGCCGCCTCTTCGATGGCTTCGCGGTACATCGTGATGATCAGCCAGACGAACATGCCGAGGATGATGCCGACGCGCACGATCATCGCGGCCCGGCGGTTGTTCATCCAGGCGCCGACCGTATAGAGCGACACGAACATGGCGATGTTGCCGACATAGATCTCGGGCACCTGGAACGAGATGGCGAGGAAGTATGCCAGCGACACGGCGATCGCGACCGGGGCCGGCCAGCGCCGACGCACCGCCAGCGGTGCGGTGACCGCGACCGCGTAGACGAGAGCCGTCCACGGTTCGGCCCGGGTGTCGCCGTAGATGTCGGCCACGGTCGAGAGAGCGGCGCTGAGGACGGCGCCCACGAACATGACCGCCGCGAGCACGAGGTCGCTGCGCTGCTCGCGGACGCTGGGGATGCGGGTGAACGGCGCTGCGGACATCCTCTTACCGTAGAGCCGGGGCGGATGCGGCGGCATCCCCCGCACGGGGGATCGTGGCGGGGCCGTGGTGACGTGCAGACACGCGATCCTGCGAGAATCGAGCGTGACCTCGACTCCGCGCACCGCGAAGCCCCGCCTCGCCCCGCTGTACCTCGCCGGATTCACCACCGCTTTCGGGGCCCACGGCATCGCGGCGGCACTGGGCGCGGAGACCGAGGACATCGGGTGGACGCTGCTCGCGTTCGGGCTCACCCTCGCGCTCTACGACCTCGCCGAGGTGCTGCTCAAGCCGCTGTTCGGCGCGCTGAGCGACCGGGTGGGCGTGCGCCCTGTCATCATCGGCGGCCTCCTCGCGTTCTCGGCGTTCTCGGTCGTCGGCGCCGTGGTTCCCGGCATGCTCGGACTCGTCATCGGTCGATTCGGGCAGGGTGCGGCGGCATCAGCCTTCTCGCCGTCGTCGTCGGCTGCCGTCGCCCGGCTCACCGACGATGCCACCCGCGGGAAGTACTTCGGTCGCTACGGCTCGTGGAAGAGTCTCGGCTACGCGCTCGGTCCGCTGATCGGCGCCGTGCTCGTGGTCTGGGGCGGCCTGCCCGCGCTGTTCTGGGCGCTCGCCGTGCTCGGTCTCGGCGCTGCACTGTGGGTCGCTGCAGCGGTGCCACGGGTCGCCGTGCTGCCCCGCAAGCGAGTCACGCTCGTCGATCTCGGTCGAGAGCTGATCGCGCCCGGATTCCTCGTCCCGACCCTGGTGCTGGCGGCGACGACCGGCGCCCTGGCGGTCGCCGTCGGATTCCTCCCGCTGCTCGGGCGGCAGGCCGGGCTCGACATCGTCTGGAGCATGGCCATCGTGACCGCGCTCGCGATCGCGTCGAGCGTGGCTCAGCCGTTCGTGGGCGCCGCGCATGACCGCGGGCGCATCTCGGTGCGCACAGGCGCCGTCGGCGGCCTGGCGCTGATCGCGGCCGGCATCGCGCTCGCCGCGGTCACGCAGACTCCGGCCGCGCTCGTCGTCACCGCGCTGCTGGTCGGCATCGGCGTCGGGGTCGCGACGCCGATCGCGTTCTCGCACCTGGCCGCATCGACACCGCCGGAGCGGATGGGCCGCACGATGGGCAGCGCCGAACTCGGGCGCGAGCTGGGAGATGCGGGTGGCCCTCTCGTGGCGGGCGCCGTGGCGACGGCATCCGTCCCCGGCGTCGGTCTCGCGGCGGTGGCCGCGCTCACGGCCGGAGCCGGAGTGCTCGCGCTGGTGGGATTGCGGCGGGACCGCAGAAGCTCTTGACGCGTCACTTGTATTTTGCAAGTGTTGGCGCATGAGCCTCTTCATCACCTGCCCCGTCGAGAGCGTCGACCGGGCCACCGCGTTCTACACCGCTCTCGGCTGGACCCTCAACGCCGAGATGTCCGATCACAATGTGTCGTGCTTCATGATCGCGCCCGAGCAGTACGTGATGCTCGGCAGCCGCGAGATGTATGCGAGCGTCGGCGGCACGGAAGACGTGATCGGCGGCCCTGACACCCCCTCGAAGGTCACTGTCTCGTTCGACCTCGACAGTCGTGAGGCGGTCGACGAGCTGGTCGACCGCGCGGCTGCCGCCGGCGGTCGGATCGGCGACACCGACGACTACCCCTTCATGTATCAGCGCCAGTTCGACGATCCGGACGGCTATCACTACTCGCCGTTCTGGATGAAGCCGGACGCCGATCCGGGCGCGTGAGCGACCTCGCCGCAGCCCTCGACGTCGTCGGTGCCCGCTGGGCCCTGCTCATCGTCGAGAAGCTGCTCGACGGGCCGCAGAGATACGGCGATCTGCAGCGTGAGCTCGGAGCTCCGACGAACATCCTCGCGACACGTCTGCGCGAGCTCGAAGCGGCCGGAGTGCTGCGGCGACTGCCCCTGCGGCACAACACGCGCGCCTATGCCCTCACCGAGCGAGGCGTCGCATTGCGGGAGGCGATCGAGGCTCTCGGCCGCTGGGGCGCGGAGGTGCCGGCACCCGCCGAGCAGAACGAGCGCATACTGTGAACATCGCCGCCCTCTCGTGCGAAGGAGCACTCTGATGACCGGACGCATTCTGATCGACCTCTTCATGACCCTCGACGGCGTCGCACAGGGGCCGGGCGGTATCGACGAGGATCCGTCCGGAGGCTTCGAGTTCAGCGGTTGGCAGGCGGGGTATCCGTCGTCCGGGATGGGGCCCCAGGTGCAGCGGGGGATGCAGGGACTCGATGCGCTGCTGCTCGGGCGCCGCACGTACGACATCTTCGCCGCGTATTGGCCGCATCACACCGACGGTCCGTCGGGGGAGATCGGCAGGCTCTTCGATCGGGTCCCGAAGTATGTGGCGACACGGGATGCCGACCTCGATCTGTCATGGAAGGGCAGCGAGCGCGTCGGTGACGATCTCGCCGCGGAGATCGCCGCGATGCGCGAGCGGCACGACGAGGTGCACGTGATCGGCAGCATCGACCTCGCGCACTCGCTGCTGGCCGAGGGTCTGTTCGACGAGCTCAACCTATGGGTGTATCCGATCCTCCTCGGCACGGGCAAGAAGGTCTTCGACGACGGCGCCGAGCCGGCGGTGCTGCGGCTGCTCGAGGCGCCGGTCGCCGACGACAGCGGAGTGCTGCTGCTGCGCTACGGGCGGACGGATCGGGTGCCCGAGGTAGGCACCTTCGAGGACTGAAACGGTATATCGCCCGCTTCTTCCCTCCTGCGTGGCGATCCGATAGCTTCAACTCAACGCGGCCGGAACGGCCGCGGTTCCGAGGTCCGGCGCAGGGTCCGTTCACGGCGTGCTCGACTTCCGTCGGAGGGTGGAGCTATGGCGCAACGACGCGCTCTGATTCATGCAGTTCTGGGTGGGGTGGCGGCGATCGCACTCGCACTCGGGGGAGCGACCGCAGCGGGAGCTGTGGAGGACGATCCGACGATCGATCCCGGGGCGACCACAGGCGAGGTGATCGCGACGACCGACGACATCGCAGCCGACCCGCTCGAGGTCGTCGCCGACCCGCTCGAGGTCGTCGCCGACCCGCTCGAGGGCGACGCCGCCTCGCTCGAGGGTGCCGCCGCCTATGCAACACTCAGTGACGCCGCACCCGCGCCGGCGGTCGTCGAGGACGCGCCTGCACTCGCACCTGCGCCAGCACTCGCCCCCGCACTGATCCCGCCTCCGGCACTGATCCCGCCACCGCCACCGGCGCCTCAGGGCACCGGAACGATCAGCGGCACCGTGACACGCGAAGACAACGGGGCTCCGATCTCCGGCGTGAGCGTGTCGGTGAGCGGGCGCGCGTGGGTGACACCGACGGCCCTCACGGACGAGAACGGCGACTACACCCTTCGTGGACTCGCGGACGACTCCTACGTCGTGTCGTTCTGGGCCGGAGGCGGGACGGACCTCATGCGCGAGCACTGGGATGGAGTCACAGATTCCTCGGCCGCCACTCCTGTCGTCATTGCCGGCGGTGCGTCGGTCGCCGACATCGACGCGTCGCTGAGCACCGGCGGAGCCATCGAGGGCATCGTCACCCGGGCGCAGGACGGCTCAGCGGTCGCGGGCGCCACTGTCTCGGCACTCTCGGACAACAACGAGATCGTCGCATCGACCCAGGCCGACGCGTCCGGCGAGTACCACCTCGGCGGTCTTCCTGGCGGCTCCTACCGCCTGTATTTCGGGTCGCCTGACCCCGACCTGGCGTGGGAGTTCTGGGACGACGCATACGGCTGGGACGCCGCGACGCTCATCACGATCGTCGAGAAGCAGACGGTGACGAATGTGGATGCCGCACTCGAACGCGTCGGTTACATCAGCGGCACCGTGACGAAGACCGCCGACGGTTCTCCCGTCAACGCTTCTGTCACGGTCAGCGGCATCGACCGAGACATGCGGTTCGCATTCGTCGGCAGTGACGGCAGTTTTCGCGTCGCCGTCGCGCCGGGGACCTACCTGGTGAGTTTCGACGCCTTCGATTCCGGCCTGCTCGACGAGTATTGGGACGACGCCGCCGTCCCCGAGGACGCCACCTCTGTGGTGGTCGCGGCCGGCGACGACGTCACGGGTGTCGACGCACAGCTCGATGCAGCGGCGACCATCGCCGGCACGGTCACGATGGCGAGCTCGGAAGACCGGGAGATGCTCGTCGAAGCGTGGGACGGCAGCGAACGTGTCGGGTATGTGATCGCCGATCGGCAGACCGGGGCGTACACCCTCAACATCCCTGCCGGGACGTACATCCTCAAGGCATCTGCGATCTTCTACAACGACAGCCCGACGAGGGCGAAGCCGCAGTTCTACGACGGCGTCGAGACGGCGGATCTCGCGACCCCCGTCACGGCGATCGCCTCCACGACAGTGGGCGGCATCGACTTCACTCTCGTGCCGATCACTGAACCGGAACCCGAACCCGAGCCCGAACCGGAGCCCGAGCTGACGGTCTCGATCGCGTCCACCCGCGCCGGCGGTGACATCGACGTCTCGGGTACCGGGTTCACCCCTGGCGCGACGATCGCGTTCGAGTTGCGCTCGACTCCGGTGGCTCTGGGAACACTGACCGCCGACGCGAACGGCGCGCTCACCGGTACTTTCCGAATTCCCGCGAGCACGCCTCCGGGAGCGCACACGCTCGTGGCGCTGAACGCGCAGTCGGAGGTGGTGGCGAGCGTCGCTCTGCAGGTGACCCAGGCACCGGCCCCCGCAGCACCGATCGCGGCGGTTCCGACCACGACGGCAGCGGGTGCGGGCGCGGTCGCGGCTCGTGGCGACACGCTGGCGAACACCGGTGCCGATGTGCCCGCGTTCGCGTCGATGATGGCGGCCGGCCTGCTGTTCGCCGGCCTGTTGCTCGTGCGTCGTCGGCGCGTGCGCAGCTGACGGCGTTGGCGACGAGGACCCGGTGACTTCTGCGGAAGGGGCCGGGTTCTCACCGTCCGGCTCAGCGGGCGCCGAGCACTCGCTCGATCACCCGTGCCACCCCGTCGTCGTCGTTCGAGGTGGTCGTCTCATCCGCGGCATCCTGCACGACGTCCGCCGCGCCGGCCATCGCCGCACCGTGGCCGGCCCAGCGCAGCATCTCGACATCGTTGAGGGCGTCGCCGAAAGCGATCACATCGCGGCGGTCGATCTCGAGGTGCTCGCAGAGGCGGGCGAGCCCGGTGGCTTTGGTCACGCCCTCGGCCATGACCTCGACGAACGGGGCGCCTGAGAGCGTCGCCTCGAAACCGGTCAGCCCGAGGTCGCGCAGCGCGTCGAACAACGCCGTCGGGGCGAGTTCTGGGTGCCGGATCACGAGCTTGAGGCTGGGTGCGGCCAGCACATGATCGAGTTCGACGCCGCCCATCGTGCGTGGATCGCGTTTGTGGTCGGCGAGATCGGCGATCTCGGCATAGCCGTGCTGCGCGACGAACGTCTCGCCGCCCTCACGCACGCTCGCGAACAGCAGTCCGGGGATGCTGGCGCGCAGCGCCTCGGCCAGCGTGCGGATCGTCTCTGCCGGAAGCTCTTCCGCGAACAGCATCCGTCCATCGACGAGATGTGTCGCGTAGGCGCCGTTGCTGCACAGCGCCCAGCCGTCGAAGCCCGCGCCGTCCGCGAGCGCGCGTAGACCGATCGGCTGACGAGCGGTCACCGGGACGACGTGGATGCCACGGGCGCGCGCCGCGTCGAGGGCCGCGCGGGTGCGCCGCGTGACCGATGACGAGGAGTCGAGCAGTGTCCCGTCGAGATCGGTCGCGATCAGGCGGACGGTCACAGTCTCAGGAGAAGATCATCGGCAGGTCGTCGTCTTCCTCGGCCCCGCCGAGGTCGAACTCGACGACCACGGGGACGTGGTCACTGGGCTGCTCGCCCTTGCGCTCTTCGCGGTGGATCGACGCTCCGGTGACCGCCTCGGCGAGTGTCTTCGAGCCGAGGATGAAGTCGATGCGGATGCCTTCGTTGCGAGGGAACTTCAGACGCTGGTAGTCCCAGTAGGTGTAGCCCTCGGGAAGCAGTGGGCGGACGACGTCGGTCAGACCCGCGTCGGCGAGCGCGAAGAAGGCCTGACGCTCCTGCGGCGAGACGTGCGTCGAGACGCCCTCGACGATGTCGGGGTCGCCGTTGTCGGCGTCGAACGGGATGATGTTGAAGTCGCCGACCAGAGCGAGCGGCAGTTCGGGGTTCGCCGAGAGCTCTGCCGCCGTGGACTTCTTCAACTCCTCGAGCCAGTGCAGCTTGTAGGCGTAGTGCGGGTCGTAGAGCGAGCGGCCGTTCGGCACGTACAGGCTCCACACGCGCACACCGTCGACGAGCACGCCGAGCGCACGTGCTTCGAGCGGTGCATCCGGTCCCTCGTGTCCCTTGGCGAAGCCCGGCATGCCGTCGAAAGACGTGCGGACGTCGGTGATCGGCAGGCGGCTGGCGATCGCGACGCCGTTCCATTGATTCAGGCCGTGGACCTCGACGTGGTAGCCGGCCTCTTCGAACGGCCCGTAGGGGAACTGCTCGGGTTTGCACTTGATCTCCTGCATCGCCAGCACGTCGATGTCCTCTCGGACGGCGAACTCGACGGTGCGGGTGACACGGGTGCGGATGGAGTTGACGTTCCAGGTGGCCAAGCGCATGCGTCAAGCCTAGGCCTTGCCTCCTACACTGGATGCCGTGACCGCACTCGACGCAGACCGCCAGACCCTTCTCGACCTGATCAAGGACGAGGCGGTGTTCCACGGAGACTTCACGCTCTCGAGCGGCAAGAAGGCGACGTACTACGTCGACATGCGCAAGCTCACCCTCGACCACCGCGCGGCACCGGCGATCGGTCGCATCATGCTCGACCTCATCGGCGACCTCGACGTCGTGGCGGTCGGCGGCCTGACCCTCGGCGCCGACCCCATCGCGAACGCGGTGCTGCACGCCTCGGTCGCCGCCGACAAGCCGCTCGACGCGTTCGTCGTGCGCAAGGAGCCGAAGGACCACGGCCGCGGTCGCCAGATCGAGGGTGCAGACGTCGCCGGCAAGCGCGTCGTCGTGCTCGAAGACACCTCGACCACCGGGCAGTCCGCGCTCAAGGCTGTCGAGGCGCTGCGCAAGGAAGGGGCCGAGATCGTCGCCGTCGCCGTGATCGTCGACCGCAAGACGGGCGCCCAGGCCGCGATCGAAGCCGAGGGCCTCGAATGGCGTGCCGCCTTCGACCTCGACGACCTCGGACTCGACCCCCAGTGACCCGCTACGCGCTGGCCGTCGACGTCGGCGGCACGAAGATGGAGGCCGCGCTCGTGGACGAGCACGGTGTGCTCGTCGGCGGCAGCCGCTCGCGACAGGCGACCGGGCGCCAGGCGACGCTCGAGTCGCTGAACGACGCGGTGATCTCGATCGTGACCCACGCTCTGGCCGCTGTGCCGGCGGATGCCGACCTCGCGGGCGCCGGTGCCGGAAGCGCCGGACCCATCGACCGTGCCGCCGGAGCGATCATGCCGGTGAACATGCCGCTCGCGCGGGGCTTCGGTCTTGCGGAGTCGGTGCGCTCGGCGGCATCCGCTGCGCTCGGTCGCGAGGTTCCGACCGTCCTCGGCCATGACGGTGGCGCGCTCGCCCTGGCGGAATCCTGGCTCGGTGCCACGCAGGATGCCGGTGCCTCGCTGTCGATCGTCGTCTCGACCGGCGTCGGCGGAGGGTTCGTCGTCAACGGTGCGTACATTCCCGGAGCCACCGGCAACGCCGGGCATCTCGGACAGGTGCGTCGCGAAGGCGGGCTCACCCTCGAGGAGATCGCCTCGGGGCCCGCGAGCGCCGCCTGGGCTCAGCAACAGGGCTGGACCGGAGCCACCGGCGAGGATCTGGCTCGGGATGCCGCCGCGGGTGACGCCGTCGCCCGCGCGGCCATCGAGCGGTCGGCGAAGGCGGTCGGAGAAGCGCTCGCGGATGCCGCGACCCTCGTCGACCTCGACATGGTCGCGATCGGCGGCGGGTTCTCTCGCGTGTCCGCCGACTACATCGACCTCGTGCAGCAGGCGCTCACGGCCAGTGCCGCGCACGAGTACTCGCGGCGTACCCGGGTCGTGCGCTCGGGACTCGGCGACGAGGGGCCGCTCATCGGCGCCGCGGCGCTCGTCCTACGCTGACCTGTCGGTCACCGGGGAATCAGCGCCCCGCGACGATCAGGTGACGCTGCGGCCCTTCGAGTCGGGCCACCGCGACCTTGAGTTCGGTGACGTCGGCGGCGACTCCGTCGATGCGTGCGGTGAGTTTCTCTTCGACTCCGTCGATGCGTGCGGTGAGTTTCTCTTCGACGCCGTCGATGCGTGCGGTGAGTTTCTCTTCGACGCCGTTGATGCGTGCCGTGAGCCTCTGTTCCACTCCGTCGATACGCGTACCGAGCGACGTCTCGACGCCGACGAGATCGGTGCGGAGGGAGTCGGATCGGCGGATGCACCAGGCGAAGCCCGCGAACATGGTGCCGCCCAGAGCCAGCAGGAGGCCGACGGCGCTGATGACGATCGTGATGATCTCGGCGGACACGAACATGCTCCCATTCTGGGGGTGGCGGGTGGGGTCTCGCAGAATGCTACGCGGGCGACGACCGGGGCCGTCGGCGGTGCGGGTCATCCTTCGGGCACGGGGGAGAACGCGGTCCAGAAGATGATCGTGCAGAAAAGATCGATGCTTTCCGTTCGCCCCCCTAACAAAAGCGGCCTACGCTCGTAGCAGGCGACGGAAGGAACACGCATGCGCGTACTCGGACTGCTCTCGGGCACCTCACACGACGGCATCGACGTCACGGTCGTGGACTTCGCAGAGAGCGACGGAGCGCTGCGCGGCACGGTGCTGCACGAAGACAGCGTGCCGTACGCCCCCGACCTGCGGGCCCGACTCGTCGCGGCGCTGCCTCCGGCGCCCACGACGTTCGCCGAGGTCTGCGAGCTCGACACCCTGATCGGCCAGGCCTTCGCCGAGGTCGCCGCCACGGCATCCGACGTCGTCGGGGGAGTGGATGCCGTGTGCACGCACGGCCAGACCGTCTTCCACTGGGTCGCCGACGGCCACGCGCTCGGCACCCTGCAGATCGGGCAGCCGGCGTGGATCGCCGAGCGGGTCGGCGCACCCGTGGTGTCGGACGTGCGCATCCGTGACATCACTGCGGGCGGCCACGGTGCACCGCTCGTGTCGTTCCTCGATGAGCTGCTGCTCCGCGGTCGGGCGGGAGTCTCGGCAGCGGTGAACCTCGGCGGCATCGCGAACGTGACCGTGGTCGGTCCCGACGGTCTGTCGGCCTACGACATCGGCCCGGCGAATGCACTGGTCGACGCGGTGGTCGTGGCCGAGGGGCTGAACGACCGAGGCTACGACGCGGATGCCGCGATCGCTCGCACCGGCACCGTCGACGACGTGCTGCTCGCCGAGCTGCTCGCCGACCCGTACTACGCCCTGCCCGCGCCCAAGAGCACGGGCAAGGAGCATTTTCACCTCGACTATGTGCGTGCGCACGTCGACCGCATGCGACCCGGCATCGCGCCGGCCGACCTGATCCGCACGCTCACCGAGCTCACGGTCCGCACCGTCGCACACGACATCCGCACCGCCGGCATCCGCTTCCTGGCTGTCTCGGGTGGCGGGTGCCACAACCCGCTCATCATGCAGGGTCTGCGTGAGGCGCTCCCTGACATCGAGGTGGTGCTCGCCGACCAGCTCGGCGCCCCGGTCGACAGCAAGGAGGCGATCCTGTTCGCGCTGATCGGATGGTGCACGTTGCATGGCGTCGCGGCCGTGACGCCCGGCGGCACCGGAGCGCGGGAAGCCCGAATCCTCGGCACGATCACACCGGGCGCGGGTCCGCTGCGGATGCCGGAGCCCGTGGATAGAGTGCGCAGCCTGACGCTGCGCTGATCGAGGGATCGGGGCGCTCAGCGCTTGCGGTCGTCGTCGTCCCAGGGGCCTTCCCACCAGCCGGCGCGCCCATCGCCCCCGCCGCCTCCACGGCGTCGTGAGCGGAAGAACTGCACCACCCACACGGTCAGCGTGCTGAGGAGGATCAGGAAGATCACCAGGAACAGCAGGTCGGACTGGTTCATGGGCGTTTCCCCTCCGCGGCATCCGCCACGATCTTGGCGATCCGAGCGGACCGCGTCTCGGCACGCTTCGCCATCGCGATGTGCGTCAGGCCGAACTTCTTGACCGACTTCGGAAAGGCGTCCCAGTGGGCCCGCGCGGCGGGCAGGGCATCGAGCGCGTCCGTCAGTTCGGGCGGCTCGATCCCGGCTTCCGGGCCGTCGAGCAAGGTCCACGACCCGTCCGCCTTCGCGGACTCGAGCACGCGGATGCCGGCCGGTGCGAGCTGTCCGGCGGCCTCGAGGTCGATCAGTCTCGCCTTGTTCGTCGCTGCCCATCCGCTGCCGCGTCGTCGGGGTGAGAACCACTGGCCCACCGTCTGGTCGTCGAAGGTGCGCACCGGACCGTCGATCCATCCGAAGCACAGAGCCTGACGCACGGCATCGTCGTATCCGACACCTCCGGCCCGGTTGCCGCGAACGCTCAGCAGCCAGACTCCCGCGATGCGCTCATGATGCTCCTCGAGCCAGGCGCGCCACGCGGACGCATCCGCTGCGACGACCCGCTCTCCTTCGTCGAGCGCGCCCACGTCAGTCCTCGTCGAGCGTCGGAATCGACTCGGTGACGGTGGGCAGCAGGTCGGCGACCGAGTCGACGATCTCGTCGGGCCGGAACGGATACTTCTCGACCTCGGCCTCGTCGCTGATGCCGGTCATCACGAGCACGGTGTGCAGCCCCGCCTCGATGCCGGCGATGATGTCGGTGTCCATCCGGTCGCCGATCATGCCGGTCTTCTTCGAGTGCGCGCCGATCTTGTTGAGCGCCGAGCGGAACATCATCGGATTCGGCTTGCCGACGACATACGGCTCCTTGCCCGTCGCCTTGGTGATGAGCGCCGCGATCGCGCCGGTCGCCGGCATGACTCCGTCGGCCGAGGGGCCCGTCGCATCGGGGTTCGTCACGATGAAGCGCGCGCCCTTGATGATGAGTCGGATCGCCTTGGTGATCGCCTCGAACGAGTAGTTGCGAGTCTCGCCGACGACCACGAAGTCGGGATTCGTCTCGGTCATGATGAACCCGGCCTCGTGCAGGGCCGTGAGGATGCCCGCCTCGCCGATCACGAAGGCTGAACCGCCCGGCAGCTGCTGCGCGAGGAAGTCCGCGGTGGCCAGCGCCGAGGTCCAGATCCGCTCCTCGGGCACGACGAGTCCGCTGGCGCGGAGGCGGGCCGACAGGTCTCGTGCCGTGAAGATCGAGTTGTTCGTCAGCACGAGGTACGGGATGTCGTTCTGCTCCCACCCGGCGAGCAGCTCGGACGCGCCGGGAATGGCGTCGTTCTCATGCACGAGCACGCCGTCCATGTCGGTCAGCCAGCATTCGATGTTGTCGCGGTGTGCCATGAGCACAGCTTATGGGGCGTCGATTACGGGCAGGTGTCAGGTTGTGGCGAGGCTGTCAGGCGCTGAGCCAGACCACCTCTGCGGCGCCGTCAGGAAGCGTGGTCTCGACGCCGTCTAGCTCGATGCCCTGGTCCGTGGTCGTGATGCTCGCCGCGACGGCGACGCCAGCCGCCTCGAGGGCGCGCAGCAGCTCGGGGTCGCGGTCGTCGACGCGCAGCACGCGGCCGACGTGACCCACCGGCGCGTCGGCGAGAAGGATGAAGGGCTCGCGTTCGACGACGCCCGCGGCATCTGGGATCGCGTCGCCGTGCGGGTCGAATCGTGGCCGGCCGAGGCGTGCGTCGATGCCCTCGAGAAGGCGGTCGCTGATCGTGTGCTCGAGCACTTCGGCCTCGTCGTGCACCTCGTCCCAGCCGTAGCCGAACTCCTGCACCAGCCAGGTCTCGATCAGGCGGTGGCGTCGCACCATGGCCAGGGCGCGCTGCGTGCCGGCATCGGTCAGCCGAACCGCACCGTAGGGCACGTGCGAGACGAGGCCCGCGGCGGCGAGCTTCTTGACCATCTCGGTCACCGAAGACGGAGCGATGCCGAGCTTCGCCGCGAGCACCGACGGGGTGATCGGCGCGTCCTGCCACTCGGTGTGCGCGTAGACGGTCTTCAGGTAGTCGTCTGCTGCGGGGGATGCCACTCGTCCAGCCTAGATCAGGGGTTCGCGACGTCGACGAGGATGCCGAAGGCGACCTGGCCGGCGAAGAACACGATGAGGAAGCCCAGCAGAGCGGCGAAGAGCGAGAGGCGTCCGTCGAACCCTTCGATCTCGGCGATGCCGCTCTTGCGGGCGCGGAAGGCCAGTACCAGCGTCGCGATGCCCAGCGCCAGCTGCACCCACGGGCCGCCGAACGGAAGCACGGTCGGGAAGGCGACGAGGAGGCCTCCGATCACGCCGGTCGCGATGCCGGTCCACGTGAGGATGCGGACGGTGCGGCGCGCGGGTTCGGCAGACATCCTTCGAGCCTAATCGCCTGGCGAGGGCGCCGCGGACGCTGTGAATCGTGTCAATCGGGCCCGATTCCTTGACGCGAGAGGAGCGCGGCGGGTAGCTTCGACGGGGCACGGGAAAACGCTATCCGAGCGGGCTGCAGGCCCAGAGATGGATTTCGATGATGAACATCCGACACCGATCATTCCGCGCCGTCGTGGCGGTGGCCGCCGCCGGCTGCCTCGTCGCGGGTGGTGCGCAGAGCGCGGCAGCGGCGTCACCCGCAGCCCCGGCCGCGGGGCGCCACGATCACGGCACCCCGGCACCGCAACTCGAGTCGCTCGACCGCGGACTCGTCGCCGTCTCGACCGCCGAGGGCGTCTTCCTCAGCTGGCGACTCCTTGCGACCGAGACGACGGGCGCGACCGAGACCGGCCTCGCCGGCCCCGACTTCGCCGTCTATCGCGACGGCGCGAAGGTCGCCACGGTCACCGACAGCACGAACTACGCGGATGCCGGCGGCTCCGCCACCTCGGAGTACTCCGTCGTCCCCATCGTGAGCGGCATCGAGCTGACGGCATCTGCGCCGGCATCCGTCACCGCCTGGGCCGACGGTCACCACGACCTGCCCCTGCAGAAGCCGGCCGACGGGGTGACGCCGAAGGGCGAGGCCTACACCTACTCGGCGAACGATGTCTCCGTCGGCGACGTCGACGGCGACGGGCAGTACGAGTACGTCGTGAAGTGGGACCCCTCGAACTCGAAGGACGTCTCGCAGCGCGGCTACACCGGGCCGGTTTATCTCGACACCTACGAGCTCGACGGAACGCTGCTGAATCGCCTGGACCTCGGCGTGAACATCCGCGCCGGAGCGCACTACACGCAGTTCCTCGTCTACGACTTCGACGGCGACGGCCGGTCCGAGACCATGCTGAAGACGGCGCCCGGCACGAAGTCGGTGCAGTATGCCGACGACGGCTCGGTCGCGAGCGAGTCGTACATCACTCTCCCCAAGGGCGACCGCAAGGCCGGGTACTCGAACGACGACGACTACCGCCTGAGTGCCGCGGACTACGAGCAGCGTCTGGTCGAGATGTTCCTCGGGTGGAGTGACCGCGAGGAGGTCGTGTCGGGCCAGTGGCCGGCCACTCTCGAAGAGGCGTGGGGCATGCCCGTGACGCACGACTACCCGCTCTCGCCGGAGGCCGCGCAGGAACTGGCGACCACCTTCATCGACGTGTACGCGCCGAGCCGCAGCGCGCGCAACCTGCTGCGGGAGTTCGAGGGCTTCATCGTCGACGGACCCGAGTACCTCACGGTCTTCGACAGCGCGACCGGCAAGGAGCTGCAGACCATCCCGTATCCGACCGAGCGAGGAGACGACGGACTGCTGTGGGGTGACTACGCGATGTCGCGCATCGAGCCGGCGAACCGCGTCGACCGCTTCCTCGCCGGCGTCGGATACCTCGACGGGCAGCATCCGTCGGCCGTCTTCGCTCGCGGGTACTACACGCGCACGACCGTCACGGCCTTCGACTGGGACGGCAAGCGCCTCACGGAGCGGTGGGACGTCGACAGCGGCCACGTGCCGATGACGAACCCGTTCAACGACTCCCCGCACGGCCGTGACGGCACCGACCCCGAGTTCGGCACGATCACGACGCAGGGCGATCACTCGCTGAGCTTCGCCGACGTGGATGCCGACGGAAAGCAGGAACTCGTCTACGGATCGGCGACGATCGACGACGACGGCAGCCTGCTGTACAGCTCGTTCGACGTGCTCCCCGAGGGCAGCGCCGATCCCGGGGCGACCGTGCGCCTGGGCCATGGCGACGCCATGCACGTGACCGATATCGACCCCAGCCGCCCCGGCCTCGAGATCTGGACGGCCCACGAGGGTGCGACGAGCGCACCGTACGGGTCGGTGATGCGTGATGCCGCGACGGGAGAGTCCCTGTTCGGGGCGTACTCGGGTCGCGACACCGGTCGCGCCATGATCGGCGACGTGCGTCCCGACGTGCCGGGTATCGAGGTGTGGTCGAGCATGCCAGGCGGCACCGAGGGCAGCGGACTCCTGAGCGCGACCGGCGAGGTGCTGCAGCCGGAGACGCCAGGCACCAACATGTCGATCCGCTGGGCGGGCGACCTGACGACGCAGCTCGTGAACGGCAGCGGCGCCCAGACGCCGACCATCGACGACTGGACCCGCGGGACGCTGGTCACCGCGACCGGAACGCTCACGAACAACGGCACGAAAGGCAACCCGTCGCTCGTCGCCGATGTGCTGGGGGACTGGCGTGAGGAGCTGCTCGTGCGCACCGTGGACTCGAGCGCGCTGCGGTTCTTCACGACGACCGAGCCGACGGCGCACAAGCTCACGACCCTGATGCACGACGTGCAGTACCGGGCCGAGACCGCGCGTCAGCAGACCACCTACAACCAGCCCGCGTACACCTCGTACTACCTGGCGAGCGACATCGACTGGTCGCAGGTGCCGGTGCTGACCGCGCCGACGACTCCGAAGGCTCCGACCTTCACCGACAAGCCGGGCACCTCCCGCGACGAGGTGAAGGTGCCGAAGAACGTGACAGGCATCAGCTACTACGTCAACGGCGAGAAGGTCGAGGCGCGGGGCGGCAAGGTGAAGGTGACGGGAGAAGTGACCGTCGTCGCCGTCCCCGAGCCCGGATGGCGCATCGCCGACGGCGCGACCTCGCAGTGGACCGAGACTCTCCGCTCTCGCTGACGGCGCGGTGACAGGACGCCGCCCCGAGTCGACTCTTCCCGTGCCGGCTCGGGGCGGTTCTGCGCGCAAGGGTCGTGCTGCGCGCGCGAGGCCGGTCGCTCAGGCGCCCGTCAGCACCAACCAGAGCAGGGCGCCATTGAGCGCGATGAGCAGAACGGATGCCACGACGCCCGCCGCCGTCGTCCAGGTGCGATTCGCCCAGACGCCGAGCGTGCGACGCTGCGCGGTGAGCGCGACGAGGGGGATCAGCGCGAACGGGATGCCGAATGAGAGGACGACCTGGCTGAGCACCAGCGCCAGCGTGGGATCGAAGCCGATGCCGAGGATCACAAGCGCGGGGATCAGGGTCACGAGTCGACGCGCGAGAAGCGGGATGCGCACGTGCAACAGGCCGTGCATGATCTCCGCTCCCGCGTAGGCACCGACGGATGTCGAGGCGAGACCGGAGGCCAGCAGCCCGACCGCGAAGAAGGTCGCGACGACAGGCCCTAGTCCCGCGGCGAGCGCGGCATGGGCGCCTTCGAGCGAATCCGTCCCCTCGACACCTGCCAGGTTGGCGGCCGCGAGCAGCAGGATGCCGAGGTTGACGGTGCCCGCGATCACCATCGCGATCGAGACGTCCCAGCGGGTCGCCGTGAGCAGGCGACGGATGCGCGAGGTCTCGGTTCGCGCAGTCTCCGTCGGCCCGTGCGCCGCGGCGGCACCGAACCGATCGCGAGTGAGCGAGGAGTGCGCGTAGATCGCGTGCGGCATGATCGTCGCGCCGAGGATGGAGGCGGCGAGGAGCACCGATCCGGTGCCCTCGAAACGGGGCACCAGGCCACCGACGATGCTCGCGGCATCCGGCGGTGCGATGAAGAGCCCGGCGACGAAGCCGACCGCGATGATCACCATGAGCCCGATGATCACGAACTCGAAGGGCCGAGCGCCGCGGCGGCTCTGCACCGTCAGCAGGACCATCGACACGGCGCCGGTGATGATCCCTCCGAGCAGCAGCGGGATGTCGAACAGCAGGTAGAGGGCGACCGCGCCGCCGATGACCTCGGCCAGATCTGTCGCCATCGCGACGAGCTCGGCCTGCAGCCAGTAGGCCCGACGGGCCCACGGCTTCGTGAGGCGCGCACCCAGAACCTCGGGGAGGCTCTGCCCCGTGACGACGCCGAGCTTCGCCGACAGGTACTGGATCAGCCAGGCCATCACGTTGCCCGCCACCACGACCCAGACCAGCAGGTACCCGTACTGCGCGCCGGCGGTCATGTTGCTCGCGACGTTGCCCGGATCGAGATACGCGACTCCGGCGACCAGCGCGGGTCCGAGGAGCCAGAGGCTGCGCGGCGCGGTGGCGCGGGTGGGCGTCGGCCCCTTCTCGACGACAGCATTTTTCGGCATGCCGAAATCGTAGCGGATATTTCGGTGTACCTAAATCGTTGTTGCGGATGCGCCGGATAGCCTGGCTGGATGGATGAGCAGGCGCCCGCGGATGCAGCGGAGACAGGCGGATCGTCGGCCCAGCCCGGATACGGGGTCGGACCCTGGCCCGGCGGCGAGGTCGAGTGGCCTGCGGGGGAGCAGTACGACCCCGAGCTGCTGGCCGTCGGAGACACGCGCAACGTGATCGATCGCTACCGCTACTGGCGGATGGACGCGATCGTCGCCGACCTCGACACAAAGCGGCATCCGTTCCACGTGGCCATCGAGAACTGGCAGCACGACATGAACATCGGCTCGATCGTGCGCAGCGCCAACGCGTTCCTCGCCGACACCGTGCACATCATCGGCCGGCGCCGGTGGAACAAGCGGGGCGCCATGGTCACCGACCGCTATCAGCACGTCGTGCACCATGAGGACGTCGAGGCCTTCACCGTCTGGGCGACCGCCGAAGGCCTGCCGATCGTCGCCGTCGACAACGTCGAGGGCGCAGTGCCCGTCGACCGCGCGGATCTGCCGCAGAGCTGCGTGCTGCTGTTCGGTCAGGAGGGACCGGGTCTCTCGGATGCCGCGCTCGCCGCGGCATCCGCCCACATCGAGATCACGCAGTACGGCTCGACCCGGTCGATCAACGCGAGCGCGGCCGCCGCGGTGATCATGTACGAGTGGTGCCGGAGGCATGCGGGCTGACGGCGGCGTCGGACCCTCTCGACACGATGCCTGCTCGGGCGTAGCGTGAGTGCCGATCTGAGGAGGTCGACATGGCAGCGATCAGTTCCATCCGCCCGTTTCTCTGGTTCGACGGGCGGGCGCAGGAGGCGATGGAGTACTACGTCTCGGTGTTCCCGAACTCGTCGATCGACCAGGTGGTCCTGTACCCCGACGAATCGCTCGATCGACATTTCGAGGGCATGAGCGGCAAGGTCCTCAACGGCGACTTCACCCTGAACGGCTCGCCGTTCGGCTGCCTCGACGGAGGCCCCGAGTTCGCGTTCAACGAGTCGATCTCCTTCGTGATCGGGTGCGAGGATCAGGCCGAGATCGACCACTACTGGCAAGCCCTCTCGGCCGTGCCGGACTCGGAGGCCTGCGGCTGGTGCAAGGACAGGTTCGGAGTGAGCTGGCAGGTCGTGCCGGCCGGTCTGGATCTGCTCCAGCAGAGGCCAGAGCAGATTCAGGCGCTCATGCACATGAAGAAGATCGTGATCGCCGAGCTCGAGAACGCCTGATCCCTCGCGGCGTCCTCAGTTCCCGAGATTCCGGGATACGTGTAGACGTCCGGAGTCGCAGCGATCGTGCAGTGCTAGACGCCGGCGGTGACCCAGCGCCCCGAGCGCACGCGCCAGCCGAGAGTGCCCAGCCGAGCGAGCAGGTAGATGCCGAAGAAGGCGATGGCGAGCCAGATGAGGCCCGCTGACGCATCGACTCCGCTCGCGGCGATGATCCAGAGTGCCGGCAGGAACGGCACGAGATTGATCCCGCCGGCGATCGCGAGGTAGCGCGCGTCGTTCGCCCCCATCAGCACTCCGTCGAGCACGAACACCACCCCGGCGATCGGCTGCGCGAGCGCGAGGATCAGCAGCGCCGGCTGCACGAGCGCCGCGATCTCGGCGTCGCCGGTGAACACGATCCCGAGGACTCCGGAGAGTGCAGCGATGACAGCCCCGACCACGACGCCGAACCACGCGCCCCAGGCCACGGTGCGTTTCAGCACCCGATGCACCTGTCGCTCGTCGCCGGCACCGAGCTCTTTGCCGATCAGCGCCTGTGCGGCGATCGCCAGCGCGTCGAGCGCGAATGCCGCCGCCGAGAAGATCGTGAAGACGATCTGCCATCCGGCGAGCTCCTCGGTGCCGATGCCGGTGGCGACGGCGACCGTCGCGAGCAGAGCGACGCGCAGGCTCACGGTGCGCAGGAACAGCCAGCCGCCCGAGCGCGCTGTGCTGCCCATGCCGTCCCGTCGGGCTTTCAACGATGCGTCATGCCTCGCCGCGAGCCGCCGGATCACGAGGACGTATGCGCCGACCATGCCCCACTGGGCGACGACCGTGCCGGCCGCCGAGCCGGCGATGCCCCAGCCCAGCCCGTAGATGAACACCACGTTGAGCAGCGCGTTGGCCCCGAACCCGAGGCCGGCGATCCACAGGGGAGTCATGGTGTCCTGCATCCCGCGCAGCAGCCCGGTCGCGGCGAACACGATGAGCATGGCCGGGAGCCCCCACATCGAGACGACGAGATAGGCGTTGGCATCGGCGGCCACGGCGTCGCTCGCGCCGAACAGCGAGACCAGCCAGGGGGAGGATGCCGCGCCTGCGGCGGCGAGCACGGCCCCGATCGCGAGGGCGAGCCACATGCCGTTGATGCCGACCGAGACGGCCTCGCCCGGTCTGCCGGCGCCGAACAGTCGGGCCACCGCCGGGGTCGTCGAGTAGGCGAGGAAGACCATGAGTCCGACGATCGTCTGCAGCACCGCACCCGCGATGCCCAGGCCCGCGAGCGGCGTCGTGCCGAGATGTCCGACCAGCGCCGCGTCGACGATGAGGAACGCCGGTTCTGCGATCAGGGCGCCGAGCGCGGGGACGGCGAGGCGCAGGATCTCGCGGTTGAGAGTGCGCTCGGTCATCCTCCGAGCCTATGGGCTGGCGCGGACAGCAGGCGGTGCAGCACGCCCGCTCCGCCCTCCGGATCCGGTGCGGTCGTACCCTGGAAGGACCAGGATGCGACGGAGGTGCATCATGACGGATCCACGGGAGGCCGCGGCGCGGTACCGTGCGCGGCAGCGAAGCCGGGGGGACGGCGAGGACGACAGCGAGTCCGGTGCAGAACCGGGCATCGCCGCAGCGACGGATCGAGCCGCCTTCATCGAGACGGCGATCCAGGTCGCGATCCGCCGGGGCGATTTCGACGATCTCCCCGGTGCGGGCAAGCCCCTCGAGGGACTCGGAACGCACCACGACCCCGACTGGTGGATCCGCCGCAAGATCGAGCAGGAGAACCTGACGGGTCTCGGTCCGCCGGCGATCCTGTTGCGCACCGAGGATCGCGAGCTCGACGACCAGCTCGACCTGCTCGGTCGCGAGGCCGACGTGCGGTCGGTGCTCGAGGACTTCAACGGTCGGGTGCTCGAGGCCCGACGCCAGCTGCAGGGCGGTCCGCCTGTCGTGACGAGTCCACGCGACATCGACGCCGAGGTGGCGGCGTGGGCCGAGCGACGCGCGGCGCGCTTCGCGGCGCGTGCTGCGGAGACGCCGGAGCGGCCCCGGCGACGACGGTTCGGCCTCCGGCGCAGGGCGTGACCCGTCCCCCCGAATGTCGGAGCGACGCATAGGCTGGTCGGCATGACCGACGTGCTTCCCTCTGGCCTTGAGACCTCCGAGTTCAGCTCCGACATCCGCCCGCAGGACGACCTCTACCTCCATGTCAACGGCGCCTGGCTCTCCCGCACCGAGATCCCCGGCGACAAGGCGCGGTGGGGGTCCTTCCATCTGCTGGCCGAGCAGGCGGAGAAGGACGTCAGGGCGATCATCGAGGAGTCGCAGGATGCCGAGCCCGGCACTCTCGCCCGCAAGATCGGCGACCTGTTCGCCAGCTTCATGGACACCGAGCGGATCGCCGCCGCCGGGGTGACGCCCCTCGCCGAGACGCTCGCCGAGATCGACGCGATCGACGGCGTCCCCGCGTTCCTGCGTACGGTCGGCGCCTACGATCGCGACGGCCGGGCGCACCTGATCGGGTTCTACGTCGACGGCGACCCGGGCAACCCGGAGCGCTACCTCCCGGTGGTCGTGCAGTCGGGCCTGTCGCTGCCGGACGAGAGCTACTTCCGGCTCGACACCTTCGCCGAGACCCGAGCGGCGTACCGCGCGCACCTCGAGCGACTGCTCGCGCTCGCCGGAGTCGCGGATGCCGCGGGCGCCGCCGACCGCTCGATCGCCCTCGAGACCGAGCTCGCCGGGCACCACTGGGACAACGTGCGCAGCCGCGATGCCGTCGCCACGTACAACCTGAAGACCTGGGCCGAGATCCAGGAGCTCGCCGGTGTCGACCTCGAGCCGTGGCGCGATGCCGTCGCTCCCGGCCACCCCGAGGCGTTCGCCGAGGTCGTGGTCTCGCAGCCGAGCTTCCTCGAAGGCCTCGGGTCGCTGCTGACCGCCGAGCGTCTCGACGAGTGGAAGGCCTGGCTGCGCGCCCAGGTCGTGCATGCCGCGGCTCCGTATCTGACCGACGACTTCGTGCAGGAGAACTTCTCGTTCTACGGCACCGAGCTCACCGGCGTCCCCTCGATCCGCGAGCGCTGGAAGCGCGGTGTCTCGGTGACCGAGAGCGCACTGAGCGAGGCGATCGGCAAGGTCTACGTCGAGCGGCACTACCCGCCGACGGCGAAGGCCGCGATGGATGAGCTCGTCGGCAACCTCATCGAGGCCTACCGGCAGAGCATCACCGACCTCGAATGGATGACGGCCGAGACCCGCGAACGCGCACTCGCCAAGCTCGACTCCTTCACGCCGAAGATCGGGCACCCTGCCGTGTGGCGCGACTACTCGAGCCTCGAGATCGACCGCGCCGACCTGTTCGGCAACGTGCGCCGTGCGGCGATCTTCGAGCACGACCGCAACGTCGCGAAGGTCGGCAAGCCGATCGACCGTGACGAATGGCACATGCCGCCGCAGATGGTCAACGCCTACTACAACCCCTCGATGAACGAGATCGTGTTCCCGGCGGCGATCCTGCAATACCCGTTCTTCGACGCGTCGCGCGACGCGGCCGCCAACTACGGCGGCATCGGCGCGGTCATCGGTCACGAGATCGGTCACGGATTCGACGACCAGGGCAGCCGGTACGACGGTGACGGCAAGCTCGAGGACTGGTGGACGGATGCCGATCGCTCCGCGTTCGAGCAGCGCACCAAGGCCCTCATCGCGCAGTACGACGAACTCGTGCCTGAGGGACTCGCCGCCGAGCACCACGTCAACGGCGCGCTGACGATCGGTGAGAACATCGGCGACCTGGGCGGTCTCGGCATCGCGCTCAAGGCGTACGAGATCGCACTCGACGGCGCCGAGGCGCCGGTCATCGACGGCTACACCGGCGTGCAGCGCCTCCTGCTGTCGTGGGCGCAGGTCTGGCAGCAGAAGAGCCGCGACGCCGAGACGCTGCGCCTGCTCACGATCGATCCGCACTCTCCGAACGAGTTCCGGTGCAACCAGATCGTCCGCAACATCGATGCGTTCTACGAGGCGTTCGACGTGACCGAGACCGACGCGCTGTGGCTGCCGCAGGACTCGCGCGTGACCATCTGGTGAGCGCTCCGGCCTAAGCGGCCGCGCCGGGTCGGGGTGCCCTGTTGTCTGCCGGATGACGTTCTGATGACCGTATACCGGAGTATGTAGGGCATCCTCACCTGGCGGGGTTACGATATCCGTGCTGCGGCGGATGAACACCGCAGCATCCCGCCAATCCAACCCCCCTGTTAAGGATCACGCGTGGGTGCTTCCGAGCCTGCCGACGGCCCGCCACTGGCCTCGCTGCGCCGCTCTCAGCGGACCAGCCGACGCTTGCCGCGCCGTGCTGCCGCAGGGCGCAGGTCGTTCACCTCGACCTTGCGGGCGCTCGAACAGCTGGCGGATGCCGGGGCCCAGGTATCGGTGCATGTTGTCGATCTCGACAACCACACGCACGTCCTCGCGGGCGACGACCATGTGACCATGCCGGTCGCCGGACTCGGTGTCGTGCCCCTGCTGATCGAGGTGGCGGCCGCGTTCGAGGCGGGCACGCTCGATCCGCTCGAGATCGTCGAGCGCACCGCCGTCGATCCGGTGTCGACGTCGGGGCTCTGGCGCCACCTGCACGCGCCCGCCCTGCCGCTCGAAGACCTCGCCGTGCTCGCGGCCACGGCCGGCGACCCCATCGCGGTCAACGCTCTGCTGCAGCGGGTCGGCCACGACCGGGTGCGCGAGCGCATCGAGGCTCTCGGACTGCGCCGCACCGCCGTTCTCGACCGGTTCCGTGACGAGCGCGGCCCCGATGATGCCCCGCACGTCGCCGTGGGCTCTGCACGCGAGTTCGCGGGTCTCTTCTCGGCACTCGTGAATTCCCAGGTGGTGGGGGCGTCGGTGAGCGCTCAGGTGTCCGAGTGGCTGAGCCTCAATCAGGATCTGAGCCTGGTGGCATCCGCCACCGGCCTCGACCCGTTCGCACACGATCACGACGCGCACGGCCTGCTGTTCATCAACAAGACCGGCCGCGACCGCGGCGTGCGTGCCGAAGCGGGAGTGCTCGCCGGGCCGCGCGCGGGTGTGGCCTACTCCCTGATCGTCTGCTTCGACGATCTGTCGATCACGCACCGACTCCGCGCGCACGACGCCTTCCGCGTCCTCGGGGTCGAGCTCATGGAGTACACCCACTGATCGCATTCCACGCCCGACGCGGCGTCGGCCGCGGTTAGCATCGAGCAATGCCCCGTACAGACTGGACCCCGCATCGTCGTGATGACGGAGAACTGCTCGGTTGGATCCATCCGGAAGGCGAGGCCTGGGTCGCGATCGATGTGCTCGGGCGCGCGGTGTCCGGGCCGACGGAGTGGCTCGACGCCGAGGCGGCCCTGGAGGACCACGGGATCGCGTGGCTCGCCGACCCGTGGATGCTCGAGGGCGAGGCCGAGCGCCCCCTGCGCGTGCGCATCGTCGAGGTCACGCCCGATGGCGAGGGGAGATCGGGGCGCATCGTGGTGAAGGTCGACGACTTCGGCGACATCACTCGTCCCGCCACGCAGCAGTACGTGCTCTCCTGGCCCGCCCCTGATCGGCTGCGGACGCCATCGCCGACGGATCCCGATCCGCGGGCGTTCTGATCCGACCGTTCGTGGACTGCGGGCGCCGGCGTGCGCGGTCAGCCCGGCAGCGAGGGGTGCTGCTCGGACGAGCGCTGGCGGGGGATGAAGAGCGACAGGACGAGCGCGACGATTCCGGCGGCGATCGCGAGCCAGAAGCACACGTCGAACGCCGCCCTCGTCGGCACGGATACCCCGCCGACGTCGATGCTCATCGCGGCCAGCACGCCGCCCATCACGGCAGAGGCGCTCGACGTGCCGACCGAGCGGAAGAGGGCGTTGAGTCCGTTCGAGGCGCCGGTCTCGTTCGCGGGCACCGACCGCATGATGATCATCGGCATGGCGGCGAATGTGAAGCCGATGCCGACGCCGATCAGCAGGTTGCCCACCAGGATGTGCCACACCTCGCTCGACCACAGGAGCACGAAGACGTACGCGAGGACGATGGCTCCCGCGCCGACGGTGAACAGCGGACGAGGTCCGACGGTGCGCTCGAGCCATCCCGACAAGGGTGAGATCACCATCATCACGAGGCCGGCGGGCATGATGATCAGCGACGCCGAGACCATGTCGAGCCCGAAGCCCGCACCCGAGGCCGCGGGGCCCTCGAGCAGCTGCGGGAACGTCACGTTCGACGCGAACAGCGCGAAGCCCATCCCGATCGCGGCGATGTTGGTGAAGAGCACGGCGGGGCGCGCGGCGACCCGCAGATCGAGGAGCGGATCGTTCGTCCGCAGCTGGTACCAGCCCCAGACGAGCAGTACGCCCACGCCGCCGATGATGCAGGTGAGGGTCAGCGGTGCCGTCCAGCCCCACTCGGCACCGCGGGACACGAACAGCAGGATGCCGGTGAGTCCGATCGCGAGTCCGATGGCGCCGAGCACATCGAGGCGTCCGGGGAACCGCAGCACATCCTCGGGGATCACGAGCAGTACCAGCGCGAGACCCACGACGCCGAGAGCCGCGGCGAGCCAGAACAGCCAGTGCCAGTCCGCGTTCACGGCCAGCAGCGCGGCGACCGGCATCCCGATCGCGCCTCCGACGCCCATGGTCGCGCTCATCAGGGCGACGGCCGTGCCCAGGCGTTCGGGAGGCAGCACGTCGCGCATGATCGCGATGCCGAGCGGCACCACACCCGTCACCGCGCCTTGGAGCGCTCGACCGATGATGACTCCGATGATCGAGCCCGACAGCGCGGCGATCAGGGAGCCGAGGATGAGCAGCCCGAGCAGCACGATCACCACTCGGCGCTTGCCGTACATGTCGCCGAGCCGGCCCGAGATCGGAGTGGCGACGGCGGCGACGAGCAGCGTGATCGTGACGACCCAGGTGGTGTCCTCGCGAGACGCGTTCAGCAGGCGCGGCAGCTCGGCCTGCAGGGGCACGACGAGCGTGAACATGAACGACGAGCAGAGGCCCGCGAAGGCCAGGACGGCGACGATGGCCCACTTGGGTGGTGTTCGGGAGAGTCTTCTGCGCGCGCGATCTTCGTTCTCTCCCATCGCTTCAGGCTATCGGCGTCTGCGACACCGGAGGCGCGAGGACGATGCGATCGTCAGCTCACGCCCTTCATCAGTCGCAGCACCGGCTTGACGGCGAACAGCAGACCGAGGCCGACCACGATCGCTATCGCGCCGAGGATCGAGAAGTACGGCACCTCGTTCTTCGGGTCGTAGAACTGCACGAGCCAGCCCGAGATCGCGGTGCCGAGTGCGATCGACAGGAAGAACAGCGCCACCATCTGGGTGTGGAACACCTTCGGCGCGAGCTTCGTCGTGACCGACAGCCCGACGGGAGAGATGAGCAGCTCGGCCACGGTGAACACGAAGAGGATGCCGACGATCGCGAGCAGGGGCGTGGAGTTGGCGCCGCCGCCTGCGAACGGCAGGAACAGCAGGAACGCCGCACCCATGATGATCGCTCCCAGTGCGAACTTCACCGGGGTGGAGGGCTGGCGCGGGCCGAGGCGCGTCCAGATCGCCGCGAAGACGCCGGAGAGGATGATGATGAACACGGGGTTGATCGACTGGACCCACGAGACGGGCATCTCGAATCCGAAGATGTTGCGGTCGAGGCGCTCGTCGGAATAGACCGTGAGCACGGTGAACTGCTGCTGGTACAGCGACCAGAACGCGACGCTCGTGATGAAGAGCGGCAGGAATCCCCACACGCGGGAGCGCTCGGTGCCGTCGATCCGCCGACTGCTGAGGATGACGGCGAAGTACGCGACCGTCGCGATGATGGTTCCGATGATGACGATGTCCGCCAGGTTGTCGGCCTGGATCACGCCGATGAGCACCAGCACCGCGATGAGCGCAACGGCTGCGACCGCGACGATCGCGACCAGCGGATAGCGCGACCGGGGGAGCGGATTCGGCACGCGGCGCGCCTCGTCCGGCAGCGCCTTGCGGCCGAAGGAGTACTGCACCAGCCCCAGCGTCATCCCGATCGCGGCGAGGCCGAAGCCATAGTGGAATCCGAGCGACGACTGCAGGATGCCGGTGAGGATCGGGCCCAGGAAGGCCCCGAGGTTGATGCCGAGGTAGAACAGCGAGAATCCGGCATCCCGGCGGGTGTCATCGGCGCTGTAGAGGGTTCCGACGACCGACGTGGCGTTCGCCTTGAGGCCACCGGATCCGAGGGCGACGAGCACGAGCCCGACGCCGACTCCGATGAACCCGGGAAGCAGGGCCAGGGCGACGTGCCCGCCGACGATCACGATCGCACTGATGAACAGCACTCGCTCCGACCCCAGCATCCGGTCGGCGATCCACGCGCCGAGGATGGTAGAGAGGTAGACCGACCCGCCATAGGCGCCGACGATGCCGCCGGCGACGGCCTGCGAGAGTCCGAGGCCGCCCTCGGTGACCGAGAAGTACAGGTAGATCAGCAGGATTCCCTGCATGCCGTAGAAGCTGAAGCGCTCCCACATCTCGACTCCGAAGATGTGGACGAGCGCCCAGGGCTGCCCGAAGAACCTGGTGTCGGACTTCTCGGCGGTCGTATCGCTGGTTGACATCCCTCCACGGTACGCCCGCTCGCGGCATGGTTCCCAGACCGTTCGCGTCGCTCGATTCCGAAAACGGCGACCGGAGGGGCAGACTGGGGGCGTGCGAACCATCCGTGATCTGGACACCGTTGAACTCATCATCGACGCGCAGGGCCTGCTCGACTCCATCCGGGGCCCCGAGCGCGTGATCGACGCCGGCACGCTGCGCGCCCTGCAGCAATCCGGCAACTACGTCGTCGGCCTTTTCGACGCCGAGAGCGGCGAAGAGCGGATGGTGGGCGCGTCGATCGCGTTCTTCGGCGCACCTGGACGCCGGGCGATGCACTCGCACATCACGGCACTGCTGCCCGACTACCGCGGACGCGGGTGGGGGCGCGAGCTCAAGGAGCACCAGCGCCAGTGGGCGTTCTCGCGCGATGTCGGCCGCATCACCTGGACGTTCGATCCGCTCGTCGCCCGCAACGCGCACTTCTTCCTCACCGTTCTCGGCGCACGTGTCACCGGATACTCCGTCAACCGCTACGGCATCTTCGGCGGCGGGGATGCCGGGGACGAGAGCGACCGACTCGACGTCGAGTGGGCTCTCGCCGACATCGCGAAGCCACCGGCATCCGACGCGATCGTCGAGACGCTGGAGATCCCCTCGGACATCGAGACCATGCGCATCGAGGATCCGGAGGCGGCGCACGAGTGGCGCACGCGGCTGCGCGCGCAGATGGAGGGGCTGCTGGGCAGCGGCCTCGCTCTCTCGGGGTTCGATGTCGAGAAGGGCTACCTCTTCACGGCCTGAGCGCCGCACACCTGGCCTCGCCGGGGTCCTGACGCGAAGCGGTCGCGGATAAGATTGAGGTGCCCGTGATCACGGGCTTTCCCACCGCCGACCATTGGAGCCACCGTGGCCGAACAGTCCCGTCTAGACAAGGTCATCGCCCTTGCCCGCCACCGCGGGTTCGTCTTCCAGGCGGGTGAGATCTACGGCGGTTCGCGGTCCGCGTGGGATTACGGGCCCCTCGGCACCGAGCTCAAGGAGAACATCCGCCGCCAGTGGTGGCAGACGTTCGTGCGCGGCCGCGGCGATATGGTCGGCCTCGACTCGAGCATCATCCTGCCCAAGCGCGTGTGGGAGGCGTCCGGTCACGTCGCGACCTTCACCGATCCGCTGGTCGAGTGCCTCAGCTGCCACAAGCGCTTCCGTGCCGACAACCTGATCGAGGACTTCGAGGCCCGCAAGGGCCGCAAGGCGGAGAACGGCCTCGCCGATGTGCCGTGCCCGAACTGCGGCACGAAGGGACAGTACACCGAGCCCAAGTCGTTCTCGGGTCTCGTCAAGACCTACCTGGGAGTCGTCGACGACGAGTCCGGGCTGCACTTCCTGCGCCCCGAGACGGCTCAGGGCATCTTCGTGAACTTCTCGAACGTGCTCACCGCCAGCCGCAAGAAGCCGCCGTTCGGCATCGGCCAGGTCGGCAAGGCGTTCCGCAACGAGATCACGCCCGGAAACTTCATCTTCCGCACCCGTGAGTTCGAGCAGATGGAGATCGAGTTCTTCACGCCGCCCGCAGAGGCTCAGGAGTGGTTCGACCACTGGGTCGAGGCGTGCTGGAACTGGTTCATCGATCTGGGCATCGACCCCGAGAACATGCGCCAGTTCGACGTTCCCGAAGATGACCGCGCGCACTATTCGGCCGGCACCATCGACGTCGAGTACCGCTTCGGTTTCACGGGCAAGGAATGGGGTGAGCTCATGGGCGTCGCGAACCGCACCGATTACGACCTGTCGAGCCACAGCGAAGCCTCGGGCCAGAGCCTGACCTACTTCGACCAGGCCACCGGCGACCGTTACACGCCCTACGTGATCGAGCCCTCGTTCGGCCTCACTCGCGCCATGATGGCGTTCCTCGTGGATGCGTATCGCGAAGAAGAGGTGCCGAACGCCAAGGGCGGCACCGATGTGCGCACCGTGCTCAAGCTCGACCCGCGTCTCGCCCCTGTCAAAGCCGCCGTGTTGCCGCTGAGCCGCAACGAGCGCCTGTCGCCGCTGGCGCGCGAGGTCGCTGACACGCTGCGCAGCTCGTGGGCCGTCGACTTCGACGACGCGGGCGCGATCGGCCGTCGCTACCGCCGTCAGGACGAGATCGGCACACCGTTCTGCGTCACGATCGACTTCGACTCGCTCGACGACCGTGCGGTCACCGTGCGCGACCGCGACACGATGGCGCAGGAGCGCGTCTCGATCGACGATCTGCACGAGTACCTGGCCGAGCGTCTCAAGGGCGCCTGACGCGCGGACCACCAGAACGAGAGGCCCGCTGTCCGAGAGGACGGCGGGCCTCTCGCGTCAGCCGGTGACGGTCAGCTGCACCTGATCGGTGCCGCCCGCCTCTACCCAGGCGAGCGAGCGCTCGAGGATGCCGCGGAGCACGTCGAGGTCGATCTGTTCCAGGTCCTTGATGTAGAGGCATCCGACGCCGGTGCTGTGCGGGCCGAGGTTCTCGAGCGCGCCCGAGTGCGCATCGACGCCGTCGAACAGATAGATGGTGGTCGCCGCTTTGCGCGGGGCGAAGCCGAGCAGGCCGCTGTCGCCCTCGGTGCCGGTCGGGTACCGGTAGTGGCAGCTTCCGAATCCGATGATCGTGCCCCAGGTCTGAGGGTCGCGGCCCGTGATCTCCTGCATGAGCGCGGTCAGCGTCTCGGCATCCCGGCGGCGGACCGCCGGAGCGGAGCGGGCGATGAGACCTGCGACGTCATCGCCCGTGGGTTTCATGCGTTCGCCTTCGCCGCAGCTTTCATGGCCTTCTTGTGCTCTCGTACTCTGGTGAGCGATTCGGGCGAGACGATGTCGGCGACGCTGCGGTACGAACCCTCGGTGCCGTAGTCGCCGGCGGCCTCCCGCCATCCCGCGCCGGTGAAGCCGTACTGCTTGCCGAGCAGAGCAAGGAAGATCTTCGCCTTCTGTTCGCCGAAGCCGGGAAGGGCCTTGAGCCGCTTCAGGACTTCGGTGCCCGACGGATCACCGTCGGTCCAGATCGCCGAGGCGTCTCCGTCCCACTGATCGACGATCTCCTGGCACAGGGTCTGCACGCGTGCCGCCATCGAACCCGGGAACCGGTGCACGGCGGGCGTCGTCTTGAACGCCTCGAGGAACTCGTCCGGGTCCATGGCCGCGATCGTGGTGGCGTCGGACGCGCCTGTGCGCTGCTCGATCTTCAGGGGACCGGCGAAGGCCGTCTCCATCGGAACCTGCTGATCGAGCAGCATCCCGACCAGCAGGGCCAGCGGATTGTCGGTGAGCAGCGCGTCTGCGGCGGTGTCTCCGGTGATGTGAAGGGCCATGCATCCAGTCTGGCACCGACTCGCTCCGATGCCGGAGTCAGATGCGCTGGAGCTTGGGAAGGGGGCCCTCGAGACGCGCGACCGAGATTCGGACATCGGCGAGATCGGCCTTGAGCTCTGTCTTGACGTCGTAGATGTCCTGCTTCAGTTCCGACCGGAGCTCGGCGATCTCGGTCTTGAGTTCGGTGCGGAGTTGGGCCAGGTCGCCTTTGAGCTCGGTGCGGAGTTCCGCGATGTCGCCTTCGACCCTCGCGAACCGTTCATCGACCCTGTCGAATCGCTCGTCGATCCTGTCGAACCGTACTTCGAGCCCTTTGGCCTGCTTTGCAAGCATCCGAGAGACGCCGCCGAGCACGGTGGCGGTGACGCCGAAGAGGGCGATGATGATGCCGATCAGGTTCGGATCCACGAGCATCCCCCCAGTCTGCGCCGCGTGATCGACGCTGTCAGGGGTTCGACGATATGAAGCATCGAAGTGGCCGCCGGGGCGACCGCCGTGCTTCTCCCGAGTGCTGTGGAAAGACCACCGCAGAGGGCTCCCGTGCAGAAGGAGCGCTGCTCAGGCGGTCGCGGCGCCGTCGGTATCGGACGACAGCGCGGACTCGACCGGCTCGATGCCGTACAGCGTCGAGAGCGCAGTCGCGAAATCGTCCGCGCGGCCGGCAGCGGCCAGCTCGTGGGCGCGGGTGGTCGGCACGTGCAGCAGCACGCCGGTCAGGTGGCGAAGCGCCTGCTCGACCCTGCCGTCCTCATCGCCGCGTGCGCGAGCGCGGCCGATCTCGGCCTCGAGCAGCGCGAACATATGCGACCGCAGGGCGACGACCGACGGCGTGACGCTCTGTCGGCTGCCGACGACGTGGAACGTGTCAGCTGCTTCGCGCACCACGGTGCGTGCGGCATCCGTCGCCTGCAGCTCTTCGAGCGGTGCGTGCAGGCTGATGGTCTCGAGGTCGAGCAGCGCGACGCCTTCGAGCGCTGCGACAGCGGGGTCGACGTTGCGCGGCATGCCCAGGTCGACGACCATCTGGCTGTGCGACGCGACGGGGCATCCCTCGGGTGCGATGCCGGTCGGCGCCTGCAGGTGCTCAGGTGTCAGCACCGGAGCGGTCGCCGTCGTGCAGGTGATCAGCAGGCTCGAGCGCGAGGCGACGCGCGCGTAGTCCTCTGCGGCGACCGGGCGGATGCCGTGCTTCGCGGCGAACTTCTCGGCTCGGCCCGAGGGTGAGTACACCGAGATGTTGACGGCTCCCCGTTCGCGCAGTGTCGCGAGGGTGACGGCTGCGTAGGCACCGGTGCCGACGAGCAGCACGCGCTCCGTCGACCAGTCGGCGATGCGGCTGTCAGCGAGTTCGAGGGCGAGGCGCACGAGCGAGCGGCCGGCCCGGCCGAGGGCTGTGATGTTCTTGACCTTGCGCTGCGCCTGGCTCGCGCGCTGGAAAAGCCGCTCGAGCTCGGGCGAGGTGGTGCCCTCCTTGCGCGCGGACTTGAGGGCGCGACGCACCTGACCGGCGATCTCGCCTTCGCCGGAGACGACGGATTCGAGTCCCGATGCGACGGAGAAGAGGTGCTCCGCCACTCGACGACCGGAGTGCACCTCGTAGGCGCCGTCGAGTTCGGACGCGCGGATGCCGGTCGATGCTTCGACAGCCTCGAGCACCGCCTCGACACCGATCGCACCCGCTGCCGTGACGGGCTCGTCCATCTCGACGTAGGCCTCGAAGCGGTTGCAGGTAGCAAGAACGACCGCACCCTGCACGCAGGACGCCATGTCCACGACCGTGGAGGCGACGTCATCGGGGGTGCGGCTCAGGCGTTCGAGCAATTCGAAGGAGGCGGTCTTGTGACTCGCCGTGACAACCAGCAGCACATGACGATTCTACCTGAGGCTTCATGCAGGTCGGCCCGGCGGCGGATGGGAGGATGGTCGCATGGTCCTCTCCGACGCTCCGCTGCTGCGCGCCCTCACCGGCCCCCGCCCCGAACATGCTCCCGTGTGGTTCATGCGCCAGGCCGGCAGGTCGCTGCCCGAGTACCGCGAGCTGCGCGTCGGCACGCGCATGCTGGACGCCTGCCTGACCCCCGATCTCGCGGCCGAGATCACGCTGCAGCCCGTGCGTCGTCACGGCGTGGACGCCGCCGTGTTCTTCAGTGACATCGTCATCCCGCTGCGTCTCGCCGGGGTGGACGTCGAGATCGAGCCCGGACGCGGCCCCGTGTTCGCCGACCCCGTGCGGTCTGCCGCCGATGTCGATCGCATCACAGCGATCGACCCGCTGTCGCTCGACGGCACCGCGATCGCCGAGGCCGTCGGCATCGTCACGGCCGAGCTCGGCGACACCCCCCTGATCGGATTCGCGGGTGCTCCCTTCACTCTCGCCGCGTACCTCGTCGAAGGCGGCCCGTCGAAGGAGCACCTGCGGGCGCGGGCCATGATGCACGCCGATCCGGAGTCGTGGAACCGCCTCGCGGGCTGGCTCGCGCAGGTCTCACGCCGGTTCCTCGAGATCCAGCGGGATGCCGGAGCATCCGTCGTGCAGTTGTTCGACTCCTGGGCCGGCTCGCTGAGCACCGCCGACTATCGCGCGTACGTGGCACCGCATTCGCGTGTCGCCCTCGATGCCATCGGCGTGCCGAGCATCCACTTCGGCGTGGGCACCGGGCCCTTCCTCGCCGACATGCGCCTGGACGGCATCGCCGACGGCGTCGGTGTCGACTGGCGGATGCCGCTCGACGAGGCCGCCGCGATCCTCGGCCCCGACGTCTCGGTGCAGGGCAACATCGATCCGGCACTGCTGTCGGCTCCGTGGCCGGTGCTCGAGGCGCATGTGCGCGACGTCGTCGAGCGCGGGCGTGCCGCCAGGGGACACATCGTCAACCTCGGGCACGGCGTGCCGCCCGAGGCGGACCCCGATCAGCTCACCCGTATCGTCGAGCTGGTCCATTCGATCTGAGTCTCAGAGCGCTTCGCGGCCGAGCTTCACGAGGATGCAATATAGCGTCAGTGCTAGATTGCACACATGACAGATAGCGCGTCGGACGTCTTCGCGGCTCTGGCGCACCCGACGAGGCGCCAGATCCTGCAGGATCTGAAAGAGGGCGAGCTCGCAGCGGGTGAGATAGCCTCGCGGTTCTCGTCGAGCGGGCCGACGATCTCGCGGCACCTCGGCGTTCTCCGTCAGGCCGGTCTCGTGAGCGAGCGTCGTGATGCCAACCGCATCCTGTACTCCCTCGTCGGCGAGCGGCTGGCCCTCTCCGTTGGTGACTTCC
Organism: Microbacterium sp. 4-7; assembly: GCF_014332665.1. Lineage (NCBI taxonomy): Bacteria > Bacillati > Actinomycetota > Actinomycetes > Micrococcales > Microbacteriaceae > Microbacterium > Microbacterium sp. 4-7. The sequence continues at coordinate 56,579 of NZ_MCRH01000008.1, forward strand.
TGTCGACCGTGTGCCCCGAGCAGATCGTGCTCCGTGAGGTGCGCAAGCGCGGCACCGGGCGGGAATCCGCGGTGCAGACCGAGGCGTGACGGGTTTGTCCGGCCGAATGCTGGACGCCGTTTCCCCGGCGGATGGAAGGATTGACGCATGACGTCGAAGCCAGCGAACAGTGAGACGCCCCGCGCCGAACCGGCCGACCTCGCCGCGAGGGCGGCGGAGAGGCACATCGTCGTCATCGGCGGGGGCATCGGCGGCCTGATCGCTGCCCGGGAGTGCGTCAAGGTCGGCATGCGCGTCACCCTGCTCGAGGCGACGGATGCCATCGGCGGCGCCATTCGTCGCGCTGAGCTCGACGGAGTGGTGGTGGATGCCGGCGCGGAGAGCTACGCGACGAGGGGCGGCCGTGTGCGCGCTCTGATCGAGGAGCTCGGCCTCGCCGACCGCATCGTCGCGCCCGCGGCAGGAAGCGCCTGGCTCGCTGGCATCCCCGGCATCGGCGCGGCACCGCTGCCCGTCGGTGGGATCCTCGGAATCCCCGGCAATCCGTTCCAGGAGGACGTCCGCCGCATCATCGGGTGGTCGGGCGCATGGCGTGCGTACCTGGATCGCGTTCGCCCGCCGCTGACGATCGGCCACAGTCAGAGCCTTGGCAGACTGGTGTCGTCGCGCATGGGAGCCAGGGTGCGCGATCGTCTCGTCGCCCCGGTCACGACCGGTGTGTACTCAGCCTCGCCTGACGACGTCGACGTCGACATCGCGGCCCCCGGACTCAACGCCGCCCTCACCCGCGTCGGATCGCTCTCGGGGGCGGTGCAGACGATGCGGCAGGAAAGCGCGGACAGAGCTGCGAAGGCGCGCGGAGCCGCGATTCGCGAAGGTGCCGCGCTCGCGCCCGGCGCGGCCGTGGAAGGGCTCGACGGCGGTATGACGGTGCTGATCGAGGCGCTGGTCGCGGATATCGAGAAGCTGGGTGGCGTCGTGCACACCGGCGCGCGGGTGACGCAGCTGACGCGCACCGCCGAGGCGTGGATGGTGAAGGCTCACGCCGACGTCGCTCCCGAGGCAGACGCCGTTCTCGGCGACGCTCACGCGGAGGAGATCGAGTTCGCCGCAGATGGCGTGGTGGTCGCGACCTCCGAGGCCGCCGCGAGGCGACTTCTCGAGAAGAGCGTGCCCGCACTGGCGGAGACCGCGCCGGCGGATGCTCCGGAGATCGAGATCGTCACACTGCTGCTGGAGCCGTCGGCACTGGCGGGTGCTCCACGGGGCACCGGCGTGCTGACCGTCCCCGGCAGTCACACAGCGAAGGCGCTCACCCACTCCAGTGCGAAGTGGGACTGGGTGCGCGCCGCGGCCGGCCCCCGGCACGTCGTGCGGGTCTCGTTCGGAGCCCAGGGCGAACCCGCCGCCACCACCGCGCTCGACGACGACGCCGCGGCTCGACTGGCGCTGAGCGAAGCATCGGCTCTCCTCGGCGTGCCGCTCGCGGAGGGCGACCTCGTGGCGTCTCACCGCGCGAGGTACGTGCAGTCGCAGCCTGCATCGATCATCGGCTCCGGTGCGCGCCGAGAGGCCGCGAGGTCGGCTGTGCAGGGCGTGCACGGGCTCGCCGCCGTCGGCGCGTGGCTGGCCGGCACGGGTCTCGCCCAGGTGATCCCCGACGCGCGCGAAGAGGCGGACCGGCTTCGTCGGGCGCTGCTCTGGGACTGACGCCGTCGCACGAACCCGAAAGTCGCTCCGCTGTCAACCCTCTGCGTGACAGATGCCGAAATCGGCATACGGGGCTACGCTGGACACCTGCAGGCGGCTCCGAGTCGTCGGTTCGCCCCAGGCGTTCACACCGGAACAACGTGAGGAGACCCCATGAAGGGGAAGATCGGACTCGTCGTAGGAATCGGCGTGGGATACGTGCTCGGAACCCGCGCGGGCCGCGAGAGGTACGAGCAGATCAAGACGCAGTGGCTGAAGGTCTGGAACCTCGACCCGGTGCAGGAGCAGGTCGACAAGGTCAAGGGCTACGTCGGCGACAAGGCGGCGGCAGTGCCCGGTGCGATCTGGACCGGCGTGCAGAAGGTCGTGAAGTCCGCCGGCGGTGGCGACAAGACCGCTGGGCAGCGACTCGACTCCGCCGTGGCTGCGGGGCGCAAGGCCGCTGACGACATCGTCGACGCCACCGAGGACGCCGTCGAAGAGGTCAAGGACGCCGCGAAGAAGGACGACGCGAAGAAGCCCGCGGCCAAGAAGCCGGCAACGCCCGGCTCCACCGCCGCGAAGTCTGGCAGCTGACATGCCCCGCGGATACCGCGATCGCGCCGAGGACAGCCTGCTGTCCCTGATCGGCGATCTTCCCGAGCTCATCAGCAGCCTCGTCAAAGCCGAGATCAACGCGGCCAAGACCTGGATCTCGAAGACGGCGAAGGACGCGGGGATCGGCTCCGTCTGGTTCCTCGTCGCTCTCTTCTTCCTGTTCTGGGCCGTGCCGGTGATCCTGGTGTTCGCGATCGCCGGGCTGTCGTCGTGGTGGCCGGTCTGGCTGTCCGCCCTGGCGGTGCTCGGCATCCTGATCCTCGCCGTGCTGCTGTTCGCGCTGCTCGGCATCCTGAAGTTCCGCAAGGTGCTCGCTCGTAAGAACCCCGCGCAAGCGGTGGGCGAAGACATCAGACTCGTGAAGGAAGCCGGCAATGACGAACTCTGAGATCACGAGGCCTCTGCCCAAGACGGCGGTTCCGGCGGGCATCGTCGACCCGGTCCAGTCGGCTCGGGCGGAGCTGAAGGCCGCTCTCGCGGCGATCGAGGTCAAGGGCAACTTCCCCCGGCGCATCGACACGGCGTCCAAGCGCGCCGCGGCGAAGGCGCGGGTCTTCGCCGACCGCAACCCCGCTGCCGCGATCGCGGGAGCCGTGGGCGTCGCGGTGATCGTCGGCGGTGCCGTCTGGGCGATCGCCCGCGCGCTCTCACGCTGACCGCAGGCCGAATTCCTCGCATCCTGACTCGCGTTCGCGAGTGCTTCACAAAGGGGGCAGACTGGATCCATGTCCGATGCGCGCGAAGAGAACCCGTCCGGCTTCACCCTCTGGGCAGTCTGGCGACGAAACCCCGATGTGGCTGTCACCGAGTCCGACTCCACGGAGCTCGAGACGATCGTCTCGTACATCGAGGACTCCGGCGTCACGGTCCGCGGCTTCTACGACGTCTCGGGCCTGAAGGCGGACGCCGATCTGCTCGTGTGGCTGCACGGCGACACTGCCGAAGACCTGCAGAAGGCTCTCCGCCGCCTCCGCCGCACCGAGTTGCTGCGCACCCTGCTGCCGGTCTGGAACGTCATGGGCGTGCACCGCGATGCCGAGTTCAACCGGGCTCACGTCCCGGGATTCCTTCGCGGCGTGGAGCCGAAGGACTGGCTGTGCCTGTACCCGTTCGTCCGCACGCCGGAGTGGTATCTCGCGCCCGAAGAGGAGCGCCGGAAGATGCTCGCCGATCACGGACGCAAGGGAGCGGCGTTCACCGGTGTCATCGCGAACACGGTCGCCGCATTCGCCCTGGGCGACTACGAGTGGATCCTGCCGCTCGAAGCCGACGAGGTCACCGAGCTGGTCGATCTCATGCGCGACCTGCGCTACACCGACGCGCGCCTGTACGTGAAGGAGGAGGTCCCGTTCTACACGGGTCGACGTCTCCGGTTCGACGAGATCGCGGACGTGCTGCAGTAGGTCGACGATGAACACTCAGAGTCAGACCTCCTCCCCGATCCGATTGGGCACCCGACGCAGCGCGCTCGCCCAGGCGCAGTCGGGGCACGTCGCCGCCGCGCTCGAGAAGATCTCGGGGCGGCCCGTCGAGCTCGTGCCGATCACCAGCGAGGGCGACACGAATCGTGCGTCTCTGTCGGAGATCGGCGGTCAGGGGATCTTCGCCACGCGTCTGCGAGAGGCCCTGCTCGCCGGCGAGTGCGACTTCCTCGTGCATTCGCTCAAAGACCTTCCCACCGCGATCCCCGACGGTCTCGTCATCGCAGCGACCCCGGTGCGTGAGGACGCGCGCGACGTCGCGATCACTCGCGGCGGCACACCGCTGCACCAGCTCCGTTCCGGCAGCAAGGTCGGCACGGGATCCCCCCGGCGCATCGCGCAGGTGCACCGGAGGGCTCCGCACGCGGAGGTCGTGGACATCCGGGGCAACGTCGATTCTCGTCTGCAGCGGGTCGCCTCCGGCGAGTTGGATGCGGTGATCCTGGCTGCGGCCGGTCTGTCGCGCCTCGGCACGGACTCCCCGCTGCGCCGCGAAGAGCTGGGCCTCTCCGAATGGCCGACAGCGCCGGGGCAGGGATCGCTCGCCGTGGAGACGCGCACGGATGCCCCCGCAGAGCTGCTCGCCGCGCTCGCCGAGCTCGACGACTTCGACACGCGTCTGGCGGTGACCGTCGAACGTGCCGTTCTCGAGGGGCTGGATGCCGGATGCCAGGCGCCCATGGCCGCACATGCGGTCGTCGAGGGCGACGAGATCCGCATCAGGACAGTCGTCTACGCCACCGACGGTGGGCGCCGTATCGGCCTCGACGTCACCGAAGCCGTGAACGGGGAGTATATTCGTCGGAACGGCAGCGGCAATGGAGCGGATGCTGCCGGTGGTGCAGACCCGATGCACGCAGCACGCGAGATCGGGTTGTCTGTCGCCCATCGGCTGCTCGAGCAAGGGGCGGCCGACCTCGTCTCCCGAGAGCATTCCTCATCATGACCAATTCGAAGCAGGACCGACCGCTGGACGGCTGGCGCATCCTCGTACCCCGCGGAGGGCCGTGGGGCGATGGTGTCGCCGCCAGTCTGCGCTCCCGTGGCGCGGTGCCCGTCGTGGCACCGCTGATCAATTTCGCCGCCACCACCGACCAGGCAGCCCTGGACGTCGCTCTCACCCGGCTCGCGGACGGAGAGTACGACTGGCTGACGGTGACGAGTGCGACGACCGTCGACGTGATGTTCGCGCACCGCGCGATCGTCCCGCGCCGCACGAAGATCGCGGCCGTCGGCGAGACGACCGCCGCCGCCCTGCAGGCGGTCGGCTACGAAGTCGCGATGGTGCCGGACGAAGACAATTCGGCAGCGGGCATGGCCGAGCAGCTCATCGCCCTCGAGACCGAGCCTCGTCGCATCCTGGCGCTGCGCAGCGAGATCGCGAAGCCCGTGCTCAGCGTCCTCCTGCAGGAGGCCGGTCACGATGTCGACAGCGTTGTGGCATATCGCACGGTCGGCGTCCCGGTCACGGAGCGCATCAAGCGTGATGTCGAGAACGGACGGATCAACGCGATCCTGATCACGAGCGGTTCGGTCGCCGAACAGGTGCGCGAGCAGTTCCCGCTGATCCCGGACGACACGCTGCTGGCGGCCATCGGTCCGCGCACCGCGAAGGATGCCGATCGGGCAGGTCTGCCGATCACCGTCGTCGCCGACCGTCAGACTGTGGACGCGCTGATCGACGCGGTGTCGAGCTACACCCTCCCGCACGCGGCGGACGAGTTGGCACCGTGAGCTTCCCCGACGCACGACTGCGCCGCCTCCGCCAGTCTGCTGCAGTCCGTGGACTGGTGCGCGAGACCTCGATCGAGCCCCGTCAGCTGGTGCTTCCACTGTTCGTCCGCGAGGGACTCACCGAGGCCGCGCCCATCGGATCGATGCCGGGGGTCGCGCAGCATTCGCTCGACTCTCTGCGGGCCGCCGCGACCGAGGCTGCCGAGGCGGGTGTCGGCGGTGTGATGCTGTTCGGCGTGCCCGCCGTGCGCGACGCTCAGGGCTCGGGCGCCGACGACCCCCAGGGGATCCTCAACGTCGCGACCGAGGCGCTGGCCGCCGAGGTGGGCGATGCACTCGTGGTGCAGACGGATCTCTGCCTCGACGAGTTCACCGATCACGGTCACTGCGGCGTCCTCGCAGCTGACGGGTCGGTCGACAACGATGCGACCCTCGAGCGGTACGCCTCCATGGCGCTCTCGCAGGCGCGCGCCGGCTCGCAGCTGCTCGGTCTGTCGGGGATGATGGACGGCCAGGTCGCGGTCGTCCGCGAGGCGCTCGACTCGGACGGCTACACCGACGTGCTGCTGCTCGCGTATGCCGCCAAGTACGCGAGCGCGTTCTACGGCCCGTTCCGTGAAGCCGTCGACTCGCAGCTCACGGGCGACCGTCGTACCTATCAGCTCGACCCGGGCAATCGTCGCGAGGGTGTGCGCGAGGCCGTCGTCGACGAGGAGGAAGGCGCCGACATCGTCATGGTGAAGCCGGCGATGGCGTTCCTCGATGTGCTGCGGGAGGTGCGCGACACCGTCCACATTCCTGTGTGGGCATATCAGGTCTCCGGTGAGTACGCGATGATCGAGGCGGCCGCTGCGAACGGCTGGATCGATCGTCGTGCATCGGTCCTCGAGTCGCTGCTCTCGATCCGCCGTGCGGGTGCTGACGTCGTCCTGACCTACTGGGCGACCGAGGCCGCCCGCTGGCTGCGCGGCTGAGTCGCGCACACCCGCGCTGAGAGCCCCGTCGATCTGAGTCCCGCCCTCAGGTCGGCGCATTAGCCTGGATGGGATGCCGGGAGAGGTCCGCGCATCGTTGAGGAGTGTGCTGTGACCGACCGCAATGACGACCTGTTCTCCGCTGCCCGCACGGTGATCCCCGGAGGGGTGAACTCGCCGGTGCGCGCGTACGGCTCGGTCGGCGGCACGCCGCGCTTCCTCGCCTCGGCGAGCGGCGCGACGGTCACGGATGCCGCAGGCAACCGCTACGTCGACCTCGTGGCATCCTGGGGGCCGGCGTTGCTCGGCCACGCGCACCCGGAGGTCGTCGCCGCCGTGCAGGAAGCGGCCACCCGAGGCCTTTCGTTCGGCGCTCCCACGGAGGGCGAAGTCGAGCTCGCTCAGTTGATCGCCGACCGCGTGCGGTTCGGGGAGGTTCGGCCGGTGGAGCGGGTGCGGCTCGTGTCGACCGGAACCGAAGCGACGATGACGGCGATCCGGCTCGCCCGCGGCGCCACCGGACGCGACCTGCTGGTGAAGTTCGCCGGGCACTATCACGGGCACTCCGACGGTCTGCTCGCTGCGGCGGGCTCCGGTGTCGCGACGCTCGCGCTTCCGGGTTCCGCAGGTGTGCCTGCGCCTATCGCGGCTCAGACGCTGGTGATCGACTACAACGATCCCGACGCTCTCGCAGCTGTGTTCGCCGAGCACGGCCCGCGCATCGCAGCGGTGATCGTCGAGGCCGCAGCGGCGAACATGGGTGTCGTTCCGCCGCTGCCGGGGTTCAACCGCCTGCTCGCCGAGACCGCTCACGCGCATGGCGCCCTGCTGATCCTCGACGAGGTGCTGACGGGCTTCCGCGTGCACCCGGCGGGCTTCTGGGGGCTCCAGGCGGCCGCCGGCGAGGACTATCTGCCCGACATCATCACCTTCGGCAAGGTCGTCGGCGGAGGGATGCCGCTGGCTGCGCTCGGAGGCCGTGCGGAGATCATGGACCTTCTCGCTCCTCTGGGACCCGTCTACCAGGCGGGCACGCTGTCGGGTAACCCGCTGTCGGTCGCCGCGGGGCTCGCGACGCTGCGCCTCGCCACGCCGGAGGTGTACGCGACCGTCGACGCGGCCGCAGCGCGAGTCTCCCGCGCCCTGGATGAGGCGCTCACGGAGGCCGGTGCGACCCACGCCGTCGCCCATGCCGGCAACCTCTTCAGCGCCTCCTTCCGCGGATCTGCACCTCGCGACTACACCGAGGCTCAGGCGCAGCAGTCGTTCCTGTACGCCCCGTTCTTCCATGCGATGCGCGAGCAGGGCGTGGCGCTCCCTCCGAGCGTGTTCGAGGCGTGGTTCCTCACCGCCGCTCACGGTGAGGAAGAGCTGCAGCGCATCGAGGCAGTTCTGCCCGTGGCTGCGCGCGCCGCAGCTGATGCCGCCGCGACTGCCTGAGCGGAACTGACCCACCCCCAGCCGCCGTGACGGCTCCCTCGCGGAAGGCCTCCAGGACGCGCGGGTGGCCCCGCTCGAGGAATGCCGCACCGGTGAAGGCATACTCGATGCTGCCCTGAGCGATGCGACCGGCTGTTCGTCCTTCAGCCGGACAATCTGCCGCCGCTTCTCGACCCAGGAGTCGAGAAGCTCTGCACGCTGCTCGAGGCCGGGGTCGGTGGCGAATGTCATATTCCGAATCTAGTAGGTTTGTTCGAAAGTCGAGCGGAACACCGGAATGGAAAAGGGGTGGAATCGTGGGAACCGACAACGGATCGTTGCCTTCCTGTGAACAAGACACAGACATCTGGAAGGGTGCCGCTGGCAGACTGGACGCATGGTGACGTTGCTGCTGGACCAGACGCAACTCGAGATCGTGCTCTCGCCGATCGAGCGTGCGGCGAGCTTCCACCGGGACAACGTGCGGCTCGTGCGCGACACCATCACCAAGGTCCAGCTCATCGATGATGCGTGGACCTGGTTGCGTGGCGTGCCGAACCCGGGGACGCACATCCCCGGAGTGCTCGCCGCGGGTACGTGGAAGGCCGCAGGCAGCGTCGACTTCGTCCTCATCCGCAAACGTCGTCCCAGCGTGGTCATCGATCTCTCCGGGGACGCGCAGTACCGGCGACTGATCCTCACGACGAGGCACGGCCTCGCCCTGACCCAAGCGCTCCGACTCGATGTGTCGGATGAGCCGGCCGACGTCGAGGAGATCGTGGCGACCTCGCCCACGCCGGTCTCGAAGGGCAGCCGCCGCCCAGTGATCCGCCCGCGTCCCGCCTGACCGTCACGGAACGGGAAACGCCCTCCGCAGCCTTATGGCGCGGAGGGCGTTCGCAATGGGGGAGCGACCTCAGGAGCGGTCGTGCTCACCTTCGTGGTGCTCACCTTCGTGGTGCTCGTGGTGCTCGCCCTCGTGGTGCTCGCCTTCAGCATCCGTCGTCGCCTGCGCGTCGGCTGATGCGTCGGCGTCTCCGAGCGGATAGTCCTTCGGCTCGTCCTCGTAGTACGCGCGCGCTGCTGCAGCGAGCATCGAGGTGACGGCCGCGGATCGGGGGTCATCGTCAGACGGCGCGGCGACGTCATCAGACGACTCCGACGCGTCTTCGGAGTCGTGCGCCTCGCCGAAGAACTCGACGCCGGAGTGCTCCTCCGCGCCGCTCTCGGCCGCCGAGGGGACATCGGGATCGGTGGGAGCATCGACAGGGGTCGTGCCGAAGAGGATGTCGTCGAAGGAGGGCTGAGGCTGCTCCTCGGCCGGAGTCTCGTGCTCGGTCGATTCCCCCGTCGAGTCGTCGTCGCCGGAGACCTCGTCACCGCCCGCATGCGCGGCGTCGGAGGCCACATCAGCCGCATCCTCGGCGTCGTTCGCATCCGAGGCGTCCGCTGCGTAGCCGAGCTCCGCCGCGGCGTACTCGATGTCGCGAGCCGCATCCGCTGCATCCGCGGCGGCGTCAGCCTCGACGTCGGCCGCATCGGCCTCCGCGCGTTCGGGGTCGGAATCGGACGAGTCGGAATCGGACGAGTCGGCTTCGGACGAGTCGGCTTCGGACGCAGCGGCGTCGGACGCAGCAGAATCGGGGGCACTCGGACCGGACACGTCCTGAGCGTCGGGCGTCGCAGGGACCGCCGCGAGCGGCGCTGTCGCATCCGCGACCGGCGTCTCAGACTCGATGACCGGTGCAGCCGTGATGGCCTGCGGGGCGAGTCTCCCGCCGCGCACGAGCTCGATGAAGACGTCTTCGAGCGTCGGGCCGCGCTGCACCAGGGTCGCCAGAGCGATGCCGGCCGATGCGGCGATGGCGCCGACGGCGCCAGCATTGCTGCCGCGGACCGTGAGACCCGAGCGGAGCACCTCGACCTCGAGGCCGGCGGCCGAGAGCGCCGCCTTCAAGGCCGCGCGATCTTCGGCGTCGACGACCACGGATCCGGCGGACGGGTCGGCCAGCTTCTCGATGCCGCTCGAGAGGACCAGCTGGCCCTTCGAGAGCACGAGCACGTGGTCTGCGACCTGCTCGATCTCGCTCAGCACGTGTGAGGAGACGAGAACCGTGCGGCCCTCATCGGCGAGGCGGCGCAGGAGGAGGCGAATCCACCGGATGCCCTCGGGGTCGAGCCCGTTCGCCGGCTCGTCGAAGACGAGCGCGCCAGGGTCGCCCAGCAGCGCGTGCGCGACGCTCAGCCGCTGCCGCATCCCGAGCGAGAAGCTGCCGATGCGTCCTTCCGCTTCGTGCTCGAGCCCGACCAGAGAGAGGACCTCGTCGACACGCGAGAGCGGGATGCCGTTGGCCTTGGCCGCGATGGTCAGCTGGCGGGCTGCCGAACGCCGCGGGCGGTAGGCGGTCTCCTCGAGGACGGAGCCGATGGTGCGCAGCGGGTGACGCAGTTCAGGATGTGCGACTCCGCCGATCGTGGCGGTGCCGCTCGTGGCGCGCACCTGACCGAGGAGGATGCGCAGCGTGGTGGTCTTTCCGGCGCCGTTCGGGCCGAGGAAAGCGGTCACGACGCCGGGCTCGACCCGCGCGGAGAAGTCGGACACCGCCGTCACGTCGTTGAACCGCTTCGTGACGTGCGTGAACTCGAGCACCTGTCCGTCGGGCATCTGCGACCTCTCGTTGCAGTGGGCAGTTCTGTCTATCCTGCCGGAAAAGCCGCCGGATCGTGCATTTACCGTACAGACACGGCCGGATGCAAGGCTCAATCCACCGGGTAGCCTGGCAATCGTGACCGAATCCAGCGCCGCTTCCCGGGTCCTCGTCCGTACCGAGGGAGCCCTCGGCAGGCTGACCCTGAACCGACCGGAAGCGATCAACGCGCTCGACTTCGGCATGGTGCAGGAGATCACGCGCACGCTGGAGCGGTGGCGGTACGACACCGATGTGCAGATCGTGCTGATCGACGGCGAAGGCGACCGAGGCATGTGCGCCGGCGGCGATGTGCGGGGACTGCACGCGCAGATCGTGGAGGGCCGATCCGATGAGACGGCGGAGTTCTTCCGCGCAGAGTACGCGCTGAACGCGATGATCGCCGAGTACTCGAAGCCCGTGGTCACCGTCGCCGACGGCATCACGATGGGCGGAGGCGTCGGACTGTCGGGCCACGCGGCCATCCGCATCGTGACCGAGCGGTCGAAGCTCGCGATGCCGGAGACGCGGATCGGCTTCACTCCCGACGTGGGCGGCACGTGGCTGCTGTCACGCGCTCCTGGGCGGTTCGGCGAGTACTTCGGGCTCACGGGGGCGTCGATGAACGGAGCGGATGCCGTACTGCTCGGCTTCGCCGACCATTTCGTGCCCTCCGATCGCCTCGACGCGCTGCGCGAGGCGCTCGCGTATCGTGCCGATCCGACAGGTCCGGCCGAGATCGTGCTCCTGTTCGACGAGACTCCCGATCCGTCGACGCTTCCGGCCTCTCGGGGATGGATCGACCACGCGTTCTCCGCCGACACGGTCGCGGAGATCGTGTCGCGGCTGCGCGCGGACGAGGCCCCGGATGCCGCGGCGACCGCGGATCTGCTCGAGAGCCTGGCGCCCACCGGGCTGGCCGTCACGCTCGACGCCGTGCGGGAAGCGCGTGCGCTGCCGAACCTGCGTGCCGCCCTGGAGGGTGAGTACCGCCGCGTGATGTGGTTCGTCCTGCGGCATCCCGACCTCGTGGAGGGGATCCGGGCGCAGCTGATCGACAAGGACCGCAATCCGAAGTGGAACCCGGCGACGATCTCCGAACTGCCTGCAGACCCCGGCGCCGACGCTCGACACTTCACGCCCGAATACCGCCTCTTCTAGAGCATTTCGATATATCCGCGGTTGTTCGCCGCGGTGCATAAACCGCTGGCCGCGCCCGAAATGGTTCGCTGTGAGCGAAGGTCCACCCACAGGGGGATACGAATGTCCGGAGTTCGTGCCACCCTTGCATGTGCGCGATCGTCGGCCTGCGTCCGCCCGTCGGGAGATCCGCCGATTCATCCTTCCTAGAAAGTCCGCCTGTGCTGGGAAAAATCCTCCTCCGTTATCTCGCCCGCTATAAGTGGCTGCTCGTCGCCGTGCTGGTGTTCCAATTCGCCAGCGCTCTGGCCACCCTCTACCTCCCGCGCCTGAACGAAGACATCATCAACAAGGGCGTGGCCCAGTCCGACACCGCCTACATCTGGCGCACCGGGCTCTTCATGCTCGCCGTCTCGCTCGGCCAGATCATCGCGTCGGTCATCGCGACCTACTTCGCGGCTCGCGCGTCGATGGGTGCGGGGCGCGACATCCGTGCCGACGTCTTCGCCAAGGTCAGCGGATTCTCCGAGCGAGAGGTGTCGCAGTTCGGCGCCGGCTCGCTCATCACGCGCAACACGAACGACGTGCAGCAGGTGCAGATGCTCGCGATGATGGGCGCGACGATGCTCGTCACCGCGCCGCTGCTCGCGATCGGCGGCATCATCTTCGCCGTGCAGACGAACATCGGCCTGAGCTGGCTCATCGCCGTGTCCGTCCCGCTGCTGCTGATCGTCGCCGGTCTCGTCGTCAGCCGAATGGTTCCGCTGTTCCGCAGCTACCAGGGCAAGCTCGACACCGTGAACCGCGTGCTGCGCGAGCAGCTCACCGGCGTGCGCGTGGTCCGTGCCTTCGTCCGAGAGGGCATCGAAGAAGAGCGCTTCCGCGGTGCCAACACCGACATCATGGTCGTCGGCCGCAAGGTCGGCTCGCTGTTCGTCCTGCTGTTCCCGCTGTTCATGCTCATCCTCAACGTCACGATCGTGGCGGTCGTGTGGTTCGGCGGCATCGAGGTCAACAGCGGCACGGTGCAGGTCGGCACGATCTTCGCCTTCATGCAGTACATCGGCCAGATCATGGGCGGCGTCATCATGGCCAGCTTCATGGCGATCATGATCCCGCGCGCGGCAGTGTCGGCCGAGCGCATCGGCGAGGTCCTCGAGACGCAGTCGAGCATGGTGCGGCCGGCCGACGGCGTGACCGACTTCCCGACACCCGGTTCGGTCGCCTTCGACGGCGTCGAGTTCACCTACCCGGGCGCCGACTCTCCCGTTCTCAAGGGCATCAGCTTCGCGGCCGAGCCCGGCGAGACGGTGGCGATCGTCGGATCGACCGGTGCTGGCAAGACGACCCTCGTGTCGTTGATCCCACGACTCTTCGACGTCTCCGGCGGAGCCGTCTTCGTCGGCGGCGCCGATGTGCGCGATGCCGACGTCGAGTCGCTGTGGGCGACCATCGGCCTCGTTCCGCAGCGTCCGTTCCTCTTCACCGGAACGGTGGCCTCGAACCTCCGGTACGGCCGCGAGGACGCGACCGATGAAGAGCTCTGGCATGCGCTGGAGATCGCTCAGGGACGCGACTTCGTCGAGGAGATGCCCCAGGGGCTCGACTCGAGGATCACCCAGGGCGGCACCAACGTCTCGGGCGGTCAGCGTCAGCGCCTGGCGATCGCCCGCGCGATCGTCCGTCAGCCGCAGATCCTGGTCTTCGACGACTCGTTCTCCGCGCTCGACCTCACCACCGACGCCCGACTGAGGCAGGCGCTGTGGCGTGAACTGCCGCACGTGACCAAGATCGTGGTCGCACAGCGCGTCTCATCCATCACCGATGCGGACCGCATCGTCGTCCTCGAAGGGGGCACCATGGTCGGCGTCGGCACGCACGAGGAGCTTCTCGAGACCAGCACGACCTACCGAGAGATCGTCGAATCGCAGCTGGGGGTGGACGCATGAGCGAGCAGGACGCTCCCCGGACCCGCCGCGGTCGCGCGGCCAAGGCTGCGGACACGACCACTGCGGTCGAGCCGGAGCTGACAGACGAAGAGAAGTACGAGGCCGAGCTCGCCGAGAAGGCGCGCCAGGACGGCGGCGGCTGGGACAGCGTCGCTCCCGGAAAGGCCGACAACTTCGGCAAGAGCTTCAGCCGGATGATCGGGCTGCTCAAGCCGTCGGCCGTCTGGTTCATCCTGGTGTCGATCGCCGGCGCCGTCGGCGTCGTGCTCACGGTCGCGGCGCCGAAGGTGCTCGGTGAGGCCACGAACCTCATCTACAAGGGCTTCATCTCCGTGCAGCTCGCGCAGGCGAACGGGGACTTCCCCGGGTTCCCCGCCGGCACTCCGCAGGACGATGTCGTCGCGGCACTCCGCCAGGGAGGGCAGGACGACTTCGCCAACCAGGTCGAGGCCCTCGGCGCCTTCCGTGTCGGTGACGGTGTCGACTTCGACGCGCTGCGGTGGATCATCATCGCCGTGCTGGCGATCTATGTCACCGCCGCCTTCCTCAGCTGGATCCAGGGTTACGTCATCAACGTCATCATGGTCCGCACCATGTGGCGTCTGCGCGAGCAGGTCGAGGCGAAGATCAACCGTCTGCCGCTGTCGTACTTCGACAAGGTGCAGCGCGGTGATCTGATCTCGCGCGTGACGAACGACATCGACAACATCACCCAGACCATGCAGCAGTCGCTGTCCGGCGCGATCACGGCCGTACTCACGGTCGTGGGCGTGCTGGTCCTGATGTTCTCGATCTCCTGGCAGCTCGCTCTCGTCGCGCTCGTGGCGCTCCCGCTCATGGGTGTGATCTTCGGCGTCATCGGCCCTCGCTCGCAGAAGGCCTTCGGCACGCAGTGGCGCAAGGTCGGCCGTCTGAACGCTCGCGTCGAAGAGGCCTTCTCCGGTCACGCGCTGGTCAAGGTCTTCGGTCGCGAGCAGGACGCGCTGGAGAAGTTCCAGGGCGAGAACGAGGAGCTGTTCCAGGCCAGCTTCAAGGCGCAGTTCCTCTCCGGCATCATCATGCCGGCGATGACCTTCGTCGGCAGCCTCACCTACGTGGGCATCGCGGTGCTCGGCGGTCTCATGGTCGCCAACGGGCAGCTGCGTCTCGGAGACGTGCAGGCGTTCATCCAGTACTCGCAGCAGTTCACGCAGCCGCTGTCCGAGCTCGGTGGGATGGCGGCCGTCGTGCAGTCCGGCACGGCATCGGCCGAGCGGGTGTTCGAGCTCCTCGACACCGAAGAGCAGGAAGCGGACGACGCGGATGCTCCGAAGCTCGCCGACGGCAAGGGCGTCGTGGAGTTCGAGAACGTCGCGTTCTCGTACACTCCCGACCGTCCGCTGATCACCGACCTCTCGTTCCGGGTCGAGCCCGGTCAGACGGTCGCGATCGTCGGTCCGACGGGAGCGGGCAAGACCACTCTCGTCAACCTCATCATGCGGTTCTACGAACTGAACGGCGGGCGCATCCTGCTCGACGGTCAGGACATCTCCGAGGTCACGCGTGACCAGCTGCGCTCTCGCACCGGCATGGTCCTGCAGGACCCGTGGCTGTTCGCCGGGAGCATCCGCGAGAACATCCGGTACGGACGCTCGACCGCGACCGACGACGAGGTTCTCGAAGCGGCGAAGGCGACCTACGTGGATCGCTTCGTGCATGCCCTCCCCGAGGGCTACGACACCGTGCTCGACGAAGACGCGTCGAACGTCTCGGCGGGCGAGCGACAGCTGATCACGATCGCGCGAGCGTTCGTGGCCCAGCCGTCGATCCTGATCCTCGATGAGGCCACGTCGGCGGTCGACACCCGCACCGAGCTGTTGCTGCAGCACGCGATGGCGGCGCTTCGACAGGGACGAACCTCGTTCGTGATCGCGCACCGCCTGTCGACCATCCGCGATGCCGACCTCATCCTCGTGATGGAGCACGGAGACATCGTCGAGAAGGGCACGCACGACGAGCTCATCGCCGCGCAGGGCGCCTACTGGCGCCTCTACCAGTCGCAGTTCGAACAGGCGGCGACCGACATCGACGCAGAGGACGCGCTCACCGGCTCGACTCCGGTCGTCATGAGCGGCGACGCCGAAGACGCGGCTGCGTCGGCACAGGTCGGCGTCTCGGTGGGGGCGCAGACTCCCGCTGCCGAGGCAGCGGCCGCGCAGGCAGTGGTCGAACGGCCGGATGCCGGAGGCTCCTCACGCGCCTGAAGCGCCAGAGCGCCTGAAGCGACAGAGCCCCTGAAGTGACAGAACGCCTCGCCTCCCGAATCCCGGGAGGCGAGGCGTTCTGCGTCCGTCGGGCTTTCGCTGGAGGGACGACGCGTCAGCGCTGGTCGGCCGTGATGCCGAGGAGTTCGAGGGGGTGGGTCAGCCGCCACCACGGGCTCGGGGCATCGACATCGTCGGCGAGCGACAGCGACGTCGTCACCGTGTTCAACGGCCCGACGCTCGTCATCGTGCCGACCTCGTCGCCCGCTTCGCGGTTGTCGCCGAGTGAGAAGTCCGTCGAGGCCTCGGCGACGGCGCCGTTCCACAGGACCACATCGGCATCCGCATCCGTGACGACATCGGTGCTCGCGCCCCACGCCGTGGTGACGGTGCCGACGACCGTGCCCTCGGCGACGGCGGGAGTCTGCTGCTCCAGCGCCGTCTCGACCTGCGTGAACAGCGAACGGGTCTCCGTGAGGCGCTGCGAGTCGTCGGCCTGACCGAGAACCGACGCGTACAGATGCACAGTCGTGTCGTCGACGGTGACGACCTTCGCGGTCAACAGGTTCCAGCTGTCGCCGAGCGTGCCGGTCTTGACGCCGACGACGCCGGGGTCCGCCAGCATCCCGTTCGTGTTCACCACCGTGCCCGCACCCGGAAGATCGACCGACGGAGTTCCGACGATGCCGGCGAAGACGGGGTTCTGCATCGCGATCTCGGCCAACGCGACGAGCGACTCGGGTGTGGCCCGGTTGCGGTCGTCGAAGCCCGACGGAGTGATGATCGTGATGTCGTCGAGACCACGGTCGCGCAGCCACACAGCTGCTGCGGCGGTGAACGACGACGGGGAACCCCAGATCTCCGCGGAGAGCCGGTCGATGTAGTTGTTGGCCGATCCGAGCAGCGTTCCCTGGAGGAGCTGGAACTCGGTGAGAGTGCCGCCCACGGGCACGTCGAGCGCGGACTGGTCGGAGCGGCGGTAGTCCCAGTAGGCCAGGTTGTCGGCTCGCGTGAACGAGAACTCGGGGCCCTGCTCGCCCACGGCGAGGGGCATCCGCTCGAGCACCATCAAGCTCGAGACGACCTTGGTGACGCTTGCGATCGCGGCAGCGTCGAGCGACGATGACGTCGTGCCGATGCCGCCGATCCCCACGGCAGCGCTTCCCTGGGCAGGGAAGGTGATCGCGGCAGCGGGCGCTGCGACGGGGGCGAGCTCGACGGCCTGAACCGTCGGCGCGACCTCGTGCAACGGCCACAGCATGGCCGATCCGGCGTAGGTGCCGAGCAAGCCGACGAGAACGCCGAGCGGCACCAGCACGCCGGGCCGGGCGATCGCCGGGCGCAGGTGCGCTCCGGTCAGCAGCGCACCGCCGCTCTCAACGGCCGGCGCGTCATCGAGCGCGTCGGTCGCCGGGTGCTGGGCCACGTCGACCGGGTCGACCCACGTCAGGGGAGTGCCGCCGCTGTCTTCCTCCGCCCACTGCGCGGGGGGAGTCGCCTCAGGAGTGAAGATCGCAGAGACGTCGTCATCCGCAGGAACGGCGGAGGCGGTGGCCTCGGCGGAATCGGGAGCGGTCACCTCCTCACGGTACCGAACTCGTGCGGGGATCCGTGTCGCTGCAGCGGGAGAGGACGAGGGGTGTCGCCTCTGGGTAAGATCGTGGGTACAACCACGGGAGTCCGGCGAGCCGGGCTGAGAGGGAGCGAATCGCGCTTCGACCGTCGAACCTGATCTGGGTCATGCCAGCGCAGGGAGGAGTCACAGATGAGTACATCCACGTCCGGATCCACCACGGGATCGGCATCGGCCACGCAGTCGTCGACGGGCCTCGGTCGCCCGCAGCTCTGGCGCTGGCGGGTCGTCGACATCGTCGTGGCGAGTGTCATCGCCGTCGCATGCGCGATGATCTTCCTGCTCTGGAACGTCGGCTACGAGGTGCCGAGCAGCATCCTGACGCCGCTGCTCCCCGGTGTTCAGGGCCTGCTCGCCGGCCCCTGGCTGATCGCCGGAGTGCTCGGCGGTCTGATCATCCGCAAGCCCGGTGCCGCTCTGTACACCGAGCTGGTCGCCGCGATCATCTCAGCACTCGTCGGCAACGCGTGGGGCCCGCTCACGATCGTCTCGGGCCTCGTACAGGGTCTCGGCGCAGAGCTGGTGTTCCTGATCTTCCTGTACGGCGTCTGGCGGCTGCCTGTCGCGATGCTGGCTGGTGCCGGTGCGGGTCTCGCCTGCGGCATCAACGACCGCATCCTCTGGTACGCCGGCGCCGACACGCTCTTCACGAGCGTCTACATCGTCTCGACGACCATCTCGGGCGCGGTCATCGCCGGACTCGGGGCGTGGTTGATCGCACGAGGCCTCGCCGCCACGGGCGCCCTCAGCCGGTTCGCCGCCGGCCGCGAGGTCACCGCACGGGTGTGAGCTCGCTCACGACGCCCGCCACCCTCGAAGCCCGTGGCTGGGGGTGGCGGTACGCGACGCGACGGCGCTGGGCGGTGCGCGACGTCGACCTGCGCATCGAGCCGGGGGAGCGGGTGCTGCTGCTCGGCGCCTCCGGCTCGGGCAAGTCGACGCTGCTCCAGGGGTTCGGTGGGGTGCTCGGCGGTGCGGATGAGGGCGAGGCGCACGGTGCGCTGCTCGTCGACGGCGTGCCGCCCACCGACGCCCGGGGACGGGTCGGGATGGTCCTGCAGGACCCCGATACGCAGACGATCCTCGCGAGGGTCGGCGACGACGTCGCCTTCGGCTGCGAGAACCTCGGCGTACCCCGAGACGAGATCTGGCAGCGGGTGCGCGCGGCGCTGGACGCCGTAGAGCTCGACGTCGCCCTCGATCGATCCACGGCCGCGCTGTCGGGCGGTCAGAAGCAGCGCCTCGCCCTCGCCGGCGTGCTCGCGATGCGACCGGGTGCCATCCTGCTCGACGAACCGACGGCGAACCTCGACCCCGAGGGGGTGCGGGACGTACGGGATGCCGTGGCCGCCGCCCTCGATGCAACGAGTGCGACCCTCGTGGTCATCGAGCATCGCATCGACATCTGGCTGCCGCTCGTGACCCGGGTGATCGTGCTCGGCGCCGAGCCGGATGGAACGGTCGTGCTCGCCGACGGCAGCCCGGACGCGGTCCTCGGCGCTCGGGGCGCGGAGCTCGCGGCATCCGGTGTCTGGGTTCCCGGGCACCCGCCCGCCGTCCCGCCCGCACCGGCGCAGTGGCCGGGAGCGACGCTGCTGGAGGCCCGTGGTCTCACCGTGTCTCGCAGGCGCGGGCTCGCCGTCGCCGGTCCGTTCGACGTCGATGTGCGTGCCGGAGAGGTGCTCGGGGTCACCGGTGCGAACGGCGCAGGCAAATCGACGCTCGGGCTCACGCTCGCGGGATTGATCCCGGCCGAAGAGGGTCGGGTCGCCGCTCTGCCGCCCCTCGCCGCCGGAGAGAAGCCGGATCCCATCCACTGGTCGTCGCGCGCCCTGCTCACGCGCATCGCGTCGGTCATGCAGACGCCCGAGCACCAGCTGCTCGCCAAGACCGTGCGCGACGAGCTGTCGGTCGGGCCGCGGGCGCTGAAGCTGCCGGACGCCGAGATCGCCTCCCGAGTCGACGACCTGCTCGAAAGACTGCGGCTCACCTCGCTCGCCGCCGCCAATCCCTACACCCTGTCGGGCGGAGAGAAGCGGCGGCTCACGGTCGCCGCCGCCCTCGCCACGCGGCCCCGGATGCTGGTGCTCGACGAGCCCACCTTCGGGCAGGATGCGACGACCTGGGCCGAACTCGTCGGCCTGATCGCACGTCTGCGCGACGAGGGCACGGCGATCGTGGCGATCAGTCATGACGAGGCCGTGCTCGAGGCTCTGCACGCTCGGCGCATCGAGGTGGGACGATGATCGATCCGCTGACCGCCCGCGTCGAACGGTCCGGTCCGATCGCCCCGCGCTCGGCCCTCGCGAAACTCATCGCGGCGCTCCTCATCGCCCTGCCCCTCGTGCTGACGATCGACGTGGTGTCGGCATCCGTCGCCCTGCTGCTCGAGATCCCTCTGCTCGTGCTCGCAGGCCTGCGCGCGAAGGAGTTCTGGACCCGCACCGCGGTGCTGTGGATCGCGGCGCCGCTCAGTGCGGGCACGATCGCTCTCTACGGCGCGACCAGCGGCACCGTGCATGTCGAGTGGCTCGTCGTGCGCATCAGCGACGGGTCGCTCGCGCTCGCTGCGGCGACCGCCGTGCGCGTGCTCGCGATCGGACTCCCCGCGGTGGTGCTCTTCATCACGGTCGACCCCACCGACCTCGCCGACGACCTGGCGCAGCGGGTGAGGCTGCCTGCGCGATTCGTCGTCGGCGCGCTCGCGGGGATGCGGATGCTGGGCCTGCTCGTCGACGACTGGCGGGCGCTCTCTCTCGCGCGGCGTGCGCGCGGGGTGGCCGACGAGGGGCGGGTCCGTCGTGCGCTCGGCATGGCGTTCGCGCTGTTCGTGCTGGCGATCCGTCGTGGATCGTCGCTGGCGACGGCCATGGAGGCTCGCGGCTTCGGCGGTGCGGCACCGCGTTCGTGGGCGCGGGAGTCGAGGTGGGACCGACGCGACACGGCGCTGGTCGTCGTCGCGGCGGTGATCCCGGTGGTGGCGATCGCGGCGGCGGTGCTCACGGGTGCGTGGAACTTCATCCTCGGCCCGACCGCCTGACGAGCCCACGACCTGACATCGCCGCCCGAACCACCGGAACCGGAAGCATCCACTCAGCTTTCTCATAGCTGGAATGCCGATGTATTCGCTAGCATCGAGTGAACCCAAGGGGAGTACTCCACCACGG
Organism: Microbacterium sp. 4-7; assembly: GCF_014332665.1. NCBI lineage: Bacteria > Bacillati > Actinomycetota > Actinomycetes > Micrococcales > Microbacteriaceae > Microbacterium > Microbacterium sp. 4-7. The sequence goes on from NZ_MCRH01000008.1 coordinate 77,313, forward strand.
GCGGCTCGTCATTACGGATGTCCCTGCATCCCGGGTCCCCGGTCCTCGTTCTCGAGGATGGAGAAGACCTTGGCGTCGACCTCGTCACGCCTCGTCTTCTGGAGACCTCCTTGAATATCACCCCCCTCGTGTGGATCATCACGATCGCCGTCACGATCGCCTTCTTCGTGTACGAGTTCTTCGCGCACGTGCGAAAGCCCCATGAGCCCACCATCGGCGAGTCCGCCCGCTGGTCGGCGTTCTACATCGGTCTGGCACTGCTGTTCGGCGTCGGCATCGGCACCGTGTCGGGCTGGACGTACGGCGGTGAGTACTTCGCCGGGTACCTGACCGAGAAGGCGCTGTCGATCGACAACCTCTTCGTCTTCCTCATCGTGATGACCGGCTTCGCCGTGCCGCGCATCTATCAGCAGAAGGTGCTGATGATCGGCATCGTCATCGCGCTCATCATGCGCGGTGGATTCATCGCGCTCGGCGCCACGCTGATCGAGAACTTCTCCTGGATCTTCTACCTCTTCGGTGCGCTGCTGCTGTTCCTGGCCTACCGCCAGGCGTTCGCACAGGGCGACCACAACCCGGCCAACGGCCGATTCATGCGCTTCGTGCGCCGTATCCTGCCGGTGAGCGACGAGTACAACGGCGACCGTCTGACCGTGCAGCGCGACGGCAAGCGATTCTTCACGCCGATGTTCCTCGTGATCATCGCGATCGGCTTCGTCGACCTGATCTTCGCGGTCGACTCGATCCCCGCCATCTACGGTCTGACCGAAGAGGCCTACATCGTCTTCACGGCCAACGCCTTCGCCCTCATGGGCCTGCGCCAGCTGTACTTCCTCATCGGCGGCCTGCTGCAGCGCCTCGTGTACCTCGCGCAGGGCCTCGCGGTCATCCTCGCGTTCATCGGCGTCAAGCTCGTGCTGCACGCGATGCACGTCAACGAGCTTCCGTTCATCAACGGCGGAGAGCCGATGCTGTGGGCGCCTGAGATCCCGATCTGGTTCTCGCTCGTCTTCATCGGCGCGACGATCGCCGTCGCCACCGTCGCGAGCCTCATGAAGACGCGACGCGACGACAAGCGCGACGCGCTCGACACTCCTGATCCGTCCAGCTCTGTACCGCTCACCACCGACACCCAGAAGGAACACTCGTGAACCAGTCGCGCCGCTCCGACGCGTCCGCAGACCCCGACAGACCCGGCGCCCGAATGACCTCGGGCACCCCCGCACCTCGTGAGGTGGCCCGCTGATGGGCGACCTCGCGGTGAACATCGCTCTGGTGTTCGTGTTCGTCCTCGTCGGCGGCGTGTTCGCCGCGACGGAGATGGCCCTCGTCACGTTGCGTGAGAGTCAGATCAATGCGATCGCTGCTCGTGGCAGACGAGGCGAGAAGGTCGCGAGCCTCGCTCGCAACCCGAACACCTTCCTCTCGGCGGTGCAGATCGGCGTGACGGTCGCCGGCTTCGCCTCGGCCGCCTACGGTGCGACCTCGATCGCCCCGTCGGTCGCGCCTCTGCTCGAGAACCTCGGGGTCGCCGCTCCGCTGGCTCTCACCCTCTCGACCGTGCTGCTGACGCTCGTGATCGCCTACCTGTCGCTCGTGCTCGGCGAGCTCGTGCCCAAGCGGCTCGCCATCCAGCGCAACGCCCAGTTCGCGTATGCCGTCGCGCCGGTGCTCGACGGCTTCGCCGTGGTCATGAGGCCGGTCATCTGGCTGCTGTCGGTGTCGACGAATGCGGTCGTGCGTCTGCTGGGCGGCGACCCGCACAAGGCGGCGGACGAGCTCAGCGAGGAGGAGCTGCGCGACATCGTCGCGACGCATCAGAGCCTCCCCGACGACGAGCGACGCATCCTCGACGACGTGCTGTCGCTGCGCGGACGTCAGGTGAGCGAGGTCATGCGGCCCCGCCCCGAGGTCGTCGCGCTCGACGGCGCCGCGACGCTCGCCGAGGCCATCGCGGACGTGCGCGAGCTGCCGTTCTCGCGGTACCCGGTGATCGACGCCTCGCTCGACGACATCGTGGGCTTCGTGCACGTGCGCGACCTCTTCGAGGCCGCCGCCGACGACGCGACGCGCGCGGTGCTCGGACTCATGCGTCCCGTCGAGTACGTGCCCTCGACCGCGGGCGTGCTTCCCACCCTGACCCGCATGCGGGCGGCCGGTCACCAGATCGCCGTCGTGGTCGACGAGTACGGCGGCACCGACGGCATCGTGACGCTCGAGGACCTCGTCGAAGAGGTCGTGGGCGAGATCTTCGACGAGTACGACACGGAGGACCGGATGCCGGACGCCGGCGGCGCACTCGACGGCCGCCTCAATCTGCAGGACTTCGCCGAGATCACCGGGATCGCGCTGCCCCGTGGCGCATCGGACACGGTCGCGGGCTTCGTCACCGAGATGCTCGGCCGCCTCGCGGTGGTCGGTGATTCGGTCGAGGTGCCCGGTGCGACGATCCGCGTGACGGCCGTCGATCGTCGCCGGATCTCGGAGATCCGAGTGGCCGTGCACGAGGACGCCTCGCCGACCGACTGAGTCGAGTCTCAGGTCTCGTTCCAGAGTCGGCGGTAGTACTCGAGCCGATCCCGGTCGGGCGCGACGCCATACGCCTCGATGAGCGTGTCCTCCCACCCCGCACCGAAGTTCCACGTCGTGCTCATCGAGGCGACGGCGATGTCCGACCAGCGGTCGGCTGCGCCGAGCGCGGCGAGGTCGACGTGCGCGATCGGGCGGCCGTCGTCGTCGAGCAGCGTGTTCGGCATGCACGCGTCGCCGTGGCAGACCACCAGCTTCTCGACCGATGGCGGCTCGTTCAGGTCGGCCGGCACCGTGACGCCGCGCTCGACCGCGTTCGCGATCCTCCATGCGGGGCTCCAGGTCCAGGGGCACTGCTCGACGGGCAGCGAGTCGTGCATCGCGCGCAGTGCGGTTCCGACCGCGCGAACGGCGGTCTCGGGGTCGTCGATCCATCGGGGGTCCACAGCGCTGCGGCCCGGGAGTGCAGCCGTGACGAGCCACTCGTGCGTGGCGTCCTCACCCTGATCGATCACCTCGGGAACCGCGATCCAACGCCGTGCCCACCGCATCCGCTCCGCTTCGTCCCGCATGTTCGCCTCGGCGTCATGCGGGCCCCACTTGATGTAGCGCCCGTCGTCGGTGCGAAAGGTGAGCCCGCCGATGCCGTTCAGCCATACCGGCGTGAGCGTGGCGCCCGCGGCCAGTGACCGCACGATCGGCGGGATCTCCGTCGTCGTGGAGGGGATGCTCATGGGGCGCTCATCTCATGTTCGAACGTATATCGGTATGCGTGTATTTTTCCGGCTCCGGGTGGCGGGACGCGGTTAGTCTCAGTCGCGGTCGCCGTCGGCGGCCGCATCATCCATCCCACTCGACACATCAGAGGTCTTCGTGCGCGTTTCGTCCCGGTCACAGTGGTGGCGGCGGCAGGGCAGCGATGCCGATGCCTCCTCGTCCGCATCCGCGGCTCCCGAGGTCGCACCCGGTGCCGATTCCGGAGCCGATGCCGCTCACGCTACCGCGGTCGGGCTGCCGAAGGCTCCGGCGATCTCGTCGCAGGAATCCGGCGAACGGGATCTCGACCAGTTCGTCGAGTGGATCTGGAGCGGCGACGCCCCGGCATCCGCACAGGCACCTGACGCCGGCGTCGAGAGCACACGCATCACCATAGAGGAGCAGTACAACATGAGTTCACTTGACGACGCCCTGCAGCAGCTGCTGGCCATCGAGGGCGCCACCGGCGCCGCGATCGTCGACTACGGCAGCGGAATGGCACTCGCCCAGGGCGGCAACCCCTCATTCGACCTGGGGATCGCCGCCGCGGGCAACTCGAACGTCGTGCGCGCCAAGCTGGCGACGATGCGCGACCTCGGCATCACGGATGAGATCGACGACATCCTCATCACCCTGAGCTCGCAGTATCACCTGATCAACGTGCTCAACACGACCGGTGCGAGCGGGCTCTTCATCTACCTCGTGCTCAACAGTGCGTCGGCGAACCTCGCGCTCGCACGCCACAAGCTGAAGGGCATCGCCGCGCAGATCCAGGTCTGATCTCGCGAGTCATTCCGAAGGGGCGGGGCCGTCATGGCCCCGCCCCTTCGACGTGCGCGGCGTAGGCTCGGGGTCGACACCGTCGCGAGGCCTCTGGCGATGTGTCGCCTGAAACTCGGAATCAGCTAAACTGACACTGAGTCGCACACGTTTCGAAGGAGAACCGCATGCAGATCCAGGGCTCGAGTGCTCTCATCACCGGCGGTGCGTCCGGTCTGGGCCTCGCCACCGCGCGAACGCTCGCCGCCGCCGGCGCCGTCGTCACCATCCTCGACCTGCCCTCGTCGGCCGGTGCCGAGATCGCCGCAGACCTCGGCGGGGTGTTCTCGGGCGGAGACGTCACGAGCGCTGAGGATGCCGCTGCCGCCGTGGCCGCAGCGCAGGCCGCCGCTCCGCTGCGGATCGTCGTCAACTGCGCGGGCATCGCCCCGCCGGCGAAGGTGCTCGACCGCGAGGGCAACCCGGCCGTGCTCGCCGACTTCGAGCGCGTCGTCCGCATCAACCTCGTCGGCACCTTCAATGTCCTCTCCCAGGCCTCCGCCGTGATCGCGAAGAACGACGTGACCGACACCGGCGACCGTGGCGTCATCGTGAACACCGCGAGCGTGGCCGCTTTCGACGGGCAGATCGGCCAGCCGGCATACTCGGCCTCGAAGGGCGGCGTGCACGCCATGACGCTTCCCGTCGCTCGCGAGCTCGCTCGTTACGGCATCCGCGTCTGCACGATCGCTCCCGGCATCATGGAGACCCCGATGCTGATGGGCCTGCCGCAGGCGGCGCAGGACTCGCTGGGCCAGCAGGTGCCGTTCCCCTCGCGTCTCGGACGCCCCGACGAGTACGCCTCTCTCGTGCAGCAGATCGTCGAGAACGGCTACCTCAACGGCGAGACGATCCGCCTCGACGGCGCGATCCGCATGGCACCGAAGTAAGCCCGAACCCCGCAGTCCCGAAGCCCCGATGCTCCAAGGAGAATCCATGTCACTGGCAGGCAAGACCATCCTGATGTCCGGCGGCAGCCGCGGCATCGGACTCGCGATCGCGCTGCGTGCCGCGGCTGACGGCGCGAACATCGCGATGCTGGCGAAGACCGACACCCCGCATCCGAAGCTCGAGGGCACGGTGCACACGGCCGCCGACCAGATCAGGGCGGCGGGCGGCCAGGCGCTGCCGATCGTCGGGGACGTGCGAGACGACGACGACATCACCGAGGCCGTGCTCAAGACGCAGGGCGAGTTCGGCGGCATCGACATCGTCATCAACAACGCCAGCGTCATCGACCTCTCGCGTTCGCTCGACCTCGGCGCGAAGAAGTACGACCTGATGCAGGACGTGAACGTCCGCGGCACGTTCATGCTCTCGCGCGCGGCGGTGCCGATCCTCAAGGACGCCGAGAACCCCCACATCCTGTCGCTGTCGCCGCCCCTGAACCCCACGCCGAAGTGGCTCGGTGCGCACACCGGATACACGCTCGCGAAGTTCGGCATGACGATGGTCACGCTCGGCCTTGCCGCGGAGTTCGCCCGCGACGGCATCGCCGCCAACACCCTGTGGCCGCGCACCACCATCGCCACCGCCGCGGTGCAGAACCTGCTCGGCGGCGACAAGGTCATGGCGGCGAGCCGCACGCCCGACATCTACGCCGACGCCGCCTACGCGGTGCTGCTCAAGCCCGCGGCCGAGTACACCGGTCAGACCCTGATCGTCGAGGACGTGCTCGAGGCCGACGGCGTGACCGACTTCTCGCATTACGCCGCCGTCCCCGGCACTCCCGACGACCGGCTGTTCCCCGACATCTTCCTCGACTGAGGCGGTCTTGCCGCGGGGAGCAGACGGTCAGAACAGCAGGTAGACGGCGCCGGCGATCGTCAGCACGATCACGATGCGGTCGAACAGCACCTGGTTCATGCGCTTCGCGAGGCGGATGCCGCCCAGAGCGCCGAGCACCACGAGCGGCGCGAGCACGGCATCCATGAGCAGCACGTGGCCCTCGAAGAGGCCGAGGCCCGCGAGGAACGGGATCTTCACGAGGTTGATGATCGCGAAGAACCAGGCCGAGGTGCCGAGGAACACCTGCACGGGCGTGCGGGTGGCGAGGAAGTACATCGACATCACGGGTCCGCCCGCATTGGCGACCATGGTCGTGAAGCCCCCGAGAGTGCCGTAGACGCCCGAGAGCACGATGCCTCCCGGTGCGGGCGCCGCGGCATCCGCCCGGTCCTGCCGCCATCGCCGCCACAGGGTGACTGCGATCATCGCCAGCAGGATCACGCCGATCGCCCGACGCACGATGCCGTCGCCCGCGAGTGCGAGGAACGCGAAGCCGGCCAGCAGCCCTGCGAGCACGGCGGGCGCGAGGCGCAGCAGCGTCGGCCAGTGCGCGTGGCGGCGATAGGTGATCAACGCGAACACGTCGCCGACGATGAGCAGCAGGAGCATCGCGGCGGTCGACGTGCGCGCGGGCAGCACGGTCGCGAACAGTGCGATGGCCAGGATGCTGCCGCCGGGGAGCGCGGTCTTCGAGATGCCGATCGTGACGGCGGCGAGGCCGAGCGCCGCCCAGGCGAGGGGTGCGAGTTCGATCACCGGGTCATCGGACGACTCAGCGGCGGGTCGCAGCGAGCGCCGCGGCGAAGCGGGCCGAGCGCTGTTCGATGTCGGCCCAGTCGGATGCAGCGAGCGAGGCGCCGTTCGCGAGGTCGCCGCCCGCTCCGACCGCCACGGCTCCGGCGCGGAACCAGTCGGCGAGGTTGTCGGGGCTGACGCCTCCCGTCGGCATCAGCGGAGCATCCGGGAACGGTCCGCGCAGCGCGCCGAGGTACGAGGGCCCGCCGAGGGACGCGGGGAAGATCTTGACCACGTCGACGCCGAGCTCGAGCGCGCCCATGACCTCGGTCGGGGTCATGGCACCTGTCATGACGACGCGGCCGGTCTCGAGCATCGCTCGGGTCAGAGCGGGCAGGGTTCCGGGGCTGACGAGGAACTCCGCACCGGCATCGGCGGCGAGGACGGCCTGCTCGGCAGTCGTCACTGTGCCCGCGCCGATGTAGGCCGCGTCGCCGTGGCGCGCGATGAGTTCGCGGATCACCGCGGGGGCATCGGGGGTCGAGAAGGTGACCTCGATGCCGGTCACGCCACCGCGGATGATCGCCTCGGACGCCTCGAGTGCGAGCTCGGGCGAGGGTGCGCGCAAGACGGCGAGGACGCCGGCGGAACGGGCGCGGGAGAGGCGGTCGGGCATGGCGAAGACTCCTTCGATGGGGGATCGGCTCCATTCTCCCCGACCGCAGCCTGTAACTACAAGTGGCGCGGGTGTGGCCAGGCCTCGACGACGTCCTTCGCCTGCTTGAGGCCGAGCCCGGTGTGCTCCCTGACCAGCTTGATCGCCTGGATCTTCTGCTCGGCGGCGATGAGCCGGTCGACCTCGGAGGCGACGGATGCCGGCAGCGCGCCCCTCACCGACGACGGCGTCGCCGTGATCGACGAGTGGGCGGCCGAGGCGTTCGAGACGGCCGCGAGGTGCGGTGCCGTGGTGCTGACGGACCAGTGGTCGATCCGGTCCTTGGCCTCCTGCAGGCGCACGCCCGTGTGCTGCCGGTAGAGCTTGATCGCGTGAATCTTCTGCCCGGCCGCGACGAGACGATCGATCTCGGCGATCGCCGCAGGCGTCAGCTGCGATGCCGAGGCGGTCGACGTCGAAGCGGATGCCACGGATCGGGCCATCGTCGGCGACGGGGTGAACACGTGCGGCTCCGGTGCCTTCGGGCGCATCGATCGCAGGGCGGCGCCGATGATCACCACGCCCACGACGACAGCTGCGATGACCGCGCCGACAGCGATGATGATGTCCATGGGGTCAGTCTAGGGACGCCGGGGCCGGCGCCCCAGGCGCTTCCCACCCGGCACCGCGTACCCTGGAGGTATGACCGAGACTCCCCGCACGCGCGAGACGCGCCCCGCCACGGCACCCGCGTCGTCCCGTTCGGGGGCAGTCCGCTCGACCGGCACCCCGCAGGTGCGTCCTGCGACCGAGGGGTGGACGCAGCAGAAGGATGCCGAGGGGCGGCCGCTGCTGCAGTTCGCGAGCCCGAAGCGCGGCAAGCCGCCGGTGCATCTCGCCGACCTCACGCCCGCCGAGCGCGTCGAGAAGGTCAAGGAGCTCGGCCTGCCCGGCTTCCGTGCGAAGCAGCTCTCGACCCACTACTTCCGGCACTACACGTCGGATGCTGCGGAGATGACGGATCTTCCGGCCGACGCCCGGGAGCAGCTCGTCGCCGGCATGCTGCCGCCGCTGCTCACCGAGGTGCGCCGCCTGGAGACCGACCGCGGCGACACGATCAAGTTCCTCTGGCGTCTGCACGACGGCGCGCTGGTCGAGTCGGTGCTCATGCGCTACCCGGGCCGCATCACCCTGTGCGTCTCGTCGCAGGCCGGGTGCGGCATGAACTGCCCGTTCTGCGCCACCGGCCAGGCGGGCCTCACCCGCAACATGTCGACCGCCGAGATCATCGAGCAGATCGTCCGCGCCAACCGCCTGATCGCCGAGGGCGGTCTCGGCGGCAAGAAGGCCGACGACCACTCGATGGAGCGCGTGTCGAACATCGTCTTCATGGGCATGGGTGAGCCGCTCGCCAACTACAAGCGCGTGATGGACGCGGTGCGCTCGATGGTCGCGCCCCAGCCCGACGGCCTGGGCATGAGCGCGCGCGGCATCACGGTGTCGACGGTCGGACTCGTGCCGGCCATCAAGAAGCTCGCCGACGAGGGCATCCCCGTCACCTTCGCGCTGTCGCTGCACGCACCGGATGACCACCTGCGTGACGAGCTCATCCCGGTGAACTCCCGCTGGAAGGTCGACGAGGCGCTCGACGCCGCCTACGACTACTACGCCAAGACCGGCCGCCGTGTCTCGATCGAGTACGCGCTGATCAAGGACATGAACGACCACGCCTGGCGCGCCGACCTGCTCGCCGACAAGCTCAACGAGCGCGGCCGCGGCTGGGTGCACGTCAACCCGATCCCGCTGAACCCGACGCCCGGCTCGATCTGGACGTCGTCCGAGCCCTCGGTGCAGAACGAGTTCGTGCGCCGCCTCAACGACGCAGGCATCCCGACGACCCTCCGCGACACTCGCGGCAAGGAGATCGACGGTGCCTGCGGTCAGCTCGTCGCGACGACCGAAGACGAGGCTGCCTCCGCCGCCATGGCCTGAGGGCCGGTGCCGCGATCGCGAAGGCCGTCGCGGCGACCGAGAGTCTCGGCGCGCGACAGCCACGAATCGATGCGCGCGGGGCTCGCGTCCTTGACGCCCAGCATCCGCGTGGTGCGCACCGAGCGGATGCCGCAGAACCTCATCGTCCCGCGGGCGACGTGCGTCTGCGCCGGGAGCCCGGTGAAGGGCGTGAGGAACCACGGGGTGTCCGCCAGCAGGAACAGGCGTCCGTTCGCAGCCGTCAACAGGCCTTCGGGCATCCCGAGCTTCGAGTACCGGTACTCCTGCTGCGGCAGCAGCGCCCGATCGAAGAACCCCTTCAGCAGCGCGGGCACCGACCCCCACCAGAGCGGGGTGAACACCACGACCGTCCGCGCTTCGGCCAGTGCGCGCTTCGCGTCGATCAGGTCGGGCTCGAGCTGCATGCGCCGTCGGTAGCCGAAGCGCAGCGACGGATCGAAGTCGAGATCGCGCAGAGCGAGGACACGGGCGTCGCCATGCGCTGCGGCATAGCGTCGGGCCAGTTCTGCGGTGAGGGATCCGGCATCGGGGTGGCCGTCGATGATCAGTGCGGATGGCATGTGCGCTCCTATGTTGACAGTGTCAAGCAGTGGTGGACACTGTCAAGATAAGCAACAATGTTGCTTGTGTCAAGTTCCCGATCCGGCTATCACCACGGTGACCTCGCCCACGCCCTCGAGGCGGCGGCGATGCAGCTGCTCGCCGAGAAGCCCGCGGGGGAGATCAGCCTGCGCGAGGTCGCCCGCGCCGCCGACGTGAGCCATAACGCCCCGTACCACCACTTCTCCGACCGGCGCGGTCTGCTCAAGGTCCTCGCCGAGCGCAGCATGGCCGACCTGGTGGCCGCGGTGCGCGGCGGGATCGAGGAGGCGCCGGACTCCGCATCCGCCGTGATCGAAGGCGGTGCCGCGTACATCCGCTACGCGGTCGAGCATCCGCACGGCTTCGACGTGATCTACGACCCCACGGTGTGCATCCCCGGTGAGCCGAGCGAGACCATGGCCCCCCTGATCGATGAGCTCGAGCAGCTGCTGTCGGAGGCGTCAGTGGCCGCGGGCCTCGACGCACAGAGCGTCACCGGAGTGTGGGGCCTCGTGCACGGACTCGGAACGCTGTGCGCCGCCGGGCATTTCTCGCTCGACGACGCGCTCGCCGCGAGCGCCGATGCGCTCGTCCGCATGCTGCCGCGCTGACCCTGACGAGGCCCGCGGAGGCGGAAACACAGGGTTCGTGCACGTTTTCCACAGGCGACATTTCGTAGATTGTCGGAATGCCCTATTCCGCTCACCGCCCAGGACGGTTCGATTCGCAGGGTCGGATCATCCTCGACAGCGACCCGAACGCTGACACGGACGACCTCGACTTCCTGCGCGCGTACGAGCCCACGGGCGCCGATCTGCCGGAACCGCAGCAGGCACCCGAGGTGCCCGATGCACAGGAGCAGGAGCAGGATGCCACGGCATCCGCCCGTCCCGTGCGTGAGCCCAAGCCCCGGCGTCAGCCGCGCGAGCGCGCACCGCGCGTGCCGGGTTCGCGTCTGCGCAAGCTCGCCATCCTCGGCGGAGCCGAGGACGAGATCCTCGACCGCGTCCCCGGCGAGACCCCGCGCTTCGTGCAGATGTTCTTCGTGCTGGCCGGAACCGCACTGGTCTCGGCGATCTCCATGCTGTTCGCACTGACCACGGGCGTGCAGGCCGCGATCTGGCTGGCCGTGCCGCTGGCGGTCGTCTGGGCGCTCATCATCTTCAACCTCGATCGCTTCCTCACCTCGACCATGACGTCGACCCGCAACGTCTGGAAGCTCATCGGCCTCGCGATCCCACGTGTGATCATGGCCGCGATCATCGGCTTCGTCGTCGCCGAGCCGCTCGTGCTGCAGATCTTCCACAACGACATCGCGCGCGAGGTCGCCTCGACGAACATCACCCAGGCGCAGGCCGACCAGGATGCACTCGAGACCGGCCCCGAGAAGAAGGCGCTCGACGCCGCATCCGACCGCGTCGCCGAGCTCGAGAACCAGGCGGCGACCGGAATCGTCGCCGGCACCGACTCGTCGTCGGCGACCGAATCGGCCGCGCAGGCCACGGTCGACGACCTCACGGCCAAGATGACCGAGCAGCAGGCCGTGATCGACCAGGCCCGCGTCCTCTACCAGTGCGAGCTCACCGGCGAAGGTGCAGGCACGGTTCCCGGCTGCACCGGCGTGAACGGCGAGGGCGCGAGCTCGGATGCCGCCCAGGCCCAGCTCGCCGAGGCGCAGCAGACCTACGACGCGCTCGCCGCGCAGCTGCGCACCGCCAACGAAGAGCTGGCAGCCGCGGGCACCGCCGCGAAGGAGAACACCAGCACGTCGGAGTCGCAGAACCGTGAAGAGGCGCAGTCTCAGCTGCCCGCCGCGCGCGACAGCTATGACACCGCGCTCGCCGCGTACAACGCGCGCGCCGAATCGGTGGCGTCCGGCAACGCGGGCGCGATCGGTCTGCTCAGCCAGATCAGCGGTCTGAACAGGCTCAGCGAGAAGGAGCCGACGATCCTGTGGGCGCACATCCTCATCGCCGCACTGTTCTTCATGATCGAGCTGCTGCCCGTGCTCGTGAAGGTGCTCACCTCCTACGGCGACCCGTCGCTCTACGAGAAGGCCGTCGCGATCCGCAAGCAGGTCGCGCTCGACAAGGTGACCGCCGAGGGGTTCCGCGACCGCGCGGCGATCGTCACCGTGCAGTCGCAGGGGATCCAGGCGGATGCCGGATCAGGCGAGCCGCAGACCCGCGCCGAGCGCAAGGAGGCCGCCCAGGCCGCCGAAGCGCGTGACGCGGCGCAGGAGCGCGAGCTCGCCGAGAAGCGCGCCCAGGCGCAGACGCTCGCCGAGCAGGAGCAGCTGGTCGAACCGCGCGTCTGATCCGGGCCCGGCGTCTGCCACGGCCGGTAGCGTTATGGCATGGTCAACTATCGCTATCTCGGCAACAGCGGTCTCAAGGTCTCTGAGATCACCTACGGCAACTGGGTCACGCACGCTTCGCAGGTCGGCGACGACGCCGCCGTCAAGACGGTGCACGCGGCGCTCGACGCCGGCATCACCACATTCGACACCGCAGACACCTACGCGAACACCGCGGCAGAGGTCGTGCTCGGCAAGGCGCTCGAGGGTCAGCGCCGCGAGGGTCTCGAGATCTTCACGAAGGTCTACTTCCCGACCGGCCCCAAGGGTCCGAACGACACCGGGCTGAGCCGCAAGCACATCCTCGAATCGATCAACGGCTCGCTGACGCGACTCGGCACCGACTACGTCGACCTGTACCAGGCGCACCGCTTCGACTACGAGACCCCGCTGGAGGAGACGTTCCAGGCGTTCGCCGACGTCGTCCGCCAGGGCAAGGCCCTCTACATCGGCGTCTCGGAGTGGACGGCCGAGCAGCTGCGCGAGGGGCACGCCCTCGCGAAGCAGCTCGGCGTGCAGCTGATCTCGAACCAGCCGCAGTACTCGATGCTGCACCGTGTGATCGAGGGCAAGGTCGTGCCCGCATCAGAGGAGCTCGGCATCTCGCAGATCGTCTGGTCGCCGATGGCGCAGGGCGTGCTGTCGGGCAAGTACCTGCCGGGTCAGCCGGTTCCCGAGGGCTCCCGCGCGACGGATCCGCACAGCGGCTCCGACTTCATCAAGGGGTTCCTGCAGGACGACATCCTCACCGCCGTGCAGAAGCTCAAGCCGATCGCCGAGCAGGCCGGCCTGTCGATGCCGCAGCTCGCGATCGCCTGGGTGCTGCAGAACCCGAACGTCGCCGCAGCTCTCGTCGGAGCCTCGCGCCCCGAGCAGCTCGCCGAGACGGTCAAGGCCTCGGGCGTGACGCTCGACGCCGACACGCTCGCGGCGATCGACACCGCACTGGGCGACACGGTCAACCGCGATGCAGAGGCCACCTACTCGGTGTCGCCGAAGGCCCGCCTGGTCTGACGGATGCATGACGAAGGCCGCCGTCCCTGAGGGGCGGCGGCCTTCGTCATATCCGGACGCGCTTACTCCTTGACGGCGCCGGCGGTCAGGCCCTGCACGATCCAGCGGCTCGCGAGTGCGAACATCACCATGGTCGGCAGGATCGTCAGCACGGCTGCGGCGCTCATCGAGCCCCAGTCGATGTTGAACGTCGAGATGAACCCGTTCAGCGCCGACGGCACGGTGCGGTTCTCGTCGGTGTTCATCAGCACGACCGACAGGAACAGCTCGTTCCAGCAGTTGACGAAGTTGAAGATGAAGGCCGCGATGATGCCCGGGGTCATCACCGGCACGAGCACTCGGAACAGCGCGCCGAAGCGCGAGCATCCGTCGATCATCGCCGCCTCTTCGAGCGCGTCCGGCACGTTCTCGAAGAAACCGCGCAGCATGACCGTGGAGAACGGGATGCAGACCGCGATGTACACGAGGATCAGGCCGGGTTTGGTGTCGACGAGGCCCAGGTCGGTCATCATCGAGTACAGCGGGCCCAGCGCGATGAACGCGGGGATCATCTGCGTGAGCAGGAACGCCACCAGCACCGTCCCCTTGCCGCGGAACTCGAAGCGCGCGATCACATAGGCGCTGAGCAGAGCGATGAGCGTCGCGACCGCACCCGCGATCGTCGCCACCAGAGCCGAGTTGCCGAGGAAGACCCCGAACGAGCTCTGCTCGAACAGGCTCACGTAGTTGTCGAGCGACGGCTCGCTGGGCCAGTACTCGATCGGGAAGGAGTTGATCGTTCCCGGCGACTTGAACGACGTCAGCGCGATCCAGTACAGCGGGAAGAGCGTGATGACGAGCCAGAGGGCGAGACCGACGACGCGCACGACGCCGCCGACCGAGGCCTTGCGCTTCGGACGCGGTGCCTTCGCGATGTCGGGGACGGTGAGACGCCGGGTCTCGGTGACCGTGGTTCCGGTGATGGTCATCGCTGGACCCTCCGCATCGCCATGAGGTAGAACGCGCAGAACACGAACAGGAACGCGACGACGATGAGTCCGATGGCGCTCGCGATGCCGTAGTTGCCCTGCTGCGTGTAGTTGATCATCCACGTCGTGATGATGTGGGTCTGGTTCGCCGGCCCGCCGTTGGTCATCGCGTAGATGATGTCGGGGAAGTTGAAGATCCAGATGATGCGCAGCAGGATCGTCAGCAGCAACGTCATCGAGATGTACGGGATGATGATCGAGAACAGCTGACGCACCTTGCCTGCGCCGTCGAGGCTCGCGGCCTCGAGCATCTCGTCGGGCACGGACTGCAGAGCCGCGAGGATCATGATCGCGAAGAAGGTCACGCCGTACCAGATGTTGGCGACGATGACCGCGAACATCGCGAGCTTCGGATCCGCCAGCCAGGGCAGCGGGGCGTCGATCAGGCCGGCCTTCATGAGCAGGTCGTTCACGACGCCGAACTCGGCGTTGAACATCCAGCGGAACAGCATCCCGATCAGGAAGCCCGAGACGGCCCACGGGAAGAACACGAGCGCCTGGTAGAGCCCGCGGAAGCGGAAGCGCTTGCGCAGGGCGAGCGCGATCAGGAAGCCGATCACGAGCTGAGGCACAAGCGAGCCGACGACCCACAGGACGGAGTTCCAGGCGACGATCGGGAAGGCGGGGTCCTGGAAGACGGTGACGAAGTTGTCGAAACCCACCCACGGGGTGGAGGTGAGATCCCACAGGTTCCAGTCGTGGAAGGCCATGCGTGCGCCCTGCAGCATCGGCCAGTAGGTGAACCAGCACACGAACACGATCGCCGGGGCCATGAAGGCCAGCAGCGTCAGCGCGTGGCGGCCACGGAAGGGGCGGCGCCGGCGGGATGCCGGGGAGGCCCCGCCGGCGGTGCCGACGGAGCCCCCTTCGAGAGTGGTCCGGGTCACGGATCAGCCCTTTTCCGCAGCGTACTTCTCGGTCCAGAAGGTGTCCCACGACTCGAGCAGCTCGGTGGTCGACATGTTGCCGAGCAGCACGTTCTGCACGTCCTGGTCAGACTTCTGGATCCACTCGGTCCACCAGCTGACGCCGCGAGGCTGCTTGACGTTGACGTAGGTCTCGGGGTCCTCGGTCATCGTGACATAGCTCGTCCACGGGCCCGAGGAGTAGAACTCGTCATCGGCCGCCTCGGAGATGATCGGCACGAGGCTGTTGGCCTGCGCGAACTCGGTGGCCGGCTCGGCCGACGAGAGGAACTCGACGAGCTTGACCGCAGCATCCTGGTGCTCGCTGTTCTCCGCGACGCCCCAGCCGGCGACGGCCAGCGGCTGCGCGGCCTTGCCCGACGGCCCGACGAGCAGCGGGGCGGTGTCCCACTGATCCTCGGTCAGAGAGGAGTCCTGCACGGTCGCGATGACCTCGGGGTCCTGCAGCAGGAACGCCGTGGTGCCGTTGGTGAAACCGGCGACCATCTCGGGGTAGCCCCACGACACGGCGGACGGCGGCGACGCCTCCTTGAAGAGGTCGAAGTAGTCGTCGACGGCTTCCTGCGCCTCGGGAGCGGCGAAGATCGTCGACCCGTCCTCCATCAGGAAGGCGTCATCGACGTCGAGGCCGTCGATCGTGTAGGCCTCGATAGCCGCGACCACATTGCTGTTCGCGTTCTGGCCACCGCGGAACGCGTAGCCGTAGATGTTGTTCGCGGGGTCCTGGATGGCGCTGGCCTGCTCGAGCAGATCCTTCCAGCTGTGCGGCGGGCCGTCGAAGCCCGCCTCCTCGACGAGGTCGGTGCGATAGAAGAGCGACAGGCCGTAGAAGCCGTACGGCACGAAGTAGCTCTTGCCGTCTGCGGCCACGGACGCCGACTGCGCGTTGTCGGTGAGGGCATCCCAGCCGTCCCACTTCTCGAGGTCGGCCGAGATGTCGTGCAGCCAGCCGTTGTTCGCGAACGGTCCGACGGTGATGTCGCGGACCTCGAGGACGTCGACGCCCTTGCCCGACTGCAGCATCTGCTGGATCTTCGCGTCGGCCTGCTCGGTGGGCGGCGAGACGAGCTTGACCTTGATGTCGGGGTTCTCCTTCTCGAAGTCGTCGAGGAGTCCGCGCAGCAGGTCGGTGCGGGCAGGATTGGTCAGGCTCTCGACCATCTGCAGGGTGACGGTGCCGTCGGCGGACTCGCCGCCGCCTGCGGAACAGCCGGTGAGCGCGAGTGCGGCGACGGTGCCGATTCCCGCGGCGGTCGTCAAGATTCTGTTCTTCTTCACGAGGTGCCTCTCAGTTGGTGATGGTGGTGGGTCGGGTGGTGGGTGGAGGGGTGGGTCGGGTCAGGAGACGATGATGGAGTCGGCGGTGCGGATGCCGGCGCGGCGGAGGATCTGCGGGATGCAGCGCTCGACGAAGGCCTCGAAGTCGGACGCCTCTGTGTAAAGGTGCGCCGACAGGCGGAAGTAGCCGACGCCGCGGAAGCTGGTGAACGCGGTCTCGACGCCGGTCTCGTCGAGCAGGTCCATGCGCAGGGCATCGGCTTCTTCGCGCGTCGAGCCGAGTCCGAGCGGCAGTCGCACGAGTCGCATCGACGGCACGGGCGAGGGCAACGGAGTGAGGGGGTCTTCGTCGCCGTAGGGGCGCAGGCCCTCGGCGATGATCTCGGCCCCGGCATCCGCCATCTGCGCCATCGCCTGGCGGGCGTTGTGCCACCCGAACTCGGACTCGATGAACTCGATCGACGCCGGGGTGGCGAGATAGGTCGTCGCGTCGATCGTGCCCTGGGTGTCGAAGCGCTCGGGGTATGGCTCGTTCGCCGCCCACGAGTCGATGAGCGGCCACAGGTCGTCGCGGTCGGGGGCGTTCGTGACGAGCAGGGCGGAACCGCGCGGGGCGCAGGGCCACTTGTGCAGGTTGCCGAACCACCAGTCGCCGCCGGCGACCGCGGCGGCATCGGCGACGAGACCGGGAGCATGAGCGCCGTCGACGAGGGTGCGGATGCCCCGTTCCGCCGCGAGCTCGGCGATGCGCCGGGTCGGCAGCATCCGCGCGGTCGGCGAGGTGATCTGGTCGACCACGATCAGGCGGGTGGCCGGAGTGAGTGCGTCGGCGAAGCGCTGCACGACCTCGTCGTCGGAGGCGAGCAGCGGCAGCTCGACGGCGCGGACGGATGCTCCGAAGCGGCGGGCCAGGCGCTGCGCGCCCATGGTGATCGCTCCGTAGCCCTGGTCGGTGACGAGGATCTCGTCGCCGCGCTCGAGGTGCAGGGCGTTGTAGACGACGGTCGCGGCGGCGGAGGCGTTCGGGACGAAGACGCTGTCTTCGGCATGGGCGCCGAGGAACGGAGCCGTGCGCTCGCGAGCGTCGCGCACCCGTTCGGCGATGCGGGGGAACCACTCGACCGGGCTGAGGTCGGCACGACGTCGCAGGGCATCCTGCTGCTCGACGACGGCCGTGGGGACCGCGCCGAACGAGCCGTGGTTCAGGTGGATCACGTCGGGATCGAGCGGCCACGCATCACGGGCTCGGATGCCGGAGTTCAGCGTGAGCGGTGCGGGGAAGAGTGGTGCGGGCATCGGTCCTCGTCGGTGCAGTGGGGGAGTTGTTGCACAACTTTGCCACAGAGCTTTCGAAATGGCTACGAAAAGGCGAGGATGAAACATAGTTGTCATACGAATTTGACGAAGGGTCTGCGTCCGACAGACTCAGCAAGGGGATCGGGCGGTGTCAGGAGGATGACGATGAGCGCACTGGACACAGCGTTGCACGGGCTGCGCGCGCTGATCGCGGACGGCGAGCTGCGTCCCGGCGACCGTCTGCCGAGCGAGGGTGAGCTGTGCGAGACGCTCGGCGTCTCACGCGGATCGCTGCGCGAAGCCATCCGCATGCTGGCCGCCCTCGGTGTGCTCGAGACCCGGCACGGCTCGGGCAGCTACGTCAGCGAGCTGCGCGCCGCCGACCTGATCGGCAGCCTCTCTCTCACGGTCGGACTCCTGCCCATGGCCGGGGTGCTCGAACTGACGGAGCTTCGCCGGGTGCTCGAGCCCCACGCGGCTGCGCTCGCCGCGGCCCGCATCGACGCCGCCACGATCGAGACGCTCAGCGGCGTGCTCGATGAGATCGAGGCGAGCGACGACTTCGAGGACCACTCCCGCCTCGACCACGCCTTCCACATGACGATCTCGGAGGTCGCCGGCAACGACGCGCTCACGAGCCTGATCGACGTGCTGCGCTCTCGCTCGCGGGCCTATCGGATCCCGGATGCCGGCGACGCCGCCGAACTCAAGCTCCACTCGGATGCCGGGCACCGGGCGATCCTCCGCGGACTCGCTGCGGCGGACCCGGTCGCGGCGTCGGCTGCGGCATCCGCCCACGTGGCTCAGACCGAGTACTGGGTGCGCCGGTACACCGATACGGATATGCGCGCCGAAGGATCGTCCGTCGAGTCGCCCTGAGTGACCACGATCGCCCTCTCATTTCTCCCGTTCTGCACAGTTCGCCTCGGTCTGCACAGGCGTGCGGTCGCCCCGTGGGCCGTGCGGGACGCTGTGTGCGTATCGGGCGGAGGGGACGCCGCGGTCAGGCGAGGGTGATGTCGACCTGGATCTCCGTGGCGATGCGCTCGAGGTCGCGACGCAGGGCATCGATGTCGACCGACGACGGAACCCGCGCGATCACGGAGGCCTCGAACAGACGGCCGCCGGCCATCGCGGCATCCCGGGTCTCGGTCGCGAGCTCCTCGATGCTGAGTTCGTGCGCGTTCAGCACGTTCGAGACCTCGCGGACGATGCCGGATCGGTCGTTGCCCAGCACCCGGATCTCGAGTCGCTGCTCGTCCTCCGCGTCGTCATCAGGCGTTCCGGTGAGGACGGCGAGCGTCAGGAGCCCCTGTCCCTGAAGTCCGCGGAGCGCCGTCTGCAGCTCGTCGGAACGGTCGGCGGCGACCGAGACCTCGATCACTCCGGCGAAGGTGCCCGCGAGCTCGGCCAGCGAGCTGTTCTCCCAGTTTCCGCCGTGGGCATCGACGACATCGGCGACGGCTGCGACGAGTCCGGGGCGATCGGCACCCGCGACAGTGAGGATGAGAGTAGTCATGCGGCCAGCGTAGCCGGAGCGCCTCGGCCCGCGACGTGCCGTGACTCCGGAGAATGTGGCGGCTCGAACCCGAGGAAGCGTGTTCTCCCGGGTGACCTGCCCGGATCTCCGGAGTCATGGAAGCGGAACGAGGGTCAGTCGACCCAGACCCCGGTCTCGAGGAAGTGATCGAGGCGGGTGCGATGCGGGTCGAGGTCCCAGCCCTGCTCGGCGACCCACTCATCGTTGAAGTACGTGCCGGCATAGCGGATGCCGCTGTCGCAGATGAGCGTGACGATGCTGCCGGTCTCGCCCGCCGCGCGCATGCGCGCGATCAGCTGGAATGCGCCGTACAGGTTGGTGCCGGTCGAACCTCCGGCCCAGTGCAGGGTGCGCTCGCGCAGCATCCGGATCGCGGCGATCGACCCCGCGTCGGGAACGCGGATCATCTCGTCGATCACACTGGGCACGAACGAGGCCTCGACGCGCGGACGGCCGATGCCCTCGATGCGACTGGGGCGTCCGGCCGGCGCGGCGACGGTGCCCGCCCATCCGTCGTAGAACGCCGAACCCTCGGGGTCGACGACCGCGATCTGCGTCTCGTGGCGGCGGTACTTCACGTACCGGCCGAAGGTGGCGCTCGTGCCGCCGGTGCCTGCGCCCACGACGATCCAGCGGGGGATCGGGTGGCGTTCCTGCGACAGCTGGCTGAACACGCTCTCGGCGATGTTGTTGTTGCCGCGCCAGTCGGTCGCCCGCTCGGCGAACGTGAACTGGTCGAGGTAGTGGCCATGGCATTCGGAGGCCAGGCGCTGAGCCTCAGGAGACATGTCCTCGGCACGGTCGACGAAGTGACAGCGTCCGCCGTAGAACTCGATGAGGTCGATCTTCTCCTGGCTGGTCGAGCGCGGTACGACGGTGACGAAGGGCAGCCCCAGCATCCGCGCGAAGTACGCCTCGGAGACGGCCGTCGATCCGCTGGAGGACTCGACGAGAGTGGAGTCCTCGGTGATGCGTCCGTTGACGAGTCCGTACAGGATCAGCGAGCGCGCGAGACGGTGCTTGAGCGACCCGGTCGGATGCACCGACTCGTCTTTCAGGTACAGGTCGATGCCCCACTCGGGTGGCAGCGGGAAGAGGTGCAGATGGGTGTCGGCGCTGCGGTTGGCGTCGGCTTCCAGCAGGGCGATCGCGGTGCTGGTCCAGTCGCTCATGCTTCGAGCGTAACGCTCCTCTAGCGGGGCGTGTAGCCGCCCTCGCCCGTCTCGCCGTCGTACGTGAAGACCTCGTCCTCGAGGGTGATCTGGATGTCGTCGCCGAGGGGCTGCTCGGCGAGCAGACGCTCCTCGAGCATCGTCATGCGCTCCTCGTACTCCTGCGCCTGCGCATCGTCGACACCCCAGATGGTGGCGACCTTCATGTCGGTGAGGAAGTAGAGGAAGGCGGAGACGGCCGTGCGGTTGAACTCGGTGTCGGGGATGCTCTGCCAGAGCGCGCCGCTGTCGCGCAGGCGCTTGTACTCGTCGATCTTCGCCTGGAGCGCGTCGGCGATGGCGGAGGCGTCGGCGTCGGCGTCGCCCGAGCCGTCGGAGTCCGGGTCGCCCTGCGGTGCCTCGGAAGGCGCTGCGGGCTCTTCCGTGACGCTCGTGGCCGGAGGCGCGGTCGCCGGTTCGGTGCGCGAGCTCAGCAGCAGGCTCACGGCCACCGCGATGCCCACGACGACGATCAGCACGAACGCCGCGACCGCTGCGATGACGATGCCGACGGTCCGTCCTGAACGCGGAGGAGGAGGCGCGGACGGGGAAGCATATGCGGCGCCGTAGGGAGGCGACGGCTGCCCCGGGGGCGGCGGCGGGTACGCGGCCATCTGCGGATGCTGCCCCGGCTGGGGGGCAGAGGCGTACGGCGGCAGCGGCGGGGCGGGCGGCCCGGGCATCCCGCCCAGCGGCGGGGCCAGCGGGACGGAGGATCCGAGCTGTCCCGGCGCCGCGGCAGGCGGCGGAGGGATGACCGGGTCGGAGTCGGATGCCGGTGGATGCGCGTCGTCGACCATCGTGTCTTCCCCCCGATCGCATCGCCCCGTGCGATGCGTGCTCTCGTTCCAGGCTAGTCCGCGACCCGTGCTCGGCCGACCCACCTGTGAGTGGATGCCGCGTGCGGATGCGGCTAGCGGACGGTGCCGGCGCGCGAGGTGCTGCCGTCGCCGTCGACGTGCAGCAGCGACGCCTGCGACTGCTCCTGCTGCAGCTGGAACTCGAAGCGCGAGCGGTCGCCGCGGTGGTGCGCCACGAAGTACTCGATCGGCGTGCCGTCGGAGGAACGGCTCACGCTGCGCAGTCGCAGCAGGGCGGAGCCGGCGCTCACCCCCAGATGCTGCGCCTGCTCGTGGGTCGCGACGGTGGCCTCGGCCGAGCGGACGCCGCTGGTCGCCACGATGTCGTGATCGGCGAGCAGGCGGTACAGGGACCGCTCCGAGAGGTCGACGCCGAGCGTGACTCCGCCGACGGCATCCGGCATCCAGGTGGTCGAGAGCGACCAGGGTTCGCCGTCGACGTGACGCAGACGGTCGAGCACCACGACCGGTGCGCCAGGGTCGACCTCGAGTGCCGCCGCGATCTCGTCGTCGGCGAGAGTCTGCTCGTGGCGCAGGACGTCGCTGTGCACGTGCCCGCCGCGGCGCTCGACGTCGTCGTAGAGGCCGATCAGCGTGTGCACCAGGCTCTCGCTCGTGCGGGGACGCGACACGAACGTGCCCTTGCCCTTGACGCGTTCGACGAGCCCCTCGTGCTCGAGCTGGGCCAACGCCTGGCGCACCACGGTGCGCGAGATGCCGTACCGCTCGCAGAGGCGGTGCTCGCCGGGCAGCGGGTCGCCGGGCTGCAGGCCGTCTCGCGAGATGCCGTCGACGATCAGCTGACGCAGCTGGTCGTACATGGGCGCGGCGGAGTGGCGGTCGATCGTGTCGTTCATATCAGTACGCCACTCCCGCGTGCAGGATCACGTTCGCGTAGGGGGTGAACTCTCCCGAGCGCACGAACGCGCGCGCCGAGTGGGTCAGCTTCTTGAAGTCGACGTGCGGGATGAGCTCGATCTCGAAGTCCTGGTCGGCGAAGCGCTCGCGCAGCGCGGCCAGCACCTCGGGGCTCTTCTCGGCGACCTCGGCCGACACCGTCGCTCCCTCCACGACGAGCTCGGCCAGCACGGTGTCGAGCACGTCGAAGAAGGCCGGAGCGCCGGGACGATAGGCGAGGTCGATGCGCTCGGATCCGGGCGGGATGGGCAGGCCGGCATCGGTGACCACCAGCAGATCGGTGTGGCCGGTCTCGCTGATCACGCGCGAGAGTGCGGGGTTGATGGTCGTCGCTGTCTTGCGCATGATGTCTCCTCGGGGATGTCAGTGGGCTTCTCGGGCGGCCAGGAAGGCGTCGACCTCGGCCCGCAGCGGCAGGCTGGGCGAGGCGCCCTGCTCCGTGACGGCGAGGGCTCCGGCGGCGGTCGCCAGGCGTACGGCATCCGTCAGCCCCCAGCCGTTGGCGAGGGCGGCGCCGAGATACCCGGCGTAGGCGTCACCGGCCGCGGTGGTGTCGACGGCCTCGACAGGGAAGGGCGGGATGACGGATGCTCCCGCTGCGGTCACGACGCACGAGCCCTGACCCGCGAGCGTGATCACGGCGGCGCCGACGCCCCGGTCGAGGAACCAGCGTCCGGCGATCTCCGCCGACGCGGCATCCGTCACCTCGACGCCGCTGAGCACCGAGGCCTCGGTCTCGTTCGGGGTGACGATGTCGATGCTCGCCCACACGGCGTCATCCAGCGGAGCGGCGGGGGCGGGGTCGAGGATGACGGTCATGCCGTGCTCGCGTCCTCGTGACGTGATGTGCGCGGTGAGCGCCGAGGGCGTCTCGAGCTGGGTGAGCAGCACCGACGTGGTCGGCGCGAGGGCTTCGAGCGCCGCGTCGATCTGCTCGGTGCTGAGCGCGGCGTTGGCCAGAGGCACCATGACGATGTCGTTCTGCGCCGAGGCGTCGACGCGGATGTGCGCGATGCCCGTCGGCCCCGGCACCGTGCGGAGATGCGTGAGGTCGACTCCGGCCTCGCTCAGCCCGTCGACGACGAGGTCGTGGAAGAGGTCGTCTCCCACGCATCCGACGAAGCTCGTGCGGGCCCCCGATCGTCCCGCGGCGACCGCCTGATTCGCGCCCTTGCCGCCGAGCATCAGGGTGAACTCGTCGCCGAGGATGGTCTCTCCGCGGGCGGGGAGCCTGGTCGAGAAGGTCGTCACGTCTGCGGTCACGCTGCCGACGATGACGACGCCGGTGCGATCGGGCGAGGTGGCGGCTGTCATGGCACTCCTGATCGTCGTCGATGCGGGGTGCTTTGACATCCTCCGCGGCTGTCATTACATTAGCCGAATCCGAACCTGTAACGACAGGTTGTGCTCAAGGAGACCCGATGACCGCGCTGGCCCCCCGTCTCTATGTCGATAGCGCGGACGTCGATCGCGTCGCCTCCCTCCTCACCGCGGGCGTCGTGCACGGCGTGACGACCAACCCCACGATCCTCGAGCGTGGTGGCCGCACCGCCGCGGAGATCCCCGACCTCTACGCCCGCTGGTCGGACGAGGGCGCCCGCGAGATCTTCTTCCAGACGTGGGGCGGCGACACCGCATCCTTCCTCCGCAACGCCGAGGGCATCCGTGCGCTGGGCGATCGCGTGGCCGTGAAGGTGCCGGCGACCCGCGACGGCTTCGCGGCGGCATCCGCTCTGGTGAGCGACGGCGCGACCGTGCTCGTCACCGCCGTCTACTCGGTCGCACAGGCGTTGGCATGCGCCTCGATCGGGGCACAGTACATCGCCCCCTACCTCGGACGGATGCGGGATGCCGGCATTGACGGGGATGCGGTGATCGCCCGCATGCAGGAGGTGTGCGCGGGCAGCGACTCGAACGTGCTCGCGGCCAGCCTGCGATCACCCGACGACATCACCGGTCTGCGTCTCGCGGGGGTGCCGTACTTCACGGCGGCACCCGACGTGATCGAGCAGGTGCTGTTCCACGAGGTCAGCGACAGCTCTGCCGCCGAGTTCGACGCGGCGATGGGGCGGCTCGGGGCCTGAGTCGCGATTCGGCGAGTGGGCCAGCGTCGGCCAGACGCGCCAGATTCGGCCCGACGTCACGGATACGGCCGAGCGAAGCGCATCTGGCCGAACGTGCCGGTCTGGGCCCGGACGACGAAAGCGTGCAGGGAAGGCTTGAGGGACGCGTGGCCGAGAAAGGCGTCGCTGCGTCAGGCGGATGCCGCCTGGCGCAGCCACCGCTCGACGCCGGCGATGTGCGCCGTGGCGAGCGAGGTGGCGAGACCCGAATCGCGCCGGGCGATGGCGTCGGCGATCGCCCGGTGCTCCGAGAGGGTGCGCTCGACCGCTCCGCCCTCGGTGAGACCACGCCACACGCGGGCGCGCACGGTCTGACTGCTCAGGTGCTCGATGAGGCTGGCGAGATAGGCGTTGCCGGCCATGCCGACGATCTCACGGTGGAAGCGGATATCGTGCTCGACGAGCTCTTCGATGCTGACCGTCGGATCGATGGAGGCGACCTCGCTCTCGAGGCCGGCGATCGCGTCGTCGCTGCCGAGGGTGGCCGCGAGGCCGGTCGCCTGCGACTCCAGCATCCGTCGCACCGCGAAGATCTCGAGCATCGAGTCGTCGTCGTGCATGTCGACCACGAACGAGATCGCCTCGAGCAGCAGGTGGGGCTCCAGGCTCGTGACATAGGTGCCGTCACCGCGGCGCACGTCGAGCACCCGGATCACCTCGAGCGCCTTCACGGCCTCGCGCATCGAGTTGCGTGACAGGCCGAGCCGCTCGGACAGCTCCTTCTCGGGAGGGAGGCGATCGCCGGGTGCGAGTTCGCCCGACACGATCATCGCCTTGATCTTCTCGATCGCGTCGTCAGTCACTGCCATGGCGTCATCCTAGCCATTCATCGGATGTCTGCGGCAGGATGGGGGCATGCGCGTACTCGATTCGCACCTGCACCTCTGGGACCCCGAGCTTCTGCACTACACGTGGCTCGAGGGTCCGCTCGCCTGGCTGTTCGGTGCGACCGAGATCGAGCACGCCCGCATCGCCCGCGCGACGACCGAGCGCGCGGTGTTCGTGCAGGCCGAGACCGTCGAAGACGACTTCCTCGAAGAGGTGCGGTGGGTGGCCGGGCTCGCGTCGCGGGTCGGGGTGGTCGGCATCGTCGCGGGCGCGCGTCTGGATCGCGGCACCGACACCACGGCGCACCTCGAAGGACTCGCCGCCGAGCCGCTCGTGGTCGGCGTGCGGCACAACCTGCAGGGCGAACCCGACGGACTGGCGGTCTCGGCCGACTTCGTCACCGGGGCGCGCGAGGTCGCGGCGCGCGGCTGGGCCTTCGACGCCTGCGTGCGCGCCGCCCAGCTGCCCGAGGTGGCCCGACTCGCGGGGGCGGTGCCCGAGCTGCGGATGGTGCTCGATCACCTCGGCAAGCCCGAGGTCGGCACGGCGAAGGCCCCGGTGGCGCCGACCATGGAATGGGTGCGCGATCTCGACGACCTGGCACGGCATCCGAACGTGTGGTGCAAGCTCTCGGGGCTGCCCGGAGAGGCCGGAGGCGACTGGTCGGCAGAGCAGCTGCATCCGTTCCTCGACGCCGCGGCCGATGCGTTCGGCGTCGAGCGGCTGATGTGGGGCAGTGACTGGCCGGTCTCGGTCATCGGACCCCCGGAGAAGGGCGACCCGTACGCGAACGTCGACGGATCGCCCATGTACCAGCCGACGGCTCGGATCAGATGGGCGGATGCGGTGATCGCCTGGGCCGAGCGCCGCGGGCACGACGTCGACGCGATCATGTGGACGAACGCCGAGGAGTTCTACCGGATCGGCGAGCGGCCGACGCATGAGGACTCTCGGGAGGAGCGGCCGCGCCGCGGCATCCTGGGTTGGCTGCGCGGCGGTCGCTCGTAGCGCCCACTGTCCGGGGCCGGGACCAGGACAGTGGGCGACGCGGCGGTCAGCCCCCGACGGGACGTAGCCGCAGCTGAGCCATGCCGCCGTCGACCTCGATGAACGTGCCCGTGGTCGAGCCCGCGGCGGGGCTCACCAGGTAGGCGACCGCCGCGGCGACCTCGTCGGGTGAGACCAGGCGGCCATGCGGCTGGCGGGCCTCGAGGGCGGCGCGCTCGGCGGCCGGGTCGTCGGCCGAGTCGAGCAGCCGGCCGACCCACGGGGTGTCGGCGGTGCCGGGGTTGACGGCGTTGACGCGGATGCCCTCGCGCAGGTGATCGGCGGCCATGGCACGGGTCAGGGCCGAGACGGCGCCCTTCGACGCGCTGTAGAGCGCGCGCTGGGGAAGGCCGGTGGTCGAGGCGATGGATGCCGTGTTGCAGACCGCCGCGCTCGGCGACTCCTTGAGCCACGGCAACGCCGCCGACGTGACGCGGGCGATGCCCGTGACGTTGATCGAGAGCACACGCGCCCACTCGTCGTCGTCGTTGGCGCTGATGTCTCCCTGGGCGCCGACCCCGGCGTTGTTCACGACGATGTCGATGCGCCCGAACCTCTCGGCGACGGCGGCCACGGCGGCATCCACCGATGCACGGTCCGACACGTCGGCCGTGAAAGCGGCGAAGGCGGCATCCGCTCCTGAGGTGTCGCGGTCGAGCACCGCGATCTGCGCGCCGTCGGCGTGCAGGCGGGCGGCGATGGCCGCTCCGATCCCGGATGCTCCGCCGGTCACGATCGCGACGAGTCCGTCGAGTGCGCTGCTCATTTCTGTGCCTCCCATGCCACGAACTCCTGGCGCTGATGCCCGAGTCCTTCGATCTCGATCTCGACCACGTCGCCCGCCGTCAGATACGGGAACTTGCCCCCGAAGGCCACGCCCTGGGGAGTGCCCGTGAGGATCAGGTCGCCCGGCTCGAGCGTGACGTACTGCGACAGGTGGTGCACGATCACGCGCACGTCGAAGATCATGTCGTCGGTGTTCGAATCCTGACGCGCTTCGCCGTTCACCCAGCTGCGCAGCCGCAGGTCGTCGACGTCGACCTCGTCGGGTGTCACCAGCCAGGGGCCGGTCGGGTTGAAACCGGGGGCGATCTTGCCCTTCGACCACTGCCCGCCCGAGACCTCCATCTGGAAGGCGCGCTCCGAGACGTCGTTCGCCACCACGTAGCCGGCGATGTGGGCGTCGGCGTCGTCGGGCGAATCGAGGTAGGCGGCGCGGGCGCCGATCACGATGCCGAGCTCGACCTCCCAGTCGGTCTTCTCGCTGCCGCGGGGGATCGTGACCGCATCGTTCGGGCCGACCACCGTGTTCGGCGTCTTCAGGAACATGATCGGGACGGTCGGCGGCTCGGAGCCGGACTCGCGGGCGTGCGCCGCGTAGTTCTGGCCGATGCAGATGACGGCGCTCGGGCGCGCGATCGGCGCGCCGATGCGCATCGCCGCGGTATCCCCGAGAACCGGCAGTTCGTCGGCGGCGCGGGCCGCGGCGACGCGAGCCCGGAAATCACCGGCGAGGAAATCACCGTTCACATCGGATGTCACAGAGCGCAGATCGAGGTAGCGGTCGCCTTCGACGAGGACGGGGATCTCGGCGCCGGGGGTGCCTAGCCGTGCGAACTTCATGTCTCTCCTGCTCAGTGAGGTGTCCGTGGGTGACGAGGCGCGTCAGTGCGGCCCGTCTCGTTGACAGTATAGACATCCGATGTTTACACTCCAAGAGATCTGCACGGATATCCGTCCCGTGCACGAGAGGAACCCGTGAGCCGCATCGTCGCCCTCGACACGACCGACATCCGCTTCCCGACATCGCTGAGTCTGGACGGATCGGATGCCATGAATCCCGACCCCGACTACTCGGCGGCATACGTGATCGTGCGCACCGATGCCGAGGACGGCATCGACGGCCACGCGTTCGTCTTCACGATCGGGCGCGGCAACGATGTGCAGGTCGCCGCGATCGACGCGCTCGCCGGGCACCTCGTCGGTCGCGAGATCGAGCCGTTGCTCGACGACATGGGCACGACGTTCCGCGACATCATCGGCGACTCGCAGCTGCGCTGGCTCGGCCCCGAGAAGGGCGTCATGCACATGGCCATCGGCGCGGTCATCAACGCGCTGTGGGACATCAAGGCCAAGCGGGCCGGGCTGCCGCTGTGGCAGCTGCTCGCGCGGATGACGCCCGAGGAGCTCGTGGGCCTCGTCGACTTCCGCTACCTCACCAATGCGCTGACGCCCGAGGACGCCCTCGAGATCCTGCGCGCCGCCGAGCCGGGACGCCTCGAGCGCGAACGAGAACTGCTCGCCACCGGATACCCCGGCTACACGACCAGCCCCGGATGGCTCGGATACTCCGACGAGAAGCTCGAGCGGCTCGCCCGCGAGGCGATGGCCGACGGCTTCACCCAGATCAAGCTCAAGGTCGGCGCCGACCTCGACGACGACATCCGCCGTTTCCGCAAGGCCCGCGAGGTGTGCGGACCGGACTTCCCCATCGCGATCGACGCCAACCAGCGGTGGGAGGTGTCGGAGGCGATCGAATGGATAGGCGCGCTCGCTGAGTTCCACCCCGCCTGGATCGAAGAGCCCACGAGCCCCGACGACGTGCTCGGTCACGCCGAGATCGCCAGGGGGGTGGCACCCATCCGCGTCGCCACCGGCGAGCACGCGCAGAACCGCGTCATCTTCAAGCAGCTGCTGCAGGCCGAGGCGATCTCGGTCATGCAGATCGACGCCGTGCGCGTCGCGGGCGTCAACGAGAACATCGCCAACCTGCTGCTGGCCGCGAAGTTCGGTGTGCCGGTCTGCCCGCATGCCGGTGGCGTCGGGCTGTGCGAAGCCGTGCAGCACCTCTCGATGTTCGACTTCGTCGCCGTCACCGGCACCCGCGAAGGGCGGATGATCGAGTTCGTCGACCACCTGCACGAGCACTTCGAGATCCCCACCGACATCCAGGGCGGGTCGTACATGGCGCCCACGGCGCCCGGATCCGGCATGGAGATGAAGGCCGAGAGCATCGCCGCGTACACGTGGACGGGGCAGCATGTCGGAGTCTGATGCTCTGGCGGTTCCGCCCCTCGGATACGGGGCCGCGAACGTCGGCAACCTCTTCCGCGCGCTGAGCGATGACGAGGCGTGGGCGGTGCTCGATGCGGCGTGGGACAGCGGCATCCGCTACTTCGACACCGCTCCGCATTACGGGCTCGGGCTCTCGGAGCGTCGTCTCGGGGCGTTCCTCCAGACCAAACCGCGCGACGAGTACGTGCTGTCGACCAAGGTCGGGCGCCTGCTGCGACCGAACCCCGACCACGACGGCGGCCTCGACACAGCGAACGACTTCCATGTTCCCGACGATCTGCAGCGTGTGTGGGACTTCTCGGCTGAGGGGATGCGCACCAGCCTCGATGAGTCCCGCGAACGTCTCGGGATCGAGCGCATCGACCTGCTCTACCTGCACGACCCCGAGCGGCATGACCTGGATCTCGCGCTCGCCGAGGCGCTCCCGGCACTCGAGCAGCTGCGTCGCGACGGCGAGGTGACTGCCGTCGGCATCGGCTCGATGGTGTCGGATGCGCTCGCCGCCTCCGTGCGGTCGGCCGACCTCGACCTGGTCATGGTCGCGGGCAGATACACGCTGCTCGAACAGCCGGCGGCGGCCGAGGTGCTGCCGGCGTGCCGAGAGACCGAGACAGGCATCGTCGCGGCATCCGTCTTCAACTCCGGGCTGCTGGCATCGAACGAACCTCGCCGCGACGGGCGATACGAGTACGGGCAGCTTCCCGACGAGCTGTGGGAACGGCTGCTGCGCATCGCACGGGTGTGCGCCGAGCACGACGTGCCGCTGCCCGCCGCCGCGATCCAGTTCCCGCTGCAGTCAGACGTGGTGCGCTCGGTGGTGGTCGGAGGAAGCCGGCCAGGGCAGCTGACGCAGAATGCCGAGTATGCGGCGCTCGAGATTCCTGGCGCGCTGTGGAACGAGCTCGCCGCAGAGGGGCTGATCCCGGGCTGAGCCGGACGGCGCGCGTTCACAATTCAGCACAGGTCTGCGCTGGTGGGCGGTCTGGGGCTTCGGTGGCGGCATCAGTGCGGGTTCGTGCTGAATTGTGAACCGGGCCCGCGCCATAACTCTGGATAGTCGGGGCGGAATGGCGGGCTGAGACGCCCTGGCGTGAGTTCGACGTGCGCTTCTCCGGAGTTGTGGAAGCCGGACGGCGCGCGTTCACAATTCAGCACAGGTCTGCGCTTGTGGGCGGTCTGGGGCTTCGGCGGCGGCATCAGTGCGGGTTCGTGCTGAATTGTGAACCGGGCCTGCGCCATAACTCCGCGACGGCGGAGACGAGGCTCAGCGCCCGACGGTGGACTCGCGGACGATCAGCTCGGCGGCGAAGGGCGTCGGCGCGGGGAGGTCGGCCGTGGGGTCGGTGAGTTGGCGGATGAGTGCCGCGCCCGCCGCCCGGCCGATCTCGTACCCGGGCTGCCGCACGCTCGTCAGCGGCACGACGCTCTGGTGGGCCTGCGCGACGTCGTCGAAGCCGACCAATGCGATCTCCTCGGGCACGCGGATGCCCCGGCGCAGCAACTGGGTGAGCACGCCGATCGCCACCATGTCGTTGGCGGCGAAGATCGCGTCGGGGCGTTCGGTGGCAGGCATCTCGGCGATCCGCGCGCCGACGTCGAGGCCGTCCTCGGTCGTCAGGTGCGGCACGTCGATCACATCGGCCGTCGCCCCGGCCGCAGTGACGGCGTCACGCAGCCCGAGGAGGCGGTCGTTCGACTGGCTGACGCTCGGCGCCCCCAGGAAGAGGATGCGGCGTCGGCCGAGCGACAGCAGGTGCTCGCCCGCCAGCCGTCCGCCGCCGCGGTCGTCGAACAGCACCGAACCGACGGTCGGCGAATCGGGGATGGGGCCGACGACGACCGAGCGGATGCCGCGGTCGGCGAGCTGCTCGAGCCGGGGCACCACGTCTTCGAGCGGGTAGATGACGATGCCCTGCACGCGGTGCGCCTCGAACATGTCGATGTTCCCGCGTTCGGTGTCGGCGTCGCGGTTGCTGTTGCTGAAGAACAGCGACCAGCCGCCCTCGCGGGCCACGTCTTCGACCCCGCGCGAGAGCTCGTGGAAGTACGGCAGCCAGGCGTCGAGAAGAATCAGCGCCAGCGCCTTGCTGGAGCCGGCTCGCAGTTGACGGGCGGATTCGTTGGGCACGTAGCCGAGCTGGGCGATCGCCTCCCTCACCTTCGCCGCGCTCGATTCGCCGAGTACATGCGGGTGGTTGAGGTAGTTCGAGACGGTCGAGGAGGACACCCCGGCGAGAGCGGCGACGTCTTTGACGCTGGCGGGCATGGAGCTCCTTTCGACTGCGCGTCGACGCAGGACGGTCGGCGGCGAGTCCAGAGTAGCTCAGCGATTGCAACGTGCCAAGAAAGTTCTTGACACCGCATCCCCGACCCGCGTACGGTGACCTGAACGCAGAGTTGCAACGTGCCAATCCTGCCGAGGCGAAGGTGCCGCACACCCGTCTCCGAGAGGTCTCATGAACATCGGATGCCACGGGCTCGTCTGGACCGGACACTTCGATGCCGACGGCATCCGTCTCTCCGTCGAGAAGACGAAGGCGGCCGGATTCGACCTGATCGAGTTCCCGCTGATGGACCCGTTCTCGTTCGACGTCGCCGCGGCGAAGGACGCGCTCGAAGAGCACGATCTCGCCGTCAGCGCCTCACTCGGACTCTCGGGCGCGACCGACGTGACGAGCTCCGACCCGGCCGTCGTGGCCGCGGGAGAGGCGCTGCTGCTCAGGGCGGTCGACGTGCTCGCCGACCTCGGCGGCCAGCACTTCTGCGGCGTGATCTACAGCGCGATGCAGAAGTACATGGACCCGGTGACGGCCGAGGGGCTGGAGAGCAGTCGGCGCACGATCGCCCGCGTCGCCGACCATGCCGCAGAGCGCGGCATCTCGGTCTCGCTCGAGGTCGTGAACCGCTACGAGACGAACGTGCTGAACACCGCACGGCAGGCGCTCGCCTACCTCGCCGAGGTCGATCGGCCGAACCTCGGCATCCACCTCGACACGTACCACATGAACATCGAGGAGTCGGATATGTTCGCGCCGGTCCTCGACGCGGCTCCGGCCCTGCGCTACGTGCACATCGGGGAGAGCCACCGCGGCTATCTCGGCACCGGCACCGTCGACTTCGACACCTTTTTCAAGGCGCTGGGCCGCATCGGCTACGACGGTCCGATCGTGTTCGAGTCGTTCTCGTCAGCCGTCGTCGCCCCCGATCTCAGCCGCATGCTCGGCATCTGGCGCAACCTGTGGACCGACAACGTCGAGCTCGGAGCGCACGCCAACGCCTACATCCGCGACAAGCTCGTCGCGGTCGACTCGATCCGGCTGCACTGAGCCGGGCCGTCGCCTCGATCCGCCGACCTGTTGCCAACTTGTTATTACAGGTCTTCCCATCCGAAGAAGTCTTAGTTACATTTAGATACAACTTGCGCAGGGTGGGGCGTAAGACGCAGAATTGATCCGATGTTTCCGGACCCGACCGGAATATCGCATCACGACCTTCAAGGAAGCAGGTGAGCACATGAGTGACCCCATTCTCAGAGTCGACGGGATCAGCAAGGGATTCCCCGGTGTGCAGGCTCTCAAGGATGTGCACCTCGAGGTGCGAGCCGGCGAGGTGCTGGTGCTCGTGGGCGAGAACGGCGCCGGCAAGTCGACCCTGATGAAGATCCTCTCGGGGATCTACACCAAGGACGAGGGCACCATCACGTTCGAGGGCCAGGAGGTCGAACTCACCAGCCCGCTGCAGGCGCAGCAGCTCGGCATCACGATCATCCACCAGGAACTCAACCTGATGCCCGATCTCACCGTGGCGCAGAACATCTTCGTGGGTCGCGAGCCCACCACCGGCCCCTTCCTGTCGGAGCGCAAGCTCAACGCGCAGACGGCCGAACTGCTGCAGCGCCTCAGCATCAGGGTCAACCCCCGACAGCTCGTCGGCGAGCTGACCGTGGCCGAGCAGCAGATGGTCGAGATCGCCAAGGCGCTCTCGTTCAACGCCA
The DNA here is from genome assembly GCF_014332665.1 of Microbacterium sp. 4-7. NCBI lineage: Bacteria > Bacillati > Actinomycetota > Actinomycetes > Micrococcales > Microbacteriaceae > Microbacterium > Microbacterium sp. 4-7. The sequence continues at coordinate 110,684 of NZ_MCRH01000008.1, forward strand.
AGGTGCTCATCATGGACGAGCCCACCTCGGCGCTCACCGACTCCGAGACCGAGACCCTGTTCCTGCTGATCGAGCAGCTGCGCGCCTCGGGGACCGGCATCGTCTACATCTCGCACCGCATGGACGAGCTGCGGCGTCTCGCCGACCGGGTCACGGTGCTCCGTGACGGCACATACATCGGATCACTGGAGAAGTCAGAGGTCAGCGTCCCGAAGATCATCGAGATGATGGTCGGCCGCGTGATCGACGAGGGAACCCGTCCGCAGGCCCGCGATCACATCAACGACCCGATCGTGCTCGACGTGCAGGGACTCTCGACCAAGAACCTCCTCAAGGACGTCTCGTTCCAGTTGCACAAGGGCGAGATCCTGGGCTTCGCCGGGCTCATGGGCGCCGGGCGCACCGAGACCGCGCGGGCCATCATCGGTGCCGACCACCGCGACGGCGGCACGATCGCGATCGGCGGCGACCCGGTGCGCATCGGACAGCCGGCGGATGCGGTCAAGCACGGCCTCGGCTACCTCTCGGAGGACCGCAAGCTGCTGGGCCTGATGCTCGAGCAGGACGTGACCTTCAACACCGTTCTCGCCTCGCTCGGGTCGTACGCCAACGGCATCGGCTGGATGGGCGACGCGAAGGCGAAGAACCGCACCAAGGAGTATGTGCAGCAGCTGCGGGTCAAGACGCCCTCGGTGAACCAGGTCGTGAAGCTGCTCTCGGGAGGGAACCAGCAGAAGGTCGTCATCGCCCGGTGGCTGATGCGCGACTGCGACATCCTCATCTTCGACGAGCCGACCCGAGGGATCGACGTCGGCGCGAAGGAGGAGATCTACCGCCTGATGCAGCAGCTCGCTGACCAGGGCAAATCCATCATCGTCATCTCATCGGAGCTCCCCGAGATCCTCCGCGTCGCGAACCGCATCGCGGTGTTCGCGAACGGTCGGATCACCGGGACGCTCCGCAACGAGGAAGCCAGCCAGGAGAAGATCATGCAACTCGCAGCCCACGGGGAGGAAGACTGATGAGCACCCCACAGCAGTCCGGATCGTCGACGACGACGATCATCCAGACGGCGGTCGATGAGAACACCGACAAGCGCGACTTCGGCGGGTTCCTCCGCCGCCAGCTGCAGCAGTCGCTCGCCTTCGGCACGCTGATCGTCCTGGTGATCTTCTTCTCGATCGCCAGCCCGAACTTCTTCACCTTCAGCAACATCGCCACGGTGCTGCTGTCGACGGCGGTCATCGGCATCCTCGCCCTCGGCACGACCTTCGTCATCATCACCGGCGGCATCGATCTCTCGATCGGCACCGGTATGGCGCTGTGCGCCGTGATGACGGGTGTCTTCGTGACCAACATGGGACTCCCCGTCTGGGTCGGCGTGATCGGCGGTGTGCTCACGGGTGTCCTCATGGGACTCGTGAACGGCATCAACATCACCTTCCTCCGGCTGCCGCCGTTCATCGCGACCCTCGCGATGATGATGATCGCCGGCGGACTCGCCCTCGTCATCTCGAACGTCTCGCCGATCTACTTCTCGACCTCGGCCCCCGACTTCAAGAAGATCGCGCTCGGCGTGATCATCCCCGGCATCCCGAATGCCGTGCTGATCACCGCCGTGGCCGCGATCATCGCGTGGCTCGTGCTGTCGAAGACGCTCCTCGGCCGCTACACGTTCGCGATCGGCTCGAACGAGGAGGCCACCCGGCTGTCGGGCGTGAACACCCGCCGCTGGACGATCCTCATCTACATGTTCGCGGGCGCCTTCACCGGCATCGCGGGCATCGTGATCGCGGCCCGTCTCGACTCGGCGCAGCCGCAGATCGGCACCGGCTACGAGCTGCAGGCGATCGCCGCCGTCATCATCGGCGGAACGTCGCTGCTCGGCGGACGAGGCTCGATCCTCGGCACCGTGATCGGTGCGCTCATCATGAGCGTGCTCGTCAACGGCCTGCGCATCATGTCGATCCAGTCGGAGTGGCAGAACATCGTCGTCGGCATCGTCGTGCTGCTGGCCGTCTTCCTCGACTCGCTGCGCAACCGCCAGCGCACCTGACCCACAGATCTACACCCCCCACCACCACACAGAGAACAATGGAGTTTCCATGAAATTCGGCAAGAAGACCGCATTCGCGGCACTCGTGGCCGCATCCGCCCTCGTCTTCGCGGGTTGCGCAGGCGGCGGTGACGTCATCGAAGAAGGCAGCGGCGACGGAGGCAGCGGCGACGGCGAGATGTACATCGCGCTCGTCTCGAAGGGCTTCCAGCACCAGTTCTGGCAGGCCGTCAAGACCGGTGCTCAGGAGAAGGCGGACGAGCTCGGCGTGAAGATCACGTTCGAGGGCCCGGCCGCCGAGACCGAGATCGCCCAGCAGCTCGAGATGCTCACCACCGCGATCGACAAGAACCCGGATGCCATCGCCTACGCCGCCCTCGACCCCGAGGCGTGCGTCGCCCCGCTCGAGCAGGCGAAGGCCAAGGACATCCCCGTCGTGTACTTCGACGCTCCGTGCGACGGCGACGTCGGACTCAGCCTGTCGGCGACCGACAGCAAGGTCGCCGGTGCGCTCGCCGCAGAGCACATGGCCGAGCTGATCGGCGGCGAGGGCGAAGTCGCCATCGTCGGCCACTCGAACATCAACTCGACCGGTGTCGAGCGTCGTGACGGATTCGTCGAGAAGATCGAGGCGGACTTCCCCGACATCAAGATCGTCGACATCCAGTACGGTGACGGCGACCACCTGAAGTCGGCTGACATCGCGAAGACGCTGATCGCCGCTCACCCCGACCTCAAGGGCATCTACGGCACCAACGAGGGCTCGGCCATCGGCGTCGTGAACGCCGTGAACGAGCTCGGCCTCGAGAAGGGCAAGATCACGATCGTCGGCTTCGACTCGGGAGCTGCCCAGATCAACGCGATCAAGGACGGCACGATGGCCGGCGCCATCACGCAGGACCCGATCGGCATCGGCGCGCAGGTCGTCCAGGCGGCATACGACGCGGCCAACGGCGAGGACGTCGAGGAGTTCTACGACACGGGTTCGTACTGGTACGACAGCACGAACCTCGAGGACGAGGACATCGCAGCGGTCCTCTACGAGTGACCCGCTGAGAAAGAAGCCCCTCACCTTCGGGTGGGGGGCTTCTTGCGTGCCGGGGGTGCGGGGGGGCGCGTGGCGGGGTGCGTCAGATGCGTCGGAGGAAGGTCAGCACGGATGCCGGCTCGACGATCAGCTGCTGCAGCGCCTCATTGAACGGGACGCCGGCCGGGGCCGAGATGTGCGCCTGGAAGGCCGCCTCGTCGCGGTAGACCTCGTAGACGAAGAAGCGGTCGGGGTCGTCGACGAGCCGCGTCGCATCGAACACGACGTTGCCCTCTTCGGCGCGCACCACCGCGGCGAAGTCGCGCAGCAGCGCCGCGACTTCGTCGCCCTTCTCGGGGCGTGCGGTGAACACGGCATGCAGGATGGTCGGCTCGGTCATGCGGGCTCCTCGGGTGTGGGCTGGCGGGGCGGGACGGTGCGGTCAGGCAGCGGTGTGGTCAGGCTGACAGGGTCAGGTCGACAGGGTGAGCAGGCGCGCGGGGTTGGCGACCAGCATCCGCTCGACCACGTCGTCGCCCACCGCGGAGCGCAGCCGCGGCAGGTAGCGCTCGCCGAGATAGGCGAGACCCGGCATGCCGCCGTACGCGAGGTAGCGGGTGCGGCGGGCGACATCGCCGCCGAGAAGGATGCGGTCTCCGCATCCGAGGGCGACGGCCTTCTCGGTCAGGGCGAGCAGCTCGGCATCCGACCTCGTGCGCGGACGCGCGAAGCCGTCGTAGCCCAGGTAGGCGCCGCGCTCGGCGAGCGACGCGTGCAGCCCGGCATCCGGATCGCGGTCGGCATGCGCGAGCACGACGCGATCGGATGCCACGCCTTCGCCCTCGAGCAGATCGAGGACCTCGTGCGCGGCGGTGCAGAACTCCAGGTGCACCATGACCGGCGCGCCGGTCGCTCGGTGCGCCGCTGCGACCGCGAGCAGGGTCGTGTGCTCGAAGGCGGTGATGCTCCAGTAGCCGACGCCAGCTTTCAGCATCCCGGCGCGTACCGGTGATCCCTCGGGCGCAGCCGCCCGGGGCACGTCGGGGGTCTCGAACACCAGCGCATCGTCGACGAGCATCCCGCGCATCACCTCGGCGATGAACAGCTCGGCCAGGCGCTCGACATCCCACACCTGCATCGGATGGTCCTCGCCGTAGTGCGCCTCGCGGTGGCGCCCTGTCGTGGCGACGATGTGCAGTCCGGTGCCGGCGCTGATGCGTGCGACCCCCTCGGGATCGCGCCCGAGCCCGAACGGCGTCGCATCGACCATCGCCGCGAAGCCGCTGGCCCGCAGCAGGGCGGCCTCCTGGCCGGAGAGCTCCTCATCGTCGAGCTCATCGCCGACCAGCAGCGGCGAGATCTGGAACAGGTGCTCGTGATAGTCCGTCGCCCCGAGACGCGTCGGGTCGATGTCGCCGAGCACCGTCCGCACGACGGGCATCAGCGCACCGATTCGGCGGCCTGGGCGAGCCGCTCGACGATCTCCGGCGTGAGGTCGATCTCGAACACGTCGGCGACGACCTGCGACCACCCGTGGATGAAGTAGCGCCAGCCGTCGACCACGTGCAGACCGCGCGCGCCCTCCTGCGCACGCGCCTGATGCAGGAACTCGAGCGAGCCGCGGTAGTTGAACTCCCACACCCACGCGTCCTCGGGGAACGCGACGTCGTCGGGCAGCGGCGAGCCCGGGCGGTCCTTGCCGAGGCCGGTGGCGTTCACGATCAGCGAGCCCGCGGGAGCGCCTGCGACGATGGCCGCGGCATCCTGCACCGTGTCGGTGCGCACGTACGTGATCAGCCCGTCGGGGGTGCCGTGCTGGTGGTGCACCTCGCGCAGGTGGTCGAGCTTGTCGTCGTCGCGAGCGGTCACGGTGATCTTCGCCGGAGCATCCGCCCTCTCCGCCAGCGCCCAGCTGAGCGCGGTGCCCGAGCCGCCGGCGCCGAGGATCACGACCTCCGCCCCGGTACGGGCGAAGTGGTCGGCCGGCAGGAAGTCCTTGAGTGCGAGATCGACGGTGAGGGGGTCTTTGGCGCGGCCGATCAGGCGGTCGCCCCGCTTCGAGATGCTCGAGATCTCGGAGCACGAGACGGCGAACGGGTCGAGCTCGTCGAACAGGTCGGATGCCGCGGCGAACACGTTCATCTTGTGGGTCGTGACCAGTGCGCCCCGGTGCTGCGGGTCGTCGCGGATCTGCTCGACCATGGCGACGTACTGCTCGGGCGTCGCATCCATCGGAAGGTCGTGTCCGATGAGGTTCTCGGTGGGGAGGCCCAGCACCTCGGCCCACTTCGGGAACACCTTCATGATCGACGACGAGCCGGTGCTCACGCCGACGAAGCCCATGTAGCCGCCGGTCGTGGTCGCGGGGGTCGCGGTGTTCTCGGTGATGGTCATCGCTGGGTCCTTCAGGGTCGGGAAGAGACGGGGTGGGCGGGCGCGGTGCCCGCGAGAACCGCGAGCACATCGTCGAGGGACATCGAGCCCATGTTGTCGACGGCCTGGGTCGTCTGCGCGCCGAGATGCGGGGTCACGGTGACACGGTCGGCGAGGTCGTCGGCGAGCAGCGGACTCGCGCTCGCCGCGGTGTCGCCGGTCAGGGTGTCGGCGGCGTATCCGCCGAGGCGTCCGTCACGCAGGGCGGCGGCGAGTGCCGCCTCGTCGACGAGATCGGGGCGGGCGGTGTTCACCAGGATCGTGCCGGGGCGGAGGCCGTCGAGTCGCGCCGCATCGACGAGCGTCTGCCCGCCCGGGGCGTGCAGGGTGATGACGTCGGCGGTGCGGAACAGCTCGTCGAGGTCGACCGGTTCGGCGCCGCGCTCGGCGATCACGTCGGCCGGCAGAAAGGGATCGGCCGCGAGCACGCGTGCGCCGAAACCGCTCAGACGTCGGGCGACGCCCTGGCCGATGCGGCCGAAGCCCACGATGCCGACCGTGGCGGCTCCGAGCTCGCGACCGCGCCGCACGGCCCAGTCGCCAGCCCGCACGCGGCGATCGCCGTCGGGGATGAACCGGAGCGCCGCAAGCATGAGGCCGACGGCGTGGTCGGCGACGGCATCCGCGTTCGCCCCCGGGGTGTTCGTCACCGGGATGCCGCGCCGCAGCGCCGCGTCGAGATCGACCGCCTCGGTGCCGACGCCGTAGCGGGCCACGACCCTGAGGTTCGGCGCGGCGGCCAGGTGGTCGTCGGTCACCGGACCCGTGCCCGCGATCCACCCCTCGGCGGCAGCGAGCAGGGGTGCGAGCTCGGTGAGCGCGTGGTGGGCGGGGCCCCGGACGATCTCGTGGCCGGCGGCCCTGGCTCGCCCGACGAGGTCGAGGTCTCCGTCCGAGAACGACCGGCTGGTCGCGAGGATGACTCCCATCAGGCGCCTCGGGTGGCGGGGGCCTGGGCGAACCACGGCTCGAGCGCGGCGTAGGCGCCGACGAAGCGCGAATGCCGCTGCGCGTGCACGGCGTGCCGGCCGGCATCCGGAGTGAACTCCGCCGTGACCTCGCTGAGCGCCCGCGCCGCCGAGAAGTCGGCGAGGCCGAGGCCGACGGCACCGGTGACAGCGGCGCCGAGGCTGTTGGCCTCTTCGACGATCGTGCGCCGTCGGATCGGCACACCCCAGACGTCGGCGAGGATGCCGAGCCAGGCGTCGCTCTGTGCTCCGCCGCCCACCGCGTCGATGCGGTCGATCGACGCACCGGATTCGCGGAACGCCTGGATGCAAGTGAGCAGGTTGTACGCGACACCCTCGAGCACGGCTCGGGTGAGGTGCGCGCGGGTGTGATGCCGGGCGAGGCCGACGAAGGCTCCGCGGGCGTGCGGGTCCCACAGCGGGGATCGTTCGCCGAGCAGATAGGGGAGGAAGTAGAGGTCCTCGGTGTCGAGGTCGCCCCCGGCCTCCGTGGTGAGCCGGGCGGTGTCGGGGCGCGCGGGGTCGGGGGAGAGGGCTTCGGCGATCCACTGCACCGAGGCGCCGCCGGCCTGCATGGTCGCGGTCGGCACGAAGGATCCGGGCACGACGTTGTCGAACGTCATGGTGCGCATCTGCGGGTCGTGCAGCGGTGTGAGGCTCGCGAACGAGATCCACGACGAGGTGCCCAGGCACACGTACGCGCCGTCGTCGGGCGCGACGATGGCCGAACCGACGGCGGCCAAGGGGCCGTCTCCGCCGCCCATGACGACGCGGACGGATGCCGGAAGCCCGAGGTCGGTGGCCGATTCGGCGGTGAGGGACCCGGCGATCGTCGTCGATTCGAGGATCTCGGGGAAGAGAGCGGGGTCGAGTCCCGCGGCGGCGAGCACATCGGCCGACCACTCGCCGCGCACCTGGTCGTAGGCGTTGGTGCCCGAGGCGTCAGAGCGCTCGGTGGCGAGGCGCCCGGTGAGACGGTAGACGATGTAGTCCTTCGCGACGCAGAAGTGCCGCACCCGCGCCCAGACATCCGGCTCGTTGTCGCGCACCCACATGATCTTCTCGACCGAGTAGGTGGGGTTCAGTCGATGGCCGAGCACGCGGTAGGCGTCCTGTGCGCCGAGACGCTCTTCGAGCTCACGGGTCTGCGCGCCCGAGCGGGTGTCGGCCCAGATGATCGCGGGGCGCACCGGCTCGCCGTGTGCGTCGAGCAGCACCGTGCCCATCATCTGGCCGCTGACGACGAGTCCGCCGACGGTCGACGGGTCGACGCCCGCACGGTCGATCAGCTGTCGGGTCGCCGAGACGACGGCATCCCACCAGTCCGCCGGATCCTGCTCGGCGATGCCGCCGGCGGCGAAGTGCGCGGGGTACGGCACCGTGACCGAGGTGACGAGGCGTCCGTCGTCATGGTGCAGGGAGGCCTTGTCGCCGGTGGTCCCCAGATCGTGCGCGATCAGCATGGCCGGAGCCTATTCCGCGGAGGGGGACGCGGAATAGGGGCGCAGGTCCACGCCCTCGGTGGCGCGATAGGCCCGAGAGCCGATCCCGTGCTCGAGGACCCAGCCGTAGTCGTGGCCGGCGCCGCCCGGGTACACCGCGAGGAACGAGTAGGGCTCGTCGCCCGTGTTGACCGAGCGGTGCGCCCAGCCCGGCGGGATGTAGCCGATCGTGCCGGGCAGCATGTCGAGCCATTCGGTGCGCTCGCCGTCGAACATGAGCAGCCCGCCGCGGCCCTTCAGCGCGAGGTAGATCTCGCCCTGGTGGTTCGGATGCTGGTGGCCCTTGGTCATCCAGAGCTCTCCCGAGGTGTCGCCGGGCATGATCGTGGTGATCGACTGCGGCAGCTCGCGGTCGACCTCGGGCACGGGAGAGCTGACCACGGTGTAGACGACGGGGTTGTCGCCGCCGGCCGCGGCAGCCCAGGCGTCGGCGTCGAGGAAGAGGCCCTCGAGGTCGGACATGCGCCGCGTCAGAGTGGGTCCCTCCGGGGAGAGCGTGAGCTTCTCGGCGTCGAAGGCGATCGCCATCGGCGAGATCGGGGGAGTGTGGAACTGGGGCATCGGTGCTCCTCATGCGGATGCTGCGGCGCTGCGCAACCTGTAATGACAAGTTGAGTGTACCTGTGATGACAAGTGGCGTCCAGTGCTCGGATGCGCAGGCCGGGGAGCGCGGGTGTGCGCTGCTCCTGGCTCGCCCGGACCCGTCGGGCTCGCCATGCGAGTTTCTCCGGAGTCATGGAGCGGAGGCGGCGCGCAGTGCGCGCGCGAGGTGGGCGCGGCCGCCTCTGACGGACTCGGCTGTCACCTCGTCGGCCCCTGGATAGTCGGCATGGCCGGCGGGAAGGACGGCGAGTTCGAGCATCCGCGCCGCGTTCGCGACGCCGAACTGTCCGGGCGGCGGCACGTACGGGTCCCACAGTGCCGCCTCCACGCGCACCGGAACGCGGGCGAAGCCGAGGGCTGACGAGGCGTCGAACCAGCGCAGCGCCTCGCGCGCGTCGGGATGCGCGGCGACGTGATCGCGCACGGTCTCCCCGCTGCCGAGGCAGTGAACGGCGAGGCGCTCGTCGTACTGCCCGAAGCTCGGGACGATGAGGGTCGCCCCGATATACCGGTCGTCCCACGGCAGGGCGAGCGCTCCGATGCCGCCGCCGAAGCTCTCGCCGACGTAGTAGAGCGGCACGCGTCCGACGAGCGCGGTCAGGGCATCCGCCGCGAGCCAGAGGTCGCGGGCGCAGAGTCCCAGCACGTAGTCGTCGGGGTTCTCGATCCCGGCCAGCACATGCTCGGCCTGGATCTCGGGGGCGCCGATGCCCGTGTTCAGCGTGGGCAGCCCGCGGGCGACAGGGAAGATCGCCGCTGCATCCTCGGGAATACGAGCGAGGTCGATCGCATCCCGCCCGCCGTATCCGTGGCTGTGCACGACGCCCACCCGCGCGGGCGGCGAGACGGGCTCGACGAGCCAGGCACGCAGTCGGATGCCGTCGACTCCGGCGTGCTCGATGATCGACACCCGCCGGCCGTGGATGCTCTCGGTGGACAGCACGGCGGGTGCGGCATCCACCGTCTTCGCCTGTGCGCGCCACGCCTGCCATCGCGCGGTGAAGCCGTCCGGCGCTGGAACCGGTGCGATCTCGCGGAGCGTGGTGAGCGTGTGTCCGTAAGCGGCGTCGAACTCGGCGTCGGGGAACCAGGTGTCGTAGGGAGGGGGGAAGGTCATGACGAGACGACGCTACCGAACGTCCTCCGGATGCCGCGGCTCAGGCGCTCGCGCGCCGCGCACGATACGCCGCCACCGCGTTGCGATTCGTGCAGGTCGTCGAGCAGTAGCGCTTCGACCGGTTGCGGGACAGGTCGAGAGCGAGCGCCTCGCACGTGTCGTCGGCGCAGATCGAGATGCGGGATCCCTCGTCGGTGCGGATGACGTCGATCAGCGCCATCGCGGTCTCGATCAGCACGCGCTCGGCGAGGGGGCGCTCGTCGGCGACGGCGTGCAGGTGCCAGTCCACGCCGTCATGGCGCACGAGTCGCGGCGCGAGAGACGCTTCGGCCAGCGCGGCGTTGACGTGCTCGGCCATCTCGTCTCGTGGCGCGATGAGCATGGAGCGCAGGCGCGGACGGATCGCACGCAGCGAGGAGAGCTCGGCGTCGTCGCGGTCGAGGCGGCCGGAGTAGGGGAAGTCCGCGAGAAAGGCGTCGTAGTCGGCGAGCGTCTCGAGGGTCTCGGGCTCTTCCGCCGAGTTCACGAGCCGGATGGCTGCGCGGAGCGCCTCTTCCGTGTCATCGGTGAAGTTCATGTTGACACCTTACAACGTGCACGAGTAGCGTCACCTGTCATGAGCAAAGTTGCGAATGACATCTCGATGCGCGGCGTGCGTCTCGGTCTGCCTCTGGCGATCGGCGCGGCCTTCGCGTTCGGGATGTCCGGCGCCTGGGCTCGCGGGCTCATCGATGCAGGGTGGACGCCCGGTGCTGCCGTGACCGCGCGTGTCTGGGTCGCCGCACTCGTGCTGCTCGTGCCGACGGTCCTGTCGCTGCGCGGGCGGTGGGCAGTGCTCCGCAAGAACGCCGGGATGGTCGCCGCCTACGGACTGCTCGCCGTCACCGCCACGCAGCTCTGCTACTTCCAGGCCGTCGCCGTGATGGACGTCGGTCTCGCACTGCTCATCGAATACACCGCGCCGATCGCCGTCATCCTCTGGCTGTGGCTCCGCCGGGGCGAGCGGCCGAGTCGGCGCAGCGTGATCGGCGCGGCCATCGCCTTCGTCGGACTCGTGCTGATGCTCGACATCATCACCGGCGCCGAGGTCGATGTCGCCGGCATCCTCTGGGCACTCGCCGCGATGGTGGGTGCGGCGACGTACTTCCTGCTCTCGGCCAAGGCCGACACCGGACTGCCTCCGATCGCGCTCGCCGGGGGTGGGCTGCTGCTCGGCGCGATCGCGCTGACGGTCGCCGGACTCGCCGGCATCCTGCCCATCGCCTGGACGACCGACGACATCACCTATCGCTTCGGCACCGTGCCGTGGTTCGTGCCGGTGCTCGCGATCGGCCTGGTCGCGACGGCACTCGCCTATGTGCTCGGCATCGCGTCGACGCGGATGCTCGGCTCCCGCCTCGCATCCTTCGTCGCGCTCTCCGAGGTGGTCGCCGCGCTGCTCTTCGGCTGGCTGCTGCTCGGACAGCTGCCCGATCTGCTGCAGGCCCTCGGCGGGGCGCTGGTGCTGGTCGGCGTCGTCGTGGTGAAGCTCGGCGAGCCGCGTCCCGCCGAGTTCGTCGAGCCGGTGCCGGATGCCGTGGAGCGGCCGCAGCGGTAGCGCAATGTATACGCGAAGCACCAGATAACCGCGCCCCTGATCATCGAAACGTATTTGTGTATACACTGAGGGCATGAGCTCCGTCGCCGATCGCATCACCGCCGGCGATCGAGCCCACGCCGCACTGCTCGAGGAGATCCAGTCCGGCGCCCTCCCCGCGGGGTTCGTGCTCGGCGAGGTCGAGCAGGCCGCCCGCCTCGGCATCAGCCGCACCCCGATGCGCGAAGCGCTGCGCCGCCTCGCCGCCGACGGCCTCGTCGTGCAGCAGTCGCCGCGCGTGACGGTGGTCGCCGACCTGGATGCCGACGACATCCGCGCGCTGTTCGAGATCCGCCGCGCGCTCGAAGAGACCTCCGCCCGACTCGCGGCCCAGCGGGGTGACGCCGCCCTCTTCGCCGCCCTCGCCGACGAGTTCGCGCACGTCGACCTCACCGCCGTCGAGGGCCGCGACGCGTACTACGCCCTGATCGCCCGCTTCGATGCCGCTCTCGACGGTGCGGTCGACAACGACTACATCGCCTCGGCCCTGCGCACCGTGCGCACCCACCTCGTGCGAGTCCGCCGCATGGCCCGCGACAAGCCGGCCCGCCTCGCAGCCTCAGCCGCCGAGCACCGAACGATCGCGCAGGCCCTCGCCGCCCGAGACGGCGACCTCGCCGCCCACGCCACGCACGTGCATCTGCACAATGCGCTGACCGGCATCCTCGACTCCCTGACCGCCAACCCAGAAGGTGTGAAATGACCGTCACCCACCACGTCCGCGTCCACCGCAGCGATGAGAACCTCGCCCGCGAAGACCAGCTCGCCTGGAAGATCGCCGAGGTCGCCGCCGACCCGGTCGAGGTCGAGCAGGACGTCACCGACATGATCATCAACCGCATCATCGACAACGCGTCGGTGGCCGCGGCATCCCTCACCCGCGGGCCCATCAACGCGGCTCGCACCCAGGCGTTCAGCCACCCCGTCTCGACCGGCGGCATCGGCGCCACGGTCTTCGGCGCGGCGCTCGACAACCGCACCAGCCCCGAGTGGGCGGCGTGGGCCAACGGCGTGGCCGTGCGCGAGCTCGACTATCACGACACGTTCCTCGCGGCCGAGTACTCGCACCCGGGCGACAACATCCCGCCGATCCTCGCCGTCGCCCAGCACGTGCAGGCCGACGGCCGCGCGCTGCTGCGCGGCATCGCCACCGGCTACGAGATCCAGATGGACCTCGTGCGCGCGATCTGCCTGCACAAGCACAAGATCGACCACGTCGCGCACCTCGGCCCGTCGGCCGCCGCCGGCATCGGCACGCTGCTCGGGCTCGACGTCGAGACGATCTACCAGGCCGTCGGTCAGGGCCTGCACACCACCACCGCCACGCGTCAGAGCCGCAAGGGCGAGATCTCGACCTGGAAGGCGCACGCCCCGGCCTTCGCCGGCAAGCTCGCCGTCGAGGCGGTCGACCGGGCGATGCGCGGTCAGACGAGTCCCGCGCCGATCTACGAGGGCGAAGACGGCGTGATCGCCTGGATGCTCGACGGCAAGGACGCCGCCTACGAGGTGCCGCTTCCTGCCGCGGGCGAGGCGAAGCGCGCGATCCTCGACTCGTACACGAAGGAGCACTCGGCCGAGTACCAGGCGCAGGCGTGGATCGACCTCGCCCGCAAGCTCGGCACCGAGAATCCGGCGCTGCGCGACCCCGCCAACATCGAGGCCATCGTGCTGCACACCAGCCACCACACGCACTATGTGATCGGCTCGGGTGCGAACGACCCGCAGAAGTACGACCCCACTGCATCCCGTGAGACGCTCGACCACTCGATCCCGTACATCTTCGCGGTCGCGCTGCAGGACGGCGGCTGGCACCACGTCGATTCGTACACCCCCGAGCGGGCCGGTCGCGCAGACACGGTCGCCCTGTGGCACAAGATCACCACGGCCGAGGATGCCGAGTGGACCCGCCGCTACCACTCCGAAGACCCCGACGTGAAGGCGTTCGGCGGGCGCGTCGAGTTCCGCCTCACCGACGGCACGACCGTGGTCGATGAGATCGCCGTCGCGGACGCGCACCCGCTGGGTGCTCGTCCGTTCGCCCGTGAGAACTACATCGCGAAGTTCCGCCTGCTGGCCGAGCCCGTGCTCGAGCCCGCGGAGATCGAGCGGTTCCTCGAGCTCGTGCAGCGTCTGCCCGAGCTCACGGCCGCGGAGGTCGGCGAGCTGTCGATCATCGCGAAGCCCGGCCTGCTCGAGGGCGCCGATGCCCCGAAGGGCCTGTTCTGATGCTGTATTCGCACGTCACCCCGGCCGAGAAGCGCCGTCTGTTCCGCGAACGGCTCGCGAGTGGCGAGCTGCTGCGCTTCCCCGGCGCGTTCAATCCGCTGAGCGCCCGACTGATCGAGCGAAAGGGCTTCGACGGGGTCTACATCTCGGGTGCGGTGCTCTCTGCCGACCTCGGGGTGCCCGACATCGGCCTCACCACGCTGACCGAGGTCGCCGGTCGGGCCAAGCAGATCGCGCGGATGACCGACATCCCCGCGATCGTCGACGCCGACACCGGTTTCGGCGAGCCGATGAACGTCGCCCGCACGATCCAGGAGCTCGAGGATGCCGGCCTCGCCGGCACGCACATCGAAGACCAGATCAACCCGAAGCGTTGCGGCCACCTCGACGGCAAGAGCGTCGTCGACGAGAGCACGGCGATCCGTCGCATCCGCGCCGCCGCCGACGCTCGACGCGACCCGAACTTCCTCATCATGGCGCGCACCGACATCCGCGCGGTCGAGGGACTCGAGTCCGCGATCGATCGTGCGAAGGCGCTGGTGGATGCCGGGGCGGATGCCGTCTTCCCCGAGGCGATGCGCACCCTCGGCGAGTTCGAGGCGATGGCGAATGCGCTCGACGTGCCGATCCTCGCCAACATGACCGAATTCGGCAAGAGCGATCTGTTCTCGGTCGACCAGTTGCGGGATGCCGGTGTGAACATGGTCATCTGGCCGGTGTCGCTGCTGCGCATCGCGATGGGCGCGGCGGGCGGTGCGCTCGATACGCTGAACGAGGAGGGGCACCTCACCTCGAAGCTCGGTGAGATGCAGCACCGTGCCGATCTCTACGACCTGATCGACTACGAGTCCTACAAGCAGTTCGACTCCGGCGTCGCAGGCTTCACCGTCACGAAGGAGTGAGCATGACCGAGCCGGACATCAAGAAGGGCCTCGCCGGGGTCGTCGTCGACACGACCGCGATCTCGAAGGTCAACCCCGAGACGAACAGCCTGCTCTACCGCGGTTATCCCGTGCAGGAGCTGGCGGCGACCCAGCCTTTCGAGGCGGTGGCCTACCTGCTGTGGCACGGCGAGTTGCCGACGGCCGACGAGCTGGCCGCTTTCCGCGCGGAGGAGCGCCTCCATCGCGCTCTGACCGACAGCGTGAAGACCGCGATCGACCTGGTTCCGCTCGACGCGCATCCGATGGACGAGGTGCGCACGGCGGTCAGCCTGATCGGTGCCTCCGACACGAACGCGGGCGGATCGGTGCTCGATGCCGGCGGCAGCCCGGAGGAGAACCTCGAGCGCAGCATCCGTCTGTTCGCCGCTCTCCCCGCGATCGTCGCGTACGGTCAGCGCCGCCGCCGGGGGCAGGAGACGATCGCGCCGCGCGACGACCTCGACTACTCGGCGAACTTCCTCTGGATGACGTTCGGCGAGGAGCCCGATCCTGTGGTCGTCGACGCGTTCAACCGCTCGATGATCCTGTATGCCGAGCACTCGTTCAACGCCTCGACGTTCACGGCCCGCGTGATCACCTCCACCCTCAGCGACCTCTACTCGGCGGTGGTCGGGGCGATCGGCGCGCTCAAGGGGCCGCTGCACGGCGGCGCCAATGAGGCTGTGCTGCACATCTTCGACGAGATCGGCGAGGCCTCGAACGTCGTGCCGTGGCTCGAGAAGGCGCTGGCCGAGAAGCGCAAGATCATGGGCTTCGGGCACCGCGTCTACAAGAGCGGCGACTCGCGGGTGCCGACGATGAAGGCGGCGCTCGACACCCTGGTCGAGCACTACGACAAGGCGGAGGTGGCAGAGCTGTACGACGCTCTCGAGTCGGAGTTCGTGGCGCGCAAGGGCATCTACCCGAACCTCGACTACCCGTCGGGTCCTGCCTACAACCTCATCGGCTTCGACACCCTCACCTTCACGCCGCTGTTCGTCGCGGCGCGGGTCACAGGGTGGACGGCGCACATCATCGAACAGGCCGGTGCGAACGCTCTGATCCGCCCGCTGTCGTTCTACGACGGCGTCGACGAACGCCACATCGAGAACTGATCGGCGCACCGGCCCGGGTCGACGAACCCGGGTCGGTCGCCGGATCGGATGCCGCACTCCGCGGCGCGACGTCAGCTCGCGCGCGGGAGGGTGCCCAGCTCCGTGCCGGACGCGTCCTTGATCACGAGGACGTCGCCGTCGATCTCGACCGCACGCACGCCCCGCATCCAGCCGTCCACTCCGGGGCACGCCTTCAGCGTCGAGGCGAATCGGGCGAGATCGACATGGTCGCCGTTCACCGAGTAGGTCGTCGTGATGCCGTTGCAGCCGTCACTGCCGTGCACCTCGCCGTCGGCGGTGAACTCGAGGTGCGGCTGACCGGAGGCATCCTCTCCCCACAGTCCGACGAGCTTCTCGACGACGGCGCTGTCTTCGCCGTTCGGGTCGGCGCTCGACGTCGGCGCACTGCTGGGGCCGCCGGTCGCGCAGGCTGCGCCCATCACGGCGAAGGCTCCCAGGATCGCGAGGCCGACGAGGGTGCGTGCTCTGCGGTGGGTGCTCATGGTGGCCATGGTAACCGTGTCGTCTGCGAACGCAATCCGTTGTGCGGCGGGCGGTCGTCCTGCCGTATCGCAAACGAGAGGGCCAGGTCAAGAGGCGAAATTCTGGTAAACAATTTCCCCATTCTGTGGATTTACTGGGTACGCTTCTGGAGATCCCTACTCGTCTCGACGAACAGGATCCTGCTTGTCGGGGGGCCAGCGTCGCAGTTCACGCCTCCACCGGGAGGCGAACGGTTCTGTGTGCACAGCACACTGCCGACTATGAAACTGACTGACGATCCGTGACCAGCAAGGACATACATCACATGAAGCACAGAGTGACAGGCCGCCGCCCACTGGCGCTGACGGCCGCCACCACGCTCGCCCTCTCGGGGCTCTTCCTCGGAGCGCCTGTGGCGTTCGCGGACGACTCCGCAGAAGCACCCGGACAGGACGCTCCTGCCCAGGTGCTGAACACGAAGGCGGACCTGGCCGAGGCCGACACCGACATGGTCGCGCTCGGTCAGACCGCAGGTGGCGAGAACGTCGTCGTCGTCACCGCCGACACCGGCAAGAGCGACGCCGAGATCACGCAGATCGCGAGCGACAACGGCGTCACCGACGCATCCGTCGTCAAGGTCGACACCGCACTCTCGTCCTTCGCCGAGGGCGACATCGTCGGCGGTCAGGGCTACCTCTCGGTGAGCCCCGATCTCGAGAGCTTCGTCGCCGGCGAGCCCGGGAGCAACGCCTGGTCGTGCTCCATCGGCTTCGCGGCCTTCACGCCCACCGGCGACCCGGCGCTCCTGAGTGCCGGACACTGCGCGTTCGATGAAGACGGCGAGCCGCTCCGCGACACCACGCTGACCGTTCCCAGCAGCGAAGACGCAGCCGGTGGCACCCAGACCGCGCTGCCGGCCACGATCGACCTGCTCGGTACGTTCGGCTTCGCTCAGTTCGGCGGCGGCGACGGCGGCCTCGGTTCGAACGGCGACACCACCGCGACGGACATCTCGACCATCGACATCAACGAGGCCGCAGGCTGGAACCCGGTACCGGCGGTCACCGACTGGACCACTGCCGGCGACTCGCTGAGCTCGCTCGCAGACAGCGTCATCGAGATCAAGTCCGTCGCGGCACCGACGCTCGGCGAGGTCTCGAAGAGCGGTCGCACGACCGGCTTCACCACCGGCGTCGTCGCCAGCGACGACATCCTCGACGGATGGGCCAACATCGACGGTCACTGGGTGCAGGGCTTCTCGAGCAACACGCTCGCAGGCCCCGGAGACTCCGGTGGATCGGTCATCCAGGGCAATGCGGCCGTCGGCCTCATCAGCGGTGGCACGGAAGCGACCGAGACCCAGGAGCAGTTCACCTGGGCGGCATCGCTTGTGACCGCCCTGCCGAAGACGGGTGGCTACCAGGTCGCTCTCGACCTCGACGCACCGGTCGTCACCAGCCCGACCGATGGCGCCGAGGTGCAGCCCGGAACGGCCATCACCGGAACCGCTCCCGGCGCGGAGAAGGTCACGGTCAGCGGCTTCGGCGCAGACCAGACCGTCCGCGTCGTCGACGGCGCGTTCTCGGTGGTCGGCCCGGTCGAGCTCGGCGAGCAGACCATCTCGGTCCGTGCCCGCACCGGCTTCAGCTCCTCCGAGACCGTCACGCTCGACGTGAAGGTCGTGCCGGCCCCGCTGGTCGCGCCGGTCATCACCTCGCCCGCCGACGGATCGACCGTCAACGAGACGGTCACCGCGATCAGCGGCACCGGCCTGCCGACCACCGCCATCACGGTGACCGACGCCCAGACCGATGACGTGCTCGGCACCACCGAGGTCGCCGCAGACGGTTCCTGGACCGTCGACGGACTCACCCTCGAGTACGGCTCGCACAGCGTCGTCGTGACGCAGACCCGCACGATCGACGGCGAAGACGAGGTCTCGCCTGAGGCCACCTCGTCGTTCTCGGTCATCCCCGTCTCGCCGGCCGTGACCTCGGTCGCGAACGGCGCGGAGTTCGCCCACAACGACGGTCCTTCCGGGCTCGCCGGCTCGGGCATCGACGGAGCGACCGTGACGGTGAAGCTCACCGGCGCCGAGCCGACCACGGCGAACACGGCGGCCCTCGCGGGCGCCTTCGCCGCGGCGAGCGGCACGTTCACGGCCACTGTCGAGGACGGCGCCTGGAGCGTCGACTTCGGTGCGGCTCTCGAGTCGGGCACCTACACGGTCTCGGCCACGCAGGCCATCGACGGCGTCTCGTCGGCTCCGACCGACCTGGCGTTCGCTGTTCTCGCCGCACCGGTCGCCGGCGGTGGCGGAGCCGCTCCCGCTCCCGGTGAGGGTGGCGCAGCCGCCCCGGGTGACGGCGGTCTCGCCGCGACCGGTTCCGACATGCTCGTCCCGCTGACGGCCGGAGCCATCGCGCTCGCCCTGCTCTCGGGCGGACTGCTGCTGGTCGTGCGTCGTCGCCAGCAGATTCAGAGCTGATCGCCTGATCACGATCTGACGGAGTGACCGGCCTCGGCCGTGAACCCCATCGCTGAGAAGCCCGGTATCGATCGATACCGGGCTTCTTCGCGTCTGCGGGGTGCTTCGTGGTGCAGGCGCGCGGGATGCCGGACACGCAGAAGGCCCGACATCGGAATCCGATGCCGGGCCCTCTCCTGTCGAGCCGAACCTCAGGCGAGCTCGATCACCGACCATGACAGCGGCGGCAGCGTCGCACGCACCGACCCGTCGACGACCTCGGCGGCGCCGAGCGGCACCATGTGCACGGCATCCTGCGTGGTCTCGAGGTTCGCGGTGCGACGGTCGCCGCCCTCGGGGATCGTCAGCGTCTCGGCGTTCACGACGCGGAGGCCGGTCAGGCCGCGCAGCTCGACGGTCAGGTCGCTCTCTTCGGTCAGCGAGCGGTTCGCGACGAAGACCACGACTCGTCCGGTCTCCTCGTCCCACGTGGCCGCGGCATCGACCGAGTCGACCCCGCCGTAGCGCTTCGTCTCGATCTGCGGAGCCGACACCGCGAGGCGCAGGATGCGGCCCTTGGCGAGACGGGCCATGCGCTCGAAGGGCCAGAAGCTCGTCTGACGCCAGGCCGGACCGTTCTCCTCCGAGCGGATCGGCGCGATCACGTTCACGAGCTGCGCCTGGTTCGCGATCTTCACGCGATCGCCATGACGCAGCAGGCTGTTGAGCAGCGTGCCCACGACGACGGCATCCGTCACGTTGTAGGTGTCCTCGATCAGGCGCGGGTGCTTCTTCCACCCGGCCTTCGCGATCTCGACCGACTCGACGTCGTTGAACTTCACCTGGTCCCACACGTTCCACTCGTCGAACGAGATGTCGACCTGCTTCGTGTGCTTGCCCGCCGCCTTCACCGCATCGATCGTCGCGATGACGCCGTCGATGAACGCATCCATGTCGACCGACTCCGCGAGGAACGACTCGGCGTCGCCGTCATGCTCCTGGTAATACGCGTGCATCGAGATGAAGTCGACCTCGTCGTACGCGTGAGTGAGCACCGTGTGCTCCCAGGTGCCGAACGTCGGCATCGACCGGCCGGACGAGCCGACGGCGACGAGCTCGATCGTCGGGTCGACGAGCTTCATGGCCTTGGCCGACTCCTGCGCCAGCCGCCCGTACTCCGTCGCGGTCTTGCCGCCGATCTGCCAGGGGCCGTCGAGCTCGTTGCCCAGGCACCACAGCTTGATGTCGAAGGGCTGCTCGGCACCGTTCTTGCGGCGAAGGTCCGACCAGTACGTGCCGCCCGGGTGGTTGGCGTACTCCACGAGCGACCTGGCCTCCTCGACACCCCGGGTGCCGAGGTTGATGGCCTCCATGACCTCGACGTCGGCATCCTTCGCCCAGTCCATGAACTCGTGCAGGCCGAAGGCGTTGGTCTCGATCGTGTGCCAGGCGCCGTCGATGCGCACCGGGCGGTCTTCGACCGGGCCCACCCCGTCTTCCCAGCGGTAGCCCGAGACGAAGTTGCCTCCCGGGTATCGGACCACGGTCGGACCCATCTCCTTCACCAGGGCGAGGACGTCCTGACGGAAGCCGCGCTCGTCGGCCTGCGGGTGCCCCGGTTCGTAGATGCCGGTGTACACGCAGCGCCCCATGTGCTCGACGAACGACCCGAAGAGCCTCCGGGGGACGTCGGCGATGGTGAAGTCGCGATCGATGGTGATGCGGGCCTGAGACATTGCTCTCCTTGTTTCTGGCTCTCGAGCCGGGTGGGGGACTACTGACCGCCGAAGCCGCTGGTCGCGACGCCCTTGACGATCTGCTTCTGGAAGATGATGAACACGATGATCAACGGCAGCGCCGCCAGCACGGCCTGAGCCATCACCTGGGCGTACTGCACGCCGTAGGCGCTGATCACCGTCTGGAGGCCGACCGGCAGCGTCATCAGCGTGGTGTCGTTGATGACGAGGAACGGCCAGAGGAAGTTGTTCCAGGCGCCGATGAACACGAAGATCGCGACGGATGCCAGGATCGGGCGCGACAGCGGCAGCACGATCGACCAGAAGATGCGCAGTCGGCTGGCGCCGTCGACCCGGGCGGCGTCTTCGAGCTCGATCGGGATCGCGTCGAAGAAGCGCTTCAGGATGAACACCATGGCAGGCGCCACGACCTGCGGCAGGATCAGGCCCCAGTAGGTGTCGATCATGTTGAACGCGAGCATCTCGTAGAACAGCGGGATGATGAGCACCTGCGGCGGCACGACGATCGAGGCGATGATGGCGACGAACAGCCACTTGCGACCGGTGAAGTCGAGCCGGGAGAAGGCGTAGGCGGCCAATGCCGAGATCGTGAGCGTGATCAGGGTCACGGCGATCGACGTCCACAGGCTGTTGAACGCCCAGGTGTAGACGTTGCCCTGCGACAGGATCGCGGTGAACGCCTCGATCGTCGGGCCCGAGGCGCCGATCCAGGACGGGTCGCCGCTGGCGGCATCCGTCTCGGTCTTGAACGCCGTCGCGATCGCCCAGAGGAAGGGCAGCAGCCAGCCGACCGCCAGGACGATGAGAACGACGAGTGCGCTGATGCGCAGCACGCCGAACGGCTTCTCGCCCGGCAGGTGCGGGCGACGGGCCCGCGCGGGCTTGGTCGTGGTGATGGTCTCGGTGAGAGTGGCGGTGGACATCACAGCTGCGACTCCTTCCGGCGGCGCGTGATCAGAGCCTGCGCGACGCCGATGATGACGATGAGGGCGAAGAACACATAGGAGATCGCGGCCGAGTAGCCGAATCGGTAACTGACGAAGCCGGCTTCGTAGATGTACTGGACGATCGAGCGGGTCGTGTCACTCGCGACACCGCCGAGCATCTGGTACGCCTGATCGAAGAGCTTGAGCGACGCCAGGATCTGCAGGATCAGGATCAGGACGGTCGCCGGTCCCAGCTGCGGAAGAGTGATCGACCAGAACTGGCGCCACGGCCCCGCGCCGTCGAGCGATGCCGCCTCGTACTGCTGCGGCGGGATGTTCTGCATCGCCGCGAGGTACAGCAGGAAGTTGAATCCGACCGTCCACCAGACGGTGGCGATCACGATCGACAGCATGTTGGTGTCGGGATTCTGGAGCCAGGCGAGCGGCTCGAGACCGAAGAACTCGAGGATGTTGTTCGCGGCACCGATCTGCGGGTTGAAGATCCACACCCAGATCTGCGAGATCACGGTCGAGGCGAGCAGGTACGGCATGAAGAACGACAGTCGCCACAGCCACTGACCCGGGATGCCGCGGTCGACGAGCGCCGCCATCAGCAGAGCGATCACGACGAGCGGCACAGTGGACAGCAGGGTGAACCACACCGTATTGCCCATCGACTGCCACATCTTCGGATCCGTCAGCGCCTCGGCGTAGTTCGCGAATCCGATGAAGGAGCCGCCGGCGCCCGTGAGCGATTGGTCGGTGAAGCTGAGGATGATGCCGTGCACGATCGGCCAGGCGAGGAACAGCACGAACGCGAGCAGGAACGGAGCGAGGAACGCCCAGCTGATGAGCTGCTCGCGGTTGCGGGAGCCGGCGCGACGGATCGGGATGGCGGCCTTGGAGCCGGTGACGATGGTGCGCGTGGAGTCGGTTGCCGTGGTCATGATGCGAACGTCCCCTCGGGGTCTGCCGGGTTGGGCTGACGGAGCAGGGTGTTCACCCGTGCCTCGAACCGGTCGATCGCCGCCGCGGGGTCATCGCCCGACAGCAGGACGCCCTGCACCGCGGCGCCGAACTCGCCCTGGAAGTTGGAGCCCGATCCGGTGAACCACGCGGTGGGGTCGTACACGACGTGCTGCGCGGCCTCGGCGTAGTGGGCCTGGGGGACGAGATCGGCGTACTCGGGGGACTCGGTGACCGGCAGGAAGGCGGGGATGTGCCCGGCCTCGGCCCAGCCGAACGAGCCCTTGAGCATGTCGGCGACGAACTGGTACGTCAGGTCGCGCTTCTTCTCGTCGGCGTTGGTCTGATGCGGCAGCACGAACGAGTGCGAGTCGGCGTAGACCGCCGGGGTGCCGTAGAGCGTGGGGATCATGGTCGCATCGAACGGGATCTCCGCGTTCTGCATGGTGCGGAGCTCCCAGACGCCGGTGAACAGCATGCCGCTCTTGCCGGTCGCGAACTCGGCGACGGCGCTGCCGTAGTCGGCCTGGGCGAGGGCGATCTCGCCGTCGAGCAGAGTGCGCATGAGCGAGAGGGACTCGACCGCGGCATCCTTGTCGATCACGGCCTTGCCGCCGGCGGGCAGCTCCATCGCACCGCCGTGCTGCGAGTAGAAGGTGTAGAAGAGGCGCCACATCTGCGCGCCGTCGCCGAGATATCCGTACGACAGCGCGTGGCCGTCGGCTTTGCCGCCGATCGTGCGCAGCTGCTCGACGAACTCCTCGGGAGACGACGTCTCTGCGAGGCGACCGTCGCTGTCGAGCACTCCGGCGGCATCGCAGATGTCGGTGTTGAACATCGCGACGAACGGATGCGCGTCGAGCGCGACGCTGTACATGTTCTCGCCGACGAAGCCCTTCTCCCAGATGGGCTTCGGGAACGTCGAGGCGTCGACGCCGAGGTCTGCCAGTCGGTCGAGATCCCACGGGTCGAGCAGACCGCCGGGGGCCCAGCCGACCGTGCGGGTGGCGTGCATGATCGCGACGTCGGGGGCGCGGCCACCGGCGCCCGCCATCGCGAGCTTCGTGTAGTACGGGGTGCCCCAGGCGAGCACGGTGGGGCGGATGCGGTACGCGTTCTGCGCCGCGTTCGCGGTGTCGAGCAGTTGCGACATGGTGACGCCGTCGCCACCCGAGAGCAGATGCCAGAACTGGAGGGTCGTGGTGTTCGAGCCCGGGACTGTTCCGGGGGCGCAGCCGGCGAGCAGCGCCGCGGCGGCCGTGACGGAGGCGGCAGTCAGGAACTGCCGTCTGGACATATCGAGCGGGGGCGTCATCGTCACTCCTTCGTGACAGCGGGCGGGGTCGGGGTACATCATTACATCGATGTAATCAGCGGCGCAAGAGTGAGCCGATGCTTCCGGGCCGCGTCAGGGGCGGTAGCCGCGCGGGGTGCCCCGCGTGCTGTCGCGCTCGAGCAGATGATGCGAGAGGGTGAGCGCGCGCGGGGGAGCGGAGCGGTCGTCCATGCGCGACTCGAGCAGCGTGAGGGCCGCGTCGGCGAACGCGCGACGATCGAAGGCGATCGTCGTGAGCGAGGGCGACGTGTACCGCGAGAACTCGACATCGTCGAAGCCCGTCACGATCACATCGTCCGGCACGCTCACGCCGTGATCGTGCAGCGCGTGCAGCGCTCCGAGCGCGAGCGAGTCGGTGAAGGCGATGATCGCGTCGAATGCCACACCCCGCCGGAACAGCGTGGCGACGCCATCCGCCCCACCCGTCATCGACCACGGCATCGGGTTGATCTCGAGAGCGGTGTCGCGCGGGATGCCGACCTCTCGCAGCGCGTCGTGCACGCCCTCGAGTCGCAGGCGACCTGTGGCGGTCGCGACCGCCGCGTCGTCATCGGCGCCGATCACCGCGATGCGGGTCGCCCCGCGAGACAGCACATGCCGGGTCACGTCAGCGGCGGCGCGGCGACTGTCGATCCGCACGTGGTCGGCCCTGTTCTGCTCGACCTCCCCGAGCACGACGAGCGGGGGCAGCCGGTCGGCGTACTTCAGCACGCTGTCCTCGAGGCGGATGGGGTTCAGGATCAGCCCGTCGACCAGGTGCGCGCGAGCGCGCGAGACGAGCTCCCGCTCGCGTTCGGGATCGGTCGCGGTCTCCTCGATCTGCACCGCCAGGCCCCGATCGTGCGCAGCGTCGACGATGCGATGCATCAGCTCGGCCGAGAACGCGGTGGCGAGGTCGGGCAGGGCCACGGCGATGATGCCCGAGCGGCCCTTGCGGAGCCCGCGGGCGTTGAGGTTGGGCACGAAGTCGAGCTCCACCATCGCCGACTCGACCCTGAGCCTCGTCGCCTCGCGAACGGCGACCGTGCCGGTGACGACGTTCGAGACCGTCTTGGGTGAGACGCCGGCAAGTGCGGCGACGTCCTTCATCGTCGCGCGCGGCGGCGGCATCGCAGTCATCCGGTCAGCCTATCCATGCGCATGCCGAGCGCGGTGCCTCTCCGATGGCGGGCGAGGCTGCCGTGGCTACTATGGCCCGATGACCATCGAACGCAACTGGGCCGGCAACCTCACCTATCGCGCATCCGCGATCGAGCACCCGAGCTCGATCGATGAGCTGCAGGGACTGCTCGCCCGGGGCGGGGCCGTGCGCATCCTCGGGTCGCGGCACTGCTTCAACGACATCGCCGACACCGACGGGGTGCTCATCGCGCTCGACCGGCTGCCCGTCGTGTTCGAGGTCGCCGACGCCCGTGACGCCGTGCGCGTGTCGGGCGGGCTGCGCTACGGGGACCTCGCCCCGCTGCTCGATGCCGAGGGGCTCGCGCTCGCGAACCTCGCCTCGCTGCCGCACATCTCGATCGCGGGAGCCGTCGCGACCGGAACGCACGGCTCGGGCGACGCGACGGGATCGCTGGCCTCCGCCGTGCGCGCGCTGACGATCATCACACCGGCAGGGGAGATCCGCTCGCTCGCTCGCGGAGACGACGACTTCGACGGCGCAGTCGTCAGCCTCGGCGCACTCGGAGCGGTCGTCGACGTGACGCTCGATGTCGAGCCCGCCTACGAGGTCGCCCAGCACGTGTTCGAGCATCCGTCGTGGGATGCGATCCTCGCCGACTTCGACGAGGTGACGAGCATCGGAACGAGCGTCAGCATCTTCTCGCGGTGGGAGCACACCGACGTCGCCGACCAGATCTGGGTCAAGCAGCGACAGCCCGAGGCGCGCGAGAACACCCGCGCCGATCTCTTCGACCGACTCGGAGCGGAGCCTGCGACAGCGAAGCGGCATCCGATCATCGGCGTCGACCCGGTGGCCTGCACCGAGCAGCTCGGAGTGCCGGGGCCGTGGTTCGAGCGTCTCGCGCACTTCAAGCTCGAGTTCACGCCGTCGGCGGGCGCCGAGATCCAGAGCGAGTACCTGGTGCCCCGCGCCGATGCGGTCGCCGCGATCCAGGCGGTCCGCACGCTCGCCGGCCAGATCGCGCCGCTGCTGCTCGTGAACGAGATCCGCACGGTCGCCCCCGACTACCTCTGGCTGAGCTCATCGCAGGGCACGGATGCCGTCGGCATCCACTTCACCTGGAAGCCCGACGAGGCGGCCGTTCGCGAGTTCCTGCCGACGCTCGAGGCGGCACTGCCCGAGACCGCCCGCCCGCACTGGGGAAAGGTGTTCACGCTCGATGCCGCCGAGGTGCGCTCTCGCTACTCGCGCTGGGATGACTTCGCCGACCTCGCGGCGCGGTTCGACCCGGAGCGCCGACTGGTGAACCCCTACCTGGAGCGCCTGGGCCTCTAGCGCCTGCCGCTGCCGCGGGATCCATTGCACCACCGGGGTTGTTCTCGGTAACATTCTCCGAGGCTCGGCCGACGGAGGTGTGCATGGCGAACGTCGGTTCAGACAAGCCCAACATCCGTCAGGTGGCGACCATCGCGGGCGTCTCGCACATGACGGTCTCGCGTGTTCTCAACGATCACCCGAACATCAAGCCCGACACGAAACGCCGCGTGCTCGAGGCGATCGAGGAGCTCGACTACCGCCCGAACCTCGTCGCGCGGGCTCTCGCCACGCAGCGCACCCGCCGGATCGGCGTGATCGTCGAGAGCGCGGTGGCGCACGGTCCGACCAGCATCCTGCGAGCCGTGGAGCTCTCCGCACGTGCCACCGGATACTCCGTCACGCCGATCGCTCTGCACGAGGGCGACCCGCTGTCTCCGCAGGAGGCGGTCGACAATCTCGTGACCCAGGGAGTCGATGCGCTCTGCGTCATCGCGCCCCGCTCGTCGTCCGTGGCGGCGCTGCGCCGCATCGCCATCACCGTGCCGATGCTGGTCGTCAAGGCAGACGCCGACCCGACGTTCCTCACCGTGTCGATCGACCAGCATGCGGGCACGACATCCGTGGTCGACCACCTCGTCGCACTCGGCCACCGCGACATCCTGCACCTCTCGGGTCCGCTCGACTGGCTCGACGCGAGGGCTCGGGAGCGGGCCTTCCATTCGCGGGCCAAGTCGTGGGGCATCCGCGAACGGCCCATCGTCGTCGGCGACTGGTCGGCCGACTTCGCCTACGACTTCGCGAAGGGGCTCACGCGGCTGCCCGACTACACGGCGATCTTCGCCGCGAACGACGACATGGCGATGGGGCTGATCCACGGTCTGCACGACCGGGGCTTCGAGGTGCCGCGGGATCTCAGCGTGGTCGGCTTCGACGACATCCCGCTGGCGCGGCACTTCATCCCGCCGCTCACGACGGTGCGCCAGGACTTCGGGGCGCTGGGCGTCGCGGTGGTCGAGATGCTGCGCGCGGCGATCGAAGGGCGGGACATCCCCACGCTCACCCGGATCCCGACCGAGCTCGTCGCCCGCGGCTCATCGGCCGCACCTCGGGAGGTGCGATGACCTCCGACCGTGGTCCCGCGCCGGTCGTGCGGCTTGCGGGCATCACGGTCGAGGTCCCCGGCGTGCGCGCGCTCGACGACGTCGACTTCCGGCTGTTCCCCGGCGAGGTGCATGCCGTCATGGGCGAGAACGCCGCCGGCAAGTCCACCCTGGTCGCGGTGATCACCGGCACCCTCGCGCCGGAGGAGGGCACGGTCCTCGTCGACGGCGAGCCCCGTCGGTTCTCGGGGGTCGCCGACAGTCGAGCGGCGGGGATCGCGACGGTGTTCCAGGAGACCCAGCTGAGCCCGAATCTCAGCGTCGCGGAGAACGTGATGCTCGGGCGGGAGCGCCGAGGACGGTTCGGCATCGACTGGCGGAGGACGAGAGCGGATGCCGCGGAGGCGCTGGCCAGACTCGGGCTCGACGGCCTCGATCCGAAGACGCCGCTCTCGCTGCTCACGCCTGCGCAGAAGCAGCTCGTCGCACTCGCGCGCGCGGTCGTCGACGAGCCGAGGGTGCTCGTCCTCGATGAGCCCACCTCCAGCCTCGACGTCGCCGAGGTCGCGACCCTGATGCGCGTCATCCGCGGTCTGCGGCAGCGGGGGGTCGCGATCCTGTTCATCTCGCACTTCCTCGAGCAGGCGTTCGCGATCAGCGACCGCATGACCGTGCTGCGCAACGGGCGGCGCGTGGGGGAGTATGCGACGCGAGACCTCGACCGGGCCGACCTGATCTCGAAGATGCTCGGCAAGGACATCGACAGCCTCCGAGCGCTCGGCTCTGAGCGCAAGGCCCACCACTACGCGTACGACGGAGAGCCCGCGATGCAGGCGTCCGGTGTGGGGCGACGCGGTGAGCTCGAGCAGATGGATGTCGAGATCCAACGCGGAGAGATCGTGGGCCTCGCGGGGCTGCGGGGTTCCGGGCGCACCGAGCTCGCGTCGCTGCTCAGCGGTTCGGCGCGGGCCGACAGCGGCGAGCTCTGGGTCGACGGCGAACGGGTGCAGCTGCGGAGCCCGTCGGCGGCGCTGCGACACCGGATCGCGCTGTCGGCCGAGAACCGGGGGACGCAGGGCATCATCGGCGAGCTCACGGCGCGCGAGAACATCATCCTGTCGCTGCAGGCGCTGCGCGGGTGGACTCGTCCGCTCTCGCACGCGGAGTCGCGGGGACTCGTCGAGACGTACGTCGAGGCCCTGCATCTGGATCCCGCCGACCTCGACCGCCCGGTCGGCCTGCTCTCGGGGGGAACCCAGCAGAAGGTGCTGCTGGCCCGTGCGCTGGCGGTGCGTCCGCACGTGCTGATCCTCGACGAGCCCACTCGGGGGATCGACATCGCGGCGAAGATCGATGTCCAGAGACGCATCAGCCAGCTCGCCGGTGACGGAGTGGCCGTGGTCTTCATCTCGTCCGAACTCGAAGAGGTGGTGCGGCTGAGCGATCGCATCATCGTGCTGAAGGACCGCGAGAAGATCGGCGAGCTCAGCAACGGTCCCGGTGTGACAGTCGACACCGTGGTCGAGATGATCGCCGCTGAGCTCAGTCACAGCGTCGAGCTGTGATCGGTAACAAGATCTTTCCCTTCATGCATCGTTGATTTTCGTTCGACCTCTTGTGTTCCAGAAATTGTTCCCGGTAACATCACCGCAGGACATGCGATGCAGGTGTCCTGCAATCACGATCGGACCATGACTGGTCCACCACCGCCGGAGTGACCACCGGCATCTCAACGAGGAGAAGAAATGTCCGCGAAGAAGCGCATTCGCATCGCGTTCGGCCTGGCAGCAGTCGGCGCACTCACCATCGGCCTTGCGGCCTGCTCGACCGGCGACTCGGGCGACGGGGGTGGCGACGGCGACGACGTCACCACGGTCGGCTTCGTGGCCGTCGGTCCCGAGGGTGCATGGCGCGAGGCCAACGAGCAGAACATCCAGGACACCTTCACGGAGGAAGCCGGATACGACCTCAAGTACGCACCCGCCACCAACCTCGACCAGAAGTCGCAGATCGACGCGTTCACGTCGTTCGTCGACGAGGGCGTCGATGTGATCCTGCTCTCGGCCACCGAGGCCTCGGGCTGGGAGGACTCGCTCAAGCGCGCACAGGAGGCGGAGATCCCCGTCATCCTGCTCGACCGCGGCATCGAGCCCGACGACGACAGCCTGTACGTCACCCGCATCGCTCCCGACAACGTCGAGGTCGCGAAGGAGGTCGGCACCTGGGCTGCGGCGACGTTCCCCGACGGAGGCAACTACGTCGTGCTCGAGGGCCCGGCCGGCGTCGGCGTCGTGAACGAGCGCAACACCGGCTTCGACGAGGGCCTCGGCGACTCGTCGCTCACCAAGCTCGACGCGCAGACGGCGAACTGGTCGGCGGAAGAGGGCAAGAGCGTCTTCGAGACGATGCTCAAGTCCTCGAACAACGACATCCAGCTCGTGTTCGCACAGAACGACGAGATGGGTCTCGGCGCTGCGCAGGCCGCTGAGGAAGCCGGCCTGGTGGTGGGCGAAGACGTCAAGATCGCCACGATCGACGGCACGAAGAACGCCATGCAGGCGCTCGCCGACGGCCAGCTCAGCTACGTGCACGAGTACAACCCGCTGTTCGGCGAGACGGCCCTCGAGGTCGTCGAGAAGGCTCTCGCGGGTGAAGACGTCGACTCGTACATCGTCGTCCCCAGCGAGGCGTTCGATTCCGCAGAGGCGGCACAGGCCGTGCTCGCTGACCGCAAGTACTGACCCCGCCGCCGGAGCGATCAGCCAGTGAGCCCGGGCGGTGCCGCCACAGCCGCACCGCTCGGGCTCTTCCGGAGGAGGAGACACCGATGAACGAAGCACTGCCCATCGTCGAGATGCGTGGGATCTCGATCGAGTTCCCTGGCGTGAAAGCCCTCGACAAGGTCGATTTCCGGCTGTTCCAGGGCGAGGTCCACGCGCTCATGGGCGAGAACGGCGCGGGCAAGTCGACCCTGATCAAAGCCCTGACCGGCGTCTACCGGATCGACTCCGGGTCGATCGTCGTCGCCGGGCAGGAGCGCAGCTTCGGCGGCGCCGGCGACGCGCAGGATGCCGGGATCTCGACGGTGTACCAGGAGGTCAACCTCGCCCCCAACCTCTCGATCGGCGAGAACGTGATGCTCGGTCATGAGACGCGAGGTGTGTTCGGCATCAACTGGACGGCCACCCACCGTGCTGCGACCGACGCCCTCTCCCGACTCGGCCTGGGGCACCTCGACACCCGCCGGCCGCTCTCGACCCTCTCGATCGCGCTGCAGCAGCTCGTCGCCATCAGCCGCGCGATGGCGATCAAGGCCAAGGTGCTCATCCTCGACGAGCCGACCTCCAGCCTCGACGCCGCCGAGGTCGAGGGCCTCTTCACCGTGATCCGGGCACTGCGAGACCAGGGGGTCGCGATCCTCTTCGTCTCGCACTTCCTCGATCAGGTCTACGCGATCAGCGACCGCCTGACGGTGCTGCGCAACGGACTGTACGAGGGTGAGTACCTCACCCGGGACCTCGACCGCCACGCTCTCATCTCGAAGATGATCGGCAAGGACCTCGATGCGCTCAAGTCGCTCGGAGGCAACCGCCGCCGCGCGCCACGCGAGGCCGATGAGAAGCCGCTGCTCGCGGCATCCGGAATCGCACGCCGCGGAGCGGTCGAGGCGACCGACCTCGACATCCGCCCCGGCGAGGTCATCGGCTTCGCCGGGCTGCTCGGCTCCGGGCGCACCGAGCTCGCCCGACTGCTCTACGGCGCCGACCGCACCGACGAAGGCACGATCGAGCTGCATGGACGCCGGGTCGACCTCAAGTCGCCCGCCGATGCGCTGCCTCGTCGGATCGCCTTCTCGACCGAGAACCGCCGCGACGAGGGGATCATCGGAGACCTGACCGTTCGCGAGAACATCATCCTCGCCGTGCAGGCGGAGCGCGGATGGGCGCGTCCCATGAGCCGCAAGGAGCAGGATGCGATCGTCGACCGCTACATCGCGCAGTTCAACGTCCGCCCGGCCGACCCCGACCGGATGATCAAGAACCTCTCCGGCGGCAACCAGCAGAAGGTGCTGCTCGGCCGCTGGCTCGCCACGCAGCCCGAGGTGCTGATCCTCGATGAGCCGACCCGCGGCATCGACGTGGGTGCGAAGGCCGAGATCCAGGAGGCGGTGGCCGAGCTCGCCGAAGACGGCGTCGCCGTGGTGTTCATCTCTTCCGAGCTCGAAGAGGTCGTGCGCCTCTCCGAGCGGATCGTCGTGCTGAAGGACCACCGGAAGATCGGCGAGATCCAGAACGGACCGGACGTCACCGCGCAGGTGATCGTCGATGTGATCGCCGCTCACGGAGTCGAGGCCGCTGCCGAGACGCTCGACGACACCGACGGCGCCGTGCCCGATAGCATCGCCCCCACGACCGACAAGGAGGCAGCGCGATGACCGCGTCAGCCGGCACCACCATCTGGCGGGACCTGATCCACAAGCCGTTCTTCTGGGGCATCGTGGCGATCTTCGCGCTGCTCGCCCTGAACGTGATCAAGGACCCGACGTACCTCGCGCTCTCGATCAACCCCAACAACGGCAACCTCGTCGGCAACCTCATCGACATCCTGCGCCAGGCGGCGCCGATCATGATGATCGCGATCGGGATGTCGCTCGTGATCGCCACCGGTGGCATCGACCTCTCGGTCGGATCTCTGATGGCCGTCGCCGGAGCCGTCTCGATGGAGTTCCTCAGCGCCGCAGGCGACTCCTTCGGCGCAGCGCTCGCCGCGGTAGGACTCGCGCTGGTCATCACCGGCATCCTGGGGGCGGTCAACGGCGTCCTCGTCGCCTATGTCGGCCTGCAGCCCTTCATCGCCACGCTCGTGCTCATGCTCGCCGGCCGAGGCATCGCCAAGGTGATCACCGGCGGGCAGAACACGACGGCATCCAACGATGCGTTCCGGTGGATCGCGAACGGCTTCGTGATCGGCATCCCCGTGGTGTTCATCCTCGCGGTGCTGATCGTGATCGCCGTCGGCTGGGTCGTCAGGCGCAGCGCGCTGGGCCTCATGATCGAGGCGATCGGCATCAACCCCCGGGCCAGCCGCATGGCGGGTATCAAGCCGAAGGGACTGCTGCTCACGGCCTACATCATGAGCGGCATCCTCGCCGGGATCGCGGGCATCATGTCGGTCGGCAGCGTCATGACCGTCGACATCTCCCGCACCGGCTACCAGCTCGAGCTCGACGCGATCCTCGCGGTCGTCATCGGCGGCGCATCGCTGGCGGGTGGCAAGTTCTCACTCAGCGGCGCCTTCGTCGGCGCGTTGCTCATCGCGACCCTCGACAAGACCGTGCTGTATCTCGGCGTCTCGTCGTCGGCGACCCCGGCGTTCAAGGCCATCGTGATCGTCGTGCTGTGTCTGCTGCAGTCGCAGCGCGTGCGCAGCTGGTTCCGGACGCGACGCAGAGCCCGCCCGGTCGAACAGATCATCGCGAAAGAAGAGGTGTCCGCATGAGCGTCATGACCGCCCCTCCGGCCCCTCAGGCGACGGAGAGCGTCGCCGACCGTCTGCGACGCATGATCACGGCGAACCCCTCGGTGCTGCCGACGATCGCCTCGGTGGTCATCTTCGTCGGCATGGTGATCTTCGGCGAGGTGGCCTACGGCCGCATCCTGCAGTTCAACACGCTGTCGAACCTGCTCATCAACAATGCGCACCTCATCGTGCTCGCGGTCGCGCTGACCTTCGTGATCCTCACGGGCGGCATCGACCTCTCGGTGGGATCGATCATCGCGGTCTCGTCGGTCGCCGGTGTGATGCTCTCGAACGCCGGCTGGAACGCCTTCGCCGTGATCGTCGCGATGATCGGCATCGGCGTGCTCTTCGGCATCGTCTCGGGAGTGCTGATCCGGTACTTCGACGTGCAGCCGTTCATCGCGACACTGGCGATGATGTTCCTCGGTCGGGGCCTCGCCTCGCTGCTCAGCACCAAGCCCGAGCGGCTGGGTGAGGAGTCGCCGATCCGCTGGATCGGCACCCAGCTGAAGATCATCGACGGCCCGAAGGTCAACGACCTCGTGATCACTCCCGCCGTGCTCATCGCGGTGATCGTCGTGGCCGCCGCGTTCTTCGTTCTGCACCGCACGCGCACCGGCCGCACCGTGTACGCGATCGGAGGATCGGAGAGCTCGGCGCTGCTCATGGGTCTGCCCGTGCAGCGCACCAAGGTGCTCGTCTACGTGATCAGCGGCGGTCTCGCCGGTCTCGCGGCGGTGCTCTACACCGCACGACTCGGCACCGCTCAGAACATCACCGGCATCGGGTGGGAGCTCGACGCGATCGCCGCGGCAGTGATCGGCGGCACCGTGTTGACAGGGGCTTACGGATACGTGCTCGGCTCGGTCGTCGGTGCGCTGGTGCTCGGTCTGATGAACGTGCTCATCACGCGTGACGGAGGCATCCCGCCCGAGATGACGACGATCATCACGGGCGGCATCCTGCTCGTGTTCGTGCTGCTGCAGCGGGCGGTCACCCGAAAACGGGAGTAGCTTCCGCTCCATCGCCTGAATGGCCCCATCTCGCACCGAGGTGGGGCCATTCGCATGTCTGAGCACCCTAAAGGTCCCATCTCGGAACACCGGTATTCGAGCTGCGGATGTCAGTAACGTCCTCATATGAAGACGTAACGTTGTCGTTCGTGACCGATGGCGTGCGATGACGGATGTGGATACCGACGAGCTGCGCGCCTTCGCGACGAAGGCCGCCAGTCTGCGGGGCGACTTCGGCTCGGCGGTGGTCGCGCAGTCGTCGGGGCTGGGCGCACGCTCGATCACCGCAGCGGTGGCGCGATTCGGCGACGCATGGACGACGGCACTGGGGCGCCGTCTCGCGGACGTCGACATGGTGGCGGAGAACCTGCGGCAGACAGCCGAGGTGTTCGACCGGGGCGATGAGGCGTCGAGCAGCGAACTCGACCAGATGATCTGGGCCGAGAGCGACTACTGATGTCCGAGCTGGGGATGACGAACGACCCGGTCGCGCTGATACCGGGCTCGTATGCCGCGGCGCATACGGTCGCGTCCGCGTGGCGGTCTCGGTCCGAGGCCGCCACTGCCCTTCGGGACGGGTTGCGGGGCCTCGAGGTCGATTCCGCGTGGACGGGGTACCCGTATGAGAAGTACCTCGAGCGGGCGGAATACGTGCGGTCGTCGTGGCAGAGGTGCGGCGAGTACTTGATGAGTGGCGCCGCCGCTCTGTCGGCCTATGGCGATGCTCTGCGATGGGCGCAGGACGAAGCCGCACGCGCCATCGACCTGTGGGAGCAGGCGGAAGCAGCGACGATCGCTTCACGCCAGGAGCACCAGGTGAAGGTGCGTGAGCTGGAACGCGACCTTCACCTGCGACACGTCGAACTCGACGTCCCGTTCGTCGACGGCGGCGCGGACCTGCGCGCGCAGGCGGTCGACGTCTTGACGAACGCACGGGGTGTGCTGGATCGCTACGCCGTCGACGCTGCCAACGCCATCCACGCAGCGGCGGATGCCGCGCCCCTGCAGACGCCGAAGCAGGCCGAAGCCGCGACGAACCGGGCAGTCGTCGGGGCGGTCGGCTCGATCATGTTCGAGACCGCCGTACTCAACCCGGCGATCGAGCAACTGAACTTCATCGCCTCGATGGGCAACGCGCTCATCAACCACCCCGACATCCTTCTCGAACTCCTCGGCGGAGTCGCGCTCGTGGTCGGTGGCGGCACGATGATCGGCGGCGGAGGTGCGCTCGCGATCACCGGGGTCGGCGCAGCCCCGGGTGGCGGCCTGGCGTGGGCCGGCGCGGGGGTCGTCGGGGCCGGGGTCGCGGCTGCCGGGCACGCCGGCATTCGCTGGATGAACGAGGCGACCGGGGATGATGCGGTCCGCGTCGTGGAGCGCCCGCCACCCCACCCCGAACACGGGGGCCGTGACATCAAGGGCCACTGGAACGGCGACGGGCAACGCCCTTGGGTCGATACCGAGAAGATCGGGTTGGATCGAGTCGCTGACAGACGCAGCGTCGAGGTCATCCACGACAAAGTTCGTGCGACCATCGACGGGTACCGTCACAAGCCCGACGCGACGTCAGATCAACACCGCTACTACGACGGCCTCTACGAGAATGCCGATGGGACATACACCGGCATCGAGGTCAAGGGCGGCACCGGCAGCCGTGACGCAGCCCAAAAGGGATTCGACAGCACGGTCAGTCCCGAACGCCCCGCGACCGCCACCCTCAACGGCAAGACGATACAGATCACCCGAGTGGTCCTGGAGACTGTGAAATGAGTACACCTACGCATATCGACCAGATCAATGGTGAGAGCCGTGGCCCTTTCGTCGACTACGTCCGCCCGTACCCGGAGCAACTGCGGGCGTCACTGAAGGGCATGAACGGATCCACGTTCTGGTCCTACAGTCTGTGGCGTGCGCCCGAAGGTGCGGACCTCCTCGAGGACATCCCGTTCAGTGAGGAGTACATGCAGTGCGCGGGAACCGCTGAGGCGCTGGCGCTGGAGGTGCGCCGTATCGAGGCCGACGGCACTCCCCACCAGTACGCGATCGGCAAGCCCGGTGGTCACCGCACCGGGGAGCCCACCGAGGTGATCCACTACGACGACGGTCGCCACAGCACCACGGTCTACCCGCACGAGGTCTTCACCGCCGACGAGGCGGCGGTCGTCTTCTACACGTACTTCCTCACCGACGACGTGTCTCAGCCCTACGAGCTCCGCGATCTGCACCTGAGCTGGCCGAAACCCGGCACCGAAGAGGGCGCCGGCTGATGCGCATCCGTGTCGAGCACGAACCGCTCGCCCAGTCGATCGCGACGCTGGCCGACACCGCGCAGCAGATCCGAGCGCTCCTTGACGACCTGGACGCCGAAGCAACCGGGCTGAGACAACTGTGGACCGGGGCCGCCCAAGATGCCTACTCCCGCGCTCACCGCGAATGGAACGAGTGTGCCGGCGACATGCAGACCGCTCTCACCAGCGCCGCCACCGCGGCCGCCCGCGCGCAAGCACGCACTCGCGAGGCCGAGGCTCACGTCGCCGACCTCTGGAGCTGACTCACACCGTCGGAATCCAGACCCGCATGGTCGACGGACCGCGCCGCGCCCAGTCGTGATAGGCGATCAAGGGGGCGTCGACCGTCTCGCCGGTCGAGCGGTGGCGCACCGGCAGCACCACGTGACCGTCGCGCTCGACGGGCTCCCCGGCCGCGACCGCGTCGCCGATGTCGCCACCGAGGTCGATCGACTCGAGCGCCAGCACCTCGGGGCCGCGTTCGATCGCGACGCTGCCGCGCACGGCATCCACCATCGGATGCGGTGATGTGGTCCTCGCCACGATCGGCAGGTTCAGTTCGACGATGTCGCCGACGCGGAACGCACGAGCGACTTCGACCGCACCCGGAGGTGCAGGCAGCTCCGTGACCTCATTCCCGCTGTGCACACGCACCGCTCCCGATGCCCACGACGGCACTCGCAGAGTCAGTGTGAACTCGGCATCCTCGGCGATCGTGACGCGAACATCGCCCTTCGCCGGGTAGTCCGTCGAGACATCGAACGCGACGATCCGGCCGTCCGGCAGTGTCGTGCGCACGGTCGACGGTGCGTACTGATGCAGCTGCACGCCGTCATCATCGGCCGTCGCGACATACGCGGAGAGGCTCGCGAACGTGCGCGCCACATTCGGCGGGCAGCACGACACCTCGAACCACGGCGCGCGCAGCGATGACGAGGCGCGCGGCGACGTGGCATCCGGATCCGCCGGGATCCCCGGCGTGCGCTGATGCAGGGTGTTGGCGTAGAAGAACGAGCGCCCGTCGTCACCGGGCGAGGTCGCGACGACGTTGAACAGGGTCCGCTCGATCAGGTCGGCGTACTGCGCCTCACCGGTCGCGAGCAGCAGCCGCCACGAGAACATGATCGACCCGATGCCGGCGCAGGTCTCGGAGTAGGCGCGATCCGGCGGCAGCTCCCAGTCGTCGCCGAAGGCCTCGTCCTGATGGTGCGACCCCTGGCCCCCCGTCACATAGGTGCGGCGTTCGACCGTGCGATCCCACTGCGACCGCAGGGCGTCGAGCAGCGAGTCGTCGGAGAGCTCGGCGGCGACGTCGGCTGCGGCGGAGGACAGGTAGTTCGCCCGCACGGAGTGCCCGCGAAGAGCCTCGGCGTCGCGCACCGACACGTCGTCCTGGAAGTAGCTGCGCCCCCATTCGATCTCGCCCAGCGACCCACGCCCGTGCCGCTCGACGAACAGCGCGGCCTGATCGATGTAACGCTGCTCGCCGAGCGCTCGGCCGAGCTCGGCAAGCCCCGCCTCGACCTCGGCATGCCCGCAGATCGCGTCCCGGCCGTCGACGCCGAACTCGCGGCAGACGAGATCCGCGGCGCGCCGAGCGATGTCGATCAGACCGTCGTCGGCATCCGGTCTCGTGCGCACCCGGGCGACGGCCGCCTGGAACAGGTGCCCGAGGCAGTACAGCTCGTGCCCCCACTGCAGCGCAGACCAGCGTTCGTCCTGGCCCTCGCGGCCGAACATCGTGTTGAGGTACCCGTCGGGCTCCTGCGCGGCGGCGACCCGGTCGACGACCCGGCGGAATCGCTGCTCGAGGTCGCTGTCGGCTGCGGCATCCGTCCGCCCGATCTCCCACGCGAGCGCCTCGAGGTACTTGTAGATCTCGGAGTCGGCGAACTCGCGTCCCCGACGCCCGTCCGGCAGCGTGCCGGCGGCGGCGAGGTCGAAGTTGGGCAGCCATCCCTCGGACTCGAGTCGCGACTCGATGTGGCTGAGAGTGGCAGTGCCGTTGACGGCCTGGCGGTCGGCCCAGAACCCTCCGGTGATGCGCACCTCGTCGAGGCCGAGCGGGCGCAGACGCCCGTGCGTGGGAACCACCGGGGCGGCCGGTGCAGTGGTGTCGAACATGGTCATCCCTTGAAGGCGCCGGACATGAAGCCGCGCACGTAGTGTCGTTGCAGGATCAGGAAGAGAAGGATGCAGGGGAGCGCCAGCACGACGACTCCCGCCTCGGTGGCGCCGTAGTCGACGACGCCCTGCACCTGTCCGCGGAGGTTCGCCACCGCGAGCGGCAGCGTCATACGGTTGGTGTCGTTGATGAGGATCAGCGGTGCCATGAAGTCGTTCCAGGCGGTGAGGAACGCGAACAGCCCGACGGTCACGAGCCCGGGCTTGACGGCGGGGAGCAGCACCCGCCACAGGGCGCCCCAGCTCGAGCATCCGTCGACCATCGCCGCCTCGTCCATCTCCCGCGGGATCGACTCGAACGAGATGCGCATCATGAACATCGAGAACGGCAGCTGGAACATCGTGATCACCAGCGCGACGCCGACCAGCGAGTTCTGCAGGCCGACCGCATTGAGGATCACGTAGAGCGGAATGAGCAGGGTCGCATACGGCACCATCAGGATGGCGAGGGTGAGGAGGAACAGTGCGTTCTTGCCGGGGAACGAGAAGCGCGCGAACGCGTATCCGCCCAGCAGCGAGATGAACAGGGTGAGCGCGACGGTGAGCACCGAGACGAAGAGCGAGTTGCCCAGATACACCCAGATGCCGGCCTGGTATTCGCCGAGGGCCGCGTAGTTGCCGAAGCCCCAGCCGTCGGTCTGGCTGGTGCCGGCCATCGGGCTGACCGACGAGACGCCGGTCCAGATGAGCGGATAGAGGAAGATCACGGCCAGCGCGGTCGTGAACACCCAGTACGGGATGCCGAGGACGACGCGAGCGGCCTTCGAGCGATAGCGCGGCGGGGTCGGCTGATGGTTCGGAGCGACGATCGTGCGCGTCAGCGTCTGGGACATGATTCTCAGCTCTCATCCGTGCGGCGGAACGCGCGCAGTTGGAAGACGTTGATGACGATGAGTGCGAGCAGCACGATCACCGAGAGGGCGCCGGCGATGCCGAGGCTGTTCTGCCCCTGGAATGCGACGTTGTAGATGAGCTGCACGACGGTCATGGTGCTGTTGTCGGGGCCGCCCTTGGTGAGGATGTAGAACTGCTCGAACGCGAGCAGCGACCCGGTCACGCACATCACTGTCGTGAGCGCGAAGGTCGGCTTGAGCAGCGGCACGGTGATGTCGCGGAAGGTCTGCCAGCGGTTCGCGCCGTCGATGCGGGCGGCTTCGTAGACGTCATCCGGGATTCCCTGCAGGCCCACCAGCATCAGCAGCATGTAGAAGCCCGCGTATCGCCAGACGATCAGGAAGATGGTCGACCACAGTGCGCCCTCCGGCGTGCCGAGGAACGTGATGCCCCACGACTTCATGAGGTTCGCGAACGGGCCGGCGATGGGGGAGTACAGCACGTAGAAGAGCAGTGACGCGGATGCCAGGCCGAGCGCGCTGGGGATCAGGAAGGCCGTGCGCAGGAACCCCTTCCAGCGGGTGGACTCCTGCACGAGCAGGGCCAGGCCGAGCCCGAGTCCGATCAGGATCACGGTCGTGATGACGGTGTAGAGCAGGGTGAAGCGGATCGAATCCCAGAAGAGGCGGTGCGTGACGGCATCCGCATAGTTCTCCGGGAAGTTGATTCCCTGGTTGCCGCTCAGCAGGGGCCAGTCCGAGGCCGACATCTGCAGCACCAGCACCAGCGGCACGATGAACAGCAGGGCGACGAAGATCGCCGTGGGGGCCGCGTACAGCCAGCCCTGCACCGGGCCGCCGAAGGCGGTGCGCCGTCTGCGGCGATGCAGCGAGAGTGTGGCCTGGGTCATCACGTTC
Organism: Microbacterium sp. 4-7; assembly: GCF_014332665.1. Taxonomy (NCBI): domain Bacteria; kingdom Bacillati; phylum Actinomycetota; class Actinomycetes; order Micrococcales; family Microbacteriaceae; genus Microbacterium; species Microbacterium sp. 4-7. The sequence goes on from NZ_MCRH01000008.1 coordinate 150,521, forward strand.
TCTTTCGATGGGGGACTGACGAGGGGGGATGCGGGGGCGACGCGGTGCGCCGCCCCCGCGTGGTCACTGCGACAGGATCGCCGTGATCTCCTCGTTGTCGGCGGGCACCGAGTCGTCGCCGTTGAGCACGGCGTTGCGCACCAGGGTGAGCCACGGGCTGCCCGGGGCGTTGAACGCCTGCTGGAAGTTCAGGGCCACCGGGGTGTCGCCCTGGGCTGCGACCTCGTTGATCGTCACCAGTCGGGGATCGGCGGCCGCATACTCGTTGTCGGCCAGGTCTCCGCGGGAGACGGCGTTGCCGTCCTTCGCGAGCACCTCGACCTGGGCGTCCTCGGACATCATCCAGTTGAGGAAGTTCCAGGCCTGCGCGGCCTTCTTCGAGTCCTTCGAGATGCCGATGCCGTCGCCGCCGACGAACGTCGAGGCACCGCCGTCGACACCGGGGATGCCGGCGACTCCCGCGTCGAACTCGAGCGAGGGGAGCAGCGTCGCGGGGAACGGCATCACGCCGACCTTGCCCTCGCTGAACGCGGCGGTCCAGGTGGGGCCGGCCTCATCGGTCGAGCTCGGGAGAACCGCACCCGCCTCTTCGAGGCTCGCCCACGTGTCGTAGACGGCCTGAGCCGAGTCGCCGTCGAGCAGGGACTCGGTGCCGTCGTCGCTCATGACCTCGTCGCCCGATGCCCAGATGGAGGGGAACCAGGTGAAGACCAGGCATCCGCCGCAGTTGAGGCCGGTCGCGGTGCCGTAGGTGTCCGGCTTGTTCAGCGACTGCACGGCCATGGCCGCTTCGGCGAACTCCTCGAGCGTGGCGGGCGCCTTCTCGGGGTCGAGGCCGGCCTCGGCGAAGAGCTCCTTGTTCCAGAAGAGCATCGAGAGGTCGAGGGCGAACGGCAGCACGTACTCGGCGCCGTCGACGGTGCCGGCCGACAGGTGCCCGGGGTTGATCTCGTCCTTGAAGTCGAGGGCGTCGATCTGCTCGGACATGTCCTGGAACAGGCCCTGCTGCGCCCAGTTCGGCACGTAGACGATGTCGGCGGCGAAGAGGTCGGGCAGGCCGCTCGACCCTGCGGCGGCGCCGACCTTCGCGACGTAGTCGTCGTTGGGCACGACTGTCAGCTCGACCTGGTTCTCGTGGCTGTCGTTGTAGGCGTCGACCAGCAGCTTGGCCTGGCGCTCGATCGGCGCGCGGGTCCACAGCGTCAGGGTCGTGCCGTCGTCGGTGCCTTCGGCGGGGATGGGCTCGTCGGAGGCGGCGTCATCGCCGGCGGGCGCGCAGGCGGCGAGTCCGCCGACGAGCAGGCCGGCCGCGATGACGGCGGCTGCTGCCCGACGTGCGGCGTGGGTGCGAATGGTGTTCATGGGCGGGGGCTCCTCTGGGCTCGTCCTCGAGCGGGTGCGGTGTGGCGCTTCGGCAGTGCAGCGCCGGGAGTGGAGATGAGGGTGGAGATCAGGTTCTTCGAAAGTTACGAAAACCCTTTCGAAAAGGTATAGCGTGGTTTCGGAGGGCGCGTCAACCCTCGTTCCGATAACCTTTCAGCACGAAGGAGTGGGATGACGGATACGACTGGAGCACGAGCTGCGACCCTCAGTGACGTCGCCGCGCGCGCCGGAGTCTCGATCTCGACCGCATCCAAGGCGCTGAACGATCGGGGCGACGTATCGGTCGCCACCCGCGCCAAGGTGCGCGCGATCGCCGAGGAGCTGTCCTTCACCCCCAATGCCATGGCGCGAGGACTCCTCGCCGGGCGCACCGGCACGGTCGGCCTTCTCACCAGCGACCTCGAGGGCCGCTTCATGCTGCCGATCCTCATGGGCGCGGAGGATGCGTTCGGCGCAGGTCGCATCAACGTCTTCCTGTGCGATGCGCGAGGTGACGCGATCCGTGAGCAGCACCACCTGAAGGAGCTGCTGAGCCGCAGGGTCGACGGCATCATCGTGGTCGGTCGTCAGACGGATCCGCGCCCCTCGCTCGGGCAGGAGATCCCCGTGCCCGTGGTCTACGCGTATGCCCCCTCGGATGACCCGCGCGACCTCTCATTGACCCCCGACAACTACGCGGGCGGGCGTCTCGCGATCGAGCACCTGTTGGCCTGCGGACGTCGGCGCATCGCGCACATCTCGGGCGACCCGACCTATGCCGCAGCCCAAGACCGCCTCGCCGGCGCCAGAGCAGCACTTGGCGAGGCGGGTCTCGAACTCGTGGGCGAGCCCATGTTCTCGGAGTGGACCGAGCACTGGGGTCGGGATGCCGCGGCGATGCTGCTGCAGCGGCATCCGGACATCGACGCCGTGTTCTGCGGATCCGACCAGATCGCTCGCGGTGTGCTCGACTCGGCCCGCGATCTCGGCCGCACCGTGCCGGACGACCTCGCGGTGATCGGCTACGACAACTGGGAAGTGCTCGCGACCAACGCCCGGCCCGAGCTCACCAGCATCGACGCGAACCTGCAGCAGCTCGGTCGTCAGGCGGCGCTGCGGGTGTTCGATGCGATCGACGGCATCGACATCGGCGAAGGCGCGCACCACCTGCCGGTGCGGCTCGTGATCCGCGGATCGACCATCGCCCGGCGCTGAGGGGCGCTCGCGCGTGCCGGAGTCAGGTCAGGCGTCGTCGCGCCGTCTATCAGCCGATGACGAGCTTACGTTGCTCCTCCGTCAGACCATCCAACCGTCCTCCAGGAAGAACGTCGGTGAGTTTCCCCGCTGCCCGCGCTCCCAGAAAGGGCCAAATCTGTTCGCCAGGGTCGGACGGGTTCGTGACGATGAATCCTTGAGGGCTCAGGAGGGGCCATCGGGGTTTGCCTGCCGCCTCAGCGTCGCCTGGCTCGACTCGATATTCCTCGGATACCTGGAGCTCTTCGTCCGTCAACGCATCGTCGAGATACGCCACCACGTCGAGGTCGCGAGGCAACGCATCTGCGACCTCCTGAGGATCCAGTGATGGAGAGGTCACGGGAATGTAGACGATGTCTCCCGGTTGAAGCGGTGACCCGCCGTTCTCAGTGACCTCGATGACCTCGACTTCGGCGAGGAGTGCTGCGCCGACGGGGGTTCCGGTGGCGGTGGTGACCTTATCTCCCGCGAGCCAGCGATGCACGGTACCGGTGACCACAGCCGCGGAGCGATGGCCGAGGTCTGTCGTGTTCTGGAAGACGATCGTCGAGACGGCACTGATGTCGAGAGACAGAAGCATCTCGGCGGCGTCAGATTGTGTTGCGTCCTGCGTGACAGATGCCGCTGCCGGGTCGGTTCCGGGTGCCGTGGCACACGAGGTCAGCAGCAGAGCCAGTGCCGGCACCAGTATCAGGCTTACATGCGATCGTCGACTGCGTTGTGCGTTCATGATCGGTCCTGTCTTCATCAATGCGCAACGTTGATGTGATCAACGTGGTGCTGTGGATAGTAAAAGACTTGCGTCGATAGAGTGGAATCCATGCATCCTCCGACGCCGGTCTCGTGATAAGACCGACGGCGTGCCCAATCTCATGGCAAAGGACGTTCCGGCGTGCATTTGCCAGTTGTCCGTCGCTCCATCCCCATGTGCGTGCCTGCAGCCATGACGAACGGATATTGAATATCAGACTGGCCTGATCGCATCGCGCGACTGCCGGCATCCGCTTTGTGCAGATGTACTGACCTAATACGTTATCGGCGAGCACAACTTCACCGGTAATTCCGTTGCGAGAGAAATGCCTATACGAACGAAACTACGTTGTTTCATGGGGCGAGACTACGAGCTGACGGCCGATATGTTGGGATTCCATTATCGGCAGCGGCTCGTCAGAAGCGACCGACTTGTTGCTTGCCCAGCATCGTGTCGAACAGGGTCAGGCGTCGTCGCGCCAGGAGTGCTGCGGATCGAACCCGAGCACGCGGCGGGCCTTGTCGATCGACAGCAGCGTCTCGTTCGGGCCGAACTCGCGGGCGACCGGCACATCGGGGAAGACCTCGGCGAGCAGCTCGGCGTTCGGACGCGTCATCACCGTATCGGCCGCCGCGATGATGAAGTTGTCGAACCCGGGTGCCGCCACCTCGAGCGCACGCTCCACCGCCTGCGCACCGTCGCGGGCGTCGATGTATCCCCAGAGGTTCCACTTACGGCGCAGCGAATCGGCGTCGAAATCGGGGAACTCGGCGTAGTCCTCGGGGTTCATCACGTTCGAGAACCGCAGTGCGGTGATCGACAGGTCGGGATGCCAGCGCACGAGCTCCCTCGCGAGCTGCTCCTCGAGGGTCTTCACGAGCGAGTAGACCGACTCGGGGCGGGCGGGGTAGTCCTCGTCGACCGGCACGTAGGGCGGCGGCGCGTCGAACGGCAGGCCCAGCACGGTCTCACTCGAGGCGTAGACGACACGGCGGATGCCGAGGCGCACCGCCGCCCAGAAGACGTTGAACGTGGCGGGCATGTTGTTGTGGAAGGTGGCGACGTCGCTGCGGATGCCGGGCGCCGGGATCGCGCCGAGATGCACCACGGCGTCGATGCCGTCGTGCCGGTCGCCGACGGCCGTGAAAGCATCCACGACCTGGCCGTAGTCCGTGAGGTCGACCTGCACGAAGTCAGGGCCGCGGGTGCCTGAGACGTCCATGCCGATGACCTCGTGTCCGTGAGCGCGGAGCTCCCGCGCGACGACGCTGCCGAGCTTGCCCGATGATCCGGTGAGTGCGATGCGCATGTCACCAGAGTGGCACGAAGACGAGGCGCCGGGGCCGCTCGGCATACACTCGTCGGCGTGAGTGACACGAGCAGCGAGCCCCGCCGCACCGTCGGCGTGCGCGACGTCGCCGTGCGCGCAGGGGTGTCTCGGCAGACGGTGTCGCGCGTGCTCAACGACCACCCCGAGGTCGCCGCCGAGACTCGAGAACGCGTCATCGCCGCCATGGCGGAACTCGGCTACCGCATGAACAACGCGGCCAGAGCGCTGGGCACCCGCCGCTCCCGCACGCTCGGGGTGCTCGCCACCGACGCACTGCACTATGGCCCGTCGCGCAGCATCGCAGCGCTCGAGGCGTCGGCCCGCGAGGTCGGCTACTGGCTGAGTGCGGCCTTCGCGGATGCGGGGGACACGGATGCCGTGGTCGCCGCGGTCGACCACCTCGTCATGCAGGGAGTCGAGGGCATCGTCGTCGTCGCGCCTCACGCCCACACCCTCGACGCGCTCGACTCGGTGCGCATCGGCGTGCCCGTCGTCACCCTGCACGCAGCCGATCGCGGCGCGCGCGGCCTCTCGGTCGATCAGGAGGCCGGGGCTCGACTCGCCGTCGCGGCACTCGCCGACGCCGGGCACACACGCATCGCGCACCTCGCCGGCCCCGCCGACTGGCTCGAGGCCGAGTCCCGCGCTGAGGGGTTCCAGGTCGAGCTCGCCGCACGAGGACTCGCCGCCGGGCCGGTCATCGAGGGCGACTGGACCGCCGGCTCGGGCTATGCAGCGGCTCGCGCCGTGCGCGACTCGGGTGTGACGGCGGTATTCGCGGCGAACGACCAGATGGCCCTCGGTCTGCTCGGCGGTCTGCAGGAAGTCGGGCTCTCGGTGCCCGCAGACATCAGTGTCGTCGGGTTCGACGACACTCCGGATGCCGCCTACTACTGGCCGAAGCTCACGACCGTGCGGCAGGACTTCTCGGAATTGGCGCGTCGTGCGGTGGCGGCGGTGCTGGTGGGCAGTGCCGGAGCCGCGGCATCCGACCTCGCGCCGGTGGCGCCGGTGCTCGTGACCCGCGATTCGGTGGCGCCGCCGCGCTGAACGGCGCCAGGGTGTGTGCCGGCGCGGTGCGGGGTCAGTTCTGCATGTGCGGCGCGGTGCGGGGTCAGTTCTGCACGTGAATACGCCGTATCCGATGCGAAAGTGGCCCCGCACGAGACGGGAGATGCGAAAGTGGCCCCGAACACCGCGGCGCCGAGCGGTCGCCGGTGTCTTGACGGTCCGCCGACCTCCGTGACACACTTCTGTGACCGGTCACAGTGACCACCGCCGACCCTGAGGTATCCGTGAGCAACGAAGCCCCCGTCTTCTCCCCTGAGATCGACGCGTCCATCCAGGCCGTCCGCGAGGATGTCGCCCGTCTGCACGGCGAACTGGTCCGTTACGACCTCATCGTCTGGACCGGCGGCAACGTCTCGAGCCGCGTGCCCGGAGCCGACCTGTTCGTGATCAAGCCGTCGGGCGTCAGCTACGACGACCTCACGCCCGAGAACATGATCCTGTGCGACCTCGACGGCGCCGTGATCCCCGGCACTCCGGGCAGCGACCGCTCTCCCTCGAGCGACACTGCCGCCCACGCATACGTCTACCGCCACATGCCCGACGTCGGCGGAGTCGTGCACACGCACTCGACGTTCGCCGTCGCGTGGGCAGCCCGTGGCGAAGAGATCCCCTGCGTCATCACGGCCATGGCCGATGAGTTCGGCGGTCCGATCCCGGTCGGTCCCTTCGCGATCATCGGCGACGACTCGATCGGCCGCGGCATCGTGCAGACGCTCTCGGGTCACCGCAGCCGCGCGGTGCTCATGCAGAACCACGGTCCCTTCACCATCGGAGTCGACGCGAAGGATGCCGTGAAGGCCGCCGTCATGGTCGAAGACGTGGCCCGCACCGTGCACTACGCCCGTGAGGCCGGCCCGCTGATCCCGATTCCGCAGGAGGCCATCGACAGCCTCTTCAACCGCTACCAGAACGTCTACGGACAGAACTCGGACGCCCGACGATGAGCGACACGACCCGCACGACCGCCCGCGACGACATCCTCGCCGGCCGCACGAGCCTCGGCATCGAGCTCGGCTCCACGCGCATCAAGGCCTGTCTGATCGGACCCGACGCCACCGAGGTGCTCGCGACCGGGTCGTTCTCGTGGGAGAACCGCCTCCAGGACGGCCTCTGGACCTACGCGATCGACGAGGTGTGGACAGGCCTGCAGGCGGCATACGCCGGTCTCGTCGCCGACGCGGACGAGCGCCACGGCGTGCGCCCCGAGACGTTCGGCGCGATCGGGATCTCGGCCATGATGCACGGATACCTCGCGTTCGATGCGCAGGGCGAGCTGCTCACGCCGTTCCGCACCTGGCGCAACACCAACACGGGCGCCGCGGCGGCCGAGCTGACCGACCTGCTCGGCGTGAACATCCCGCTGCGGTGGTCGATCGCCCACCTGCACCAGGCGGTGCTCGACGGCGAGGCGCATGTGCCGCAGCTCGACTTCGTCACCACCCTCGCGGGCTATGTGCACACGAGGCTGACGGGCGAGCGCGTTCTCGGCGTCGGCGACGCCTCCGGCATGTTCCCGATCGACTCGGCCACCGGAGACTACGACGAGCGGATGCTGCAGGCCTACGACGCCCTCGCCGCCGACCGTCTTCCCGCCGCAGCCAAGGACCTGCTCCCGACCGTCCTTCCCGCCGGCGCCGCCGCCGGGACGCTCACCGCCGAGGGCGCGGCCCTGCTCGATCCGTCGGGCGCGCTGCCCCCCGGCATCCCGCTCTGCCCGCCCGAGGGCGATGCGGGCACCGGCATGGTCGCGACGAACTCGGTGTCGCCGCGCACCGGCAACGTCTCGGCCGGAACCAGCATCTTCGCGATGGTCGTGCTCGAGCGCCCGCTCGCCGAAGTGCACCATGAGCTCGACCTCGTGACGACACCCGCGGGCGACGCCGTCGCGATGGTGCACTGCAACAACGGCGCGAGCGAACTGGCCGCCTGGGCAGGGCTCTTCACCCGTTTCGCCGCCGCCGCGGGGCAGCCGCTGAGCGATGACGCCGTCTTCGACGCACTCTTCCGCGAGGCTCTCGACGGAGAGGCGGATGCCGGCGGCCTGCTGGCCTACAACCACCTCGCGGGCGAGCCGATCGCCGGCCTCACCGAGGGGCGCCCGCTGTTCGTGCGCACCCCCGACAGTGCCTTCACGCTGGCGAACTTCATGCGCTCGCAGCTGTACGGCGTGTTCGGCACGCTCGCGCTGGGGATGCAGGTGCTCGCCGCCGAAGGAGTCGAACTCGACCGCATGTTCGCGCACGGTGGCATGTTCCGCACCGCGGGGGTCGCGCAGCGTTTCCTGGCCGGAGCACTCGGCGCTCCCGTCGCGGTGGGCGAGCTCGCCTCCGAGGGCGGCGCGTGGGGTATCGCGGTGCTCGCGTCGTATCTCGCGCACTCCGAGACGGCGTCGCTGGGGGAGTACCTCGAGCGCGACGTCTTCGCCTCGGCATCCCTCGCGGTCGCCGACCCCGACCCCGCCGACGTCGCCGGCTTCACCGCCTACCTCGACCGCTACCGCGCGGGGCTCGCGATCGAAGCCGCCGCGACCACCGCTCTCTGACCCCCACGCGCACTCTTCACGCCGACACCGGAACACCCAAGGACTCTCATGCCCCGCACCCCGCTCACCACTTCGCTCGACGGCTACGAGGTCTGGTTCCTCACCGGCAGTCAGCACCTCTACGGCCCCGAGACGCTCGCGCAGGTCGCCGAGCAGTCGCAGGAGATCGCCCGCATCCTCGACGAGGCCGGCGAGGTGCCCGTGACCATCGTCTGGAAGCCGGTGCTGACGGATGCCGCAGCCATCAAGCGCACGGCCCTCGAAGCGAACGCCGACGACCGGGTCATCGGCCTGATCGCGTGGATGCACACCTTCAGCCCCGCGAAGATGTGGATCGCCGGTCTCGACGCGCTGCAGAAGCCGCTCGCGCACCTGCACACGCAGGCGAACGTCGAGCTGCCGTGGGCCGACATCGACTTCGACTTCATGAACCTGAACCAGGCGGCGCACGGCGACCGCGAGTTCGGCTACATCCAGACGCGCCTCGGCGTGCCGCGCAAGACCGTCGTCGGTCATGCGAGCGACCCGCGGGTGCGCCAGGAGATCGCGACGTGGCAGCGTGCGGCCGCCGGCCTCGCGGCATCCCGTTCGCTCAAGCTCGCCCGCTTCGGCGACAACATGCGCTTCGTCGCGGTCACCGAGGGCGACAAGACCGAGGCCGAGCTGCGCTTCGGCGTGCAGGTCAACACGTGGGGCGTGAACGACCTGGCGGATGCCGTCGCCGCGGCATCCGACTCCGAGATCGACGCCCTCGTGGCCGAGTACGAAGAGCTGTACGAGGTCGTGCCGGAGCTTCGTCGCGGTGGCGACCGCCACCAGTCGCTGCGCGACGGGGCCGCGATCGAGATCGGTCTGCGGACGTTCCTCGAAGAGGGCGGCTTCGGCGCCTTCACGACCTCGTTCGAAGACCTCGGCGCCCTGAAGCAGCTGCCGGGCCTCGCGGTGCAGCGTCTGATGGCCGAGGGATACGGCTTCGGCGCCGAGGGTGACTGGAAGACCGCGATCCTCGTGCGCGTCGCCAACGTCATGGGCGCGGGCCTGCCCGGCGGGGCGAGCCTCATGGAGGATTACACCTACGACATGACGCCCGGCGACGAGCTGATCCTCGGGGCGCACATGCTCGAGGTCTCGCCCTCGCTCACGACGGCGAAGCCGACCCTCGAGATCCACCCGCTCGGCATCGGCGGCAAGGAAGACCCGGTGCGTCTGGTCTTCACCGCCGACCCCGGCCCCGCGATCGTCGTCGCCCTCAGCGACATGCGCGACCGCTTCCGCCTCACCGCGAACGTCGTCGAGAACGTGCCCCCGCGCCAGTCGCTGCCGAAGCTGCCGGTCGGCCGCGCCGTGTGGAAGCCGCAGCCCGACTTCAACACCTCGGCCGCCGCCTGGCTGACCGCGGGTGCTGCGCACCACACGGTGATGTCGACCGCCATCGGGCTCGAGGCCTTCCGCGATTTCGCCGAGATGGCCGAGGTCGAGCTGCTCGTGATCGACGATGCGACCACCCTGCCCGAGTTCCAGAAGCAGGTCCGCTGGAACCAGGCCTACTATCGACTCGCGCAGGGGCTGTGATGACGGGAGCCGGCCGGCCGCGCTCGGGGCGTCAGCTGCGCATCACCGGGCACGGATACGACGCCGTGATCGCGAGCGTCGGCGCCTCGCTGCGACTGCTCGCATTCGAAGGACGCGACCTGGTCGTGCCCTTCGACGCCGACGAGGTGCGGCCCGGATACCGCGGCACCACCCTCGCACCGTGGCCCAATCGCATCGTCGACGGTCGCTACACGTTCAGCGGCGCCGAGCATCAGCTGGCCCTCACCGAGCCCGCCCGCGGACAGGCGCTGCACGGGCTGCTCGCCTGGGCGGAGTTCGAAGACCGACTGGTGCTCGACGACCGCGTCGTGCTCGCGGCCGTGATCGAGCCGCAGACCGGCTATCCGTTCCGCGTCGAGGTGGAGACCGAGTACCGCATCGACGGCGACGGCCTTCAGCAGACCGTCACCGCGCGCAACCTCGGGACGGATGCCGCGCCCTGGGGCACAGGGCCGCACCCGTATCTCGTCGCCGGACCCGATGGTCGGGTCGATGACTGGACGCTGACCCTGCCGGCATCCGAGGTGCTGACCGTCACCGACGACCGGCTGAGCCCGGTGGCGCTCGAGGGAGTGTCCGCGCATCCGCAGTGGGACTTCCGCGTTGCGCGCCCGATCGCCGACGTCTTCATCGACCACGCGTTCTCCGGCCTCGCCCGCGAGGGCGGAGTCGCCGAGGTGCGGGTGGTGACGGATGCCGGAAGCGGCGTCGTCATGACCTTCGACGAGCGCTGCCCGTGGGTGCAGGTGCACACGGCCGACAACCCCGGCATCGACGCGATCCATCGCATCGGCCTCGCGGTCGAGCCGATGACCTGTCCGCCGGACGCGTTCAACTCGGGGACCGACCTGGTCGTGCTCGAACCCGGCGCGACGCACGCAGCATCCTGGCGGATCGCCGCCGTCTGACGCGTGGCGGCCGGCCGAGTCGCTCGCGGCACGGTCGTGGCGCCGATGCGGGGCCAGTTCGGCATCCGGGACCCGGTGCGGGGCCAGTTCGGCATCCGAATGAGGCGTCTCCGGTGCGCAACTGGCCCCGCACGCAGGGTGCGGGTGCGGGTGCGGGTGCGGGTGCGGGTGAGGGTGCCGGATGTCGCGCCTGCGGACCGCGCCTCTCCGATCAGGCGAGTGCCGCGACCAGCGCCCGGGCTGCGGATGCCGACGACTGCGGGTTCTGGCCAGTGATGAGCAGTCCGTCGACGATGGTGTGATCGCTCCACGGGTCGGTCACGTCGATGTCGGCGCCGAGCTCGCGCAGAGAGGTCTCGAGCAGGAACGGCGCGCGGTCCGCGAGCCCTCCGAGGCGCTCCTCCTCGTCGGAGAATCCGGTGATGCGCCGTCCGGCGACGAGCGGCTCGCCCGCAGCATCGCGTGCGGGCAGCAGAGCCGCGAGCCCGTGGCACACCGCGGCCAGCGGACGTCCCGCCGCGACGGTCGCCGAGATGAGCGCCGCCGAATCGGCATCCACAGCGAGGTCCTGCATCGGTCCGTGCCCGCCGGGGTAGTAGACGGCCGCGTAGGCGGCGCCGTCGACATCGGCGAGCACCAGGGGAGTGCTGAGCCCCGGGATCTCCGCGAGCGCCGCGGCATCCCCGTCGCCGAGGCTCGACGCATCGGCGACCGGCTCGACACCGCCGGGTGTCGCGAACACCACGTCGTGCCCCGCGGCAGTGAGCAGGCGATAGGGGGCGAGCAGCTCTTCGGCCCAGTAGCCGGTGGGGTGCTCGGTGCCGTCGGACAGAGTCCAGGTGCGGGCGCCGGAGACGACGAAGAGGACGGATGACATGGATGCTCCCAAGGTTCGGACGACGGATGCCGTGCGGATGCGATATCCAGGACAACGGCCCGCCGCGACGAACAATTCCGATAGATTGCCGATATGAGCAATCGGAATTCCGATGGATTGCCCGACCTGGGGCTGTGGCGCACCTTCCTCATCGCGCACCGATCCGGGTCGGTGTCGGCGGCGGCGCGCAGGCTCGGACTCGCGCAGTCGTCGGTCACGACGCAGTTGCAGGCGCTGGAGGCGAGCGTCGGCGAGCCGCTCTTCGTCCGTCATGCCCGCGGCATCCGTCCGACGCCCCGAGCCGACGAGCTCGCCGCGCGGCTCTCTGGCCCGCTCGACGCGTTGGCGGATGCTCTCGGCACCCACCCGGCCCTCGAACCGCCGGTCATCCGCCTCGGCGGGGCGGGGGAGTTCCTGGCCGCCGTCGCCGCCCCGGCTCTCGCGAGTGCTGTGGCCGGCGGACTGCGGCTTGCGGTGACCACGGGCCTGGCCGACGACCTGCTCGATCAGCTGAGGGTCGGCAGCCTCGACCTGGTGATCTCCGCCGTGCGTCCTCGCGGACGGGCGCTGCCGAGCATGCCGCTGTTCGACGAGGAATTCGTGCTCGTGGCCTCGCCGTCGCTGAGCATCGACCCGTCTCCGGCCCTCTCGCCGGACGCTCTCGCGCACGTGCCTCTGCTGGCATACGACCGAGACGTCCCGATCGTCCGACGGTACTGGCGCCACGTGTTCGGCATCCGCCTCGACCGGGAACCTGCTCTCGTCTTCCCCGACCTGCGCGCGCTCGCCGCCGCTGCGGTTGCGGGGGCGGGCGTCACCGCCCTGCCGACCTATCTGATCGCCGACGAACTCGCCGATGGCAGACTCGTCGACCTGCGACCCACCGAGGATCCGCCGATCAACACGCTGTATCTCGTGCGGCGACCGGGTCCGTTGTCCGACGGGGTCGCGGCCGTGGAGAAGGCGCTGCGCGCCGCCGTCGCCGACCTCTGACGGCGGTGGCGGTGCGGGGTCAGTTTCGCATCTGGAGTCCGGTGCGGGGTCAGTTTCGCATCCACCATCCGGTGCGGAGTCAGTTTCGCATCGGACATCCGGTGCAGGGTCAGTTTCGCATCGGAAACGCCCGATTCGGATGCGGTAGTGGCCCCGCACAGATGCACTGCCCGGCCTCACAGATGTGCGGCCGCTCGCGCGCCGAACGCACACGACGGACGGATGCCGCACCCCACGGACGCACGCACCTCACGGACGCACGCGTCTCGCGGACGCACGCGACTCACGGATGCCGCACTTCACGGACGCATGCACCTCACGCACGCACCTCACGGACGCACGCACCTCATGCACGCACCTCACGGACGCACGACCTCACGGACGGATCGCACACGGCAGGTGCGGCAGACCCGATGCGGCAGTGGCGACCGAACCTCAGCGGTTGAGCCAGTGGCGCAGCGTGCGCGTGACCCAGGGCAGCACCCAGTAGGTCATGATCGGCGTGAGCACGACGGTCGTCGCGAGCACGCGCAGCCAGATCGGCAGCTCGTTCCAGCCGGGCACGGGGCTCAGCGCATAGGTGAAGGCGAGGTTCAGTGGGAAGAACCCGAGCCAGATCGACACGGCCTGCTTCCACCGCGGCGGAGTGCTGACCATCGCGACGGTGGTCGTCGAGCCGTCAGCGCGGGGGAGGGTGATGGTGTCGGTGGTCGGCTCGTCGAACCAGCCCTCGATGCCCGTGCGGCGGCGCACGCGCTCGCTGCGCACGAACTGCTCGCCGGTCGACTTCCACCACTCGCGCTCGCCCGACTGCTCCCACGCCACGAGCGACTTCTCGTCGGAGAAGCGGTACAACATGTGCCAGACATGCGAGTCCTCGCCGTCGCGCACCCAGCCGGATCCGAGGAACCCCGGGTATCGGTGCGCCAGATTCACGCCGGTCTGCACCCAGGCGGTGGCGGCGGCGACATGCTCGGGGTCGACCTCGCGGCGGATGGAGACAGTGATGGGTTCGCTGGACATGGTGGGGTCCTCGGAGAGAGCGGATCGCCCGGGTCACGGGCGCCTCGACGGTGGGGGATGCGCCGGGGTGCGGGCGCGTGTTCGATTGTATTTCGGATGCCGGGTGTCACCGGTCGTTTTTCGCCGCGCGCGAAGACGGCATCTCGGGGTGCATGCCCGATGCCGATGCCGATGCCGGGTGCCGGGTGCCGGGTGCCGGATACCGATGCCGGGTGCCGGGTGCTTCGGAAGGCCGAATGCGCCTGCGACGGCCGGATGCCGGGAATCCGGCCGTCGCGGGCGCGCATGGCCGAGGCTGGTGCAGGGCAGCGACGCGGCATCCGTCCCCGCACTCCGCGACAGGGTGAGAATAGGAGGCATGAGTACGCGCAGCGAAGCCGTCCTGATCGATGTCGTCCGCACTCCCGTCGGACGCGGCAAGTCGGGCGGCGCGCTCTCGGGTGTGCATCCTGTCGACCTCGCGGCGGGTGCTCTCGCCGCGATACTCGAGCGCAGCGGGCTCGAGTCGAGGCAGATCGACGACGTGCTGCTCGGTTGCGTGAGTCAGGTGGGGGACCAGTCGTCGAACATCGCGCGGCAGGCTGTGCTCGCCGCGGGTTTCGACGAGTCGATCCCCGCGACGACGATCGACCGCCAGTGCGGGTCCAGCCAGCAGGCCGTGCACTTCGCCGCCCAGGGGATCATGGCCGGCGCGTATGACGCGGTCATCGTCGGCGGCGTCGAGTCGATGAGTCGGGTGCCGCTCGGATCGTCTGCGGCCGGCGGGTCGCCGATGTCGCCTCGCCTGCGTGAGCGCTACCCCGAGGGACTCGTGAACCAGGGTGTCTCGGCCGAGCTGATCGCCCAGCGCTGGGGCATCGATCGCGCAGCGCTGGATGAGTACGCCGCCGAGTCGCACCGCCGCGCGGCCGCCGCGTGGCACGAGGGATTCTTCGACCGCACCGTCATTCCGGTCGCCGAGGCTCCGGATGCCGCGGGCGACGAGACCGTGCGCGCCGGCACGACGGCCGAGCGGCTCGGGGGACTCAGCCCCGCGTTCCGCACCGACGCTCTTGCCGCCCGATTCCCGGACGTCGACTGGCGGATCACTCCCGGCAACTCCTCGCCGCTGACCGACGGAGCATCCGCTGCGCTCGTGATGAGCGCCGAGCGTGCCGAACAGCTGGGACTCACGCCGCGGGCGAGGTTCCACGCGTTCACGGTGGTCGGCGACGATCCGCTCATGATGCTGACCGGCCCGATCCCCGCGACGCGGCGCATTCTCGAACGCACCGGACTGACGATCGATGACCTCGACGCCTACGAGGTCAATGAGGCCTTCGCGTCGGTGCCACTGGCCTGGGCCGCGGAACTCGGGGCGGATGCCGCCAAGCTCAACCCGCGCGGAGGCGCGATCGCCCTCGGGCACGCACTGGGCTCGTCGGGCACCCGCCTGCTCGGCACCCTGATCGACCACCTCGACGCGGTCGGCGGCCGCTTCGGACTGCAGACCATGTGCGAGGGCGGTGGCATGGCGAACGCCACGATCATCGAACGGCTGTAGGCCGGCATCCGGCATCCGGCATCCGGCATCCGGCAGCCGGCATCCGCTGTGCCCCTGCCGGGTCGATGCTCGCCGGACAGGACAGAGAAGACCCCCGCCGACCCGATTCGGCGGGGGTCTCTTCGGGAGCAGACGCTCACCGTATGCGCGGATGACGTGACTACCCGATCCGGTCTGAGTCTGTGTCCGCGCATCTGCAGTTGTAGTCGGCGAAAGTGTCCGGGCGGTGAACGCGGCGAGAAATCCTCCTCACCCGGGATTCGCGATCCTGGAAGCGTTTGCGACTTAAGGCCATCAGCAACATTCACATCCCTGACTTTTCGCCAGAACACTACTGCAAGCGCTTGCAGTCATAGACCCCGCCCTGCTAGCTTCACTCGCAAGCCTCCGGACACGTCGTCGTGTCCGCCGCCATCAGGGAGCATCATTTGTTCAAGTCGGCTCGGTCGAAGACGACCGCTTCACGTCCGCTCGCTCTACTCGCCGCCACCGCGCTCGTCGTCTCGGGCTTCGGCGCGGCCGGCACTCTCGGCGGCTCATCCGCCGCGGCGGCCGATCGCACCGTGGCTCTCGTGGGCTCGCTGCAGTCCGAGCTCGGCTGCGCGGCGGACTGGGCGCCCGACTGCACCGAGACCGAGCTCGAGCCCACGGGCGCCGAGGGCATCTACTCCGCCGAGTTCGAGGTCCCTGCGGGCACGTGGCAGTACAAGGTCGCGGTGAACGACGGCTGGGACGAGGCGTATGGGCTCGACGGCGGGGCCGACGACATCCCTCTGACCGTGGCCGGCCCGACGACCCTCCGCTTCACGTTCGACGACATGCTCAAGCGCGTCGGGCTCGAGGCCGCCGACCTGCGTGGCGGCTACACCTCCGACGATGAGGCGCTCATCGCGAGCCCGGCCCGACAGGCGGGTGCCGGCGAGCAGTTCTACTTCGTGATGACCGACCGCTTCGCGAACGGCGACACGGCCAACGACACCGGCGGTCTCGAGGGCGACCGGCTCACCACCGGTTTCGACCCCACGGACAAGGGCTTCTATCAGGGCGGCGACATCGCCGGAATCCGCGAGAACCTCGACTACATCGAGGGGCTCGGCACATCGGCGATCTGGCTGACGCCGAGCTTCGCCAACAAGCCGGTGCAGGGTGAGGGCGCCAACGCCTCTGCCGGCTATCACGGCTACTGGATCACCGACTTCACCCGCATCGACCCGCACCTCGGCACCAATGAGGAGCTGCAGGCGCTGATCGCCGACGCGCACGCCCGCGACATCAAGGTGTACTTCGACATCATCACCAACCACACCGCCGACGTCATCGACTACGCCGAGGGGCAGTACTCCTACATCGACCAGGCGACGAGTCCCTACACGGATGCCGCGGGTACGGCGTTCGACCCGGCCGACCACGCGGGCACCGACGGGTTCCCCGAACTCGACCCGGCGACGAGCTTCCCCTACACGCCGGTGATCGACGACAGCGAGGCCGACGTCAAGGTGCCGGCCTGGCTGAACGACCCGTCGCTCTATCACAACCGCGGAGACTCGACCTGGTCGGGGGAGTCGGTCACATACGGCGACTTCAGCGGACTCGACGACCTGATGACCGAGCACCCGACGGTGGTCAACGGCTTCGTCGAGGTCTACGACAAGTGGATCGACCTCGGCATCGACGGCTTCCGCATCGACACCGTCAAGCATGTGAACTTCGAGTTCTGGGAGAAATGGACGGCCGACGTCCTCGACTACGCGCACGAGAAGGGCAACGACGACTTCTTCATGTTCGGCGAGGTCTACGACGCCGACCCCGTGAAGCTCGCACCGTACGTGCGAGACACCGACATGAACTCGATCCTCGACTTCACGTTCCAGTCCTCCGCCGTCAGCTACGCGTCGGGCAATTCGGCCAAGGGCCTGCAGTCCCTGTTCGCGGGCGACGATCGCTACACGACACCCGACTCGTCGGCGACGGCACTGCCCACGTTCCTCGGCAACCACGACATGGGCAGGGTCGGATCCTTCCTCCAGACGACGGATGCTCCGCTCGAGCGCGACGAGCTGGCGCACGAGCTCATGTTCCTCACCCGGGGTCAGCCGGTCGTCTACTACGGCGACGAGCAGGGCTTCACCGGCCCCGGCGGCGACAAGGACGCCCGGCAGTCGCTCTTCGCCACCCAGGTCGCCGACTACGCGAATCAGAACCTCATCACCGGTGAGCAGGCCGGCTCGGTCGACCGCTATGCGACGGATGCCGCGCTCTACGAGCACATCGCCGCGCTGTCAGAGCTCCGGGAGTCGAACCCCGCGCTCAGCGAGGGCGCGCAGATCGAGCGGTACGCGGCGTCCGGTGCTGGTGTGTACGCGTTCTCCCGCGTGGATGCCGACGACAAGGTCGAATACCTGGTGGCCGTGAACAACGCCGCCACCGCGCAGACGGTCGACCTCACCACGCTGACCGCCGACGCCTCGTACGAGGTGCTCTACGGTGACGCCGCGTCCCTCGCCACGGATGCCGGTGCGGCCGCCTCGATCACGGTGCCGGCTCTGTCGGCGGTGGTCTGGAAGGCCGACTCGACCGTCACGGCGCCGTCCGAGGCGGCATCCGTCGAGGTCGTCGTGCCCGCCGCCGGAGCCGGTGTCACCGGACAGTCCGCGGTGCAGGCCGACATCGCCGATCAGTGGGCGCAGACGAGCTTCGCCTGGCGCGTCGTCGGCTCCGAGGAGTGGCAGGCGCTCGGCACCGCGGAGGACACCGACCCCCGCGTCTTCCACGACATCCGCGATCTCGCGAACGGCACGCTCGTCGAATACCGGGCCGTGACGACGGATGCCGCGGGCAACCACGCCGCAGCCTCGACGTACGCGTCGGTCGGCAACGCCGTGACGCTGGCGGCCGGCGAGGAGCCCGAGTCTCCGATCGACATGGTGACCGTGCCCGGCAGTCTCAACTCCGAGATGGGCTGTGCGGGCGACTGGGACCCTGCCTGCGAGAAGGCGAAGCTGACCCTGCGCGCCGACGGCGTATGGGAGGGGACCTTCGATCTGCCGGCCGGCGACTACGAGTACAAGGCCGCGATCAACGGCAGCTGGGCCGTCAACTACGGTGCGAACGGTGTGCCGGACGGCTCGAACGTCACGCTCACCCACGCGGGCGGGCCGATCACCTTCTACTTCGACCCGCGCACGAACATCGTGCAGTCCTCGGCCGACGGACCCATCGTGACGCTGCCGGGCTCTCTGCAGGACGAGCTCGGCTGCGCGGCGGACTGGTCTCCCGACTGCCTCGGCACCCTCATGGCCGACGGCGACCGCGACGGCGTCTACGAGTTCTCGACCGCCGACCTCCCCACCGGAGCCTACGAGCTCAAGGTGGCGCACGGCCTGAGCTGGGCTGAGAACTACGGCGCCGACGGAGTGCCGGGCGGCGCGAACATCTCGTTCAGCGCGGCCGAGGGCAGCGTGACGTCGTTCCGCTACACGCTGGCGACGCACGTCCTCGAGGTCGTGAGCGCGGACCCGCAGCTCCCCGGCGCCGGAGAGCAGCGCGCACAGTGGGTCGACGCCGAGACGATCGCCTGGCCGGCGACTCTCGGGTCTGTCGATAAGGCCGCCTATCAGCTGTACTCCTCGGCGGACGCTTCGCTCGCGGTGGCAGACGGCGACACCGCGGGTGGCGAGTCGATCGCGCTCGAGGTGATCGAGGGCGGCCTGACGAACGAGCAGCTCGCCCGGTTCCCCGCGCTCGACGGATACCTCGCCCTGCGGGTGACGGATGCCGATGCGGCGGCACTGCTGCGCACGCAGCTCGCGGTCGTCCAACGTGACGAGACGGGTGCGCCCTCCGCATTCACCGGCGTGCAGATCGCCGGGGTTCTCGACGATCTCTATGCCGCAGCCCTCGACGACGTCGACCTGGGCGTGACGTTCTCGGGCAAGAAGCCGACGTTCCGGCTGTGGGCGCCGACGGCGCAGAGCGCGACCCTTCTCACCTGGGACGAGGGCGCCGAGGGTGACCCCGCTCGGCACGAAGCCACGTGGGATGCGGCGTCCGGCGTCTGGTCGGTCGCGGGCGCCAAGGATCTCAAGGGCGACGAGTTCCTGTGGGAGGTCGTGGTCTATGCGCCGACGACCGGCGCGATCGAGACGAACCGGGTCACCGATCCCTACTCGACGGCGCTCACCCTGAACTCGCGGCGTTCGGTCGCCATCGACCTCGACGACAAGGCCTGGCAGCCGAAGCAGTGGCAGAAGGCCGAAGCGCCGGTCGTCGAGCGCGCGGTCGACCGGGCGATCTACGAGCTGCACATCCGCGACTTCTCGATCAGCGACGAGACGGTTCCGGCCGACGAGCGCGGCACGTACCTGGCGTTCACCCGCGACAGCGCGGGCACCGATCAGCTGAAGCAGCTCGCGGATGCCGGAATCAACACCGTGCACCTGCTGCCCTCCTTCGACATCGCCTCGATCGAGGAGGACCGCGCAGCGCAGGCGGTGCCCGACTGCGACCTCGCCTCGTTCGGCCCGGCCGACGCGGCACAGCAGGCGTGCATCCAGGCGGTCGCGGATGCCGACGGCTTCAACTGGGGCTACGATCCGTACCACTACTCGACGCCCGAGGGCTCGTACGCGGTCGACGCCGACGGCGGCGCCAGGGTCAGCGAGTTCCGGTCGATGGTCGGCGCTCTCCATGACATGGACCTGCAGGTCGTGCTCGATGAGGTGTTCAACCACACGGCGGCATCCGGTCAGGCCGAGAAGTCGGTGCTCGACCAGGTCGTGCCCGGCTACTACCACCGGCTGAACGCGGCCGGCGGCGTCGAGACCTCGACGTGCTGCCAGAACGTCGCGACCGAGCACCTCGCCGCGCAGAAGCTCATGGTCGACTCGATCGTGACCTGGGCGCGCGACTACAAGGTCGACGGCTTCCGCTTCGACCTCATGGGCCACCACTCGACGACGAACATGCAGGCGATCCGCGACGCGCTCGACGCCCTGACCCTCGCGAAGGACGGCGTCGACGGTTCGGCGATCCATCTGTACGGCGAGGGCTGGAACTTCGGCGAGGTGGCGGACGATGCGCTGTTCGAGCAGGCCACCCAGGGGCAGCTGGGAGGCACCGGCATCGGCACGTTCAACGACCGCCTGCGCGACGCCGTGCACGGCGGCAGCCCGGTCGACTCGTCGTCGACGTTCCGTCAGGGCTTCGGCACCGGTCTCGGCACCGACCCGAACGGCGATCCGATCAACGGCACGGTCGAGCAGGCGCTCGCCGACCTCGGCCACGAGACCGATCTCGTCAAGCTCGGGCTGGCGGGCAATCTGCGCGACTTCGAGTTCACCACGAGCGACGGCTCGGTCACGGCAGGAGAGGCGATCGACTATCGCGGCTCCGCGGCGGGCTATGCCGATCAGCCGGACGAGACGATCAACTACGTCGATGCGCACGACAACGAGACGCTCTACGACCTCTCGGTGCTCAAGCTCCCGGTCGACACGACGATGGCCGACCGCGTGCGGATGAACACGCTGGAGCTCGCGACTGTGACGCTCTCGCAGTCGCCGTCGTTCTGGCATGCAGGCACCGAGCTGTTGCGGTCGAAGTCCCTCGATCGCAACAGCTACAACTCCGGTGACTGGTTCAACCGCATCGACTGGACCGGTCAGGAGTCCACGTTCGGCTCGGGGCTGCCGACCGCGGCGGACAACGAGGAGAAGTGGCCGATCATGGCGCCGCTGCTCGCCGATCCTGCGCTCAAGCCGGCCGCGGCCGACATGGCGGCCGCAGAGGCATCCGCTCTCGATCTGCTGCGCATCCGCGACGAGGTCGATCTGCTGCGGCTCGGCTCGGCCGAGCTGATCCAGCAGAAGGTCACGTTCCCGAACGGCGGGGCGGGGGCGGCTCCGGGCGTGATCCTGATGCAGATCGACGACCTGACGGGTCCCGACGCCGACGCCGATCTCGACGGGGCGCTCGTCGCGTTCAACTCCTCTCCTGCGCCGGTCACGCAGACCGTCGCGGGCCTGGCCGGGCGTTCGTTCGCGCTGACCCCGGCTCAGGCGAACGGAGCGGATGCCGTGGTCAAGACCACGACCTGGGACGCCGCGACCGGCACCGTGACGATCCCCGCCCGGTCGGTCGCCGTGCTGGTCGACGACCAGGTGCAGCCGATCGATACGCGGGTGCGCGCCTCCTCCGACCTGCTGGTGAAGTCGGGCAAGAGCGCCACCGTGAAGGTCACCGTGGCGGCCGACGACGGCAGCGCGCCGGTGGGCACGGTGACGGTGCACGACCGCGGCAAGGTCGTCGCCACGGTCGAGCTGGCTCCCTCCGACAAGGGCAGGGTCACCGTGTCGGTGCCGAAGCTGAGCCGTGGGGTGCACCTGCTCACGGTCCGCTTCGACGGCACGGAGCCGTGGCAGGACTCCCGCAGCACGCGCAGCCTCCCGGTGATCGTCTACTGAGGTCGAGGCGAGGGGTGCGGCCGCGCGTCGCACCCCTCGACTCGCGCGACCGCGGCCGTCCTCGCGTGATCAGTCCCGCGCGTCGACCCCGCTCGTGTCGATGAACGCCCAGCCGTACGCACCGAGCTCGCGGCGCGCCGCGGTCGACCCCGTGAGCACGTCGCGGCCGGGCACATCGACCGCGAACGGCTCCGCACTGTGGTTGATGACGGTGAGGATGCCGCCTCGGCGTGCGATCTCGACGTGCTCGGGAAGGCCCTCGACCTCGGCGGTCACTCCCGCCTCGGCGGCGAGCCAGCGCAGCACGGCTGCCATGCCGGCGTCGTCCGGGATCGTCGCGAGGTAGTAGCCGTTGCCGTCTCCGAAGGCCTTGCGGGTGAACGCCGCTCGCCCGGCGGTGCGACCCTCGGTGAAGCGGCCCAGCACCTCGGCATCCTGCACGAGGAGCTCTTCCGCGAAGTACTGGCCGACGATCGTCCCCGCGGGGCCGTCCACTGGCGCCTCCGACTGGCCCGGCCCGTCGGGCACGGCGTGGCTCGCGACCTCTCCGGCCGAGTCGGCCGATCGCACCGACTCGGGTGGCACCAGCGCCCCGAAGTCCTCGAGCGCGACGCCGAGCGCGTCCCGCAGCGAGACGATGAAGCCGCCCTCGCGGAACGCGTCGTCCTGGTCGACGACATCGCTGAACGCCGAGACGAACAGGTTGCCGCCCTGCGCGACATACGCCGTGAGATTCGCGGCGCCCTCATCGCTCAGCAGATACTGCTGAGGCGCGACCACGAGTGAATAGCCGCGGAGATCGCTCGTCGTGTTCACGATGTCGACCGCGAGGTTCTGCCGATGCAGCGCCGCATGCCAGCGGTGCGAGAGCGTCAGGTAGTCGAGCACGATCGGGTGGTCGCGCCCGTCGATCGCCCACCAGTTCTCCCAGTCGAAGACGAGAGCGATCTTCGCCCCCGACGAGACGTCCGGCATCTCGGGGAGCTGCGCGAGCTGTCCGCCCAGCTCGACGACCTCCCGCCAGGTGCGGGTGTCGAGCCCGGCCTGCGGCACCATCGCCGAGTGGAACTTCTCGCTGCCGCGGCGCGACTGCCGCCACTGGAAGAACATGATCCCGTCGGCGCCTCGCCCCACCGCCTGCGCGCTGATCGCCGCCATCTGACCGGGTGCTTTCGGGGCGTTGGTGGGACGCCAGTTCAGGGCATTGGTGGACTGCTCCGTGAGGATCCAGGGCACCCCGGGCTTGAGACCGCGCATCAGCTCGCGTGCGAACGCGGCCCCGCGGAACGACTCGGGGTCGTTGGGATCGGGGTAGTTGTCGTCGCTGATCACGTCGACCTCGGCCGCCCACTTCCAGTAGTCGGCCGGCGGGAACGCGCCCATGAAGTTGGTCGTGATCGGCTGGGTCGCTCCCGCGGCGCGGATGATGTCGCGCTCCATCACGTACAGCTCGAGCAGGGTGTCGGAGGTGAACCGTTTGAAGTCCAGAACGCTGGTCGGGTTGATGCTGTACGGCGCCTTGCGCGGCGGCACGATCTGATCGAAGTCGGTGTAGCGCTGCGACCAGAAGTCCGTGCCCCAGGCGTGGTTGAGGGCGTCGATCGTCGCGTACCTGCGCTGCAACCACGCGCGGAACGCGTCGCGCGCGGCGTCGGAGTAGTCGTAGTGCAGATGGCATCCGTACTCGTTGTTGACGTGCCACAGCACGACGGCAGGATGCTGCGCGTAGCGCTCCGCGAGAGCGGTGACGAGTTCGGCCGCGAGGCGACGGTAGACGGGAGAGGAGGGCGCGAACGCCTGGCGGCTGCCGGGCCAGAACGTCGAGCCGTCGGCATCCTGCGGCAGCATCTCGGGGTAGGCGGTCGAGGCCCACGGCGGCGGGGATGCGGTGGCGGTGGCGAGGTCGACCTGGATGCCGCCCTCGTGCAGCAGCCCGATGATCTCGTCGAGCCACTCCCAGTCGAACTCGCCCTCGGCCGGCTGGATGCGCGACCACGAGAAGATCCCCAGGCTCACGAGCGTCACGCCGGCCTCGCGCATCAGCCGGACGTCGTCCGGCCACACCTCTCGCGGCCACTGCTCGGGGTTGTAGTCGGCGCCGTAGTGCATGAGTCTCCTGGGTCGGGTGTTCGGCCTGCTCTCTCGACCCTAGCGGGGAAGCGCTTTCCAGCACGGTCGTCCGGCGTGCTTCCGCAACTGCAAGGATGCCCTAGTAAATATGCGGATGCCGAAGTACCATCGTCATAGTGCCAATGACGGCGCGAAGGGACATCGCACAATGACTCGTACCATTCCCCACTTCGTAGGCGGAAAGCACCTCACCCCCGAGGGAGGGCGCTTCGCCGACGTGTTCGATCCGAGCACGGGATCCGTCCAGGCGCGCGTGCCGCTGGCCTCCGCGCACGAGGTCGCCGATGTGATCGCGAACGCCGAGGCCGCGCAGGTCGAGTGGGCGGCGACCAACCCCCAGAAGCGCGCACGGGTGCTGCTGCGCTTCCTCGATCTCGTGCAGCGCGAGATGACCGAGCTCGCCGAGCTGCTTGCGAGCGAGCACGGCAAGACGGTCGACGATGCGAAGGGCGACATCCAGCGGGGTCTCGAGGTCATCGAGTTCTCCGCGGGCGCGCCGCACCTGCTCAAAGGCGAGTACTCGACGGGTGCCGGCGCCGGCATCGACGTCTACTCGATGCGGCAGCCGCTCGGAGTGGTGGCGGCGATCACCCCGTTCAACTTCCCGGCGATGATCCCCCTGTGGAAGGCGGGCCCCGCCCTCGCCGCCGGCAACGCCGTGGTGCTCAAGCCCAGCGAGCGCGACCCCTCGGTGCCGGTGCGCATCGCCGAGCTGTTCCTCGAGGCGGGGCTGCCCGCCGGGGTCCTCAACGTCGTGCACGGTGACAAAGAGGCCGTCGACGCGCTGCTCACCGACGACCGCATCCGCGCCGTCGGCTTCGTGGGCTCGACGCCGATCGCCGAGTACATCTATTCGACGGCGGCCGCGCACGGCAAGCGCGCGCAGTGCTTCGGCGGCGCCAAGAACCACATGATCGTCATGCCCGACGCCGACCTCGACCAGGCCGTCGACGCGCTGATCGGCTCGGGATACGGATCGGCGGGCGAGCGCTGCATGGCGATCTCGGTCGCGGTGCCGGTCGGCCAGGAGACGGCGGATGCTCTCGCCGCCAAGCTCACCCAGCGCGTGGCGCAGCTGCGGATCGGCCCGTCCCTCGCCTCCGACGTCGACTACGGGCCACTCGTCACCCGGGCTGCCGTCGAGCGGGTCGAGGGGTACATCCAGCAGGGGGTCGACGAGGGCGCGACCCTCCTGGCCGACGGTCGCGGCTTCACGGTGCCCGGTCATGAGCAGGGCTTCTACCTCGGACCGACGCTGTTCGACGACGTGACCACCGACATGGCGATCTACCGCGAGGAGATCTTCGGACCGGTGCTCGTGATCGCCCGCGCCGCCGATTACGAGGAGGCGCTGCGCATGGCATCCGAGCACGAATACGGCAACGGCGTCGCGATCTTCACGCGCGACGGAGACGCGGCACGCGACTTCGCCGCACGGGTCGAGGTCGGGATGGTCGGCGTCAACGTGCCGATCCCGGTGCCGATCGCGTATTACACGTTCGGCGGCTGGAAGCGCAGCGGGTTCGGCGACCTCAACCAGCACGGCGCCGATGCCTTCCGCTTCTACACGAAGACCAAGACGGTCACGAGCCGCTGGCCGTCGGCCGGCATCCGCGACGGCGCCAGCTTCGTGATCCCCACCATGCACTGACCTCGCGACGCCCACAAGGAATCGACATGACAATGACCACCGTCACCACCACCGCCGAAGAGCGCGAGGCCATTCTCGACGCCGTCCGCGAGTTCGCCGAGACCGAGCTCGCACCCTTCTCCGCCGAGCGCGACGAGAAGCACATCTTCCCCCGCGAGTCGCTCGGCAAGGCCGGAGAGCTGGGCCTCGGCGGCATCTACGTGAGCGAGGAGTTCGGCGGCACGGGCCTCAGCCGCTCGGACACCGTGGCGATCTTCGAAGAGCTCGCGAAGGGCGATCCCGCCGTCGCCGCCTACATCTCGATCCACAACATGGTGGTGTGGATGATCGACACCTACGGCGACGATGCACAGCGCGGCCGCTGGCTGCCCGACCTCACCGCCATGCAGGAGTTCGGCGGCTACTGCCTGACCGAGCCGGGCGTCGGATCCGATGCCGCGAACGTCGCCACGAGCGCGGTGCGCGACGGGGACGACTACCTCCTCACCGGCGTGAAGCAGTTCATCTCGGGTGCCGGCGAGGCCGCCGTCTACGTGGTGATGGCCCGTACCGGCGAGCCGGGAGCCCGGGGCATCAGCGCCTTCCTCGTTCCCGGCGATGCCGAGGGACTCAGCTTCGGGGCGCCCGAGAAGAAGATGGGCTGGCACGCCCAGCCCACCCGTCAGGTGATCCTCGACGGCGTGCGCATCCCCGCATCCGGAATGCTCGGCGACGAGGGCCGTGGCTTCGCGATCGCGATGTCGGCGCTCAACGGCGGTCGCCTCAACATCGCGGCCTGCTCCATCGGAGGTGCCCAGTGGGCCCTGGATCGGGCGGTGCAGTACGTGCACGAGCGCGTGGCGTTCGGCGAGCCGCTGGCCGAGAAGCAGTCGATCCTGTTCGCGATCGCCGACATGCGCACCGACCTGCAGGCCGCTCGCCTCATGGTGACCGACGGCGCGCTGGCGGTCGACGAGCACGCCCCGGATGCCACGATGCGATGCGCGATGGCCAAGCGCTTCGCGACGGATGCCGGATTCGACGTCGCCAACCGCGCGCTGCAGCTGCACGGCGGCTACGGCTACCTGCAGGACTACGGCATCGAGAAGGTCGTGCGCGACCTGCGGGTGCACCAGATCCTCGAGGGCACGAACGAGATCATGCGCCTGATCGTCGGGCGCGAGATGCTGCGACCGGCGGGATCCGCCTCGATGCGGAG
Source organism: Microbacterium sp. 4-7 (assembly GCF_014332665.1). Classification (NCBI taxonomy): domain Bacteria; kingdom Bacillati; phylum Actinomycetota; class Actinomycetes; order Micrococcales; family Microbacteriaceae; genus Microbacterium; species Microbacterium sp. 4-7. The sequence goes on from NZ_MCRH01000008.1 coordinate 177,208, forward strand.
CGCATCATGAGCGAGTCGTCGAGCGTCCGGATCGCCTTCCTCGGACTCGGCCACATGGGGCTGCCGATGGCGAAGAACCTCGTCGCCGCAGGGCACGAGGTGCACGGGTTCGACCTGGTGCCCGCGGCGATCGAGGCGGCGCAGGCCGCAGGCATCCCCGTCGCGGCCAGCGGAGCGGATGCCGTCGCCGACGCCGACGTCGTCATCACGATGTTCCCGGCGGGAAGGCACGTGATCGACGCGTACCGCACCGAGCTGCTCGCCGCAGCCGGCCCCGGCACCCTGTTCATCGAGTCGTCGACGATCGCGGTCGACGAGGCCCGTGCCGCCCACGCGCTCGCGCTCGCCGCGGGGCATCGCAATGTCGACGCCCCGGTGTCCGGCGGCGTCGTCGGTGCCGAGAACGGCACGCTCGCGTTCATGGTGGGCGGCTCGGACGAGGACTTCGCCGCCGCACTGCCGGTGCTCGAGATCATGGGCACGCGCATCGTGCACTGCGGGGGGTCGGGGCTCGGCCAGGCCGCGAAGGTGTGCAACAACATGGTGCTCGCCGTCTCGCAGATCGCGGTGGCCGAGGCTTTCGTGCTCGGCGAGCGGCTCGGGCTCGAGCACCAGGCGCTGTTCGACGTGGTGTCGCAGGCGTCCGGTCAGTGCTGGTCCATCACGACCAACTGCCCCGTGCCCGGCCCCGTTCCGACGAGCCCGGCGAACCGCGACTACCAGCCGGGCTTCGCCGGTGCTCTGATGGCGAAGGATCTCGGGCTCGCGCTGCAGGCGATCGAGCAGACGTCGACCGACGCGCGGATGGGGCGGCTCGCCCAGCAGCTCTACGCCGCCTTCGCTGCGGGCGACGGCGCGACCCGCGACTTCTCCGGCATTATCACCGACATCCGCGACGGCAGCGTGTGAGCCACGCGAGATACTGAGATGACCACGACGGAGAGGCCTTCACGATGACGGAATACGAGACGATCCTGGTCGAGCAGCGCGGACGTGTGGGGTGGATCACCCTGAACCGCCCCGAGGCGCTCAACGCGTTGAACAGTCGCCTCGCCGACGAGGTCACCGCGGCCGCTGTGGCCTTCGACCTCGACGACGGGGTCGGCGCCATCGTCGTGACCGGGTCTGAGAAGGCGTTCGCCGCCGGCGCGGACATCAAGGAGATGGAGGGCATGTCTGCCTCCGAGATGCTCGAGACCGATCATCTCGGCGTCTGGCATGAGTTCGCCGCGGTGCGCACGCCCGTGATCGCCGCCGTCTCGGGGTTCGCACTCGGGGGAGGATGCGAGCTCGCGATGATGTGCGACATCATCCTCGCCGCCGACACCGCGAAGTTCGGGCAGCCCGAGATCAACCTCGGCGTCATTCCCGGCATGGGCGGCACGCAGCGGCTCATCCGCGCCGTGGGCTACTACAAGGCGGCCGAACTCGTGCTGTCCGGTCGGTTCATGGGCGCCGAGGAGGCGGAGCGCTCCGGCCTCGTGTCGCGCGTCGTGCCGGCATCCGACCTCCTCGCCGAGGCTACGAGGCTCGCCGAGACCATCGCGTCGAAATCGCTGCCGTCGGTGTTCGCCGCGAAGGCCGCGCTCGACGCGGCGATGGAGACGACGCTCGCCGATGGCCTCGCCCACGAGAAGCGGGCGTTCGCCGAGCTGTTCGACACCGCAGACCAGAAGGAAGGCATGTCCGCCTTCCGGGAGAAGCGTGCGCCCGACTTCCAGAACCGCTGAGCGCCGCTCCACAACTCCGGAGGACTGCGCCCGTTCCGTGCCGAGCACCCGCCGGCAAGCCCGAGCCCCCTCGGATCTCCGGAGTCATGGAGCAGAGCCTGCACGCAGGCGGCGGGAGACCTCAGCCGCGCAGCGCGTCGACGATCTTCGCCACGCGCCGCTCGCGGGTCGCATCCTGTTTGGCCTCCGCCACCGAGCGGGCGTGCTCTTTGCGCACGGAATAGGGGAGCGCGTCGAAGGCGGCGCGCAGCGCGGTGTCGGCGTCGAGCGCCTCCGCGAGGGCGGCGGGCACCTCGACAGTGCGCTCGGCCGCATCCAGCCGGATCACCGCATCGACCTCCTCGTCGATCTCGACGCCGAGGTCGGTGCGCACAGCCTTGCTGAAGCCGATCATGTTCGCACCTCCCATCCGGGCCAGGCGCAGACGGGCGGTGCGTCCTCCGATCGTGACCGCGACGGGGAACGCCTTCCCCGCTCCGAACGAGGCGACCTGCTCGTCGGTGAGGATGATCGCGGCGGCGGGGCCACGGCCTTCGAGGATCGTGTGCAGGCGCAGTTCGCTCATGCGGGCAGTGTACGCCCGCGTCCCTCGGCCTCGGATGCCAGGTGGGCGTTGCGCTCCTCGATCAGGCGTCGCATGTACTCGCGAAGGATCAGACGGTCGACGAGGCGTCCGATCGGACCGAACGGCGAGTGGAAGACGATCGTGTCGCGGGCCAGCGTTCCCTGCGGATGCTCCTCGAACACGTGCTCGTGCTCGAACGCTCCGAACGGCCCGGAGAGCTGCCGATCGCGGAACCCGCGCGGCGGGTCGACGTCGTACACGACCGTCCGCAGCCGGAACGGGATGCCGAAGTGCCGTGCCCGCCATGTGACGGTCGACCCCTCCGTGAACACGCCGCCGGCGGGAGCCTCGATCATGGTCTCCCGGTATCGCGCCATCGACCGCAGGTGCATCCCGGGGTCGAGGGCGACCGCGAACACCGTCTCACGCGGTGCGGCGATGACCGTCTCGAGCACGAACTCGGCCATGTCAGAGCGGCTCGGGCTGCGGCCTGGGGTCGGTGAAGTCGCCGGCGGCCTTGCGCATGCGGGCGACGATCGCGACGAGCTCGGCGGCATCCTCGCGGCTCATCCCCGGGTCGGCGAAGACGTCGGCGTTCAGGGCGTCCGTGGCGCGAGCCACGAGTTCTCGGCCCGACTCGGTCAGGGCGAGCAGTGCCGCACGGCCGTCGTGCGGGTGCGGTTCGCGCACGATGAGTCCGTCGCGCACGAGGCGCTCCGCGGTGCTCGTGACGGTCGTCGCGTGCACCTGCAGTCGGGCGACGACGCTCGACAGCGGCAGTCGGCCCGACCGGCTGAACGCCAGCAGACGCAGCATCTCGTATCGGGCGAAGCTGAGCGCGAAGGGCTTGAGCGTCGCGTCGACCCGCGCGAGCAGCAGCTGCTGCGCGCGCATGACGGAGGTGACGACGGTCATGCCGTCGGCGGCATCGGTCCATCCGTGCGCGAGCCACTGCCGCTTCGCCTCGGCGAGCGGATCGACGGGCAGCGGACGCGGTCGGTTCACGGTTCTACGGTAGGCCATCGCGTCGCCGCAGCCGGGACCCGGCACCCGGGAGACGACTGGTGGTCCTCAGTCGCTCGTCGGGTGGAACTCAGTATCAAGGGACTAGAATCGACGCAGTCGTGAGGAGCAATCGATGAAGATCTTCGTCCTGGTCAAAGAGGTGCCGGACACCTATGGCGACCGCAAGCTGAACCTCGAGACCGGCCTCGCCGACAGAGGCGCCGGCGACGTGGTGCTCGATGAGATCACGGAGCGCGCGCTCGAGGTCGCGCTGAGTCATGCCGACAAGAACGAGGGCACCGAGGTGGTCGCGGTCGCGATGGCTCCTGGCGGCTCGACCGCATCGGTGCGCCGAGCGCTCGCGATCGGCGCAGGCTCCGCAGTGCACATCGCCGACGAGCAGCTCGCGGGGGCCGACCTCTGCCTCACTGCCGAGACGCTGGCCGCGGCGATCCGTCGCGGCGAACCCGACCTGGTGATCACCGGCAACCTGTCGACCGACGGCTCGGGCGGCGTCATGGCGGCGATGCTCGCCGAGCACCTGGGGTGGGCGCAGGCGACGGCGCTGACCTCGGTCGAGATCTCCTCGGACGGCATCACCGGAACCCGAGGGGCGGATGCCGGAGCGCAGCCGATCTCGGCATCCCTCCCGGCGGTGATCTCGATCACCGAGGCACTGCCCGACGCGCGCTTCCCCAACTTCAAGGGCATCATGGCGGCGAAGAAGAAGCCGCTCGAGGTGCTCACCCTCGACGACCTCGGTGTCTCCGCGGACCCGGCGGCCGCACCCCGCACCATCATGACGTCGGTCGCCGAGAAGCCGCCGCGCGCGGCCGGCGTGAAGATCGTCGATGAGGGCGATGCCGCCGAGAAGCTGGTCGAGTACCTCGTGCAGAACAGGCTGGTGTGACATGACCTACCCCGAGAACCCCATCCTCGTCCTCGTCGACCTCGACCCCGCGGGCAATCCCGCCAGCAGCACGGCGGCACTGATCGGCGCGGCCTCGACCGTCGGCGCTCCGGTCGCGCTCGTCGTCGGAGGGTCCGCAGACGCGGCGGCTCAGGTCGCCGCGGCCGGAGCGTCGGTCGTGCTCACGGCCGACGGCGACCCGTCAGTGCTCACCGTGCCGATCGTCGATGCACTGCACGCGGCCTTCGAGCAGGTGCGGCCCGATGCTGTGCTGATCTCGAACTCGATCAGCGGACGCGATGTCGCCGGGAGGTTCGCCGTGCGCGCGAAGCTGGCGCTGTCGGTCGACGCCGTCGGCGTCTCGAGGGATGACGAGGGCATCGTCGCCCACCACTCCGTCTACGGAGGCGCGTACCTCACCGACTCGGCTCCCACGTTCGGCGCACCGGTCATCACGGTGCGTCAGGGCGCGGTCGACGCGCGAGCCGAGGCGGTGGAGTCGCCGACGATCGACGCGCTCTCCGTGTCGGCATCCGGCACCGTCGGGGCGACCGTCGGCGCGGTCGAGGCCGTCGAGTCCACGTCGACGCGGCCTGAGCTGCGCGGCGCCACGCGGGTCGTCTCGGGTGGTCGCGGCCTCGCCTCGAAGGAGAAGTTCGTGCTCGTCGAAGAGCTCGCCGACGCTCTCGGCGCAGCGGTCGGCGCCTCGCGCGCGGCGGTCGACGCCGGCTATATCCCCCAGTCGCATCAGGTCGGTCAGACGGGCGTCTCGGTCTCGCCGCAGCTGTATGTCGCCCTCGGCATCTCGGGTGCGATCCAGCATCGCGCGGGCATGCAGACGGCGAAGAACATCGTCGCGATCAACAAGGACGGCGAGGCGCCGATCTTCGACGTCGCCGACTTCGGCATCGTCGGCGATCTGTTCACGATCGTCCCGCAGGTGATCGCGGCCCTCGAGGCGCGGAAGAAGTAGCCATGGCGACGCGGATGCTCAGGCGCGGGCTCCCGCGCGTTCCCGGCGGCGAGCCGTGGCCTCCCGGCGACATCGCCGTTGAGGCGCCTGCGGATGCCGAGTACGCATCGCCGCTCTCGGCGCCGTCGACCTCGCTCGATGAGTCGGAGGAGGCCGCCCCGGCGGCTGCTGCTCCGGTGGCTGCCGTTCCCGAGACTGCCGTGCCGGAGCCCGAGTCCTCGGTCATCGAGCACGCGGTGCCGTCTGCGGCGAGTGGCGCGTCCCTTCGCCGAGGCCTTCCGCGCTCGCCGGGCGGCGAACCGTGGCCTCCCGCGAGCGTGGCGGCTGTCGCAGGCGCAGGCGCTGCCGCGGCGCGGACATCGTCTTCGACGCCGGAGCCGGCGGATGCTGCCACCGACGCCGCGGCAGACGTGCCGACCCGGTCCGCCTCGCCGTCCACGCTCGACGAGCCGACGCCTGAGTCGGCCCCGGTCGTCGCGCAGACGGGATCCGTGCGTCGCGGTCTGCCGCGAGTCGCCGGCGGAGATCCGTGGCCCCCGGCGGATACCGTTCCGCTGATCGCAGTCGCCTCGGACGCGGCCTCCTCCATCGCCGTCGATGCCCCGGCTGCCGCGGATGCCCCGGCCTCCGCGGATGCAGCCCCCGAGGTCGCGGCATCCGCACCGGCCGCCGCTCCGGCATCCGCACCCACCACGGCCGTCGCCACCGCCGCCGCGTTCGCGCTCGGGGATCCTTCGATCCCGCTGCCCGCTCCCCGCACCGTCTGGAACGGCAGTGCGCCTCGGCACGTCACAGCGACCGCTCCGGCATCCGACCGACCTCGGCCGACCTGGACCCAGGCGATCGCCGTCCTTCTCGGCGCCGCGGCGCTCGGCATCCTGGCGGCCGCTGCCGTGGCGTTCGTGCGGGCGCTGCTGAGCTTCCCGTTCATGCAGGACTTCCTCGCCGCGTTCCCCGGCGAATACGAGCCGGCCGTCGCCGTCGAACCGGGGTTCGCCCCGTGGACCAACTGGGCGCACTTCTTCAACGTGTTCCTGATGGTGCTCATCATCCGGTCGGGCCTCCGCATCCGCAACGAGAAGCGCCCGACCGCGTTCTGGACCCCGCGCAACGATCCCAAGGGCAAGGTCAGCCTGACGATCTGGTTCCACCAGGCGCTCGACATCCTCTGGCTCGTGAACGGCGTGATCTTCGTGGTGCTGCTGTTCGTCACCGGGCACTGGGCGCGCATCGTGCCGACGAGCTGGGAGGTCATCCCCAACGCGCTGTCGGCCGCGCTGCAGTACGTGTCGTTCGACTGGCCGACCGAACACGGCTGGGTGAACTACAACAGCCTGCAGCAGCTGGCCTACTTCGTCACGGTGTTCATCGCGGCTCCCTTGGCGGCGGCGACCGGGTTCCGCATGTCGGGGATGTGGCCGAAGAAGGCCGAACGTCTCTCGAAGGCCTACCCGATCGAGTGGGCCCGCGCGCTGCACTTCCCGATCATGATCTACTTCGTGGTGTTCATCATCGGCCACGTCGCGCTGGTGTTCCTCACCGGGTTCCTGCGCAACCTCAACCACATGTACGCCTCCTCGGACGCCGTCGGCTGGACCGGATTCTGGGTCTTCGCGGCATCCCTCGTGGTGATCGCCCTCGGCTGGGTCGCCGCACGGCCGCTCGTCATCGCCCCGATCGCGAAGCTGTTCGGCACCGTCTCCGGACGTTGACGCGTCCACGATTCAGCCCAGACTGCTTCCGACGCAGCGAAACGGCCCCCTGCCTGAGGCAGGGGGCCGTTCATGCGAAAACGTGAGCGCGAGGGCCACGAGGCGCGGGCTCAGCGCACGAAGCGCACCTCGGTCAGCGTCTCGCCGAGGAACGGCTCGGTGTGGCTGGCGCCGTCGAGCGTGAATCCGTTGCGCGTGTAGAAGCGGTGGGCGCGGGCGTTGTCCTCCGCGACCCACAGGTAGAGAGGTTCGTCCTTCTCGACGGCGGCGTCGAACAGCTTCTGGCCGATGCCCGTGGAGTGGTACGCGTCGAGCAGGTAGATGAAGTACAGCTCGCGGAACGCCGGGGCGTCCTTGTCGCGGGCGGGGCCGGAGCCGACGAACCCGACGATCTCTCCGTCGACGAGCGCGGCGCGCATGGTGAACTCGGGGCCCTGCGAGGCCCAGTGCGTCCACAGCTCGGCCATGCGGCGGGGCGAGACCTTCTCGAGGGCTGCCTTGCTGATCAGGTGGTCGTAGGTCTCGTGCCAGCACTGCGCGTGCACGCGACCCAGGGCTTCCGCATCCACATCACGGACCGGACGGACGATGACTTCAGGCTGGGCTTCGGCGCTCATATCGCGACTCTACGCGCGGGGTCCGCGAAGAGGAAATCGAACGGAAGCGTTCCCACAGCAGCGATATGCCGCTGGAGACATCGCACAACGATGTTCGCGAATCGTTCGTCGCTGGCTACGATCAGTGCTCGTGAACGTGATCTGGCGCACTCTCCTCGTGATCCTCTCCGCCCGTCGCCGCGTGCGGCGAGGCAAGACCCTCGACGCGGGCTCCGTCAGCAGCATCACACTGACGACGCTCCCCACCGACATCGACATCCTGCGCCACATGAACAACGGTCGATACCTGTCGCTGTTCGACCTCGGTCGCTGGGACCTGCTGATCCGCACGGGGCTGTTCGACGCGATGAACGAGCGCGGCTGGTACGCCGTCGTGTCGAGCGAGACCGTCACCTTCCGCAAGTCCCTGCAGCTCTGGCAGCGGTTCGAGGTGCAGTCCCGGTTCATCGGACACGACGACAAGGCCGTGTTCCTCGAGCACCGAGCCGTCGTCGACGGCGAGATCTACGCGCGGGTGATCGTGCGCTCGCGGATGCTGCGCCGCACCGGAGGCACGGTCAGCAACGAAGAGCTGTTCGCCGCAGTGGGCAAGCCCGAGGGCGTGCCCGAGATCGATCCGTGGGTGCACGACTGGGCCGCGGCATCCGCTCTGCCTCCCGTGCGCACCTCCGCGCCGAGCGTGTGGAACTGACCCCGTGACCGATCCGTGGGGTCTCGAGACGCGCGCACCGGGCTCGGTGCTGCTGGTGGGATGCGGCAAACTCGGCGTGCGACTCGGCGAGCGGCTCGTCGAGCAGGGCGCGCAGGTCACGGCCATGCGCCGGAGTGCGGGGGAGCTGCCCTTCCCGACGATCGAGGCGGATCTGCGGCATCCGCTCGACCGCGACCTTCCGGCCTTCGACTCGGTCGTGGTCACGCTGCCGCCCAGCACCGAGGGCGACTCGATCTATCCACCGGCGCTGCGCGGGCTCGCGAAGGCCCTGCCGTCGATGCCGGAGCGGGCCGTGTTCGTGTCATCGACGCGCGTGTTCGAGGGGCGTCCTGGCGAGACACCGCTGACCGAGCGCGACGCGACGCGGGTCTCGAGCGAGCGAGGCGGCGATCTGGTCGAGGGCGAGCAGCTGGCCATGGAGCTGTTCGGTGCCCGCATCGTGCGGCCCGCCGGCATCTACGGCCCGGGACGCGACTTCCTCATCCGACGGGTGCGAGAGGCGGCACCGGTCGACCACACGCGTCGCACGAACCGGATCCACGAGACGGACCTCGTGCGGCTGCTCGAGGCGATGCTGCGCGCCGACTCCGCGCCACCGCTGATCCACGCCGTCGATCGGGCGCCGGTGCTGCTCGGGGACGTGGTCGCGCATATCGCCACCCGGCTCGGCGTCGAGCCGCCGCCGCACCTCGACCCCGAGGTCGGCGGCGGGACGGTGCTCGACGGGCATCTGCTGCAGGAGTTCCTCGGCGATCTCGACTACCCGACGTTCCGCGAGGGATACGACGAGATGATCGCCGCGCTCTGAGCGGTTCCACCTCTTCCGGTCGCAGTTCGTGTCGCCCGCCCGCGCGTTCGACGGCACGAACTGCGGCCGGAACCGCGCGACGCGATCGTCGCTCAGGGCCAGGCGCTCACCGCGGTCCTAGGCTGAGCTCATGGCCGACCCGATGCCCTCCACGGATCCCGAATCCGTCTCGCTCGCGGACCGTGCGGTCGAGCTCGCCCGCCGCTGGGTGATCGAGGCCGCGGCCGCCGATGTCGATCCGGCGGCCGAGCGCCTGGCCGGTGTGCTGCAGGATGCCAACGGGCTGCCGTTCACGCTCGGATTCGTCGACGGGGTCATGCGCCCCGAGAGCCTCAGCGCCGCGGCATCCCAGCTGCACCGCATCGCCCCGATCGTGCCCGACTTCCTGCCGTGGTACCTGCGGTCGGCCGTGCGCATCGGCGGCGGAGTCGCACAGATGCTGCCGAGCCCCGTGGTGCCCATCGCCCGCCGGGTGCTGCGCGAGATGGTCGGTCACCTCGTGGTCGACGCCCGACCGGCGAAGCTCGGCCCTGCGATCGCGAAGATCCGCGAATCGGGCGCACGACTCAACCTCAATCTGCTGGGAGAGGCCGTGCTCGGCGAGGCCGAGGCGCAGCGGCGGCTCGACGGCATCCATGAGCTGATCCGTCGTCCCGATGTCGACTACGTCTCGGTGAAGGTGTCGGCGATCGTCAGTCACATCTCGATGTGGGCGTTCGACGAGGTCGTGCAGTCGGTCGTCGAGCGTCTCCTTCCGCTGTATCTGACCGCCGCGTCGGATCGCACCTTCATCAACCTCGACATGGAGGAGTATCGCGACCTCGATCTGACGATCGCGGTGTTCACGCGCATCCTCGAGGATCCGCGGCTCGAAGGTCTCGAGGCCGGCATCGTGCTGCAGGCCTATCTGCCCGACGCCCTGCCGGCGCTGCAGCAGCTCACCGCCTGGGCTCGCGAGCGCGTCGACCACGGCGGCGCCCCCATCAAGGTGCGGCTCGTCAAGGGAGCCAACCTCGCGATGGAGCGGGTCGAGGCGCGGATGCACGGATGGACGCAGGCGACGTACGACACGAAGCTCGACACCGACGCCAACTATCTGCGCTGCCTCGACTGGGCGCTGCGCCCCGAGAACGTCGCCGCCGTGCGTCTGGGGATCGCGGGTCACAACCTGTTCGGCATCGCCTATGCGTGGCTGCTCGCGGGGGAACGGGGCGTCCGCGCTCTCGACCCGGGATCGGCGACCGCCGCCAACTCGCAGCCGCCGATCGAATTCGAGATGCTCCTCGGCATGGCGCAGGGGCAGGTGCAGGCCGTCTCGCGCGAGGTCGGCGAGGTGCTTCTCTATGTCCCGGTCGTGAAGCCGAGCGAGTTCGACGTCGCCATCAGCTACCTGGTGCGCCGGCTCGAAGAGAACGCGTCGAGCGACAACTTCCTGTCCGCAGCATTCCGCCTCGGTGACGACGAGGCGCTGTTCGTGCGTGAGCGCGACAGGTTCCTCGATGCGGTCGACCGCTCGGCGTCCCCGACGCTGCAGGTGGGGGCGCTGCGCAGCCAGGACCGACTCGCACCCGTGCACGAGTCCATGCGGCCCGTGCCCGTGGCGCCTGCGCCCGAGGAGGGGCTGACCCAGGCGGTGCTCGGAATCTCGCGCGGATCGGATGACCCGACCGGGCCGTTCCTGGAGACCGCGGTCTACGCCCCACGCGAGATCGATGAGGCGACCGGCGGCGCGCCGGGCTTCGCGAACACGCCCGACAGCGACCCGTCGCTTCCGGCCAACCGGGACTGGGCCCGCGAGATCACCGCCCGGATCGACGACTCCACCCTCGGCGTCTCGACGATCGAGGCCGCCCGGATCGACGATGCGGACACGCTCGAGGCCACGATCGCGGGCGTGCACGACGCCGCGGCGCTCTGGGGTGCTCGCCCCGCCGCCGAGCGGGCCGAAGTGCTGCTGCGCGCGGCCGCCGCTCTGGAAGGGCGCCGCGGAGACCTGATCGAGGTCGCCGCCTCCGAGACCGGCAAGGTCTTCGCCGAGGCCGACGTCGAGGTCAGCGAGGCCGTGGACTTCGCGCGCTACTACGCCGCGAAGGCGCGGGAGTTGGATGCCGTCGCCGGCGCCACGTTCGACCCGGCGCGCGTGACGGTCGTCACCCCACCGTGGAACTTCCCTCTCGCGATCCCCGCGGGCGGCGTGCTCGCCGCGCTCGCCGCGGGTTCCGGAGTCGTCTTCAAGCCGGCTCCGCAGGCTCGCCGCTGCGCGGCGGTCATCGCCGAGACGCTCTGGGAGGTCGGCGTTCCCCGCGACGTGCTCGCCCTCGTCGACATCGAAGAGGGCGATCTCGGCCGCGAGCTGATCTCGCACGAGTCCGTCGATCGGGTCATCCTCACCGGTTCGTGGGAGACGGCGGCGCTGTTCCGCTCGTGGCGCCCCGAACTGCCGCTGCTCGCCGAGACCAGCGGCAAGAACGCGATGATCATCACCCCCTCGGCTGATCTCGATCTCGCGGTCGCCGATCTGGTGCGCAGCGCCTTCGGGCACGCGGGGCAGAAGTGCTCGGCGGCCTCCCTCGCGATCCTCGTCGGACCCGTCGGACGCTCCCAGCGCTTCGCCCGTCAATTGGCCGATGCCACTCGGTCGCTGCATGTCGGCTGGCCCACCGATCCGCTCGCCGAGGTCGGACCCGTGATCGAGCGACCCGAGGGCAAGCTCGCGTGGGGGCTCACCGAGCTCGAAGGCGACGAGCAGTGGCTCATCGAGCCCGCCGTCTCGACCGACGACCCCACGGGGCGCCTCTGGCGACCCGGCATCCGTGTGGGAGTGCAGCCGGGTTCGCGGTTCCACACCGAGGAGTTCTTCGGCCCGGTGCTCGGCGTCATGCACGCGCCGACGCTGGAGCGGGCGATCGATCTGCAGAATGCGGTCGAGTACGGTCTGACCGCCGGACTGCACACGCAGGACCCGGCTGAGCTCGCGCTCTGGCTCGACCGCGTGCAGGCCGGCAACCTCTACGTGAACCGGGGCATCACCGGTGCGATCGTGCAGCGCCAGCCGTTCGGCGGGTGGAAGCGCTCGTCGGTGGGCCCCGGCGCCAAGGCCGGCGGCCCGAACTACCTCATCGGACTCGGATCTTGGCGGTCGAGCGGGTCCGGCACCGTCTCGAGCACTCTCCATCTGCGCGGGCTGGACTCGCGCATCACCGACCTCATCGAGTCGGCGCAGCCGTCGCTCGACTTCGAGGCCTTCGAGTGGCTGCGTCGTTCTGCGCTCTCGGATGCGCTCGCCTGGGACCGCGAGTTCGGGCAGGTGCGCGACGTGTCGCACCTCGGGATCGAGCGCAACCTGTTCCGCTACCGCCCGGTTCCGGTCGCGATCAGAGCCACCGCGGATGCCGGCTGGCAGGAGCTGCTGCGCGTCGTCGTCGCCGCGGTGCGCGCCGGCGCCCGGTTCGTGCTGTCGACGCCCGTCGGTCTTCCGGCGCCGGTTCGCCGCGCTCTCGGCGAGCTCGGCGCCGTCGTCCACATGGAGAGCGACGACGAGTGGATCGAGCGGATGCGGCGGCGCGGCGAGCAGCCGTCCGCGACGCTCGAATCCCTCGACGACGAATTGCGACCGAGCCGGGTGCGACTGGTCGGGCCCCGCGACTCCGTGGCAGCGCTGCACCGCGCACTGGCGACAGCCGTCGGCGGCGATCCCGACCTCGCGGTGTACGACGGCGAGGTCACCTCCGCCGGGCGCATCGAGCTGCTGCCCTTCGTGCACGAGCAGGCCATCGCGATCACCGCGCACCGCTACGGCAACCCCGACGCCTGGAGTGCTTCCGTCATCTGACGCCGCGCGAGCGCTGTGTAAAGAATTCTTGACACAGACGATGCCGCAGGCGTAACCTCGTGTCAAGAATCTTTTACACGGGAGGGTGTCATGGTCTACGAGGAGCGCAATGTCTGGGTCGGTCTCGTCGTCAGCCTGATCGCCATCACGGCGTACGTCGTTGCGGTGCTGCAGCAGGCGGCCGGCGGTCCCGTGACCGAGGTCGACTGGCCGCCGCTGATGCTGTGGATGATCGGCGGCGGAATCGTCGTGACCATCGCGATCAGCATCAGCTGGGGCATGATCGCCGGCGCACGCGACCCCGACGGCGTGGGCAGGTCCGACATCCGCGATCGGGACATCGGTCGCATGGGGAGTCGTGTCGAGCAGGCGTTCGTGGCCATCGCGGGCGCCGGCGTGATCCTGCTCTGCGCGATGAACGCGGACGTCTTCTGGATCGCCCACGCCATGTTCGCGGGCTTCGCGATCGCGACGATCGTGGGCGGGATCGCTCGGGTCGTGGCCTATCGCCGGGGTCTCGTCTGATGGTCAAGCCGACGCTCGTCTCCAACCGCATCCGTGCGCATCGGGAGGCCGCCGGTCTGACCCAGGCCGAGCTCGCCCGCCGCGTCGGCGTGACTCGCCAGACGCTGATCGCGATCGAGCAGGAGAAGTACTCGCCGACCCTCGAACTGGCCTTTCAGATCGCCCGGGCATTCGGCGTCGGCATCGACGACCTGTTCCAGTACCCCGAGCCCACGACCACGGAGGTGTGAGATGACCGAGACGATGTCTGCCTGGGTGCGTGAGACGTACGGCCCGTCCGACGGAGTGCACCTCGAGCAGATCCCCGTTCCGATCCCGCGTCCGGGCGAGGTGGTGCTGCGCGTCGAGGCGACCGCCCTCAACGCCGGTGATATCCGCCTCATGCTCGGAGACCCCCTGCTCGTGCGTCCGGTCTTCGGCCTGACGCGTCCGAAGCATCCGGTGCGGGGAATGGAGGTGGCCGGCACCGTCGTCGCCGTCGGATCCCAGGAGATCGGCGCCGAGGTCGGCGAGCGCGTGGTGGGCGAGCTCGTCGGAGGAGGGGGACTCGCATCGCATGTCGCTGTGCCCGCGACGCGCCTCGTCCCGATCCCGCCGGATGTGACCTCCGAGACTGCGGCCTGCCTGCCGATCGCCGCAGGCACCGCATGGCAGGCACTCGACCACGCGGGCATCGGCTTCCGCTCCGTCAAGCACACTGCGGCGGGCCATGTCCCTCGAGTCCTGGTGCTCGGCGCCTCCGGGGGAGTGGGCACCTTCGTGGTGCAGCTCGCGGCGCTGCGCGGTGCCGAGGTCTGGGCGACGTGCGGCGAACGCAACGCGCGCCTCGTCGAGCACCTCGGCGCCGTGCGCACCCTCGACCACCGTCGCTCGCCGCTGACGGAGCTGCCCGCAGCCCACTTCGACGCGGTGATCGACATCGCCGGAGGGATGCCGCTGCGCGACCTGCAGCGCCTCGTGATCTCCGGCGGACGGGTGGTGCTCGTGACGGGTGACGGCGGCCCCGTGCTGGGCCCGATCCCGCGGATGGTGAAGGCGGCGTTCCTGTCGATCGGTTCGAGCCGCCGCATCCGCCCGCTGGCGGCGAGCCCTCGTTCGGAGATCCTGGCGAAGCTGCTCGAGCTCACCGCCGAGGGGCGGATCACACCCGTGATCGAGCGCGAATTCGGATTCGACGAGGCCCGCGCGGCCCTCGCGCATCTCGAAGCCGGTCATACGGTCGGCAAGGTCGTCGTCCGCGGAGCCTGAGCGAGAAGCGCCTGCGCTCTGGCGGCGTCCAGGGGGCGGGTGACAGAATGGATGCTGGCGTGCCCGAGTCGCATCTTCCCCGGGCGCCGGCTCTCATCGAGCGGCGCGGGTCGAAGGACCGCCGGGCCCCTGGACAGCGTCCGCCGCATCCGTTCGAGGAGCCCCATGTCTGTCGAAACCACTGCGCCGGCATCCGAGACCGCAGCCCCGGTCCGCACCGCACACCACCGTCACTACCTGATGTGCACGCCGTCGCACTTCACGGTGAACTACTCGATCAACCCGTGGATGGAGCCCTCGAAGCCGACCGACACGGCCAGGGCGGTCGAGCAGTGGCAGAAGCTGCACGACCTGTACCTCGAGCTCGGCCATGAGGTCGAGCTGATCGAGCCTCTCGCCGGGTTCCCCGACATGGTCTACACGGCGAACGGCGGGTTCCTGATCGACGGCCGCGCCTACGTGCCGAAGTTCCGCTTCGTCGAGCGCCAGGGCGAGGCGCCCGCGTTCGCCGACTGGTTCCGCGCCGCGGGCTACGACACCGTGATCCCCGAAGAGGTCAACGAGGGCGAGGGCGACTTCCTGCTCGTCGGCGACGTGATCCTCGCCGGCACGGGGTTCCGCTCGACCGGCGACAGCCACCGCGAGGTCGGCGACGTCTTCGGCCGTGAGGTCGTGTCGCTCAACCTGGTCGACCCGCGCTTCTACCACCTGGACACCGCGATCGCGGTGCTCGACCCCGTGCAGGGCGTAGAGAACGGCGGCCCCGAGCGCGCGAACATCGCGTATCTGCCCGGCGCGTTCGATGACGAGAGCCGGGCGATCCTCGAGGAGCGCTTCCCCGAGGCGATCCTCGTGTCCGACGAGGACGGATCCGTCTTCGGTCTCAACTCCGCGAGCGACGGCTACAACGTGATCATCTCGCCGCGCGCGAAGGGCTTTGAGAAGCAGCTGCGCGAGCGCGGCTACAACCCGATCATGATCGACCTGTCCGAGCTGCTGCTCGGCGGCGGCGGCATCAAGTGCTGCACCCTCGAACTGCGCGGTGCGGTGTGACCGCCGTCGACCCGGGCGTGAGCACCGAGGTGACGGCGGAGCCGCACGTCGCCCACAACTACCACCCGCTGCCGGTCAACATCGCCCGGGGTGAGGGTGCGTGGGTGACGGATGTCGAGGGCAAGCGGTACCTCGATCTGCTCGCCGCCTATTCGGCGGTGAACTTCGGGCACCGGCATCCGGCTCTCGTGGCGGCCCTGACCGAGCAGCTCGGTCGCGTCACCCTTACGAGCCGCGCCTTCATGAGCGATCGGCTCGAGCCGTTCGCCGCCGCGCTGTCGACTCTCGCCGGCAAAGACATGGTGCTGCCGATGAACACCGGCGCCGAAGCGGTCGAGACCGGCATCAAGGTCGCTCGCGCATGGGGGTATCGCGTCAAGGGCATCGCGGACGACCAGGCGCGCATCATCGTCGCGGCCGGCAACTTCCACGGCCGCACCACGACCATCGTCAGCTTCAGCGACGACCCCGAGGCGCGGACGGACTTCGGACCGTACACGCCGGGATTCGACGTGGTTCCCTATGGGGACGCGGATGCCGTCGCAGCGGCCATCACCGAGAACACCGCCGCCGTGCTGATCGAGCCGATCCAGGGCGAGGGCGGAGTGGTGATCCCCCCGGAGGGCTACCTGCGCCGCATCCGCGAGATCTGCGACGAGAAGAACGTGCTGTTCATCGCCGATGAGATCCAGTCGGGTCTCGGCCGGGTCGGCGAGACCTTCGCCTGCGATCGGGAGGGCGTCGTGCCCGACCTGTATCTCCTGGGCAAGGCGCTGGGCGGCGGGATCCTTCCGGTGTCGGCGGTCGTCGGCGACGCGGATGTGCTCGGAGTCATCCGCCCGGGTGAACACGGTTCGACGTTCGGGGGCAACCCGCTCGCCGCGGCCGTCGGCCTGCGGGTCGTCGAGATGCTCGAGTCCGGGGAGTTCCAGGAGCGCGCTCGCGCACTCGGCGCCCACCTCGCCGCCGGCCTCGAGCCGCTGATCGGGCACGGGGTGACCGAGGTGCGCATCGCCGGGCTGTGGGCCGGCGTCGACATCGACCCCGCCAAGGGCACCGGCCGCGAGATCGCGGAGAAGCTTCTCGACCGGGGCGTGCTCGTCAAGGACACCCACGGTCAGACGATCCGCATCGCCCCTCCGCTGGTGATCCGCGCGACCGAACTCGACTGGGCGGTCGAGCAGCTGAAGCTGGTTCTCGGGGCGTGACGCCCTGTCCGCCGGGCGACACGCCCGGCGGACAGCCCGGATTTGCCGGAACCCCGGAACCCACGTAACTTATTACTTGTTCGCCCCACAGGGAAGCGGAGAGGCCGAGAGCCTTACCCCCCTCAAGCGGAGAACCACCTCCACTCGATCAGCTCCTCGGAGCAGATCGCAGACACACTTCTGTCTGACCTGGAGCTTCCACTTCGGAGAAGCGGTCGATTTGACAGCGAATCCGGAACGGATAAGCTAGTGAAGTTGCCTCGGCGGCCTTGAGCCCCGAGCTGCAGATCTGGTTCTGAGCCTCACGGCGTGTCGATTTGACAGGCCGAATGGCAAAGATAAGATAGAGAAGTTGCCCTTCGGGCCTGGTTGTGATGACTGGGTCGTGGGAGCATCCGATCCTTGAGAACTCAACAGCGTGCACTTGTCAAATGCCAAATAACCTCGATTCAGCTTCGGCTGGATGAGATTCCTTTGGATCAAAGACCAACCTCCTTGTGGGGTTGGCAACGGATAAAGTCAGCAATGATTTGTCTCTTTGGTCAGCATCAAACTCGCTGCGTCACCGTTTTCCCGGTGTCGTATGCATTTCTTTTTTACGGAGAGTTTGATCCTGGCTCAGGATGAACGCTGGCGGCGTGCTTAACACATGCAAGTCGAACGGTGAACACGGAGCTTGCTCTGTGGGATCAGTGGCGAACGGGTGAGTAACACGTGAGCAACCTGCCCCTGACTCTGGGATAAGCGCTGGAAACGGCGTCTAATACTGGATACGAGTAGCGACCGCATGGTCAGTTACTGGAAAGATTTATTGGTTGGGGATGGGCTCGCGGCCTATCAGCTTGTTGGTGAGGTAATGGCTCACCAAGGCGTCGACGGGTAGCCGGCCTGAGAGGGTGACCGGCCACACTGGGACTGAGACACGGCCCAGACTCCTACGGGAGGCAGCAGTGGGGAATATTGCACAATGGGCGCAAGCCTGATGCAGCAACGCCGCGTGAGGGATGACGGCCTTCGGGTTGTAAACCTCTTTTAGCAGGGAAGAAGCGAAAGTGACGGTACCTGCAGAAAAAGCGCCGGCTAACTACGTGCCAGCAGCCGCGGTAATACGTAGGGCGCAAGCGTTATCCGGAATTATTGGGCGTAAAGAGCTCGTAGGCGGTTTGTCGCGTCTGCTGTGAAATCCGGAGGCTCAACCTCCGGCCTGCAGTGGGTACGGGCAGACTAGAGTGCGGTAGGGGAGATTGGAATTCCTGGTGTAGCGGTGGAATGCGCAGATATCAGGAGGAACACCGATGGCGAAGGCAGATCTCTGGGCCGTAACTGACGCTGAGGAGCGAAAGGGTGGGGAGCAAACAGGCTTAGATACCCTGGTAGTCCACCCCGTAAACGTTGGGAACTAGTTGTGGGGTCCATTCCACGGATTCCGTGACGCAGCTAACGCATTAAGTTCCCCGCCTGGGGAGTACGGCCGCAAGGCTAAAACTCAAAGGAATTGACGGGGACCCGCACAAGCGGCGGAGCATGCGGATTAATTCGATGCAACGCGAAGAACCTTACCAAGGCTTGACATATACGAGAACGGGCCAGAAATGGTCAACTCTTTGGACACTCGTAAACAGGTGGTGCATGGTTGTCGTCAGCTCGTGTCGTGAGATGTTGGGTTAAGTCCCGCAACGAGCGCAACCCTCGTTCTATGTTGCCAGCACGTAATGGTGGGAACTCATGGGATACTGCCGGGGTCAACTCGGAGGAAGGTGGGGATGACGTCAAATCATCATGCCCCTTATGTCTTGGGCTTCACGCATGCTACAATGGCCGGTACAAAGGGCTGCAATACCGCGAGGTGGAGCGAATCCCAAAAAGCCGGTCCCAGTTCGGATTGAGGTCTGCAACTCGACCTCATGAAGTCGGAGTCGCTAGTAATCGCAGATCAGCAACGCTGCGGTGAATACGTTCCCGGGTCTTGTACACACCGCCCGTCAAGTCATGAAAGTCGGTAACACCTGAAGCCGGTGGCCTAACCCTTGTGGAGGGAGCCGTCGAAGGTGGGATCGGTAATTAGGACTAAGTCGTAACAAGGTAGCCGTACCGGAAGGTGCGGCTGGATCACCTCCTTTCTAAGGAGCATCTGACTCTTCGGAGTCCAGAACCCAGATCGAAGACGTTCGTTCTTCGCTGGGAGCTCATGGGTGGAACATTTGACATG
>NZ_MCRH01000009.1:0-116851 GCF_014332665.1 Microbacterium sp. 4-7
TGCACGCTGTTGGGTCCTGAGGGACCGGATGCGATCTTCGGATCGTTTCTGTACCTCTGGGCCTCTTGTTGTTTCCCCTGTGGGGGTGGCGAGAAGGGGTACCGCCCGTACTTTGAGAACTACACAGTGGACGCGAGCATCTTGCAGCCGGCTTCGGTCGGTTGCACAAGATGATCTTAAAGATCATTAGTCAATTTCATGCCAGGCCTTCGGGTCTGGTGTCGATTCTGATTCAAACTCATGTGATTTCAAGTCTTTAAGAGCAAACGGTGGATGCCTTGGCATCTGGAGCCGAAGAAGGACGTAGCAATCTGCGATAAGCCTCGGGGAACTGATAAGCAAGTTTTGATCCGAGGGTGTCCGAATGGGGAAACCCCGCTGGGCGGCGTGCCGACCTAGTGACTCCCGCCTGAATATATAGGGCGGGTAGAGGGAACGTGGGGAAGTGAAACATCTCAGTACCCACAGGAAGAGAAAGCAACCGCGATTCCGTTAGTAGTGGCGAGCGAAACCGGAACAGGCTAAACCTAGCGTGTGTGATAGCCGGCAGGCGTTGCACGTTGGGGGTTGTGGGACTTTTCAGTCATCTCTGCCGAGATGGCGGCGTTACACGATGGTATAGACGAACGGTCTTGAAAGGCCGGTCATAGAGGGTGCCAACCCCGTAGTCGAAATGCCAACCGTGGCGCGAAGAGTATCCCAAGTAGCACGGGGCCCGTGAAATCCCGTGTGAATCTGTCAGGACCACCTGATAAGCCTAAATACTCCCAGATGACCGATAGCGGACAAGTACCGTGAGGGAAAGGTGAAAAGTACCCCGGGAGGGGAGTGAAATAGTACCTGAAACCGTTTGCTTACAAACCGTTGGAGCAGCCTTAGTAGCTGTGACAGCGTGCCTTTTGAAGAATGAGCCTGCGAGTTAGCGATATGTGGCGAGGTTAACCCGTTGAGGGGTAGCCGTAGCGAAAGCGAGTCTGAATAGGGCGATTCAGTCGCATGTCCTAGACCCGAAGCGAAGTGATCTATCCATGGCCAGGTTGAAGCGACGGTAAGACGTCGTGGAGGACCGAACCCACTTAGGTTGAAAACTGAGGGGATGAGCTGTGGATAGGGGTGAAAGGCCAATCAAACTTCGTGATAGCTGGTTCTCTCCGAAATGCATTTAGGTGCAGCGTTGCGTGTTTCTTGCCGGAGGTAGAGCTACTGGATGGCCGATGGGCCCTACAAGGTTACTGACGTCAGCCAAACTCCGAATGCCGGTAAGTGAGAGCGCAGCAGTGAGACTGTGGGGGATAAGCTTCATAGTCGAGAGGGAAACAACCCAGACCACCAACTAAGGTCCCAAAGCGCGTGCTAAGTGGGAAAGGATGTGGAGTTGCCTTGACAACCAGGAGGTTGGCTTAGAAGCAGCCACCCTTGAAAGAGTGCGTAATAGCTCACTGGTCAAGTGATTCCGCGCCGACAATGTAACGGGGCTCAAGCACGCCACCGAAGTTGTGGCATTGACATTATTGGTAGGCCTTCGTGGTCCAGCCGTGTTGATGGGTAGGAGAGCGTCGTGTGGCCAGCGAAGCGGCGGTGTAAACCAGCCGTGGAGGCTACACGAGTGAGAATGCAGGCATGAGTAGCGAAAGACGTGTGAGAAACACGTCCTCCGAAAGACCAAGGGTTCCAGGGTCAAGCTAATCTTCCCTGGGTAAGTCGGGACCTAAGGCGAGGCCGACAGGCGTAGTCGATGGACAACGGGTTGATATTCCCGTACCGGCGAAGAACCGCCCAAGCTAATCCAGTAGTGCTAAGTGTCTGAATCCCAGTGACTGATCCCTTCGGGGTGACGCGTTGGGCCTAGCGCACGACCCCATTCTGGTGCGGTTAGCGTATTAACAGGTGTGACGCAGGAAGGTAGTCCAAGCCAGGCGATGGTTGTCCTGGTGCAAGTGCGTAGGCCGAGAGATAGGCAAATCCGTCTCTCACATAGGCTGAGACACGATGCGGATAAAAAGTGGATGATCCTATGCTGCCAAGAAAAGCATCGACGCGAGGTTCTAGCCGCCCGTACCCCAAACCGACTCAGGTGGTCAGGTAGAGAATACCAAGGAGATCGAGAGAATCGTGGTTAAGGAACTCGGCAAAATGCCCCCGTAACTTCGGGAGAAGGGGGGCCTTCGACGTATTAGGACTTGCTCCGAAAGCGTTTGGAGGCCGCAGAGACTAGTGGGTAGCGACTGTTTACTAAAAACACAGGTCCGTGCCAAGTCGCAAGACGATGTATACGGACTGACGCCTGCCCGGTGCTGGAAGGTTAAGAGGACCGGTTAGCCGCAAGGCGAAGCTGAGAATTTAAGCCCCAGTAAACGGCGGTGGTAACTATAACCATCCTAAGGTAGCGAAATTCCTTGTCGGGTAAGTTCCGACCTGCACGAATGGCGTAACGACTTCCCAACTGTCTCAACCGCGAACTCGGCGAAATTGCATTACGAGTAAAGATGCTCGTTACGCGCAGCAGGACGGAAAGACCCCGTGACCTTTACTACAGCTTGGTATTGGTGTTCGGTGTGGCTTGTGTAGGATAGGTGGGAGACTGTGAAGCATGGACGCCAGTTCATGTGGAGTCATTGTTGAAATACCACTCTGGTCACTCTGGATATCTAACTTCGAACCGTAATCCGGTTCAGGGACAGTGCCTGGTGGGTAGTTTAACTGGGGCGGTTGCCTCCCAAAAAGTAACGGAGGCGCCCAAAGGTTCCCTCAACCTGGTTGGCAATCAGGTGTCGAGTGTAAGTGCACAAGGGAGCTTGACTGTGAGACTGACAGGTCGAGCAGGGACGAAAGTCGGGACTAGTGATCCGGCAGTGGCTTGTGGAAGCGCTGTCGCTCAACGGATAAAAGGTACCTCGGGGATAACAGGCTGATCTTGCCCAAGAGTCCATATCGACGGCATGGTTTGGCACCTCGATGTCGGCTCGTCGCATCCTGGGGCTGGAGTAGGTCCCAAGGGTTGGGCTGTTCGCCCATTAAAGCGGTACGCGAGCTGGGTTTAGAACGTCGTGAGACAGTTCGGTCCCTATCCGCTGCGCGCGTAGGAAATTTGAGAGGATCTGACCCTAGTACGAGAGGACCGGGTTGGACGAACCTCTGGTGTGTCAGTTGTTCCGCCAGGAGCACCGCTGATTAGCTACGTTCGGGATGGATAACCGCTGAAAGCATCTAAGCGGGAAGCCGGCCTCAAGATGAGATTTCCATACCTTCGGGTGAGAGGCTCCCAGCCAGACTACTGGGTTGATAGGCCAGATGTGGAAGTGCAGTAATGCATGCAGCTGACTGGTACTAATAAGCCGATGACTTGATAACACACCGTTTGTTGGTGCTACGCGTCCACTGAGTGGTTCTCGATGTACGGTCGAGAACCCTACAGACAACAATGATTTGTCTATAGGTTTGATTGAAACATCAATAGTGTTTCGGCGGCCATAGCGTGAGGGAAACGCCCGGTTTACATTCCGAACCCGGAAGCTAAGCCTCACAGCGCCGATGGTACTGCAGGGGGGACCCTGTGGGAGAGTAGGACACCGCCGGACTTCTTTTACACAGAAAAGCCACCCAATGTTGGGTGGCTTTTCTGCGTTAACGCGTGCGCAAGCGCAAGCGCAAGTGCAAGCGCAGTCGTCGACTGACCGGGCGCAGCAGAGAATGCGCAGCGTCAGCGCTTGAGCCGTGACTCGAGTACGGACGCCGTCTCGATCACGGCGTCCGCGAGGATACGCTCATCGAGCTCGCCGCCGGCCCAGGTCACTGCGACCGCGGCCACGGGCCAGCCCGCATGATCGCGGACGACGGCGCCGACGCTGCGCAGTCCGTCTGCCACCTCGCTGTCTTCGGTCGCATAGCCGCGTTCACGAACGGTGCGCAGCAGCTCGCGCAGTTCGCCCGGCTTCCTGGGGCCGCGTCCCGTACGGTCGGGGAACGCAGACGCGCTCGGATACAGTGCGCGCACCTGCTCGCGGGGGAGCGCAGCCAGCATGGCCCGCCCCGAGGCGGTGAGGTGCGCGGGCAGGCGGACGCCGACATCCGTCACGAGAGCCTGCCGTCGGGGAGCGCGCTCCTCGACGATATAGAGCACGTCGCCGCCGCTCATCACCGCCAGGTGGGTGCTCTCCCCGAGACGATCTGAGAGGGCGGCCACAAGAGGCCGCCCGATGCGCGCGAGCGGCTGCTGCCGCGCATATCCGCCGGCGAGTTCGAATGCCGAGGTGCCGAGGCCCCAGCGCCGGTCTTCCTTCATGTGCAGCACGAACCCGTGCGTAGCGAGGGTCGTGAGCAGGTGATAGACGGTGGAGCGGGGCAGCTCGAGTTCGCGGGCGATCGCCGAGGCGGCGACGGGCGCGGGGCGCCCGGCCAGATAACTCAGGATCCGCAGCGTGTTGTGGGCGGCGGGCACCTGCGCGGCGGCCACTTCATTGTCTGGGATCACAGACACAGGATGTCACGATCACCTGCCACGCGCGAGCCGTCGGGTGTGGAATCGAGACATGACCGATCTTCCCGCCGTCCTCGTCGGCGATGCACCCCTGAGCCCCGCCGACGTCGTCGCGGTGGCGCGCCATGGCGCGAGCGTTACGATCAGCTCCGCCGCTCTCGACCGGGTCGCGGAGACGCGGCGCGTGATCGACGGACTCGCGGCAGATCCGCACCCGCACTACGGCGTCTCGACGGGTTTCGGCGCGCTCGCGACGACCTTCATCGCCCCCGACCGCCGCCTTCAGCTGCAGGCGAGCCTCATCCGCTCGCACGCGGCCGGCACCGGCGCCGAGGTCGAACGCGAGGTCGTCCGCGGCCTGCAGCTGCTGCGCCTTCAGACGCTCTCCTCCGGCCGCACGGGTGTTCGCCCCGTCGTGGTCGAGACCTACGCTGCTCTGCTGAACGCGGGCATCACCCCGATCGTGCTCGAATACGGATCGCTGGGGTGTTCCGGTGACCTCGCCCCGCTCGCGCACATCGCACTCGCGGCGATGGGAGAGGGCGATGTGCGTGACGCCGAGGGCACGCTCATCCCGGCATCCGACGCGCTGGCCGCAGCCGGCATCCATCCCCTCACTCTCGTCGAGAAGGAGGGCCTCGCGCTCATCAACGGCACCGACGGCATGCTCGGCATGCTCGTGCTGGCGCTGCACGACCTCGAGACGCTGCTCGTGACGGCCGACATGGCGGCGGCGATGTCGGTCGAGTCGCAGCTGGGC
Organism: Microbacterium sp. 4-7; assembly: GCF_014332665.1. Taxonomy (NCBI): domain Bacteria; kingdom Bacillati; phylum Actinomycetota; class Actinomycetes; order Micrococcales; family Microbacteriaceae; genus Microbacterium; species Microbacterium sp. 4-7. Next base: position 5,238 of record NZ_MCRH01000009.1, read on the forward strand.
ACGGATGCCGTCTTCGCGGCCGACCTCATGGCGCTGCGACCGCAGTCCGGCCAGGCCGAGTCGGCGGCGAACCTGCGGGCCTTCCTGCACGATTCGCCGATCGTGCACAGCCACAAGGGACCGGAGGACGGGCGCGTGCAGGACGCATACTCCCTGCGTTGTTCGCCGCAGGTCCACGGCACCGCGCGCGACACGATGGGCTACGCATCGACCATCGCCGAGCGCGAGCTCGCCAGCGTCATCGACAACCCGGTGATCACGGTCGATGGGCGCATCGAGTCGAACGGCAACTTCCACGGTGCACCGGTCGCGGCGGTGCTGGACTTCCTGGCCATCTCGGTCGCCGACGTGGCCTCCATCTCCGAGCGGCGCACCGACCGCGCGCTCGATCCGGCACGCAACCACGGGCTGCCGCCCTTCCTCGCCGACGAGGTCGGTGTCGACTCGGGGCTGATGATCGCGCAGTACGCGGCGGCTGGAATCGTCTCGGAGCTCAAGCGGCTCGCCGTTCCGGCATCCGTCGATTCCATCCCGTCCTCGGCGATGCAGGAGGACCACGTCTCGATGGGGTGGGCTGCTGCTCGCAAGCTGCGCCGTGCGATCGACGGCCTCGGCCGTGTCATCGCGATCGAGGTGCTCACCGGTGCCCGTGCGCTGGATCTGCGCGCTCCGCTGCAGGCCGGCCCCGCGACCGGAGCGGTGCGCGACCTGGTGCGCACGGTCGCCGCGGGCCCCGGACCCGACCGATTCCTCTCACCCGACATGGAGGCCGTGACCGCACTCGTGCAGTCCGGCGCCATCGCCCGCATCGCAAAGGAGCACGCGAATGACTGACATCACGACGGATACGACTCCGACCACCGGGCCGCGCACGGTTCGCGCCGCCCGTGGCAACCAGCGCACCGCCAAGAGCTGGGGTGCGGAGGCGGCGAAGCGGATGCTGATGAACAACCTCGACGCCGAGGTCGCCGAGCACCCCGAAGACCTCGTCGTCTACGGGGGCACGGGCAAGGCGGCGCGCAGCTGGGAGGCGTACGACGCGATCGTCCGCACGCTCGATGAGCTCGAGCCGGACGAGACGCTGCTCGTGCAGTCGGGCAAGCCGGTCGGCGTCTTCCGCACGCACGAGTGGGCGCCGCGCGTGCTGATCGCCAACTCGAACCTCGTGGGCGACTGGGCCAACTGGCCCGAGTTCCGCAAGCTCGAAGAGCTCGGTCTGATCATGTACGGCCAGATGACCGCGGGGTCGTGGATCTACATCGGCACCCAGGGCATTCTGCAGGGCACGTACGAGACGTTCTCCGCGGTCGCCCGCTCGCTGGGCAAGGACTCGCTCAAGGGAACGCTGACGCTGACCGGCGGTGCGGGTGGCATGGGCGGCGCTCAGCCGCTCGCGGTGACCCTCAACGACGGCGCCGTGCTGATCGTCGACGTCGACGAGTCGCGTCTCGCCCGTCGTGTGCAGCACGGCTACCTCGACGAGTACACCACCGATCTCGATGCGGCGATCGCGCGGGTCGTCGCGGCGAAGGATGCGGGCGAAGCGCTCTCGGTGGGCGTGGTCGGCAACGCGGCCGAGGTCTTCCCCGAGCTGCTGCGTCGCGGGGTGCCGATCGACATCGTCACCGATCAGACCAGCGCGCACGACCCGCTCGCCTACCTGCCGGTCGGCATGGCCGTCGCCGACTGGAAGTCCGAGGCCGAGCGGGATGCGGAGGAGTTCACCCGCCGCTCGCGCGAGTCGATGGCTCAGCATGTCGCGGCGATGGTCGCGTTCCAGGATGCCGGGGCCGCGGTCTTCGACTACGGCAACTCGATCCGGGCCGAGGCGCAGCTCGGCGGATTCGATCGCGCCTTCGAGTTCCCGGGCTTCGTGCCGGCGTACATCCGCCCGCAGTTCGAAGAGGGTCGCGGACCCTTCCGCTGGGCGGCGCTCTCGGGCGACCCCGAGGACATCTACAAGACCGACCGTGCGATCGCCGAGCTGTTCCCCGAAGACAAGGCTCTCCACCGCTGGCTCGAGAAGGCCGGCGAGAAGGTGCACTTCGAGGGACTGCCCGCGCGCATCTGCTGGCTCGGATACAAGGAGCGCCACCTCGCCGGCCTCAAGTTCAACGAGATGGTGGCCTCGGGGGAGCTGGCCGCGCCGATCGTGATCGGCCGCGACCACCTCGACTCCGGCTCCGTGGCGTCGCCGTATCGTGAGACGGAGGCCATGAAGGACGGCTCGGATGCGATCGCCGACTGGCCCCTGCTGAACGCGCTGCTCAACACGGCATCCGGTGCATCGTGGGTGTCGCTGCACCACGGCGGCGGAGTCGGCATCGGGCGCTCGATCCATGCAGGGCAGGTGACCGTCGCCGACGGATCGGCGCTCGCCGCCGAGAAGCTCGAACGCGTGCTCACCAACGATCCGGGCACCGGCGTCATGCGCCATGTCGACGCCGGATACGAGCACGCTCGGGACATCGCCCGTGAGCGTGGACTCAAGGTGCCGATGCTGTGAGCACCTCGCTGATCACGAACATCGCCGAGCTGACGACCAACGTCGCCTCGCCCGACGGCGACCGCTTCGGCACGCTCGTCGACGCGGCAGTGCTCATCGACGGCGAGCGGATCGCATGGGTCGGGTCCGCCGCGGATGCGCCGGAGGCCGACGTCGTCCTCGACGCGGCGGGTCGCGCCGTCATCCCCGGTTTCGTCGACAGCCACAGCCACCTGGTCTTCGGAGGCGACCGCGCTGTGGAGTTCGAGGCCCGGATGGCGGGGCAGCGATACGCCGCCGGCGGCATCCGCTCGACCGTGGCCGCGACACGAGCGGCGAGCGACGACGAGCTGCGCGCGCGTCTGCGGGTATTCGTCGACGAGATGCTCGCCCAGGGCACCACGACGGTCGAGATCAAGAGCGGCTATGGCCTGAGCGTGCGAGACGAGGAGCGCCTGGTGCGCCTCGCGGCGGAAGTCACGCCCGAGGTCACCTTCCTCGGAGCGCACGTGGTGCCGGTGGAGTACGCCGACCGCGCGGACGAGTACGTCGACCTGGTGACAGGGCCGATGCTCGACGCGTGCGCTCCGCATGCGAAGTGGATCGACGTGTTCTGTGAGACGGGTGCGTTCTCGGTCGAGCAGTCGCGAAGGGTGCTCGAGGCGGGCATCGCACAGGGGCTCGTTCCCCGAGTGCACGCGAGTCAGCTCGGCCCGGGTGAGGGAGTACGCCTCGCCGTCGACCTCGGCGCGGCATCCGTCGACCACGGCACCTACCTGACCGACTCCGACATCGAGGCGCTGGCAGCATCCGACACGGTGCTCACGCTGCTCCCCGGGGTGGAGTTCTCGACGCGCCAGCCGTATCCCGACGCGCGACGACTCATCGACGCGGGCGTGACCGTGGCGATCGCCTGCGACACGAATCCGGGATCGAGCTTCACGTCGTCGATGCCGTTCTGCATCGCGCTCGCGGTGCGCGACATGGGCCTGACCCCCGCCGAGGCGGTGTGGGCGGCGACCGCCGGGGGCGCTCTGGCGCTGCGCCGCGACGATGTCGGCGTGATCACGCCGGGCGCGCGGGCGGACCTCGTGCTGCTGTCGGCGCCGACCCGCATCCATCTCGCCTACCGACCCGGAGTCCCGCTCGTCGAGCGGGTGTGGAAGGACGGCGTCGGGGTCTTCGCAGCATCCGGAACGGCAGAGGGGACGAATCATGGCACTGTCGCACGATGAGTTCTGGCCGCGCGCGGGCTCCTGGCCCGGGTTCGAGACAGGGGATGACGCGGATGCCGTGCTGCTCGGCGTGCCGACCTGGCGCACCTCGCTGTCACCGACCGGAGCACACGCGACGCCCGCCGCGATCCGCGAGGCGCTCACCCGGTACAGCGCGACGCTCATGGGGCCGCCCGTGGTCGATCTCGGGGCGGCACTCCGCGTGCTCGATGCCGGGGACGTCGACGAGCCGGACGGCGAGGACGGCATCGCGACCACCGTCCGGCGCGTGCGCGAGCTCGCTGACGCCACCCGTCTCGTCATCGCACTCGGGGGCGACAACGCCCTGACCTATCCGGTCGCGCGCGGTGCCGGGGCCACCGGACTCATCACCATCGACGCGCACTTCGATCTGCGTGACGGCATCTCGAACGGATCGCCCGTCCGTCGGCTGATCGAAGACGCGCCCGATGGCGAGAGGATCGACCCGACGAGGATCGTCCAGATCGGCATCGCGGACTTCGCGAACTCCGCCGCCTACGCGGCGCGTGCTGCCGGGTGGGGAATCCGCGTGATCACCCTCGACGAGGTTCGCCGCCGGGGCATCGAGGACGTCGTCGCGGAGGCGACGCGCATCGCCGGAGCGGGTGCCGCCGCCCGCATCCACCTCGACGTCGACGTCGACGCGGCCGACCGTTCCGCGGCGCCGGGCTGCCCGGCATCCGTTCCCGGCGGCTTCGCCGCGTGGGAGCTGCGCCACCTCGTGCGCGCGATCGTCGGCGACCCGCGTGTGGTCAGCGCCGACATCGCCGAGGTCGATGCGACCGCTGACACCGACGACCTCCGCACGGTGAGGCTCGCCGCGCTGTGCGTGCTCGAGATGCTCGCGGCGCTCGCGTCCCGCTGACACGGCGTCGGGAGAGCGCCACTCAGTTCAGCGCCGATGTCAGCCGGAACAGGCCGTCGAGGAAGGTTGACTTCGCAGGCTCGCGCAGCCATTCGTCGAGTGTCAGCTCCCGCCCGGCGGCGCGGTACTTCTGCTCGACCTGGCGCATCTGCGCGACGAAGGACCCGCCCCGCACCAGCAGCGACATCTCGGAGTTGAGGCTGAAGGAGCGGATGTCCATGTTGCTCGAGCCGATCACGGCGATGTCGTCGTCGATCGAGAAGTGCTTGGCGTGCAGGATGTACGGCGCGGGGTAGAGGAAGATGCGCACTCCGGCTCGCAGCAGCGTCTCGTAGTACGACCGCTGTGCGTGATAGACCATCGCCTGGTCGCCGAGCTCCGATACGAACAGCTGCACGTCGAGTCCGCGCTGGCATGCCGTGGTGATGGCATAGATCATCGCCTCGTCGGGCACGAAGTACGGGCTCGTCAGGATGACCTTCTCGGTCGCGCCGTGGATGAGCGAGAGGAACATCCGCAGGTTGTTCTCGGTGCCGTATGCCGGCCCGCTCGGCACCATCTGGCAGTGCAGATCGGCGGGTGGAGGTGCGGGAACGGCGGTGGCCGGTACGCGTTCGACCGCGGACAGGTCCTCGCCGGTCTCGATGAGCCAGTCCGACAGGAACACCGCATCGACCTGGGCGACGACCGGTCCGTCGACGCGGGACACCAGCTCCTGCCACATGAGGCCGCGTCTGATGTTCTTCTCCGAGTTGTAGTCGCGGGAGATGAGATTCTGCGAGCCGACGAAACCGACGTGGCCGTCGACGACGACGAGTTTGCGGTGGTTGCGCAGATCGGGGCGCTGGTACTCGCCCTTGAGCGGGCGAACCGGCAGCATCCATGCCCACGTCACGCCGACCCTGTCGAGCTCCGCGAAGGTCTCCTCCGACTTCGGGATCTTGCGCGAGGCGATGTAGTCGGCCAGCAGGCGCACCGTCACCCCGCGGGCGACGGCCCTCTCCATCGCGTCGAAGAAGCCCCGGGTCGTCTCGTCGCGCGCCGCGATGTAGAACTCCACGTGCACGTATCGCTCGGCGGAGTCGATGGCTGCGGCCATCGCGTCGATCGATGCCTGGTAGTCGTCGATCAGCTGCGCCGACGAGGCACCGACCATCGGCAGGCCGGTGAGGGCGTGATTCTGCTGCGCGACACGCTGCAGCCACCGCGGAGCCTCGGCATCCGGAAGGTCGAGGGCGCGCTCGGCGATCATCGCCGTGATGCGCTGCTGCTCGTCACGGCGCTTCTTCGGCAGCCGGAAGTCTCCGATGAGCAGGTAGAGCGCGATGCCGATGAAAGGAAGCAGGAACACGAGCAGCAGCCACGCCATCGCCGCGGTGGGCTTACGATCGCGCGGGATGTAGATCAGCGCGAGTACGTTGATGCAGAACGCCGCGATCGCGAGCACCGACCAGACCAGGTTCGCGGAGAGCAGCGAGTCCATGACTCCTCCTTCGAGGGATGCCGGCATGCCAGAGGGGTTCCCCGTGCGACCTGCGCGAGTGAGGTGCACGCTAGCAGTGGCGCGGCCGCGCCTCCACAGGCCCTCACCCGGAGGGTGCGATGCCGTCCGCGCTGCTCAGACCCCGGGGATCAGCAGGTGCGCGATCGTGAAGATCGCCAGGCCCGCGAGCGCGCCGACGAACGTGCCGTTCAGACGGATGTACTGCAGGTCGCGGCCGACCATGAGCTCGATCTTCTCGGTCGTCTCGACCGGGTCCCAGCGCTCGACGGTGTCGGTGATGATCGACGCGATGTCGTGGCGGTAGCGGTCGACGAGGAACACTGCGGCATCCGACACCCACGTGTCGACGCGGTGCTGCAGCGCGGCATCCGTCGTGAGCCTGTCGCCGATCTCCTGCAGAGCCTGTGCTGCCCGCACACGCAGACCGCTCTCGGGGTCGGCGAGGGCGGTGAGCAGTCCGTTCTTCGCCGTGTCCCAGGCCTCGGCGGCGAGGGCGCCCACGCGGGGGCTGTCGAACAGCGATGCCTTGGCGTTCTCGAGCTTGGCCCTCGTCGCGGGGTCGTTCTGCAGGCTGTCGGCGAGGCGGGCGAGGTAGCCGTCGACGGCGATGCGTGCCGGATGCTTCGGGTCGGCCTGCACGGCGCGGACGAACTTGACCGCCTCGTTGTAGGCGGTGTCGTCGACGAATCGGTGGGCGAGCTTCGGCACCCACCCGGGGAGCCTGCGCGAGATGAGTCCCGAGAACGACTCGGCGTTCGCATCCAGCCAGCGGCCGATGCTGTCGGCGGCGAGGTCGACCGCCCCGTGGTGCGCATCGGCCTCGACGATCTTCTCGAGCCAGGCGCCGGCGGGCGGTCCCCACTCGGGAGAGACGAGGTGCTCGCGGGCGAGGTCGGTGATGAGGTCGCGCACGTCGTCGTCGCTGAGAGCGTTCAGGACGGCGGTCGCGATCGTCGCCCCCTCGGCCGCCACGCGTTCGGCGTGGGCGGGCTCACGCAGCCATTCACCGGCGCGCTTCGCGATCGCCGTGCTCGCGAGCTTGGTGCGCACGACGCTCGCCTCGAGGAAGTTCGTCTCGACGAACTCGCCCAGCGTGCGGCCGATCTCATCCTTCCGGTTCGGGATGATCGCGGTGTGCGGAATGGGCAGCCCCAGCGGCCGACGGAAGAGCGCGGTCACGGCGAACCAGTCGGCGAGAGCACCCACCATGCCGCCTTCAGCGGCGGCGCGGACGTAGGCCAACCACGGCTGTCGCTCCTGGAAGGCGAACGCGATCACGAACACGACCGCCATGAAGATCAGCGCTCCGAGAGCCACCGCCTTCATGCGGCGAAGAGCGCGAAGTCGTACCTGGTCTGCGGGCGACAGGAGCGCCATCGGGGTTCGCGGCATGACGTCATCCTTTCACGGGGAGTCCTCGCTGAGGTCGGCTTGCAGCGTCCGGTCCGTTCGCCCTTCACCGAGTCCACGCTGTGTAGTACTCTCACTACAGTTCGAAACGGGGTCCATCGTGTTCACCATGACCGCTCGAGAGTTCAACCAGTCCGTCGCGCGCGCTCAGCGCGTCGCCGACGGGCAGCCCGTGATGATCACGAGACGTGGCGAGCCCGCCTATGTACTGCTGAGCATCGGAGAGTACGAACGCCTCCGGCCCGCCGCTCTGACGGAGGACACGCGATCCTTCCTGGACGTCGTCCGGCCCCTCCCTGAGGGGGCGGATCCCGATGACGTCTTCGGTCAGATCATGGACGAGATCGCCGCCGACAGATCGCGTGACTTCGGACGAGAGATCGACCTGTGACACCGTTCCTGGTCGACACGAAGGTGATCTCGGAGATCCGTCGGCCCAGGCCCGACCTCGGCGTGGCGCGGTGGTTCGGCGCGACGGCTCGGCAGTCCATGCACATCAGCGTGATCACCGGGCTCGAACTCGAGCGCGGCGTCCTCCTGGCGCGGAGACGGGATGCCGTCGCCGCCGCGTCTCTGGAACGGTGGCTGGACTCGGTCAGAAGCGGACTGGTTCACCCCGCTCTCGAGGTGACGCAGGCGATCGCTCAGATCACCGCAGCCATCCAAGTGCCGAACCGGCGTCCGCTCGGCGACTCGCTCATCGCGGCCACCGCGCTGCACCACGGACTGACGCTGGTCACCCGCAACGAGAGAGACTTCGACATCCCGGGACTCGCTGTCCTCAACCCGTTCTCGGGCTGACCGAGGCAGGATCCGAGTACCCTCGAATCGTGATCGAAGACATCAAGAAGCGTGCGCTGCACCGCACCAGCATCCTCGAGGGTCAGATGCGCGGAGTCGCGCGGATGATCGAGAGCGAGGAGTACTGCATGGACATCATCACGCAGTCCCGCGCGATCCAGCGTTCGCTCGAGTCCCTCAACCGCCTGCTGCTCGAGAACCATCTGCGCACGCACGTGACGCACATGTTCGACGAGGGTGGGGAGGAGCGCGACAAGGCCGTCGACGAGCTGCTCAAGGCGTTCGACTTCGACCGCAAGTAGCGCCGCGCTCCTCCGCTCCGCGTCAGCGTCCGCCGCCGAACACCTCGCCCTCCATGGCGTCGTAGCCCTCGGCCTGCGGGTCGCCGTGCGAACCGCCTGACAGCGCGTACTCCTCTTCGGGCGAGAGCACGAGGCGGTGCCGGAAGAACAGACCGAATCCGAGCAGGATGATCGCGTAGACGATCGCGATCGCGATGATCGCCGGGCCGAAGGTCGGGTTGAGCAGGAAGCCCACGAAGATCAGTGCCGCGATCACCAGGGCGATCACCGCGCCGGGGATGCCCCACGGGCTGACGTACGGACGGTCGACGTTCGGGAACTTCTTGCGCAGGATGATGAACGACACGAGCTGCAGCCCATAGGCGACGACGGCTCCCCAGACGGCGATGTTCAGCACGATCGCGCCGGCGACCGTTCCGGCACCCTCCGAGTCGACGGCCGTGAGCACGTCGAGCACGATCAGCGCGACGAAGCCGACCGCCGCGCCGACAGTGAGCGCGACCCACGGGGTCTGCCGCTTTCCGGTGAGCGAGAGGAAGCGGGGGTAGTAGCCGGCGCGGGACAGTGAGTACATGTTGCGTCCGTAGGCGAACATGATTCCCTGCAGCGACGCGAGCAGGCCGATGAGGGCGAACAGCGCGAGCACGGCGGCGAGCTGGTCGCCGACGATCGCGCGGAAGCCGTCGAGCAGCGGCTCACCGGCGGTGCCGGTGGCCTCGGCGCCGATCACGCCGGTGTTCAGGAACAGCACCAGGAGTCCGGTGACGATCAGGGTGCCGCGGGCCCAGAATCCTGCCTTCGGGATGTCGCGGGTCGGGTTGTGCGACTCCTCGGCCGCGAGCGGGAGCTCCTCGATGCCGAGGAAGAACCACATCGCGAACGGCAGCGCGAACAGGATCGGCAGGACGCCGTGCGGAAGGAACGCGGTCTGGCCCTCGTCGGGGACGATGTCCCACAGGGCATCCCACGAGAACGCGCCGGAGAAGATCGCCATGGCGGAGAACACCAGGATGATGCCGATGGAGATCACGGAGACGACGATCGCGAAGCGGAACGAGATGGCGGCGCCCGCGGAGTTCAGGGCGATGAAGACGACGTAGAGGATGAGATACCAGACCCAGCCCGGCAGTTCGAGGCCGAGCAGCTCGCTCGTGATGCCGTTGGCATACGACGCCGAGAAGTAGACGATCACCGCCGTGGTCGCGACGTACTCGATGGTCTCGGCGGCTCCGGTGACGAGACCGCCCCACGGACCCATGGCCGAGCGGGCGAAGGAGTACGCGCCGCCGGTATGCGGCATCGCGGCCGCCATCTCGCCGATCGCGAAGATCATGCCGTAGTACATCGCCACGAGGATGGCGAACGCGATCAGCATCCCGCCGAAACCCGCGAAGTCGATGCCGAAGTTCCAGCCGGAGAAGTCGCCCGAGATCACCGCGGCGACCGCCAGACCCCACAGGCCCCAGACGCCGGCCGACCTCTTCAGCGTCCGTTTCTCGAAGTAGTCACTCCCGGCACGTGTATAGGTCGCTCCGGCGACCTTGCGGGATTCATTGCTCTGCTGGGACATCCGCTCTCCGTTCGCATGCGTGCAGGCGCCGGGTGCACCTTGCGGATGATTGTGACAGTCAATGGTGGTTTCGTCTACCTTTAGACGACGAGTTGATCTACTCTGAGGGCGAAGCCGGTCGGCCGATCGCTTCACCGCACGAGAACGGAGCGTCAGATGTCGGGCAACCTGAGCATCGAACAGCTGGATGCCGGCATCGCCGCCGGTGAGATCGACACGGTGATCGTGGCCTTCGCGGATGCGCAGGGGCGACTGGTCGGCAAACGCGTGTCGGCGCGGCTGTTCCAGGAGGACATCCTGGCTCACGGGGCCGAGGCCTGCGACTACCTGCTGTCGGTCGACGTCGACATGAACACCGTCGACGGCTATGCGATGTCGGGGTGGGACCGCGGCTACGGAGACATGGTGCTGAAGCCCGACGTCGAGACCCTGCGCAACATCCCGTGGCTCGAGGGCACCGCGCTGGTCATGTCCGATCTCGTGTGGCAGAACGGCGAACCCGTCGGGCCCTCGCCCCGGGCGATCCTCGATCGCCAGCGCGACCGCCTCGCCGAGCGGGGCTGGACCGCGTACTCGGGCACCGAGCTCGAGTTCATCGTCTTCGACAACACCTACCGCGACGCCTGGGCGCGCAAGTACGACGGGCTGACACCCGCGACCGACTACAACGTCGACTACAACCTGCTCGCCTCGACCCGCATGGAGCCGCTGCTGCGTGACATCCGCAACAGCATGGACGGCGCGGGCCTGTACTGCGAGGGCGTGAAGGGCGAGTGCAACTTCGGTCAGCAGGAGATCGCGTTCCGGTATGCGGAGGTGCGGGAGACCGCCGACCAGCACGCGATCTACAAGAACGGCGCGAAGGAGATCGCCGAGCAGCACGGCAAGGCGCTCACGTTCATGGCCAAGTTCAACGAGCGGGAGGGCAACAGCTGTCACATCCACCTGTCGCTGCGCGACGAGTCGGGTGCCCCGGTCATGGCAGGCGACGGAGAGCACGGCTTCAGTCCCGTCATGGAGCACTGGATCGCCGGCATCCTCGCCACTCTGCGCGAATTCACCCTGCTGCTCGCGCCGAACATCAACTCGTACAAGCGTTTCGCGAAGGGCAGCTTCGCGCCGACCGGTGTGGCATGGGGCATCGACAACCGCACGTGCGCTCTGCGGGTAGTCGGCTATGGATCGGGGCTGCGGGTCGAGAACCGGGTGCCCGGCGGAGATGTGAACCCGTACCTCGCGATCTCGGCGATCATTGCGGGCGGTCTGCACGGCATCGAGAACGAACTGCCGCTGCCCGAGCGCTTCACCGGCAACGCCTACGAGGATGCGGTCGACCACCTGCCGACCACCCTGCGCGAGGCGGCGAAGCTGTTCAGCGAATCGACCATCGCGCGGGCGGCGTTCGGCGACGACGTGGTCGAGCACTATCTGAACCAGGCCCGCATCGAGGTGGAAGCCTACGACGCGGCCGTCACCGACTGGGAGCGCATCCGTGGCTTCGAGCGCCTCTGACCCCGCGCCGCTGATCGGCGTCACGACCTATCTCGAGCGCGCGCAGCAGGGGGTGTGGGATGTCAGGGCCGCGTTCCTGCCGGAGCAGTACCTCACAAGCGTGACCTCCTCCGGCGGCATCGCCCTTCTTCTTCCACCACAGGATCCGGATGCTGCAGATGCGGCGATCTCGGGGATGGACGGGCTCGTGCTCTCGGGGGGCGCGGACGTCGCCCCCGAGCTGTACGGCGAGGACCGGCATCCGCTCACCGACCCCGCGAGGGTCGACCGCGACGCGTGGGAGCTCGCGCTCTTCCAGGCGGCCGAGCGTCGTGGCATCCCGGTGCTCGCCATCTGCCGCGGTCTGCAGCTCGTCAACGTCGCCCGCGGCGGAACCCTGCAGCAGCACCTGCCCGAGTCGCTCGGCACCGAGAAGTACCGCATCGGCGGCGGTGTCTTCGCCGAGAACGACGTCGCGGTGTCGACCGACACCCCTCTCGCCGACATCATCGGCGAGACCGAGATGCGGGTGCACAGCTACCACCACCAGGGGGTCGACCGTCTCGGCGAGGGGCTCGTCGCCGCCGCGCATTCGGACGACGGTCTCGTGCAGGCCTTCGTCGACACGTCAGCCGGCCACATCGTCGGCGTCCAGTGGCACCCCGAGGAGAACGCCGAGGATCGGCGGCTCTTCACCGATCTCGTCTCACAAGCCCGTGCGTTCGCCGCAGGGCGGAAGGAGGACGCCCGATGAGCGCGTTCACAGTCATCAACCCGTCGACCGGCGCGGCGATCCGCGAGGTCGCGCGCGCCGACATCGGAGAGACGGATGCCGCGATCGCCCGCGCGGTCGCAGCGCAGCGACGGTGGGCGGCTCTCGCCCCGGTCGATCGAGCCGATGCACTGCGGTCCTTCGCTCGTGCGGTCGAGGCCGCCACGGAGGAGCTCGCACAGCTCGAGGTGCGGAACTCCGGGCATCCGATCGGCTCGGCCCGCTGGGAGGCCGGACACGTCGCTCAGGTGCTCAACTACTACTCGGCCGACCCCGAGCGGCTGTCGGGCCGTCAGATCCCGGTGGCGGGCGGACTCGACGTCACCTTCCACGACCCCTACGGCGTGGTCGGAGTCATCGTGCCGTGGAACTTCCCGATGACGATCGCGGCGTGGGCGTTCGCGCCGGCGCTCGCCGCAGGTAACGCCGTCGTCCTGAAGCCCGCCGAGCTCACGCCGTTGACAGCCATCCGACTCGGCGAGCTCGCCCTCGAGGCGGGCCTTCCCGAAGGGCTGTTCGAGGTGGTCACCGGGTCGGGATCCGTGGTGGGGCAGCGTCTCGTCGAGCACCCCGACGTCCGCAAGGTCGTGTTCACCGGGTCGACCGAGGTCGGCATCGAGGTCGCCGCCGGATGCGCACGCGCGCTCAAGCCCGTGACGCTCGAGCTCGGCGGCAAGAGCGCCAACATCGTCTTCGCCGACGCCGACCTCGAGAAGGCCGTCGCCGCGGTGCCCGGCTCGGTGTTCGACAACGCGGGCCAGGACTGCTGCGCCCGCAGCCGGCTGCTCGTGCAGCGATCGGTGTACGACCGGTTCCTCGAGATGCTCGAACCCGCGGTCAGGGCGTGGCGTGTGGGCGACCCGTCGAGTGCCGACACCGACATGGGGCCGCTCATCTCGGCCGCGCATCGCGACACCGTGTCGGGGTTCCTCGACGACGCGAACGTCGCGTTCCGCGGCAGCGCTCCGAGCGGCGACGGATTCTGGTTCGCGCCCGCCGTGGTGCTCGCCGACCCGTCCGACCGGATCGCCCAGCAGGAGGTGTTCGGCCCGGTCGTCGCGGTGATGCCGTTCGAGGATGAGGCCGATGCGATCCGCCTGGCGAACGACACCGCCTACGGTCTCGCCGGGTCGATCTGGACCGAGAGCCTCGGACGGGCCGTGCGCGTCTCGCGCGGCGTGCAGAGCGGCGTGCTCTCGGTGAACTCGCACTCGTCGGTGCGCTACGCGACGCCGTTCGGCGGCATGAAGGCATCCGGACTCGGGCGCGAGCTCGGTCCCGACGCCGCAGAGCACTTCACCGAGACCAAGAACGTCTTCTTCGCGACAGACGAATCCTGACCAGCGACACCCGGCCCGACCATCCCCACCTGCAACGGAGAGCACACATGACCATCGATCTGACCCAGCGCCTCAAGGACCGCGTCGCGATCATCACCGGAGGGGCGAGCGGGATCGGCTTCGCCACCGCTCAGCGCTTCGCGGCCGAAGGCGCGTTCGTCGTCATCGCCGACGTCGACCCCGCCACGGGCGAGAAGGCGGCGGCCGAGGTGGGCGGTGCGTTCCGTCCCGTCGACGTGGCCGACGAGACCATGGTGAACACGCTCTTCGACGGCGTCGCCGCGGAGTTCGGCCGTATCGACATCGCCTTCAACAACGCCGGCATCTCGCCCGCCGACGACGACTCGATCGAGACGACCGAGCTGCCGGCCTGGGATCGCGTGCAGGACGTGAACCTGAAGAGCGTGTACCTGTGCAGCCGTGCGGCACTGCGCCACATGGTGCCGGCGGGTCGCGGATCGATCATCAACACCGCGTCGTTCGTCGCCCTGCTGGGGTCGGCGACCTCGCAGATCAGCTACACCGCGTCGAAGGGCGGCGTGCTGGCGATGTCGCGCGAGCTCGGCGTGCAGTTCGCGCGACAGGGCGTGCGGGTGAACGCGCTGTGCCCCGGGCCGGTGAACACGCCGCTGCTGCAGGAGCTGTTCGCCAAGGATCCCGAGCGCGCGCAGCGACGACTCGTGCACGTGCCGATGGGGCGCTTCGCCGAGCCGTCCGAGCTGGCCGCCGCTGTGGCCTTCCTCGCCTCGGACGACTCATCGTTCATCACCGCCAGCGCCTTCGTGGTCGACGGCGGCATCACGAACGCCTACGTCACCCCGCTGTGAAGCGGGACCATGTCACTGTGACAAGGTGAAAGCATGAGCGAGCACCCTTCCGACGGCGATCTCGTCGAGGTGCGCCGGGCGGTCTACCGGCCGCTTCGCCGAGGCAACGCCCTCGAGGATGCGGTGGCTCGCCTCGTGCAGACCATCCGCCTCGGCGTCGTCGCCCCGGGGGAGTCGCTGCCGCCGGAACGAGAGCTCGCCGCCTCGTTCGGCGTCAGTCGCGACACCGTGCGCGAGGCGATCCGCGAACTCGCCGACACCGGATACCTGGTGCCCAAGCGGGGGCGGTACGGCGGCACGTTCATCGCCGATCCGCTGCCCCAGCCCTCGGATGCCGGGGAGGTCACGGCGGACGAGATCGACGATGTGCTGGGGCTGCGGCGGGTGCTCGAGACGGGAGCAGTGCGGGCTGCGGCGAGCCGGGCGCTGGATGCCGCGACCCGCGCCGACCTGTGGGCGCGACATGAGGCCGCGCTGCCCGCCGGGCCCGAGGAGTATCGGCGTCTCGACACGCTGCTGCACCTCGCGATCGCGGAGGCGGCCGGCATCCCCTCGCTCGTCGCGCTGGTCGCCGAGAACCGGGCCGACGTCAATGCGTGGCTCGACACGTTCCCGCTGATGCCGCGCAACATCCAGCACTCGGGTGAGCAGCATGAGCAGATCGTGACGGCGATCCTCGCCGGGCGGCCCGACGTCGCCGAGGCGGCGATGCGCGATCACCTCGCCGGTTCCGAAGCGCTGCTGCGCGGATTCCTGATCTGAACCCGCGCAGCAGCGGCTGCGCCTCACGGCACTGTCAGCTCGTGGCTGCCTCGTCGGCCACTGCGAGAGCCTCGTCGAGCACGGCCAGACCGCGCACGAGATCGTCCTCGCCGATCACGAGCGGCGGTGCCACGTGCATGCGGTTGAAGTGCGTGAACGGCCAGACACCCGCCTTCTTGGCGGCGGCGGCGAAGGCGGCGACGGGCGCGGCATCCGCTCCGCTCGCGTTGAACGGCACGAGCGGCTCACGCGTCTCCTTGTCGCGAACCAGCTCGACGGCCCAGAAGAGCCCGCGGCCGCGTACCTCTCCGACGCTCGGGTGGGTGTCGACCCAGCGGCGCAGGGTCGGCTCGACGATGCGCTCGCCGAGGTCGCGCACCCGCTCGAGGATGCCGTCGCGGCGGAACACCTCGAAGGTCGCGACGCCCGCGGCGCACGCGAGCGGATGCCCGGAGTATGTGAGCCCTCCCGCGAACGGCGTGGTGTCGAAGGCCTTCGCGATGCGCGCGGAGATGACGACGCCGCCGAGCGGCACGTACCCGGAGTTCACGCCTTTCGCGAAGGTGATCAGGTCGGGACGCCCGTCGTACGCGTCGATGCCGAACCACTCGCCGAGGCGGCCGAAGCCGACCATGACCTCGTCCGCGATGTAGATGATGCCGTAGCGGTCGCACAGCTCGCGCACGCCTTGCAGGTAGCCGGGCGGCGGCACGAGCACGCCGTTCGTGCCGACGACGGTCTCGATGATGATCGCCGCGATCGTCGAGGGTCCTTCGAGCTGGATGGTCTGCTCGAGGTGGGCGAGGGCGCGCTCGGACTCCTGCTCCGGCGTCTCGGCGTGGAACGGCGAGCGGTAGAGGTAGGGCCCGAAGAAGCGCACGGCTCCGGAATCCGGTGTGCCGTTCGCCCACCGGCGAGGGTCACCCGTCAGCGAGATCGCCGTGGAGGTCGACCCGTGATAGCTGCGGTACATCGACAGCACCTTGTGGCGGCCCGTCGACTGGCGCGCCATGCGCACGGCGTACTCGTTGGCCTCGGCGCCGCCGTTGGTGAAGAAGACCTTCTCGAAGCCCTCGGGCGCGACCTCGACGATGAGTCGGGCGAGCTCGCCCCGCACGTCGTTGGCCATCGCCGGCTGGATGGTCGAGAGGCGACCCGCCTGCTGCTGGATCGCGGCCACGAGGTCGGGATGCTGGTGCCCCAGGTTGAGGTTCACCAGCTGGCTCGAGAAGTCGAGGTAGGCGTTGCCGGCGTAGTCCCAGAACGTCGAGCCCTCACCCGCGGCGACGGGCAGCGGATCGATGAGTCCCTGGGCGCTCCAGGAGTGGAAGACGTGGCCGCGGTCGTCCGCCCGCACCTGCGCCTCGGCCTCGGGGGCGGGGAGCGGATGCGATGCGCCGTGGCGATCGATGAAGTTCGTCATGTCTCGTGTCTCGGTTCTCAGTGTCTGCTCGGGGGCTCAGTGGTTGCTCGGGAAGCCCAGGTCGATCTGCGAGGGCGTGTGGTCGGGCCAGCGCGTCGTGACCACCTTCGACCGAGTGTAGAAGTGCACCGACTCGGGTCCGTAGATGTGCGAGTCGCCGAAGAGCGAGTCCTTCCAGCCGCCGAACGAGTAGGCGCCGATCGGCACGGGGATCGGCACGTTGACGCCGACCATGCCGACCTCGATGTCGAACTCGTACTGACGGGCGGTGCCGCCGTCGCGGGTGAAGATCGCGGTGCCGTTGCCGTACGCGTTCGCGTTGACGAGCTCGACGGCCTCGGCATAGGTCTCGACGCGCACGACCGAGAGCACCGGGCCGAAGATCTCGTCGTCGTACACCTTCATGCCGGGAGCGACCCGATCGATGAGGCTGACCCCGATGAAGAAGCCGTCGGAGTCGAACTCCTTCGTCGTGCCGTCGACCACGACGGTCGCACCCTCCGCGGTGGCGCCGGTCACGTAGGAGGCGACGCGGTCGCGGTGCTCGCGGGTGATGAGCGGGCCCATCTCGCTCGCGGCATCCGTGCCCGCGCCGATGGTGAGTCCGTCGATGCGCGAGGCGATCGCTGTGACCAGGTCGTCGGCGATGTCTCCCACCGCGACCAGCACCGAGACGGCCATGCAGCGTTCGCCGGCCGAGCCGTACGCGGCCGAGACCGCCGCGTCGGCCGCGGCGTCGATGTCGGCATCCGGCATCACGACCATGTGGTTCTTCGCGCCGCCCAGAGCCTGCACGCGCTTGCCCGCGTTCGCCGCCCGCTGGTAGATGGAGCGGGCGATCGGGGTCGATCCGACGAAGCTGATAGCGTTCACCCGCGGCGACTCGAGCAGCGCGTCGACGGCCTCCTTGTCGCCGTTCACGACATTGAGCACGCCGTCGGGCAATCCTGCCTCCTGGAAGAGCTTCGCGATCCAGATGGCCGCCGACGGGTCCTTCTCGCTCGGCTTGAGCACGACCGTGTTGCCGCAGGCGATCGCCGAAGCGACCATCCACAGCGGCACCATGACGGGGAAGTTGAACGGCGTGATCGCCGCGACGACCCCGACGGGCTGCTTGACCGAGTGCACGTCGACGCCGCGCGAGACCTGCTCGCTGCGCTCTCCCTTGAGCAGGTGCACGAGGCCGGCGGCGAACTCGACGTTCTCGATGCCGCGCGAGACCTCGCCGGCGGCATCCGAGAGCACCTTGCCGTGCTCCGAGGTGACGATCGCCGCGAGCTCGGGCGTGCGCTCCTTGAGCAGCTGACGCAGGCGGAAGAAGACGTCGGCGCGCTTGATGAGGCTCGTCTCGCGCCAGGCGGGCAGAGCGGATGCCGCGGCGGCGATGGCCTGGTCGACCTCGGCGGTCGACGCGAAGGCGACCTGCTTCGACACCTGACCGGTGGCCGGGTCGAAGACCTGTCCCGTGCGCGCCGCGTCGGCGGTCTCTGCTCCATTGATGAGGTGACGGACGATGTCCACGGGACTCCTTCGTGCTGCGTGATCCGTATCGAACACTCTGACCGAGCAGCGATACGCTGGGTTCTCTCCCATGATCACAGAGCACGAGAGGGTGAACAGGTGTCAGAACGTAGCGACATCGAGCTGGGTCGGACAGAACGTCCGGATGGCAGCACGTTTCTCAGCGTCTCCGACGTGCTCTCCGAGCCCGCCGTGCAGCAGGGCGGCCCGTCCGTGCTCGTCGGCGGCGCCGCTCTCGATGTCGCCGTGCGGTGGGTGCATGTCTCCGACAGCCCGGACGTCGCGCGGCTTCTCGACGGCGGCGAGTTGCTGCTGACCACCGGCGCCGGGTGGCCGAGCGACGTCGAGCAGCTGCGGGACTTCGCGACCAGCCTGCACCGCGCGGGCATCGCCGGCATCGTGTTCGAGCTCGGCACAGCCCGTGAGGCGGTGCCCCAGCCGCTGGTCGACCTGTGCGCGACGGTCGGACTGGCGCTCATCGCGTTGACCCGCGAGGTCAAGTTCGTCGCGGTGACCGAGGCGGTGCATCACGCCCTCATCGCCGCGCAGACGCACGCGCTGCACGAGCGTCAGCACCTGCACGAGCTCTTCACCGCGCTGAGCCTGCAGGGCGCGCCAGCCGATGTCGTGGTGTCCGAGACCGCGCGGGCGCTGCGCGCACCGGTGATCCTGGAGAACCTCGCAGGTGAGGTGATCGCGGCCGAGGGGCTCGACTCTCCGATCGCCGACGTCCTGAGCTCGCGTGGCGACGCCGAGCGGGTGCCGGTGCAGGCGCGGGGAGTGCGCTGGGGCACGCTGCTCGCCCAGCCGGGACCGGCTCACCCCGCCGGGCGGGTCACGGTGCTCGAACAGGGGGCGACGGCCCTCGCGTTCGGCTGCATCGCCGACGGCGGCGACACCGAATGGTCGCTGCTCGCGCAGCGCACGGTGATCGATGACCTGCTGGGGGCGCGCTTCGCGAAGGCCGACGACATCGACGCGCGGCTGCGTGCCGGCGGTTTCGCCCTCGCCGACCGGCAGTGCCACGGGATCGTCGCCCGAGGGTCGGCGTCGATCAGCGAGCTCGCGTATCGCGCACGGCAGGCGGGGTTCGCCGTCATGGCGGCCAGGGTCGAGGGCGACGACGTCGCTCTGCTGTCACTTCCGGCATCCGCAGTGCTGTCCGACGTGGTCGTGCTGCGCATCGCCGGTCCCGACCGCGCGGTGTTCGTCGGCCCGGTCGCCGATGACGTCGTCGGACTGCTCGGCTCGCTGCGCGCCGCGCGCGATCTCGCCGACAGCGACCGCGCCGAGGCGGGGGCCAGAGTGCGGCGGGTCGACGATCGCCCGCTCGAGAGGCTCGTCGCCACGCTGCGCGACGATCACCGACTGCACGAGCACAGCGAGCGGATGCTGGCGCCGCTGATCCGTCACGACCGCGAGCGTCGCGGCGACCTGCTCGCCGTGCTCGCGGCTCTCGTCGCACACCCGGGCAACCGCTCGGCGGCGGCCGCCGCGAGTCACCTGTCGCGGTCGGTGTTCTATCAGCGCCTCACGCTGATCGGCGATCTGCTCGGTGCCGACCTCGACGACGGCGAGACGATCGCGGCGCTCCACCTCGCGCTCCTCGCGAGGCGGCGCACCGCGGTGACCGACTGAGTCAGAGCACCGACTGGGCGTCGGTGAGCACGCTCCGCAGGATCTGCTCGATCTGACGGAACTCCGCGGGTCCCACCGTCAGCGGCGGTGCGAGCTGGATCACGGGGTCGCCGCGGTCGTCGGCGCGGCAGTAGAGCCCGGCCTCGAACAGGGCGGGGGAGAGGAAGCCGCGCAGCAGGCGCTCGGACTCGTCGTCGTCGAAGGTCTCCCGCGTCGCCTTGTCCTTCACAAGCTCGATGCCGAAGAAGTAGCCGTCTCCGCGCACATCGCCCACGATCGGGATGTCGAGGAGCTTCTCGAGCTCGGCGCGGAACAGGGGCGAGTTCTCGCGCACGTGCTCGTTGAGCCCCTCCTCGTCGAAGATCGCGAGGTTCTCGAGGGCCACGGCCGCCGAGACCGGATGCCCGCCGAACGTGTAGCCGTGCGGGAACGACACGTCGTCCTTCGAGAACGGCTCGTAGATCCGGTCGCTGATGACGGTCGCGCCGATGGGCGAGTAGCCGCTCGTCATGCCCTTGGCGCACGTGATCATGTCGGGCACGTAGCCGAGGCCCGTGCACGCGAAGGTGTGGCCCAGGCGACCGAACGCGCAGATGACCTCGTCCGACACGAGCAGCACGTCGTGGCGGTCGCAGATCTCGCGCACCCTGGCGAAGTATCCGGGAGGAGGCGGGAAGCATCCGCCCGAGTTCTGCACCGGCTCGAGGAAGACCGCGGCGACCGTGTCGGCGCCCTCGAACAGGATCATCTCCTCGATGCGGTCGGCGGCCCAGCGGCCGAAGGCCTCGAGGTCGTCGCTCGGGCCGCCCATCTCGGCCGCGCGGTAGAAGTTGGTGTTCGGCACGCGGAACCCACCCGGGGTGACGGGCTCGAACATGGACTTCATCGCCGGGATGCCGGTGATGGCCAGTGCGCCCTGAGGGGTGCCGTGATAGGCGACCGATCGCGAGATGACCTTGTGCTTGGTGGGCTTGCCCATCAGCTTCCAGTAGTGCTTCGCGAGCTTGAACGCGGTCTCGACCGCCTCGCCGCCGCCCGTCGAGAAGAACACCCGGTTCAGATCGCCGGGCGCCTCGGCCGCGAGTCGATCGGCGAGCTCGATGGCCGCCGGGTGCGCATACGACCACAGCGGGAAGAACGACAGCTCGGAAGCCTGCTTCGCCGCGGCCTCGGCGAGCCGACGGCGGCCGTGGCCGGCGTTGACGACGAAGAGTCCGGCGAGGCCGTCGAAGTACTCCTTGCCCTTCGAGTCCCAGATGCGGTGACCGTCGCCCTTGACGATGATCGGGACGCCGCTCTTCTCCATCGTGGACTGCCGTGTGAAGTGCATCCACAGGTGGTCCTTGGCCATGGTCTGGAGTTCGGACTCGGACGGTGTCGGGCGTTGCGTGCTCATCTGGTCCCCCAGTTGTAGAGCTGCTTCTGCAGCTTGGCGTAGATGAAGGTCTCGGTCGACAGGACCCCGTCGATCGGGCGGATGTGATCGTTGATGAGGGCGAGGAGGTCCTCGTCGTCCTCGCAGACGACCTCGGCGAGGATGTCGAACGAGCCCACGGTGATGACGACGTAGTCGATGGCGGCGATCTCGGCGATGGCCTCGGCCACGACCCTCGTGTCGCCCGAGACGCGGACGCCGATCATGGCCTGCCGGGGGAAGCCGAGCTGCATCGGATCGGTCACTGCGACGATCTGCATCACGCCGGACTCGGTGAGCCGCTGCACGCGTTGGCGGACGGCGGCTTCGCTGAGTCCCACCTCTCGCCCGATGTCGGAGTACGAGCGTCGCCCGTCCTCCTGCAGCAGTTCGATGATCGTCTTCGCGACATCGTCCAGTGGGGGGTGCTTCTTCGAGGACGCCATGATGCGATCCTCGCACCGCAGCGGCCGGTCTTCAACTGATTCCGCAGAATCGGCAGAGCCTCAGGGGTGAAACCGCAGAATATCGCGCTTATGCCTCGAGGGGTCCGAGCCAGGCGCTCGCCGCAGTGGAATGCGCCGATTCGGGATCGGAGGGATGGAATGCGCCCGCGAGGACGTCCCGGTAGAGACGCGACAGTTCGTTCGACGAGAAGTACGAGCCGCCGCCGGCGACGAGCATCGCCTGATCGACGACGTGCTTCGACATCGTGATCGCCCGGTGCTTGACGCCCGACAGCAGCGTGAACCACCGAGCGCCGTTGTCGACCCTCTCATCGACATCGCGGGCGAGCACCGCGATCTGCGGCGGGAGCGCGTCGTACGCGAGGCCCATGTCGGCGATGCGCCAGCGGATGTCGGGATCCTGGCTGTACGTCGCACCCGTCTTCTTCGAACGGCGCATCTGCGCGGTGAGCACCGCGAGGTCGAGGGCACGGCGTGCGATGCCCGTGTAGACGGAGGCGAGCAGGATCTCGAAGACGGAGAAGATCCCGAAGACGATGGGGTCGGGGTTCGGGCCCGGATCGATGCGACGCACCACGTGCGCGGCATCCGCCACGGCTCCGTCGAGACGCGTCGTGCGGCTCTGAGTGCCCCGCATGCCGAGGGTGTCCCAGTCGTCGCCCGTGACGACCGCGTCGGTGCGGTCGACGAAGGCGAAGACCAGCTTCGGAGCGTCGGCGCTCGTCGTGTCGAGGCCGTGCAGCCCGAGCCTCGTCCATACGGGCGCGAGCGAGGTGAAGATCTTCGTGCCGGTGAACGCGTAGCCTCCGTCGGCGGTGGGCGCGGCCTCGGTGTCGCTCCCGAACAGCACCAGGTCGTTGCCGCCCTCGCTGATTCCGAAGGCGAAGACCTCGCCCGCGACCGCGCCGTCCTGCACGAACTCGAGACCCGGCACGCCGCGGTCGGAGAAGACCTTCGCGACGCCGGTCCACACCAGGTGCATGTTGATCGCGAGCGCCGTGGCGGGAGCGGCGGTCGCGAGACGCTGCTGCAGGATCGCCGCCTCGGCGAGGCCGAGCCCCGCGCCCCCGCGTTCGGCGGGCACGAGGATCGACAGATATCCCGCGTCGCGGAGCTCATCGAGGTCCTGCTCGGGGAACGTGTTCTCGCGGTCGTGGATCGGCGCCCGCTCGCGGATGCGCTCGAGAAGGTCGTCGGGAAGGTACGCGGTCGGATCGAAGGTGCTCACGCGAGTGCCTCTCTCAGCTGTCGGACGGTCTCTTCGGGCTTGTCGCGGTGCAGCGAGTGCCCGGCGCCCTCGACGACCGACATCGTGACGAGGGGGTTGGAGGCGAGGACGCCGGCCGCGACCTCGCCGGTGAAGATGCTGTAGACCGCGGGATCCGAGGCGATCACATGGGTGGGAACGGTCAGCCGGGCGGCATCCGCAGTGACGTCCCACGGAGTGTTCTGCGCACTCGTCTGCTCGACCGCCCAGGCGCTCGCGCGGTGCACCGCGTCGACCTTCAGCTCCCAGTCCTGCGGGTGCCAGTGCGGATGCTCCTGCTGCACCAGCTCCACCCTGTTGTCGGCGAAGGCGCGCTCCTGGCTCCTGCGGACGATCGCGGCATCCCGGCCGCCGACGAGGATCGCCGGATCGAGCAGCACGAGTCGGCGCGTCCACTCGGGAGCGGATGCCGCCGCCGCCGTGCTGGAGGCCCCGCCGAGCGAGTGGCCGACGACGGCATCCCAGGGTCCCCCTCCGTCGGGCGTCGTGGTGGCGAGGTCTGCCGCGTAGGCGGCGACCGAGTAGTCGAGGGCGCGCGGGGCATCGCCGTGGCCACGCAGATCGACGGCGGTCGCATGCCATCCGGCGTCGGCGAGGTCGGTGCCGACGCGCCACATGAGAGCCGCGGACGAGCCGAGCCCGTGCACGAGGAGAACGCGACGATCGGATGCCGGGTCGCCCCAGGAGATGCGGGGCAGCGTGAGCGGTGCGGGCATGCAGCAAGCCTACGACCGGCTCGCGGCGGTGAGGCCTGCGGAGCTCAGTCGAGGGGCGGCAGGTCGCCGTGCGTCGTCAGCACGCGGGCCGCTGCGGTGTGGCCCGCGGACAGCCGTGCCGACAGATCTGCGCCGTCGAGGGTCGCGGCGAGGAACCCGGCCGCGAACGCGTCTCCGGCGCCGACCGGCTCGACGACCTCGACACGGGGAGCGGGCACGAACACCGGCTCGTCGTCGCCGAGGAACGCGGTCGCCCCGACGTCGCCGTCCTTGACGATGAGCAGCCCGCAGTGCGGCAGACGGGTGCGGATCTCGGCGGCGGTCGCGGTGCCCCAGATGCGCTCGGCCTCGTCGCGTCCGACGAAGGCGATGTCGGCGGCGTCCGCGAGGCGGGCGAGAGTGTCGGCGGCATCCTGCATCGTCCACAGTGCGCGGCGATCATTGACGTCGAAGGACACGAGGGCGCCGGCGGCGCGAGCGTCGACGAACAGCTGATCGACCATCGCGCGGCAGGACGGCGAGAGCGCCGGGGTGATGCCCGTGGTGTGCACGATGCGGACGCCGGCGAGCTGGGCGGCGTCGAGGAACCCCGGTGCCATCAGCGAGGCGGCCGAACCGCGCCGGTAGTAGTAGACCGACGACGACTCCACGCCGGGGTCCTTGAACATGACGCCGGTGGGAGCATCCGCATCCGTCGTCACCCAGAGGTCGACGCCGCGCCGCTCGAGCTCGGTCGAGATGCGCACGCCGATCGGGTCGTCACCGAGGCGTGAGGCCCACGCGGCGCGGTGCCCTGCCGACACGAGCCCGACCGCGACGTTGCCCTCGGCTCCCGCCAGACCGAGCGCAGCCGTCTCGGTCTCGGCGAGCGGGGCGCCGA
Source organism: Microbacterium sp. 4-7 (assembly GCF_014332665.1). Taxonomy (NCBI): domain Bacteria; kingdom Bacillati; phylum Actinomycetota; class Actinomycetes; order Micrococcales; family Microbacteriaceae; genus Microbacterium; species Microbacterium sp. 4-7. The sequence continues at coordinate 29,949 of NZ_MCRH01000009.1, forward strand.
GAGCGGTGACGAGTCCCATGGACTCGCCGATGCAGACCACCTCGGGGGCGGCGGATGCGGGGGAGGGGGCAGAGCTCATGAAGGGGTGACCGCCAGAGGTTCGGTGTCGGGGTGGGGACTCGCGTCGCGATGGCGCAGGTCGGGGAAGGAGCGGACGAAGACGATCGAGACGACGAGGCCGGCTGCGGCGAACAGCGTCGCGGCGAGGTAGGCGCCTCGCGGATCCGTCGCGTCGACCAGGAAGCCGGCGACCGCCGAGCCCGCCGCGGCACCGATGAGCTGTCCCGTGCCCGCCCAGCCGAACGCCTCGGCGGTCTCGCTGAACTTCACGCTCGCGGTCGTGATGGCGAACAGCACGGCGAGGGCCGGCGCGATGCCGATGCCGGCGAGGACCAGCGTGCCGCCGAGCCAGAACACGTTGAGGGAGAACATGGTGAGCGCCAGGCCGACGGTGACGATCGCGAGACGGCGGGCCATCGCCCAGGGGCCGATGGGGATGTGTCCGAACGCGAGTCCGCCGGCGAGGCTGCCGACCGAGAAGACGGCGAGCACGAGGCCGGCGGCGAGGCTGCCGTGCTCGAACGTGGCGACGACGCCGACCTCGACGGCGGAGCAGGCGCCGATGAGGAGGAACCCGATGACGGTGGCGAGCAGCACGGGCGGCTTGAGGACGACCTTGCCGAGGGCGTTGCGGCTGCGGGGGATGCGCACGCGACCGACCTCGGGCGAGAGGATGAACCACGCCCCGCCGCCCACCAGCACGACGGCGACGAGCAGGAGACCCTCGGCGGTGCCGACCTGGGTCGAGACGAGGGTGATCACGACGGGCGCGATGACCCAGATGATCTCCTGCAGCGAGGCATCGAGGGAGAACAGCGGAGTGAGCTGCTTCGAGTTCACGAGCTTCGGATAGATGGTGCGCACGGCGGCCTGCACCGGCGGGGTCGAGAGACCGGCGATCATGCCCAGGATCATGTAGCCGGGGATGCTGAGGGGGAGGAGCGCGAGCCCCAGCACGGCGACGACGCAGACGCTGAGCGTCAGGGTGAGCACGCGGCGCATGCCCCAGGCGCCCATCCACCGACTCGTGATCGGGCCGGCGACGGCCTGCCCGACGCTCGTCGCGGCCAGCACGAGGCCCGCCGAGCCGTATGACCCGGTCTGCTGCTCGACGTGCAGCAGGATCGCGAGCGAGGTCATCCCGTTGGGGAAGCGAGCGGTCAGCTGTGCAGCGATCATGCGCGCCACTCCGGGCGTGCGAAGAAGGTCCCGATATCCCGCCACGGGTCAACGCTACCGGGAGGCGCGGACGCGGGTCCAAGCGGCTCCTCCGCGACACGCCGCGACACGCCCAAACCGAGTTTCCACAGAAAATCCGATGTCCGAGGTCGGCCGTATCGTCCCCCCTGTGGATGGATCTCTCACAGGTCGTTCCCAGCCGCGATTTCTCGCGGTTCGGAGGCACTGTCAAGGGGGCTGTGCCTGTGGAAGAAACGGTGGAGAACCTGTGTTGTAACAGTGGAGAGCGGTGGAAAACTACACGTATGTAACTACTACCCCTAGTGGTCACCCTGAATGTCCGTACCTATATGTAGTATTGAGATCCCGGTGAGGGTCTACCGGAAAACAGCCTGATTCAGATGCAGGCCAGAGATGTGAGGGGAAGCGAAAAGATGTCGATCACGGTCTACACGAAGCCGTCCTGCGTTCAGTGCAACGCCACCTACCGCGCGCTCGACGCCAAGGGCATCGAGTACGAGATCCTCGACCTGTCGGAGGACGCCACGGCGCTCGAGCAGGTCAAGGCGCTCGGCTACATGCAGGCACCCGTCGTCGTCACCGACGAGGGTCACTGGTCGGGCTTCCGCCCCGACAAGATCGACGAGCTCGCCTCGCGTCTGGCGTGATCCGCCATGAGCGCCGTCGCGACCGCCGCGCCGCTCCTGGTCTACTTCTCGAGCGCCTCGGGTAACACCGCGCGCTTCGTCGAGAAGCTCGGGCTCCCGGCCCGACGCATTCCCCTTCTCCGACAGCAGGAAGAACTCGTCGTCGACGAGCCCTTCGTGCTGGTCACCCCCACCTATGGCGGGGGTGAGGGGCGCGGCGTCGAACGAGGCGCGGTGCCCAAGCAGGTCATCCGGTTCCTCAACGACGAGCGCAACCGGCGTCACATCCGCGGAGTCATCTCGGCGGGCAACACCAACTTCGGCGACTCGTTCTGTCTCGCCGGTGACATCATCAGCCGCAAGTGCAACGTGCCTCACTTGTATCGGCTCGAGATCTTCGGCACACAAGACGATGTAGATCGCGTGAGCGACGGATTGGAGCGACGGTGGGTACCGCAGTTGACGAGCAGGCAGGAGCCGACTCAGTGACGGATACGGTGGCGTTCAAGATGAACCCGACCTACGAGGGCCTGGACTATCACGCCCTCAACGCGATGCTGAACCTGTACGACGCGAACGGCAAGATCCAGTTCGACGCCGACAAGCGGGCGGCGCGCGAGTACTTCCTGCAGCACGTCAACCAGAACACGGTGTTCTTCCACTCGCTCAAGGAGCGCCTCGACTACCTCGTCGAGAAGGAGTACTACGAGCCGGCCGTGATCGAGCAGTACTCGCTCGAGTTCATCCAGAAGCTCAATGACCTCGCCTACGGCAAGAAGTTCCGCTTCGAGACGTTCCTCGGCGCCTTCAAGTACTACACGAGCTACACGCTCAAGACGTTCGACGGCAAGCGCTACCTCGAGCGCTTCGAGGACCGCGTCGTGATGACGGCCCTCGGCCTCGCCGGCGGCGACGAGCAGCTCGCCGTCGCACTGGTCGAGGAGATCATCTCCGGCCGCTTCCAGCCCGCGACCCCGACCTTCCTCAACTCGGGCAAGGCCCAGCGCGGCGAGCTCGTCAGCTGCTTCCTGCTGCGCATCGAGGACAACATGGAGTCGATCGCCCGCGGCATCAACTCCGCCCTCCAGCTCTCCAAGCGCGGCGGCGGAGTGGCGCTCCTGCTCTCGAACATCCGTGAGGCCGGTGCGCCGATCAAGCAGATCGAGAACCAGTCCTCGGGCATCATCCCCGTGATGAAGCTCCTCGAAGACAGCTTCAGCTACGCCAACCAGCTCGGTGCGCGTCAGGGTGCGGGTGCGGTGTACCTCAACGCACACCACCCCGACATCATGCGCTTCCTCGACACCAAGCGTGAGAACGCCGACGAGAAGATCCGCATCAAGACGCTGTCGCTCGGCGTCGTCGTGCCCGACATCACGTTCGAGCTGGCGAAGAACGGCGAGGACATGTACCTCTTCTCGCCGTACGACGTCGAGAAGGTCTACGGCGTCCCCTTCGGCGACATCTCGGTCACCGAGAAGTACCGCGAGATGGTCGACGACCCGCGCATCAAGAAGACGAAGATCAACGCGCGCGAGTTCTTCCAGACGATCGCCGAGATCCAGTTCGAGTCGGGCTACCCGTACATCATGTTCGAGGACACGGTGAACAAGGCCAACCCGATCAAGGGCCGCATCAACATGTCCAACCTCTGCAGCGAGATCCTGCAGGTGAACACGCCGACCACGTACAACGACGACCTGTCGTACGACCAGATCGGCAAGGACATCTCCTGCAACCTCGGCTCGATGAACATCGCGCTGTCGATGGATGCCGATGACCTGGGCCAGACGGTCGAGACCGCGATCCGTGCGCTGAGCGCGGTGAGCGACCAGAGCCACATCCGCTCGGTCCGCTCGATCGAGGACGGCAACGACCGTTCGCACGCGATCGGCCTCGGCCAGATGAACCTGCACGGCTACCTCGCCCGCGAGCACGTGCACTACGGCTCCGAAGAGGGCATCGACTTCACGAACATCTACTTCTACACGGTGCTGTTCCACGCGCTGCGCGCCTCGAACAACATCGCGATCGAGCGCAAGCAGGCCTTCGACGGCTTCGAGGACTCGACCTACGCGTCGGGGGAGTTCTTCGACAAGTACATCGAGCGCGCCTGGGTTCCCGAGACCGAGAAGGTCAAGGAGCTCTTCGCGGGCAAGCACATCCCGACGCAGGAGGACTGGGTGGCGCTGAAGGCGTCGATCCAGGAGCACGGCATCTACAACCAGAACCTGCAGGCGGTGCCCCCGACCGGCTCGATCTCGTACATCAACAACTCGACGTCGTCGATCCACCCGATCGCGTCGAAGATCGAGATCCGCAAGGAAGGCAAGCTCGGCCGCGTCTACTACCCGGCGCCGTTCATGACGAACGACAACCTGGAGTACTACCAGGACGCGTACGAGATCGGCTACGAGAAGGTCATCGACACCTACGCCGCCGCCACCCAGCACGTCGACCAGGGCCTGTCGCTGACGCTGTTCTTCAAGGACACCGCCACGACGCGTGACATCAACAAGGCTCAGATCTACGCATGGCGCAAGGGCATCAAGACGATCTACTACATCCGTCTGCGTCAGATGGCGCTCGAGGGCACCGACATGGCCGAGTGCGTCTCGTGCATGCTCTGATCCGGCCCTGAACACGAGAAACGACGAAGAATCATGACTCCTCACCCCCCGCTCAAGCTGGTCGACAGCGTTCAGGCGATCAACTGGAACCGCATCCAGGACGACAAGGACCTCGAGGTCTGGAACCGCCTGGTGAACAACTTCTGGCTGCCTGAGAAGGTGCCGCTGTCGAACGACGTCCAGTCGTGGAACACGCTCACGCCCGATGAGCAGCTGCTCACCATGCGCGTGTTCACCGGTCTGACGCTGCTCGACACGATCCAGGGCACCGTCGGCGCCGTCTCGCTGATCCCCGACGCGATCACGCCTCACGAAGAGGCCGTGTACACGAACATCGCGTTCATGGAGTCGGTGCACGCGAAGAGCTACTCCTCGATCTTCTCGACGCTCGCGTCGACGAAGGAGATCGATGAGGCGTTCCGCTGGTCCACCGAGAACCCGAACCTTCAGAAGAAGGCTCAGATCATCATGGACTACTACCAGGGCGACGACCCGCTCAAGCGCAAGGTCGCCTCGACGCTGCTCGAGTCGTTCCTGTTCTACTCGGGCTTCTACCTGCCGATCTACTGGTCGTCGAAGGCGAAGCTCACGAACACGGCCGACCTGATCCGCCTCATCATCCGTGACGAGGCCGTGCACGGGTACTACATCGGCTACAAGTTCCAGAAGGGTCTCGAGAAGGAGACCGAGGAGCGCCGCCAGGAGCTGAAGGACTACACCTTCAACCTGCTGTTCGAGCTCTACGACAACGAGGTGCAGTACACGCAGGACCTCTACGACGGCGTCGGCCTGACCGAGGACGTCAAGAAGTTCCTGCACTACAACGCCAACAAGGCGCTGATGAACCTCGGCTACGAAGCGATGTTCCCCTCGACCGTCACGAACGTGAACCCGGCGATCCTGTCGGCTCTCTCGCCGAACGCCGACGAGAACCACGACTTCTTCTCGGGATCGGGATCGTCGTACGTCATCGGCAAGGCCGAGGCGACGGAAGACGACGACTGGGACTTCTGAGTCACCTGCTGAACGACACGAAGGGGGCGGATGCTGCGGCATCCGCCCCCTTCGTCGTGCTCCGCTCCGCGGATCACCCGACGAGTGGCCCACCTCGACGCCAGTAGCCGAGGAAGGAGACCCGTTCCTTCGGAATGCCGAGGCCGGAGGTCAGATACCGGCGAATACCGGTGGTCATGCCGGACTCACCCGCGATCCATGCGTAGAAGGCGGTGTCCTCGCGGGCCGACGCACCGTGGGTGGCGCCCCAGGCGTGCACCGCCCGTTCGATCGCCGTCGAATCCGGGGCGTCGCGCAGCACGCGATGCACGCGCGCGGTGTCGGGGGCAGCCGGCGAGATGAGATCATCGGCGGGGTGACCGCATTCGAGGATGACCTCGGCGCGCGCGTCCGGCCCGAGGGAGTCGAGGATGCCGCGCACAGCCGGGAATGCCGTCTCGTCGGCGATGATCAAGAACCGCCCCGCATCGCCGGGATGCCAGTGCAGTCCGTACCCGGTCCACCCCATTCGCGCGTCGGGACCGTTGACGACGAGCCGGTCGCCCGGGGTCGCCGCGGCCGCCCATGCAGAGGCGGGCCCGGCGGGCTCGTGGAGGAAGAAGTCGATGTCGATCTCGCGGTCCTCGGCTCTGATCGCGGCGGGGGTGTAGGTGCGCAGCACGTTGCGTTCGTCTTCAGGGAGGGCGCGCCACCGTGTGTACCAGTCGGAGGGATGCGGTGTCGGCTCGTCGAGCAGTCCGAAGTCGGCGATGCCTCCGTCGGCCAGCGGCAGGACGACCTTGATGCGCTGATCCATGCCCCAGTCGGCGAAGTTCCGCAGACTCTCACCGCCCAGGGTCAGCCTGACGAAATGCGGGCTGAGCATCACGCGTGCGCGAACCTCCACCGGGAAAGCGCTGTAGGCCCATGGGCGCTCGGCGGTCACGACCGCACTCCCGCAGGAGCCGAGCCGCGCAGCGGCACCACCAGCGGTCCTCCGGTGACGGGATCATCGATCACGACGTTCGCCAGGCCGAACACCTGCTGCACTCGTTCGCTCGTGATGACCTCGCGGGGTGGGCCTTGAGCGACGATGCGGCCCTCGCGCATCGCGATGATGTGGCTCGCGTAGCGTGCGGCGTGATTGAGGTCGTGCAGAACGGCGACGAGTGTGCGTCCCTGCGTATTGAGATGCGCGAGCAGCTCCATGAGATCCACCTGGTGGGCCACGTCGAGGAAAGTGGTCGGCTCGTCGAGCAGCAGCAGATCCGTCTCCTGCGCGAGCACCATCGCCACCCAGACGCGCTGGCGCTGCCCACCGGACAGAGCATCGACGGGGCGTGACGCGAGATCTGCTGTTCCTGTCGCGTCGAGAGCGTGCCGCACAGCACTCTCATCGGCATCCGACCATTGGCGCATCAGACTCTGATGCGGGTAACGTCCGCGGGCGACCAGATCGGCCACGGTGATGCCGTCCGGCGCTGTCGCACTTTGAGGAAGCAGCCCCAGCCGGCGGGCCACCTCCTTCGCCGGGTACTCGCTGATCGACCGGCCGTCGAGCACGACGCGCCCGCTCGAGGGAGGCAGCAGGCGCGACAGGCCGCGCAGCAGCGTGGACTTGCCGCACGCGTTCGGCCCGATGATCACCGTGAAGCCTCCTGCGGGCACAGCCACGGAGAGTTCGCGGACGATCTCGGTGCGGTCGTATGTGAGCGTGATGCTCTCGGCTCTGAGGCGCGAGGCGGCGCTGGGGTCGGGCGAGGTCGAGTTCTCAAGCACGGCGGCGGATCTCCAGGATGATCATCAGGACGAGGTAGGCGCCGCCGACCGACACGGTCACGACGCCGACAGGCAGAGCAGTGGGCAGCATGTGCTGGGCGATGAGGTCGGCACCGAGCAGGAGGAGTCCTCCGAACAGCGCCGACAGCATCAGCGAGAGGTGCGGGGTGCGGGCCACAATGCGCGCGATCTGCGGTGCAGCGAGCGCGACGAACGCCACGGGGCCGGCGACGGTCGTCGCGGCGGCGACGAGTGCGACACCGATGAGCAGCGCCACGACCCGGATCCGCCCCGGCCGGGCCCCTGTGGCTGCGGCCATGTCGTCGCCCAGCTCGAGCTGACGCATGCGCGGCACGAGGAGAAGCGCTGCGACGGCGAACGGCAGGGCGCACAGCAGCGCGCCCGCGAGCGGGCCTGCGGTGACGCCGTTCAGTGATCCAGTGCCCCAGGCAGACGCGAACATCGCGGTCTCGAGCTCGATCTGCAGGAGCAGCCAGGTGTTGAGAGAGGCGAGGATCGCCGAGACTCCGATGCCCACGACGATGAGGCGGAAGCCGTGCACACCGCCTCGTGCCGACAACAGCCAGATCACCACGGCTGTCGCGAACCCGCCGATGAGAGACCCGGCGGTGAGCACGGGCCAGCTCCCCGAGACCAGCACCAGCGCGATCAGCATGCCCGTGAACGCGCCGTTGGACAGGCCGAGGATGTCGGGGCTCGCGAGCGGATTCCTCGTGACGGTCTGGAAGAGCGCGCCGGCGATGCCGAGGAGCGCACCGACGGTGATCGCCGCGATCGCGCGTGGCAGGCGCCAGTCGATCACGACCGTGCGGTGCAGGGCGTCGCCCCCGCCGAGCAGCGTCTGCACGACCTCCTGGGGAGTGAGGGGATAGCTCCCCAGCCCCAGCGCCAGGATGCCCAGAACGATCAGAGTGGCCGCTGCAGCGACGCCGACGAGGATGCTGCGCCGGCGAACCGGCATCCGCAGCGGCCCCAGGTGCAGGATCATCCTGGAACGGGTGGCGTCCGTGAGCGCCGAGGCGATCGACGCGCTCACAGGGCGCTCACCTGGCGTCGTCGCGCCAGCGCGATCAGCACCGGCGCTCCGACGAATGCCGCGACGATTCCGACAGGCACTTCCGCCGGGGCGATGATGACCCGGCCGAGGACGTCGGCGAGAAGCAGGATCACCGGTGCCAGCACGGCGGAGAGCGGCAGGATCACTCGCTGGTCGACGCCGAACGTCCAGCGGATCACGTGCGGCACCATCAGCCCGATGAACGAGATCGGGCCGGCGAGGGCGGTCGCTGCGCCCGCGAGAAGTGTGACGGCGATGATGACCCCGACGCGGATGCCTGCGACGTTCGCGCCCTGTGCCCGAGCGACGTCTTCGCCGAGGCCGATGGCGTTCAGGCCGGGACCGAGCAGCACTGCGAGTGCGACTCCGACAGCGACGAACGGGAGGACGGGAATGATGACGTCGAAACCACGTCCGAGCAGCGTTCCGGCGTTCCAGCTGCGCATCGAGTCGAAGGCTTCCGGATCGCTGAGGGAGATGCCCGTCGTGATGCCGGAGAGCACGGCTCCGAGTGCGACCCCGGCGAGCGTGAGGCGGAGCGGGTCAGCGGAGCCGCGTCCCGCCGAGCCGATCAGGTAGACGGCCACCGTGACGATGAGGGCGCCGAAGAAGGCGAACCAGACGAACTGCGAGACGTGGCGCAGGCCGAGCAGGCTCACGCCGAGGGCGACCGCGAGCGCGGCGCCGGCGTTCACGCCGAGGATGCCCGGGTCGGCGAGCGGATTACGGGTGAAGGCCTGGATGAGAGCGCCGGCCACACCCAGCGCCGCGCCGGCGACGATCCCCGTGACGGTGCGAGGTATGCGCAACTCGAACAGGACGTAGTCCGTCTCCGGAGTGCCCCCGCCGCGCAGCGTCGTCCAGACAGCCTCGGGGGACAGGGGATTGGCGCCGATCGCAAGGGAGAGGACGACAGCGACTGCGAGTGCAGCGAGAAGGACGATCGCACCGACGACCGCACGACGGCCGCGTCGGGGGATCCGCGCGTGCGGAGCCCCCGACGTCTCGACCTCGAAGAGAGTCGTCACCGGCTCTCTTCGAGGTACGCCTCGATGTCATCGAGCACGGCCTGTGCGCCCTTCGGCCCGACTCCTGAGACCCAGTAGCTCGTGTCGACAGGGGTGACCGAGGGGAAGGCTGCGGCGTTCTGCGTGATCGCGGTGGGGATCTCCGAGGCCTCGTCGACGTCGGTCACGGTGACGAACACATGGTCCGCTGCCGCCGAGACGATGTTCTCGGGTGAGATGTCTGCCTGCAGCCCATCGGCCCACTCCTGCGCGGGGATCGTGAACCCGGCGCACTCGAGGAGGCTGCCCGAGAACGACACCGGTCCGTAGAGGCTCAGGGTCGTCTCGTCGCGGGGGCGGATCAGCTGCACGCTCTCGCCGTCAATCGCATACTCGCCGGCCAGCGACTCGCACCGGTCGTCGACGGCCGAGAGCAGATCAGCGACCTCGGCCTCGCGGCCCAGCGCTTCGCCGATGAGCATGGCGTTGTCTCGCCACGGGTCGGCCTGGGTCTCGATGAACACGGTCGGGGCGATCGCCGAGAGCTGCTCGTAGAGCTCGGAGTGCCGGGCCTCGGTTCCGAGGATCAGATCGGGCTCGAGCGCGGCGATGGCCTCGAGGTCGGGTTCGGGAACAGTGCCCACGGGCTCGACGTCGTCGGCGCCGAGGTATGCCGGTGCTCCTGCGACGTTGCTCGCGACCGCAGCGCCGACCGGCTCGATGCCGACCGCGACGGCGGTGTCGAGCTCGAGCGGTTCGAGGGTCACCACGCGCTGCGGCTCGTCGGGGACCGCGGTGGTGCCGCGGGCATGCTCGACGTCGTGGGTGCCGGCGGATTCCCCCGCCGCATCGGTGACGGCGGTCGGCTCAGCGGCGCAGCCGGCGAGCAGAAGCAGTGCGCATCCTGAGGCGGCCAAGGCCGTGACGGCGCGAAGACGGAGGCTGGAGGGCATGGTGAATGACCTTTCGGGACCGGGGAGGGGAACGACACCGATCAGATCGATGTTGGTTAGGCAACCCTAACAGTTTGGTCACTCGTGCCGTGCACCATGACGCCCCACCGTTCCGAGCAAGGGGTGAAAACAGGGGGTGAATTCGGCTCATTCGGGCGGGGGTGATCTCCCCGATCGGTCCGATCGCTGCGGTGCCGATGGTCTGCGCCGCCATCGCGCTCGATCTGGTCCTGCCGCTCCAGCGGGGAACGACAGCGAGCGCACGCCGCATCCTCCTTGCCGCTGCGGTCGCCGGCGTCGTGCTGTTCCTCGTCGCCTTGCCGGTGTTCTCCCCCGAGCACTTGGTGCCCGGCGTGCTGACGGCGACGTTCGGCGCGCGCCTCGTCGGCGAACTGGCGGTGGCGGCAGGCGTGATCGGAGTGCGGCGGTTGCTCGTGCGGGCCGGGACGATTCGCTGAACGCCCTGTCAGACGGCGCACGAAGGGGGCGGATGCTGCGGCATCCGCCCCCTTCGTCGTTCCCGCGCGCTCAGGCCGGGGTGTCGTTCGGGTCCAGCGTGCGCAGGGTGTCCTGCTCGACCTCATTGTCGGCCGTCAGCTGGTCTTCGGTGTTCTCGTCGCCGCCGATGGCCGCGTCGCGGTCGGGGCTGGCGTCGCCCTGGATGGCGCCGCGGGGTGATTCGCCGTGCGAGCTGTCGCCCTGGATGGCGCCGCCCTGGGCAGCGCCCTGCGCGTTCTCGTCGTCGGCGTCGCCCTGGATGGCACCGCGCGGCGAGTCGCCGTGCGAGCTGTCGCCCTGGATCGCGCCGCCCTGAGTGGAGCCCTGGGCGTTTCCGTCGAGCTCGTCGGGCTGACGCCCGGCGTCCGCCGTCGACTGGCCGTCAGGAGCGGTGTTGTGCTCGGGGATCACGTCGGGGGAGCCTTCTGCGGGCTGCTCGGGGTGCGGGGTGCGTCCTGTGTTCTGGTCCATGACGTGACGGTACGTCCACCCCGCCTGCGCGTGGAGGGCATTGACAAACCGGTCTCACGCGTTCCGCCCGCGATGCCCGGTCAGAACGCGGTCAGTTCTTCTTCGAGGTGCGGATCGGCGTGGTGACGGCTGCCTCGTCGCTGAACTCGACCGGTTCGGCCTTCTTCGCGAGGATCTCGGCCTCGTCGACGATGTTCAGCGGTCGCGTCTCGTCGAGCGTCATCAGGAATCGGCTGCCCTCGGAGCGGTGCAGTCGTCCGGAGGTGAAGACCCAGATCGCGCCGATCGCGCACGCGACGAAACCGGCGGTGCCGCCGAGCATGATCGCCGTGCGCGGCCCGAAGGTGTCGGCCACCCACCCGGCGATCGGGGCGCCGACCGGCGTCGAGCCCATGATCACGGCCATGTACAGCGCGAGCACGCGGCCCCGCAGGGCAGGCGCGGTGGTCATCTGCACGTAGCCGTTGGCGGTCGTCAGCAGCGTCACGATCATGAACCCGGTGAACGTCAGCGTGATCGCGTACGTCAGATACGTGGGCATGGATGCGGAGACGAACGCCGCGACGCCGAATCCCCCGGCAGCCAAGATCACGACACGCACCCTGGCTCGGTCACGCCGGGCAGCCAGGAGCGCACCGGCGAGCGAGCCGATCGCGAGCACCGAGCTCAGCACGCCGTAGCCGTCGGCACCAGCCCCGAACTCGATCGCCATGGTCGAGGCGAAGATCGGGAAGTTCATGCCGAACGCGCCGATCAGGAACACCGTCACGAACACGACGCGCAGGTCGCTGCGTCCCCACACGTAGCGGAATCCTTCGGCGAGCCCGCCGGGACGGCGGTTCTTCAGCCGGGGTGCGAGTTGGCCGGTGCGCAGCAGCATCAGCGCGACGAGCATCGCCAGGAAGGTCACCGCGTTCGCGATGAACACCCACCCCGAGCCGATCGCGACGATCAGCAGTCCGCCGACGGCCGGGCCGATCATGCGGGCCAGGTTGAAGGATGCCGAGTTGAGGGCGACCGCGTTGGACGTGTCGCCGGCGGAGACCATGTCGGAGACGAACGCCTGCCGCGCGGGGGCGTCGAAGGCGTTGACGACACCGAACGCCGCAGCGAAGCAGAACATCATCGGCAGCGTCATCACGCCGTTGAGCAGCAGCACGCCGACGGCGATCGCGAGCATCAGCAGCGCGCTCTGGGTGGCGAGCAGGATGCGGCGGCGCTCGAAGCGATCGGCGACCCATCCGGTGAGGCTCACGAGCACGAGCGGCGGACCGAACTGCAGCGCCATCGTGACGCCCATGGCCGCGGCGTCGTTGTCGGTGAGCTCGGTGAGCACGACCCAGTCCTGGGCGGTCGCCTGCATCCACCCGCCGATGTTCGAGACGAGGGCGCCGGCGAACCAGATGCGGTAGTTGATGTTCGAGAAGGAACGGAACATCGCGCTCATCGGTCGACCACCTTTCGCATCAGGGCGCTCGCTGCGCGCAGCGTCGCCAATTCGTCCTCCGTGAAGTCCAGTTCGCCGAGCATCTCGGCGAGCAGCTCGTCTCTTCGTCGGATGGTCTGCTCCACGATCTCGGTGCCTGCCTCGGTGATGTCGACCTGCACGCGGCGGCGATCTTCGGCATCCGGAGTGCGGAGCACGAATCCCTGCTCTTCGAGCCCGTTGATCATGTTCGTCATCGACGGCGCGGTGACCCGCTCGCGCTCGGCCAGGGAGCTGATGGTGCGGCGACCGTGCATGCGCAGCGTCGCGAGCACCGCGAGCTGCGCGTCGCTCATCGCGTCGACGGCGCGAGCGCATCGCAGGCGCCGTGCGAGCCGGAACGTCGCCATGCGCAGGTCTGTCGCGGTGAGGTGGAGGGAATCATCAGGCGCAGACATTACTTAGACAGTCTAAGTAATTTTCGCCCGGATCGGAAGTCGGTGGCAGGACGCACCCGCCGCACAGGTCACAATGGACGGGTGACCCGAACCCCCGCGATCGAAATCGCCGTCCAGGATCCCGCCGGAGTGCGCATCGCCGGGGCCGTCGGCGCCGCGCGCGTCGAGCTGGCCCAGGCCCTCGCGCTCGGCGGCCTCACTCCGTCGCCGGCGACCCTCGACCTGTCGATCGACGCCGCGCATGCCGTCGGTGTCGAGGTGCACGTGCTCGTCCGGCCTCGGGCGGGCGGCTTCCGCTACTCCGCCGACGAGATCGCGATCGCCGAGAACGATGTCCGACGTGCGATAGAGGCGGGAGCCGACGGTGTCGTGATCGGCGCCCTCGACGACGAGGGGCTGCTCGACATCCCCGCCATGCGGCGTCTGCGCGACGCCGCCGGGGCGGCATCCGTCACCCTGCATCGCGCGATCGACGTGACCCCCGACCCCGTCGCCACGCTCGTCGCCGCTCGCTCGCTGGGCCTGCGCCGCGTGCTGACCTCGGGCGGCGCCTCGGTCGCGATCGACGGCATCGACACGCTCCGGGCGCTCGTCGTCGAGGCCGCCGGCGAGATCGAGATCATGGCGGGCAGCGGAGTGGATGCCGCGAGCGCCGCCGCCCTCGCCGCCGCCGGTGTCGACGCCCTGCACTTCTCCGCGAAGCGCACGGTGAGAGAAGACGGCGGCGTGCGCATGGGCTCCGCCGCCGACGGCGTCGGAGGATACGAGGTCACCGACCTCGAGATCGCCCAGGGCGTCATCGCCGCGCTGTCGAGCTGACGCGTCCGACGCGGTCGGCCTGACGCATGTCGCGCACTCTCAGTAGGGTGGGGGCGTGACCGATACGCGCGAATTCACGGATGCCGACGGCATCGCCATCGTCTACGACGTGCACCCGGCGGTCGGTGATGCGCGGGGAGTCGTGCAGCTGCTGCACGGGGTGGGCGAGCACGCCGGTCGGTACGGCGCGCTGATCGCCGCGCTCACCGAGGCCGGATTCATCGTCTACGCCGACGATCATCGGGGGCACGGGCGCACCGGCATCCGTCAGCACGGCGGACCCGAGAAGCTCGGTCGACTCGGCAAGAACGGTCTGCGTGCGGCGGAGGCGGCGATCTGGCAGCTCACCGGCATCATCAAGGACGAGCACCCCGATCTGCCCCTCGTGCTGCTGGGGCACTCGTGGGGATCATTCCTCGCGCAGATGCTCGTGAACGACCACCCCGAGGCATGGGATGCGGTGATCCTCTCGGGCTCGGCTCTGCGTACGCCCGGATCGCTCAACGCTGCACCGCTCAACGCCCGCTGGGCCGCCGACGACGCGACGGGCCTCGAGTGGCTGAGCCGCGATCCGGCGGTGTGGACGGCGTTCGACGAGGATCCGCTCACCACGAACCAGCCGCTGCTGAAGCTGTTCGGCCCCGTCGAGGCGGCCAAGCTCTACGGCCGTCCGCGCAAGGACCTCGGCCGCGACATCCCGCTGCTGCTGCTCGTCGGCCGCGACGACCCGGTCGGCGGCCCGCGCAGCGTGCACAAGCTCGCCGACGAGTACCGCACCCGATCGGGACTCTCCGACATCACGACGCTGGTCTACCCCGACGCGCGTCACGAGATCTTCAACGAGCTGCAGCAGGACGAGGTGCGCGCAGACATCCTGTCGTGGCTCGACACCCGCATTCCCGCTCGCTGACCGTCGCCTCGATCCGGGCGAGCCGCGCCATCATCCGGTCGGCTCGCGCGTCGGCGTGTTACGCCCCGTGAACGGACGTTACAGCGGGTGAATCCGCGTGACGTCATCCCGGCACATCGGCCTCTCCTCCGCATAGATTCGCGGCGAGAGGGAGGTGCGGGGTGGGATTCGAAGACGAGTGGCGTGCATGGCACGACGCGCGAGAGCGCTATGCCGGCGCGGAATACGGCCCGGCCGCGCTCGAGTCGACGAACTGGCTCATCACCGAACCCGCCGCCGTGGAGGGGGTCCCGGGTCTCTGGGCGCTCACGGGAGACGGAGGGATCCGCGGCAGCGATCTCGGCACGGCCGGGTCGGTCGTCACGCTGAGGGGCCGTGAGACGCTGCGGCTCGGACGCCGCGAGCTGCGTGTGTTCGACCGGCGCGGCGAGGTCGCGCTGCGGGTGTTCAACCCCCGACGCCCCGAGCGCGAGCGGTTCAGCGCGATCGACGCGTATCCGCCTCGGGCGGGATGGCGGATCCCGGCGGTGTTCGAGCCCACGCCGGGCGATACGATCACCGTGACCTCGATCGACGGGCGCTCGCACGACACCGATCTCGCCGGACGGCTGCGGTTCACGCTCGACGGTGTCGCGGTGGCGCTGGCCGCGACGCGTGCGCCGCAGGGCGGCCTGAGCGCCGTCTTCGCCGACGGGACCAACGGCACTGAGACCTATCGGTTCCGCTTCCTGCCGGTCGAGGAACCGGCATCAGACGGCTCGGTGGTCATCGACTTCAACCGCGCCTACCTGCCGCCGTGCGCCTTCTCGGACCAGTACGTGTGTCCTCAGCCGCCGCCGGGCAACCGCTTCTCGGCGCCGATCCGCGCCGGAGAGCGCGCGGTGGTGCACGGGCGCTGAGTCCGAGGCGTACCGCGCCGACCTGACGGCCCCGCCTTAAGCTGTAACCGTGCACGGTGAATACAAGGTTCCAGGAGGAAAGCTCGTCGTCGTCGACCTCGAGGTCGAAGACGGCAGGATCGCCCGTTTCCGGCTCGCCGGCGACTTCTTCCTCGAGCCCGACACGGCGCTCGACGACATCGACCGGGCGGTCACCGGGCTGCCCGTCGAGACGGACGCCACGGCCATCGCCGCCGCGGTGCGCGGTGCGCTCCCCGACGGTGCACAGCTGCTCGGGTTCACTCCCGAAGCGGTCGGCACGGCCGTGCGCCGCGCCCTGGTCACGGCTCCCGGCTGGAACGACTTCGACTGGGAGATCGTGCACGAGAAGGCGGTCTCGCCGCGCATGAACCTCGCGCTCGACGAGGTGCTCACCTCTCGGGTCGGCGAGGGGCGCCGTCGTCCGACGCTGCGCATCTGGGAGTGGGATCAGTCGGCCGTCGTCATCGGCTCGTTCCAGTCGTACCGCAACGAGGTCGACCCCGAAGGTGCTGCCCGCCACGGCTTCGACGTCGTGCGCCGCATCTCGGGCGGTGGCGCGATGCTCATGGCGGCGGGGCAGATCATCACCTACTCGCTCTACGTGCCGGCGTCGCTCGTGCAGGGCATGACCTTCGCCGACTCCTATGCCTTCCTCGACGACTGGGTGCTGCACGCCCTGCGCTCGCTCGGCATCGACGCGATCTATCAGCCCCTCAACGACATCGCCAGCTCGTCGGGCAAGATCGGCGGAGCCGCGCAGAAGCGCCTCGCCAACGGGGGAGTGCTGCACCACGCGACCCTGTCGTACGACATCGACGGCCAGACCATGACCGAGGTGCTGCGCATCGGCCGCGAGAAGCTCAGCGACAAGGGGACGACGTCGGCCGCGAAGCGGGTGGATCCGCTGCGCAGCCAGACCGGCCTCGCGCGGGCCGAGATCATCGAGCGCTTCAAGGACACCTTCCGCTCGCTCACCTCGGCGGAGGACGGCACGATCAGCGCCGACGAGTACGCGGATGCCGAGGCTCTGGTGGAGTCGAAGTTCGCCACCGACACGTGGCTGCACCGGGTTCCGTGACCGACCCCGCGCCTGACCCCTCGTCTGATCCCGGGGCGGTGGATCCCGCTCCTGTCGTCCGCGGTGACGTCTCGATCATCCAGGGCGACAACCTCGCCGTCGCGGCGACCCTGCCGTCGGCGTCGTTCACGCTCGTCTACCTCGACCCGCCGTTCAACACGGGCCGGACGCAGGAGCGACAGGTGGTCACCGCCCGTCGCACGTTCACGACTCAGCAAGAACCGGGTGCTCCCGGAGTCGGACTCCCGGAATCCCGCGGGTCGGATGCGGCGGTCACGCCGATCGTGCTGAGTTCTGAACCGGCGGCGCCGCCGGCCGAGGTGCGGCACGGTTTCCACGGCCACGCCTATGAGCGGGTGCGCGGGATGCTCCGCACCTACGACGACCGCTTCGACGACTACGGCGCCTTCCTGATGCCGCGACTCGAGGAGGCGTGGCGATTGCTGGCCGACGACGGCACCCTCTATCTGCACCTCGACTACCGCGAGGCGCACTACGCGAAGGTGATGCTCGATGCGGTCTTCGGCCGCGACTGCTTCCTGAACGAGCTCATCTGGGCCTATGACTACGGTGCGAAGTCCCGCCGTCGCTGGCCCACCAAGCACGACACGATCCTCGTCTACGTGAAGAACCCCCGCGAGTACGTGTTCAACTCCGACGACATCGATCGCGAGCCGTACATGGCTCCCGGCCTCGTCACGGCCGAGAAGGCCGCCCGAGGCAAGCTGCCCACCGACGTGTGGTGGCACACGATCGTGCCGACGACCGGCCGCGAGAAAACCGGATATCCGACGCAGAAACCCGAGGGCATCCTGCGGCGCATCGTGCGGGCGTCCAGCCGTCCGGGCGACCGTGTGCTCGACCTCTTCGCCGGCAGCGGCACCACCGGGGCCGTCGCCTCGGCTCTCGGGCGCGACGCGGTGCTCGTCGACGACAACCCCGAGGCCGTGCGCGTCATGACCGAGCGGATGCCCGATGCCGTGGTGACCCGCGTCGGGGAGTAGCCCCGCACGCGGAGCACTCTCAGCAAGGAGGCTCGCCTGCCGCAACAGGCGTCAGCGTGGTGGGTGGGTTCTCGTGTGCGCGTGGCAACGCGCGAGCAGGTCGGCGCGGCGTCTGATGGCGGCTTGTGCGCTCTCGGTGACGCTGCGTCCCACGCTGCTCGGGGTGGTCACATCGAGACCGGGGCGGGCGAACAGGACGTCGTAGAACGGAGCGAGAGTCTCGTCGGAGAACTTGAGCGTGCGACTGAGCGTCTGCAGCGGCGTGCCCCACCGACTGCCGCTGTCGGCATTGATATCCGCACCTTCATCGATCAGGCGGGCGAGCAGAGGCGCTTCGGCGGTGAAATCGTGTGCTGTCGCGCTCAGCAACACGTGCAGAGCGTTCACGTGGCTCTCGGTCGCTGCGGCGGCATCAGCGCCGTCGTCGAGCAGTCGCGTGGCGATCGCGACCCGGCTGGCGGGATCGGCGTTGCGGAGGGCTCGCATCAGCAGGGTCGATCCGTCCTCGTCTGCCCACCGTGCGAGCGAGGGGTCGTAGTCGGCGAGAAACTCGGCCTCGTTCGTGATCGCGGAGAAGTAGACGCGGGGGTAGACCATGACGTCGACACTAGGCGACGGGCGCGGTCGGTGGCGGGAACATGCGGGACGAGGATCGGCCGACGGGACACCTCCCGGGCTGCCGTTCGGCGGGAGAGAGTCTCGGCGTGAGAGTGTGAGAGTCATGACCGAGTACGTCGAGGTGCAGACCGCCGCGGGGCGGGTTCGCGGGCGGTGGCGCCCGACCGCCGGAGGCAGGGGCGCACCGCGGTCGGCGGCCTTCCTCGGCATCCCGTTCGCAGAGGCGCCGATCGGTGACCTGCGGTTCCAGGCTCCGGTGCCGAAGGCGCCCTGGGACGGCGTGCTCGACGCCCTCGAGTTCGCTGCGACCGCCCAGCGCGGCGATCCCGGGGTGACACTGATCCCCGAGCCGAGTGTCGAGGGCGACTCGACTCTGAACGTCAATGTCTTCACGCCCGATCCCACGGCGGCGGGTCTTCCCGTGCTGGTGTGGATCCACGGCGGCGGATACTTCGCGGGCTCTCCGGCGAGCCCCTGGTACGACGGCCGGAACTTCAACCGCGACGGCGTCGTCACCGTGTCGATCTCGTATCGGCTCGGCTTCGACGGATTCGGCTGGATCGAGGACGCCCCGTCGAACCGTGGCGTGCGCGACTGGCTGCTCGCTCTCGAATGGGTGCAGCAGAACATCGCCGCATTCGGCGGAGACCCCGAGCGGGTGACGATCGCCGGGCAGTCCGCGGGCGGCGGCGCCGTGCTGACTCTGCTCGGCATGGAGAAGGCGCAGCACCTGTTCCACGGCGTCTATGCGATCTCGGGAGCGCTCGGCGATGTCGCGGCACCGCGAGCCGAGGCATTCGGGCGGGCGCTCGCTGCGGCGGCGAGCGTCGACCCCACCGTGGCCGGATTCTCATCGGTCGCGGAAGAGCGTCTGCTCGCGCTGCAGAAGAAGGCCACCCAGCTCGGTCCGTCGTCGATGACCAGCATGATCGATGAGGGGCTTCCGCTCGGTCCCGCGATCGACGGCGACCTTCTCGTACGTCCGACCCCTGACTCTCTGCGTGCCGGCGTCGGTGCCGACAAGCCGCTCGTGATCGGCGCAGCCGACGACGAGTTCACCATGGCGTTCACGGGCAGCGCCGCGAGGGCGCTGCGCTGGGTGCCGCAGGGCGTCCTCCTGACCCGGCTGGGCCTGCGCAAGACGATCCGCGCGGACTATCTCGCCGCGAACGCCGACGTCGCCCGTCTCGGCAAGGCCCGCCTCGCCGGTCGCGTCCCCACCGATCGGATGTTCCGCAGCGGAGTTCCCCGCATCGCAGCCGCCCGGGGCGACGCGCCCACCTGGCTCTACCGGTTCTCGTGGCCGTCAGGGCATTTCGGCTTCGCGGAGCACTGCCTCGACGTGCCGTTCTTCTTCGACTGCCTCGACGGCCCCTCGATGGAGGCGCTCGCCGGACCGAATCCGCCGCAGGAACTCGCCGACGAGCTGCACGATGCCGCCGTCGCGTTCCTCACCACGGGTGATCCCGGCTGGCCGGAGCACCAGGGGGATGCCGGAATCGTGCGGGTGTACGACCTGCCCACCCGCGACGTCGCCGATGCGTACGCGTCGGTGCGTGCGCTGGTCTGACACGCCTCGACGGGCCCGAGCCGGGCCCGTGCCCGGCTGCGGGGCTCAGTTCACCCGGTAGGCGCGGTAGCGCACGGCATCCGCCTGCCTCTGAGCGGCCGAGAGGAACAGGGTTCGCTGCAGGTGGGCGAGTGCCGGCGCGGCCGTCTCGATCTGCACGGTCGTGCGGAAGTAGTACGCGCCCGGGTCGACGTCCTCACCGCGTCGCAGCTGCTCGAGCACGTCGGGAGTGCCTGTGCGCAGTCCCTTCGCGTGCAACAGCAGCAGGTCGCCTCCGTCGGTCCGTGCCGAGTAGCGGCCGTCGATCTCGATCGTCCCGTCGGGTCGCACGATCTGCCAGTCCGCTCCGCCGGGCAGGATCTCGGCCTCGACGGCGCCCGTGATGCGCCCGCCGAGGATCGGCACGACACGGCGATGGCCGACGCTGGTGGCGTGGTGATCTTCGAGCGGGCCGAGGTCGACGGTGACGTCGAAGGCGAACTCGAGGTCGGGTCGGGGGAGTTCATCGTGCGAGGTCATCGGGTCTCCTCATGGTCGGCGGCGAGCAGGTCGCAGAGTCTCTCCAGCACGGGAACCGCGGCCGCGAGCGCGGTTCGCTCCTCGTCGTCGAGCCGACTCGTCGCCTGTACGACGAGAGCGGAGTTCGCGGCGTCGAACCGGTCGAACAGGTCGAGCGCCTTCGCCGATGCCTGCACCATGACCCGACGGCCGTCGGAGGGCGCCGGGCGTCGTTCGATGAGGCCCTCGCCCTCCATCGCCCCGAGGAGATTGCTCACGGTCGATCGGCTGAGACGCAGCCGCGCGGCGATCTCCGCCGGACCCTTCGAGGTGCCGCGTGGCAGGGCCCGGATGACGTCGATCTGGGCATCCGACAGCTCGGGAAGCCCAGCCTCCGCCCGCGTCGCGGCGAGGAGCGCGCGCCGCAGGGGGGAGATGACGCCGGCGAGTCGAGCCGCATCGAAACCGCTCATCGACCCACCGCCGACGCCGGGGTGAGCGAGGGGCGCTCGTTGAGGATCTCGGGAAGGAAACCCGCCGCCTTCTTGTAGTCGGCGGCGATCCGCTCGCGCTCGTCAGAGGGGATCACGTCGTCGATGTCGGCGAAGCCCTGCGGCGCGCGCTCGCGAGCCAGCTGCATCACGCGCTCCGGCCCCGTGGCGCGAGTGCCGGCGAGCAGAGCGGTCATCGCGGGGCGGCGGTCCTGCTCGTACGCGGCGAGACCCTCGTCGATGCTCGGGGCTGTCGCGAGGTGGAAGGCCAGCGTGCGCGCATCGAGGATCGCCTGGGACCCGCCGTTCGATCCGTTCGGGTACATCGCGTGCGCGGCATCACCCAGCAGCGTGGTGCGACCGAACGTCCACTGCGGCAGTGCGTCTCGGTCGACCATGGGGTACTCGAGGATCTCGTCGGCGGCGGCTATCGCGGCCGGCACATCGAGCCAGTCGAAGCGCCAGTCGCGGAAGAGCTCGGCGATCGGTCCGGGCTCGACCTGGCGGTTCCAGTCGGCGTCTCCCGTGCCGCCGACGCGGCGTTCGGCGATGAAGTTCACCAGCATCCGTCCGTCGGCGTCTGCGGGTGCGAGCGGATACGCGACGAACTTCTGCTCGCCGTCGCCCGCCATGATCATGGTGCGGCCGTCGAGGAACGCCGGAATCCGCGTGACCCCGCGCCACAGGGTGAGGCCGCTCCAGGGCGGG
Organism: Microbacterium sp. 4-7; assembly: GCF_014332665.1. Classification (NCBI taxonomy): domain Bacteria; kingdom Bacillati; phylum Actinomycetota; class Actinomycetes; order Micrococcales; family Microbacteriaceae; genus Microbacterium; species Microbacterium sp. 4-7. The sequence goes on from NZ_MCRH01000009.1 coordinate 51,744, forward strand.
GCTCCTTCACCGGGGTAGCGCAGAGCACGCAGTGCCGAGTGGATGCCGTCGGCGCCGATGATCACGTCGGCGGTCTCCTCGACCGTGCCGTCGGCGGTGGCGAAGCGCGCGGTCTCGGTGCCGTCATCGTTCGTGGTGACGTCGATGAGGCGGTGATCGAGGCGGATGGGCTCTGCGAGTCGCGCTGCAGCGAGGTCACGCAGAGCGAGTTGCAGACCACCGCGGTGCACCGACAGCTGCGGCCAACGGTATCCGGCCTCGCGCCCGCGCGGTTCGCTCCAGATCGGCTGCCCGAAGCGGTTGTAGTAGGCCAGCGTCTGCGGTTCGACCCCCAGCTCGGCGATGGTGTCGGCGACGCCGAGCTCGGTGAGCTCGCGCAGTGCGTGCGGCAGCAGGTTGATGCCCACGCCGAGCCCACGGATCGCCGTGCTCCGCTCGAACACGGCGACGTCGCGCAACCCGGCCTCATGCAGGCTGACCGCTGTGGCGAGTCCGCCGATCCCTGCGCCGATGATGATGATCTTCATTGATCGCTCCTGTTCGCGGCTCATCCGAGCCGCCGTCAGATATAGTTTTGTCACAAAACCATATCCAGCGCAAGAGGCGGATCGACCTAGCTCCTCAGCGAGCGGCGGCCGTGCGTGCGGCCTCGATGATCACGTCGACGCCCAGCAGGAAGAGCTCCCGGTCCTGCAGATCCGACAGCAGCGCGCTGTTCTCGGCGATCAGGGGGAACTGTCGCGGATCGGCGAGCAGCGGCGAGTCGATCCAGGGGCTGTCCTCGCCGTCGTGGCTGCGATCCGCTCTCGCTCGAGCGATCCCCGCGGCGCCAGACAGCACGTGCGAGGCGAGCAGTGCGTAGTGCCGCACCAGCTCCTGCCCTCGCAGCCCGGCGCGGTGGAAGGCATCGAGCATCAGCTCGATCGCCGCGAGCTCGCCCGCGCCGTGCGTGGTCAGGCTCGTCGCCTCCGCGCCGATGGCCGGGTAGCGGGTGAAGGAGGCGAGGGTCGCTTCGCTCAGCATGCGCAGGCGGCCCGCCCAGTCGTCGACCGGAAGGTCGACGCTTGCTGCGGCCTGGCCGTTGAGCTCGTCGAGGAGTGCGCCCATCAGGGCGTCCTTGCTCGCGAAGTGACGGTAGATGGCGGTCGGGTCGGCGCCGAGATGGGCACCGAGCTCTCGCACCGAGATGGATGCCGCTCCGGTCTCGGCGAGCTCCATGCCGGCGTCGATGATCGTCGCCCTGTCGAGCCGCACGCGCGCGGATGCCTTGTTCGCCATTCGTCTCTCCGGTCTTCTCTGCTCCATCGTGCCATGCGATGCGGCGATCCCGAGCCGATGGCAACGGAATCGCATCGCCTCTGACAACACTGTTGACACCACAGATGACCGAGGATACGTTTGTCGCGTTCCAGCAGCATCGACGATGAGGGAAGGTCCACTATGGCGAGCGAGTTCGTCTTCCACGGAGGTCTCGTGTTCACCGGCAGCGGTTCTCCGCTCGCGGATCATGCCGTCGTCGTACGCGACGGTCGCATCGCGGCGGTCGTCCCGGAATCCGAGGCGGACCTCGACACCTTCCCCGACTCGTGCCGCATCGACCTCGGCGGGGCGCTGCTCAGCCCCGGCTTCCAGGACGCGCACATCCACCCGGTGGGCGGCGGAATCGAGCTGCTGCAGTGCAATCTCTCGGACGCGGCCGATGCGGACGACACCGTCGCGATCATCCGCGCGTACTCACAGGCGCACCCGGAGGAGGAATGGATCCTCGGCGGAGGCTGGAGCATGGACCACTTCGCCGGGGGCAACCCGCGGCGTGAACTGCTCGACGACGCGACAGGCGGTCGGCCCGTGCTGCTGCAGAGCCGGGATCACCACAGCACGTGGGCGAGCACGGCGGCCATCGAGCGGGCGGGGATCACGGCCGAGACGGAGGACCCGGCGGACGGCCGGATCGTTCGCGATATCGACGGCTCTCCCGCCGGTACGTTCCACGAGGGTGCCGGCGACCTCTTCGCCGCGGTGCGCCCCGCGACCTCTGCCGATCTCGCCTACCAGGGACTGCTGCGTGCACAGGAAGAGCTCATCGCCCTCGGCATCACCGGGTGGCAGGACGCCATGGTCGGTGCGGACTCCGGCGGGATCTCGGATCCGCTCGCCGCGTATGAGCGGGCCGCGGCCGAGGGGCGATTGCTCGTGCACGTCGTGGGGGCGCAATGGTGGTTGCGAGACGGCGGAGTCGACCAGGTCGCCCGCATGACCGAACGCCGCGAGCGCGCCGCCGCCGCTCATCCCGATCGCCGGATCGACCTCGGAACCACGAAGATCATGGTCGACGGCGTCGCAGAGAACCAGACCGCGGCGATGCTCACCCCCTATCGGGACGAGTCCGGACACGACACGTGCAATCACGGACTGAGCTTCATCGACCCGGACCGGCTGCGCGAATACGTGACGGCCCTCGACGCCTCCGGTCAGCAGGTGCACATGCACGCGCTCGGCGACCGCGCCGTGCGCGAGGCCCTCGATGCTCTGCAGGTCGCCCGTGACGCCAACGGCGACACCGACGGACGCCACCACCTCGCGCACCTCCAGGTCGTCTCGGAGGACGACACCACCCGCTTCGCGCCGCTCGGAGCGATCGCCAACATCCAGGCGCTCTGGGCGACCCACGAAGACCAGCTCGACGACCTGACGCTGCCGTTCCTGCAGGACGGACAGGTGGACCGCCAGTATCCGTTCGGCGATCTCGTGCGACAGGGTGCGCGACTGGCGGCGGGCAGCGATTGGCCGGTCTCCACGGCAGATCCGCTCGCGGCCATCCATGTCGCCGTGAACCGCTCGTATCCGTTGTCCGAGCGGCCGCCGCTCGGGGGAGCGCATCAGCGACTCGACCTCGAGACGGCATTCGCCGCGTACACCTCGGGGTCCGCGTACGTGAACCGACGCGATGACGATACCGGCAGCATCCGCGAGGGATACCTCGCCAATCTCGTCGTGATCGAACCGAATCCCTTCCGACTGCCGGTGGCGGAACTGCACCGGGCGCGCGTCACGTCCACCTGGATAGACGGGCGCCGCGTCCACACGGCAGACGCTCTCGCCTCCACCTCGCCCGGCACCGACCGCAAGGAGTCCCGATGAACCGCACGCTCCGCTCCCGTTCCCTCGCCCGAGGAGGCGCGACCGCGCTCGTCGGCGTCCTCGCCGTCGCGGCGCTCGCCGGCTGCGGCCCGGCCGACACGACCGGCTCCGGGTCGGACGAGCCGATCGACTGGGAGCTGACCGAGACGACGGCCGCGCCCAGCGGCGACATCGACTCGTTCACGTTCGCGACCTATGCCGAGCCCTACTCGCTCGACTACGCCTACGCCTTCGACTACGCCGACAACTCGATCCTCGCCAACACCTGCGAGTCTCTGCTGCGGCTGAACCCGGACTACTCCCTCAGCCCCGGCCTCGCGGAATCGTTCGCGCATCCGACGCCCGACACCTGGGTGTACACGATCCGAGAGGGCGTCACCTTCCACGACGGCACTGCGCTCACAGCGGCCGATGCGGTCGCGTCGATGAGCAGACACCTCGACCCGGCCGTCGGATCGTTCTGGTACTCCGTCTACCAGAACGTGAAGTCGATCGAGCAGACCGGCGAGCGCGAGGTGACGGTGACGATGACGGGGCCCGACTCGCAGTTCAATCTCGGCATGGGCGGGTCCGCCGGCGTGATCGAGTCGGCCGCGACCCTGGCCGAGAAGGGCGCCGACTACGGCAACTCGACGGGCGGTGTGAACTGCACCGGTCCCTTCGAGCTGACCTCGTGGGAGTCCGGTGAGTCGATCACGATGACCCGCTACGACGACTACTGGGATGAGGGACTCCGGGCGCGGTCCGGCGAGGTCGAGTTCGTCTTCATGACCGACCCCACCGCGCGCATCAACGCACTCAAGTCCGGAAGCGTCGACGGATCGTGGATGGTTCCCATGGAGGCCGTCTCCACGCTCCGATCGGCGGGCAAGGGAGACGTGCTCTTCGGGATGAGCACCGCGGTGGGCAACATCGTGGTCAGCGATCTCGACGGTCCCCTCGGCGACGTGCGCGTGCGCAAGGCCCTGCTGCTCGCGATGGACCGCGACGGCATCCTTCAGGCTGCGTACCGAGGCGTCGGCGAGACGACCGACGTCATGACCACCGAGTCGGTGTGGCAGGACGCCTCTGATGCCGCGCGCACCGCGGCCTTCGACGACGTCACCTCCTACGAGCAGGACCTCGAGCAGGCGAAGAGCCTCATCGCCGAAGCCGGCGCCGAAGGAGCCGAGCTGACCTACGTCACCGCGCCGATCAGCAACGACTTCGCCGTCATCTCGCAGGCGACCGTCGCCGCTGCCCGGTCGATCGGGCTGACGGTGAACGTCGAGACCGTCACCCCGAACGCCTACACCGCGCTGTTCTCCGACCCCACCGCCCGCGAAGGCGTCGACCTCTTCTACACGAGCTGGTATCTCTCGAGCCCGGATGCGCTGGAGATGTACTCCGTGCTGCGGACAGGCGACTTCAGCAACTACGGCGGGTGGTCCGACCCCGAGTTCGACGCGATCCTGCAGGAGGCCGTCACGCTCGACGACCCGGCCGAGCGCAGCGAGCTCACAGCCGAGGCCCAGCGGATCGCGAATGCGGAGCTGCCGTGGATCCCGCTGTATCAGGCGCCGATTTCGCTCTATCTGGGCGAGAGGATCACCGGAGTCCAGCCGTCGATCGCCTTCATGTACTACCCGTGGGCGGCCACGATCGGCGCCCGATGACAGCCGCACGCCGGGTCGCCGGGAAGCTCGGTGGGCTGCTGCTGACCCTGTTCCTGGCATCGCTGCTCGTCTTCTTCTCGCGCTTCCTCGTGCCCGGCGACCCGGTGAGCTTCCTGTTGCGCGGGCGCAAGCCCAGTGCAGAGGCGGTGGCGCAGGTGACCGCCCAGTACGGACTGGACCTGCCGCCGTGGGAGCAGTACCTGCGTTGGGTTCTCGGTCTGCTCCACGGCGATCTCGGGCGCTCGCTGCAGTACCGGCAGGACGTCACCGAGGTGATCGGCGACCGGCTTCCCGTGACCCTCATGCTCGTCACGATGGCGGGGACGATCGTGCTGGTCGCCGGCGTCGTGCTCGGTGCTGTCGCGGCGCTGAACCGCGGGAGGGCGCTGGATCGCTTGGTCCTGATCGGACTCACGGTGCTCGGCGCGATCCCGTCGTTCGTCGGAGCGATCGTCCTCATCGCGGTGTTCTCCGTGCAGCTCGGCTGGTTCCCCTCCTTCGGGTCGGGCGAGGGCTTCATCGACATGGTCTATCACCTGTCCCTGCCGTCGATCGCCCTGGCGCTCGCCTTCATCGTGCTGGTCGGCAAGGTGACCAGGTCGGCCATGGTCGATCAGCTGAGCCGCGAGCACGTCGAGGTGTCGACGAGTCGGGGCGTGCGTCGATCGATCGTCGTGCGGCGGCACGTGCTGCGCAACGCCCTCGGTCCGATCCTGACCGTGAGCGGCGTGCTCGTGGCGGGGCTCATCGTCGCCAGCTCGATCGTCGAGGCGGCGTTCGGGCTGTCGGGGATCGGGTCGCTTCTCGTGCAGTCCGTCGATCGGCTCGACTTCCCCGTGGTGCAGGCCATCGTCCTCTTCGTCGTCTGCGCGTTCGTCGTCATGAACGCGATCGTCGACGTCCTCGAACCCTGGATCGACCCCCGATCCGCTGCAGGAGCTGGTGCCCGATGACCTCCTCGACTCCGACGCTCGCGATGCGGGTGCTGCGCGCACCTCGCGGGCGCCGCCCGCGATTCCTCTACCTGGCCAGCGTCGTCGTTCTCGGCGCGGTCGTGCTGGCGGCGATCTTCGCCCCCTTCGTGGCACCCTACGACCCGGATGCGGTGGACTTCACGTCGTTCCTCGCGCCGCCGTCCGCGGCTCACTGGCTCGGCACCGACTCCCTCGGCCGGGACCTGCTGAGCCGCCTCATCTACGGCGGTCGCACGGCGCTCATCGGCCCGCTGCTCGTCGTGCTGTTCTCCACCGTCCTCGGCATCCTGCTGGGGCTGTGGGCCGGGTGGCGCGGAGGGTGGATCGATGCCGCACTCAGCCGGATCTTCGACGTGCTGTTCGCCTTCCCGTCTCTGCTGATCGCGATCATGGCGGTCGCGCTGTTCGGCAAGGGGCTGGTCGCCCCGGTCATCGCCATGAGCATCGCGTACGCGCCGTTCGTGGCACGGCTCACGAGGTCGCTGGTCATGGCCGAGCGCTCGCGGCCGTATGTCTCGGCCTATCGGGTGCAGGGGTTCGGCGGAGGCTGGATCGCCTCGCGGCGAGTGCTGCCGAACGTCACGCCGATCGTGGGCGCGCAGTCGACCCTCAACTTCGGATACGTGCTCGCCGAGCTCGCCGGCCTGTCGTTCCTGGGGCTCGGCGTGCAGGCGCCCACCGCCGACTGGGGCGCCATGATCAACGAGGCGCAGTCGGGAGTCGCCGCAGGGCAGTTCCTGCCGGCGATCGCCCCGGCCGTAGCCGTCGTGCTCGTCGTCGTGTGCGTGAACATCATCGGCGAAGAACTGTCCGACCGAATCGGCGGAGGGAACCCCTCATGAACGCTCTGCTCGACATCCGCGACCTGACGCTCGATCTTCCGAACGGCACCAGACTGCTGCACGGCATCTCGCTGCGGATCGCCTCCGGCGAGACCGTCGGCCTCGTCGGCGAGTCCGGCTCGGGCAAGTCGCTCACGGCCCGTGCGGTGCTGGGTCTTCTTCCCGATCGTGCGACCGTCGGCGGAGCCGTCGTTGTGAACGGACGGTCCCCGCTCGCGGGCGCGGCGGAGCGACAGGAGATCCGTCGGCACGAGGCCGCGATGGTCTTCCAGGATCCGCGCGCCGGCATCAACCCGATGCGGACGATCGGCGATCACGTCACCGAAGGGCTGCGGCTCTGCGAGGGGTGGGCGAAGGAGGCCGCTCGCACCCGCGCCGTCGAGCTCCTCTCCGCCGTCAGGCTGCCCGCTCCGGCGGATCATCTGTCGCAGCATCCGCACGAGCTGTCGGGCGGCATGCTGCAGCGGGTCATGATCGCCGGGGCCCTGAGCACATCTCCCGGCCTGCTCGTCTGCGATGAGCCGACCACCGCTCTCGACGTCACGACACAGGCGGAGATCATCCAGGTGCTGCGGGATCTCTGCGAGCAGAGCGGGATGGGGATGCTGTTCATCACCCACGACCTCAACCTCGCGGGGTCGCTCTGCGATCGGCTCGTCGTCATGAAGGACGGCGCGATCGTCGAGGAGGGAGCGGCGCGGGACGTGCTGGTGGCGCCGACCGCCGAGTACACCCGACGTCTGGTCGCGGCGACCCCCCGCATCTCGGGGGAGATCTCACCGCCGACGGCCGTGTCGGGTGCCGAGGCGCAACTCATCGTGACGGGGGTGGGCAAGACCTATCGGCGCCGCGGTGCAGAGCCGGTCTCCGCGGTGATCGATGCGGATCTGGTCGTTCCCCGCGGCGGTGCGCTCGCCGTCGTGGGCGAATCCGGGTCGGGCAAGTCGACTCTGGCGCGGATGATCGTCGGACTCGAGGAGCCGGATGCCGGAGCGATCACGATCGGCGGCCGATCCATGGCGGGCATCCCGCGATCGCGCGCCGAGCGGCTCGAGCGTGCCAAGAGCGTGCAGATGGTCTTCCAAGACCCGTACCTCTCGCTCGATCCGCGAATTCCCGTGGGGCGAGCGATAGAGGATGTGCTGAGACTCCACAGCGGCCGCACGGGGAACGACGCGGCCGAGCGCGTGCGCGAACTGATCACCGCCGTGGGGCTGGGAGAAGAGCATCTCACCGCCCACCCGCGCACGCTGTCAGGCGGCCAGCGTCAGCGTGTGGCGATCGCCAGGGCGCTCGCCGTCGAACCCGAGCTGCTGGTGATGGACGAGGCGACGAGCGCACTCGACGTGTCCGTGCAGGCTCAGGTGCTCGATCTCGTCGCCCGGATCCGCCGGGAGCAGGGACTGACCCTGCTCTTCATCAGTCATGACCTGGCGGTCGTGCGAAGAGTCTGCGCCGAGACGATCGTGATGCGACGCGGGGAGATCATGGAGGCGGGGCCGACCGAGCGACTGCTGAGCGACCCGCAGCACGAGTACACGCGCCTGCTGATCGACTCCGTGCCGGTGCCGATCACCTGAGGTCAGACCCGGCGGCGCGCGGGGAACGTGCGTCGCCGGGTCGAGATCAGTAATTCGCGCGAGTGCACGCCTCCAGGCCCAGTAGTGATGTTCGACCATAACGATCGTTTTCGGCAGCTCCCACGGTGCGCGGTTGGACGCTCGTCTCCGCCCCTATGACCAGCGTTCTCTGAGCCAATCCATTCCGGCGAGAGCCTCGCGGCGTTGGAACTCTCGCAACGTCGGCATGCTTGGCGGGGAGGGTAACCGTGCTTTGTCGAAGTACCGGCCTGTGACCGCAGCAAGCACGCTATCGATGTCTCCGGGGCTGACGCCCTCGAACAGCGGGTGGGTGAATAGCACCAGCTCTGCATCTAGGCGTTCGCCACGGAAACGAGCGTCCAATAGGTAGAGCAGTCCGTCGATCCAGCGCGCCCCGATTCCTGCCCAGGGCCAGTCGATCACCCATGCGAGACCGTTTTCACCGATCAGGACGTTGTCTGCTCGGCCATCCAGGTGAAGCAGGTAATCGCCTTGCACGACGTCGCACACGCGTTCTCCTTCGGTGCGAAGGCGAGAGCCGAAGTCCTGAGCCCAAGACGGCAGCGGCACTCTGTCTCGATCGAGGACGCTCCAACTGTCACGCTCAGCGACAAACTCCTCAGCAGCCGCGGGCAAGGTCGCTATCGCCTTCCCGGTGAGGCGGGGAAATGTTGAGAAAGCATCCAAGACGGCCTGAACGTCAGTGCCATCCAGGGCACCCCCCCCGGATGACGACCCTCCATATCCTCGAGGATGAGAGCCGCCCAGTCCCGGGTGACGAACGACCCAAGAAGCGCAGGAGCTCGTACCCGTGGAGGAATCACCCGCATGACTCCGATCTCGCGGCAGTGCAGATCGTATGCATCAGCGTTTCGGCTCCGGTGCAGCCTTGACGAACGCTCGGCGTCCATTCGCCGCTACGACCCGATCGGCGCTACCCGGCGAGAATCCCGCCGTCTGACTCATCGCTGCGGCGACCGGTCCGCCGAGGATGTCCGACACTTTGGCCACCAGATCTTCCGGTAGATCGGTCCACAGCGTGCGGGCTTTCGCATCGTTCGGCATCATCCCAACCTAGCCACCGTCAACGTGACCTGCCGGCGGGCCGCTGACCACCGTTCTCGCTGAGCGTCACCGCCATCGATCTTTTTCGGCGCCGTGCTGTCTGAAAGTCCTGAGCGCGTTCCAGAGACATGCGCCGTATCGGGGTTTTGGTGAGGATTCGGTGGGGCGAACCCAGCTATTGCTTGGCCATGGCTACTCGGAACCGCTGTTCCGGCGAGATCAGATGGTCGACGTTCTCGGCTGCGGTGTCGATGTCGAGCTGTACCCATGTGACGGCGCCGCTGAACACGTTGCCGCCACCCATTCCGTACTCCTCGGTCACAGCTGCGCCGGCGTCGGAGCCGACCTCTGTCGTCTCGTCCATCGAGAAGATTCCCCAGTGCGTCCGCTCGACGCGGCCCGCGCCGACCTGCTCGCCGTCGAGATAGAGGGTGACATCGCCGCCCTTTCCGATACCACCGCCGTCGTACTCGAATTCCATGCGGACCTGGTGTTCGCCGGCGGGGATCTTGACCTCCGATCCGACGTAGTACATGCGGGCCCCGGTGAAGTTGTACGCGTATCGGAGCGAGCCCTCGAGAGCGTAGAGGCTCCAGCCGCCCATGTTGCCGCCTTGGGCGATGATGACACCGGATGCCCCGGCCTCGGGCACCGTGATGGAGGCCGTGACGGCGTGCGACTTGTTCTTGATGTTCATCACGACGTTCTCTTGCAGTCGGTGCATCCCGCCGTAGAGGAGCTGGCTGCTTCCGTTGACCGCTGACGGTCGTCCGGCGAGTTCGGAGTTGAAGCGCTCCGCGAACCGTGGCTCCAGCGGGAGGACGTTGTATTTGGTGGCTTCGATGAGGAACAGTCTCTGGAGCTCGGCGAGCTTTTCGGGCATCTCGGCGGCGAGATCGTGCGACTGCGTCCAGTCCGTGTTCGTGTCGTACAGCTCCCACACATCAGCGTCGATATCCTCGCTGCGGCCGCTGAATTCCCAGGGGGTGGCGTGCTTGGTTACCGCTGTCCAGCCCTGATGGTAGATACCGCGGTTGCACATCATCTCGAAGTACTGAGTCTCGTGCCTGTCCGCTGCGGCGGGATCGTCGAAGCTGTAGGCCATGCTCACCCCGTGCAACGGCTCCTGCTGCACGCCGTCCACCGACGTCGGAAACGGCAATCCTGCCGCTTCGAGAACGGTGGGGGCGAGGTCGATCACGTGATGGAACTGCGAGCGCACCTCGCCAGCAGCCTGGATTCGAGACGGCCAGTGCACGATCGTGCCGTTGCGAGTGCCGCCGAAATGAGAGGCCACCTGCTTGGTCCATTGGTACGGGGTGTCCATCGCGTGCGCCCAGCCCACCGCATAGTGGTTGTAGGCCCGCGGGGTGCCCAGGTCATCGATTCGGTCGATGAGCCACTCCGAGGTCGCGAGGTCGGGCGCTTCGGAGACCATGACCTCGTTCGTCGTGCCTAGCAGCGTGCCTTCGGCGGAAGCACCATTGTCACCGATGATGTAATACACCAGGGTGTCTTCGAGGATCCCCATGTCTTCGAGAGCGTCGATGACCCGGCCCACGTGGTGGTCGGCGTACTCGAGGAATGCAGCGTAGACCTCCATCTCGCGCGCCAAGACCGGCTTGAGCTCCTCTGGTTGGGAGTCCCACGTGGGGATCTCAGAGGGACGCTCGGTCAGCACCGCATCAGCCGGGATGACACCGAGATCCTTCTGCCGCGTGAAGCTCTCCTCGCGCAGAGCGTCCCAGCCCTGATCGAACTTTCCCTTGTACTTCTCGACCCACTCCTGTGGGACGTGATGCGGAGCGTGAGTCGCGCCGGGTGCCAGATAGGTGAAGAAGGGCTTGTCCGGGGCCATGGACTTCTGCTGCTTCATCCAGTTGATGGTGTGATCGGCCAGGTCAGCCATCAGGTGGTAGCCCTCCTCCGGAGTCCCCCATGGCTCGACGGCCGCGGTCCCTTCATAGAGCGCGGGATACCACTGGTTGTTCTCTCCACCGATGAACCCATAGAAGTACTCGAATCCGCCGCCGGGGTGCGGCCAGTGGTCGAACGGGCCGATCGGGCTGGACTCGAAGACGGGGACTTCGTGGCACTTCCCGATCTGCGCGGTGGAGTATCCGTTCAGGCGCAGTATCTCGGCGAGCGGTGCACACGTGTTCGGGCGAAGCGAGTTATAGCCGGGGGCGGATGTCGCCATCTCAGTGATGGCTCCCATGCCGACGCTGTGATGGTTCCGGCCGGAGAGCATCGCCGCCCGAGTGGGCGAGCACAGCGCAGTGGTGTGGAACCGGTTGTACTTCAGGCCGGAGGCCGCGAGCCTCTCCGCCGTCGGGGTCGCGCACGGCCCACCGAACGCACTCGACGCGCCGAAGCCCACGTCATCGAGCAGGATCACAAGGACATTCGGTGCGCCAGCCGGGGGCCGCAGCGGCGTGATCGGGGGGAACTTCGTCGCCGGATCCGTCGTGACGTATGTCGTGAGGCCCACATGCTTCGCATCCGGGATCGGCAGAACCTGACGCTGAATCTCAACCACGACCTTCTCCTCACGAGCCGGCACCGCGCCCGAATATGCGAGGCGTGGGTTTCACGCTACGGGGAAAGGCCGTGTTGTCGATGCCTTTGTCCTCCGACATCACCCTGCCAGGGTGAGGCGCGGAGTGCCGACCGAAAACGATCGATTGCTGCGGGCCACCGCTCCCGTCACTGGAGGCAGATGCTTCGCTCCGCCGAAGATGTTCGCCGTCATCGGCGCCGGGGTGTTCGTCGTCGGCAGGCTTCAGCCTCGTCGATCGGGTGCTAGCCGAGAGTAGGCGGCGTAGCCAGCACCGCTATCAAGGTCCCCAGCACGAGGAACGTGCTGAGTCCCACGACGCTCCATACCGTGGCGCGCCGCAGGGTCGTCGCGCGAGAGGATGGATCGGTGCCGATCTCCTCCGACCGCCCGGATTGCTTCCGCCTGCCGGCCGTCGATGCTGCGGCGATCCGGACGCGCCCGGATCAGCTGCACCTCGTACCGCCCGACAGCGGAACTGACGCGTCGGCGATCATCGAGAGCCATCGGCGAGCGCGTGCCGCCCGTGACAGGAGGGACGCGATGGGGTGTCTCGTCCCGATCGCCGGCGGTCTCCTGCTCGCGGCTCTGGCCGTCGCGGTGCTCGCGTCGCTCCGACTGCCATTTCGAGACGCGGCCATCGCCGTCGCGCTGCTGTTCGTCCTCGGTGCGATCGTCGCCGCGATCATCGCCTCGCGCCGGGTACCGGCCGCTCCCGTCCCGAAGCCCATGCCATCCGTGCTGATCCATCCCCGTGTGGCGGCTGGTGCCCCGGCGGATCTGCCTGCACGCGACCTCGCGCTCGCTTCGCGGGTCTTCGGCGAGCGGGACCGTGCCGAGGCCGACCTCCGAAAGGCCCGCGCCGACGCGCAGCTCACTGACGAAGAGCGATACGTCTCCCCTGGAGACCGGTCGACCTGGTACCACGGCCCGGAGGATCTACCCCGCCTCGAGCGCACAGCAGATGACGCTGAGAGGCGGTCACATGATGTCGCCCGCAGGCTCGGCATCGTCCTCGATGCGGACCGCCCGTAGCTGATGGTGGCGAGCACCAGAACGGTGGCCCCTCCGACGTCACCATCTCCTCCCTCACCACCGATATGTTGGGTGATCGGAACTCGCTCGCCGATGGAAAGGCACCAGCACATGCGCATCACCCCCCGGGTCTGGATCGGCCTCGCGATCTACGTCGGCTACGTCGCGGTCATCTTCGTCGTGTCGAAACTGAGCGGGGTGGCGTACACCGAGATCGGCACCTCCGCCGAGTTCACCTGGCGCGGGGCTGTGCTCGATCTCGCGGTCGGGGCGGTGCTGCTCGCCATCACCACGTGGCTTCTGGGATGGTGGAAGCCCGCGCTGTTCGAACGCTCGCGCTCGCACCACAAGTGGCCGATCTTCGTGCCCGCGATCATGCTCGTCGTCGCTGTCGCGAACCTGTTCAACACCGACTGGTCGAAGTTCGACGCGTCATTCCTGCTGTCGCTGCTCGCGCTTGGCCTCGCCGTCGGATTCTGCGAAGAGCTGATGTCACGAGGGCTCCTGCTGACGGCTCTCCGCTCACGCCTCTCCGAGGTGTGGGTGTGGCTGCTCACCTCCCTGCTCTTCGGTGGGATGCACATCATCAACGCCGCGCTGGGCGCCCCCGTCGGCCCCACGCTCGGACAGGTGGTGCTCGCCGCCATGTCGGGCACCTGCTTCTACATCGTGCGTCGGGTGACCGGGTCGCTCATCTGGGCGATGGCCTTGCACGGCCTCTGGGACGTCTCAGTCTTCGCGGTCGGCTTCGCCCCGCTCGGCACGGCCTGGGCCGCGTTCCTGAGCCCGGTGATCGGCATCCTCGCGGTCGCCGTCGTCTACTGGGTGATCAAGGGCGCCGATGAGAAGCCGGTCGCCGCAGCGAGGTCGACAGCGCCAGCGAGCGCCTGAGGGGAAGCGCTCGCGCGACCCCGTCACTCCTCAGGCGATGTAGATCTTGCGCAGCGTCTCGGTGACCGTCCACACGGTTCGCTGGCCCGCGCCCAGGCGCACGACCGACCCGGCGTCGACCTCGATCGCGGGCAGCGCCGGCTCGACGAACTCGATCCGGGCGTGACCTGAGAGCACGACGAACACCTCGTCGACCTCGGTGTCGGATGCCGTGCCCGGCGTCATCTCCCAGATACCGACCTCGACCTCGCCGAGCATCGCCAACGCATGCGTGGCGGTCGTCGGCTGTCCGAGGAGCACGTCGTCGGCCGGCAGCGGTTCGTGCACGAGCGGCAGTGCCACCGCATCGACTCCGGTTCCGGGCGCGAGCTCGCTCACGAGTCGAAGCCCATGCCGACGGCATCCAGCGTCTTGAGGAACAGGTTGCGCTTGCCCTCGTTGTGATCGGCCCGGTTCATCGCGGCTCGCACGAGGTTGACGCCGATCGAGGCGACGGGCTCGGGCGGGAACGGGATCGGCTTCTCGCGCACCATCGCGAGCTCGGTGCGCTCGGTCGGCTCGCCCGAGAGCTTGTCGAGCATCACGTCGGCGGCGAAGCGCGCGGCGCCGACGCCGAGCCCGGTGAACCCGGTCGCGTAGGTCACGCGTCCCTTGCGGGCGGTGCCGAAGAACGCGCAGAAGCGACTCGACGAGTCGATCGCCCCCGCCCACCGGTGCGTGAAGCGCAGCCCCTCGAGCTGGGGGAATGTCGTGAAGAAGTGCGAGGCGAGCTTGCGGTGGCTCTCGGCGCGATCCTCGTACTCGGGTCGCACCTTGCCGCCGAAATGGTAGACCGCGTCGTATCCGCCGAACAGGATGCGGTTGTCGGCGGTGAGGCGGTAGTAGTGGAACTGGTTGGCGCTGTCGGCCAGGCCCTGGCGGTTCGACCATCCGATCGACGCCAGCTGCTCGTCGGTCAGCGGCTCGGTCATGAGCACGTAGTCGTAGACGGGAACCGTCATCAGGCGGTTGCGCTTGAGCAGCGAGGGGAAGACGTTCGTGGCGAGAGCCACGGCATCCGCTCGCACCTGCCCGCCGTCACGTGTGACGAGCGTGATCGCGCTCGATCCGTCGCCGATGACCTCGCGCACGAGCGACTGCTCGTAGATCTCGACCCCGAGTTCGACCGCGACGCGCGCCAGCTCGAGACCGAGCTTGGCGGGGTGCACGAGCGCACAGGCATCGCGCTCCCAGGCGCCGGCGAGGAACGTGTCGGAATGCACCTCGGCCTGCACGGCCTCGCGGTCGAGGAATCCCTCCTCCTCGCGCAGCCACTCGACCTGGTGCGGCTCGACGGCGACGGCCAGCTGGCCGGTGCGCTCGAAGTCGACATCCATGCCGTACCGCTTCACGGTCTCTTCGATGCCGTCGAGGTTCTCGATCCCCAGCTCTTCCAGGCGGTCGATCTCGTCGGGCCAGCGCGTGAGGCCGTTCTCGTGTCCGTGCGTGAGGCTCGCCTCGCAGAACCCTCCGTTGCGGCCCGACGCCGCCCACGCGATGCGCGACGCCTCGAGCAGCACGACTCGGCGCTCAGGGTCGCGCTCCTTCGCACGCACGGCGGTCCAGAGGCCGGCATAGCCCCCGCCGACGATGGCGAGGTCGGCGGTGATGCGGTCGGTGAGCGCGGGGTGCGAGACGCGCTCGACATCATCGAGCCAGAACACGCTGAACGCGGTGTCGCGCAGCGAGGCATCGATCACGGCATCCGCGGGGCGGCGACGTTCGAAGACCGTGGTTCCCATGGTGTTCTCCTGGTTCCGGACCCGCGCCTCAGCGCGTGCCCCAGTTGTAGAGGTCTTTGTAGAGCCCTGCGTAGAGCAGGCTCTCCGTGTGCGTGATACCGGGAATCGTACGGATGCGGGTCGCGATCAGATCGAGCAGGTGGCTGTCGCTCTCGCACACCGCCTCGACGAGGATGTCGAACGTGCCGAGCGTGACGACGACGTACGCGAGCTCGGTGATCTTCGTCAGCTCCTCCGCGATCAGCCGCGGGTCGCCCGTGACGCGGATGCCGATCATCGACATGCGGTTGAAGCCGAGCTGCATCGGGTCGGTCACCGCGACGATCTGGATGATGCCCGCCTCGGTCATCCGCTGCACGCGCTGACGCGCCGCCGCCTCGCTGAGCCCCACCTCTCGGCCGATCTCGGCATAGGGCCGTCGACCGTCCTCCTGCAGCAACTCAACGATCCGCTTCGAGATGTCGTCCAACACGGGCTGCTTCGGCGTGGTGCTCATGTGTCGATATTGACAGGATCGGCGCTCCCTGGCAACTGATTCCATCGTTAAGATCACTTCACTCTTCTGTATTCGTGATCCGATCGCTAGCATGGCGAGCATGGCCACAGAACTCCTACAGAACTTCATCGGCGGGCAGTACGTTCCCGTGAGCGGACAGAAGCGGATGCCGCTGATCGACCCGGTGACCGAGGAGGCCTACGGCGAGCTGCCGGTCTCGGACGCCTCCGACGTGGACGCCGCTTACGCCGCCGCATCCGCCGCGTTCCCGATCTGGCGCGACACCACTCCCGCCGATCGCCAGCTCGCGCTGTTCCGCATCGCCGATGAGATGCAGACCCGCGCCGAGGAGTTCGCCGACCTCGAGTCGAAGGACACCGGCAAGCCGCGTGCCAGCCTCGTAACCGACGAGATCCTGCAGTCGATCGACCAGCTGCGCTTCTTCGCCGGAGCCGCCCGCAGTCTCGAAGGACGCGCGGCGGGGGAGTACCTCGCCGGCCACACCTCGTTCGTGCGCCGCGAGCCGATCGGCGTGATCGGGCAGGTCACCCCCTGGAACTATCCGCTGAACATGGCCGTGTGGAAGATCGCCCCGGCGCTCGCCGCAGGCAACACGGTGGTGCTGAAGCCCGCCGAGTCGACGCCCCTGACCACCCTGCTGCTCGCCGAGATCGTCGCGCTGCACACGCCCGCCGGCACGCTCAACGTCGTGCTCGGCGACCGCGACACCGGCGTGGCACTGGTCGAGCATCCGACGCCGCAGATGGTCGCCATCACCGGATCCGTGCGCGCCGGGATGGCCGTCGCACGATCGGCGGCGAACGACGTCAAACGGGTGCACCTCGAGCTCGGCGGCAAGGCGCCCGCGATCGTCTTCCCCGATGCGAACCTCGACAAGGCGGCATCCGGCATCGTCACCGGCGCGTTCTTCAACGCCGGACAGGACTGCACCGCGGCCACCCGCGTGCTCGTGCACTCGTCTGTGCACGACGAGTTCGTCGCCGCGCTCGTCGAGAAGGCGAAGACGGATGCCCGCACGGGCGCCCCGCACGAGGAGGGCGTGCTCTACGGTCCCCTCAGCAGCGCTGCCCAGCTCGCTCAGGTGCAGGGCTTCGTCGACCGCCTGCCTGCACACGCCACGATCGAGACCGGCGGTGCGCGTCAGGGTGAGAAGGGCTACTTCTTCGAGGCGACCATCGTGTCGGGTCTGCATCAGGACGACGAGGCCGTGCAGGGCGAGATCTTCGGCCCGGTGCTGACCGTGCAGTCGTTCGAGACCGAGGAGCAGGCGCTCGAGATGGCGAACGACGTGCCCTACGCCCTCGCATCCTCGGTGTGGACCACCGATCATGCCCGCGCGATGCGCTTCTCGCGCGACCTCGACTTCGGCTGCGTGTGGATCAACACCCACATCCCGTTCGTCTCCGACATGCCTCACGGCGGTTTCAAGCACTCGGGCTACGGCAAAGACCTCTCGCAGTACGGCTTCGACGACTACACGCGCATCAAGCATGTGATGTCCGCGCTGGACTGACGGCGGGTCTCGGGCTACCAGCGCGAGCGGATGAGCGACCCTCGCGTGAACCGCACCACCGAGATCGTCATCGGCACACTGCCGACGGGGGCATCGAGCGCTCGCGCGAGCAGCAGCTCTGCGGCCGATCTGACCTCGGCGAGCGTCGCGGCGACGCCGCGCACGTCGAGGTCGGCGACGTGCAGCACCCACCACCCGCGCTCCAGCAGGGCCGTCACCTCATAGGGGTACACGGCCGGGGTCGGAGTGTCGATGCGCGACGACGGACGTCGGTCGAGCCGGTGCGGGATGGTCGGTCGCATCGGATGCCTCCTCCCTGTGGTCGTACGGGGCCGCGGTGGCTCCCTGAAGCAAGACGCGCACGGCCGTGGATCATGACGCGGATCAGGGTCCGGATCTCTCGACACGTATGACGCGATGTGTCAAGCTGGGGCGGACGTCGAATCCGGGGGGATCAACTTGGCACGACCACTTGCGGGGCCCCAGACCCTGCTCCGAACACTCAACGGCCGCGCGATCCTCGAGACGCTCGCGCGCCGAGGCCCGCTCACCCGCGCCGAACTGGTCGCCGAGACCGGTCTCTCTCGCACTGCGGTGACGCAGGTGCTGCGGATGCTCGAATCATCGTCGGCGGTCGCCGCTGCGGGCGTCGACCGTGACACGCGGGGACCGGCAGCAGGGCGCGTCTCGCTGCATCCACATCTCGGACTCGCTGCCGCAGTGCACGTCGACGCCCACGCCGCCCACGTCGCGTTGGTCGACCCGACCGGAGCCGTGCGGGCCGAGAGCCACGCCGCCTTCCCCGTGCGCGGGGACCGCGTGCAGCACATCGCCGGGCTCATCGACGCCTGTCAGAGGGCCGTGGCCGGTCCGCTGCTGCTCGCGGTCGTCGGCATCCCGGGCATCGTCACCGCCGACGGGGGCATCCGAGATGATCAGGGTCCCGACGGCGGCGCATTCAAGAACGCCCTGTCGACGCGCCTCGGCTGCCCGGTGCGGGTCGAGAACGACGTCAATCTCGCGGCGCTCGCCGAGCTCTCCGAGGGCGCCGGCGCGGCGCTCAGCAGCTTCGCGCTGCTGCTCCTCGACGACGGACTCGGCGCCGGCATCGTGATCGACGGCTCCCTGCACCGGGGCTTCTCGGGCGTGGCCGGCGAGGTCATGTATCTGCCGCAGAGTCCGCTGCCGATCGGCGCTCCCGTGCTCGGTGACGCCGTCGTGCGCGACCTCGCCCTGGCGAACGGGCGTGACCCGGACGAGACGATCGACCAGCATCTCGACGCTGCCTCCGCCGGCGATCCGGCCGCACTCGCCATGGCCGCCGAGATGGGACGCAGGCTCACCCTGATCGCGGGCAGCATCGCGCTCGTGCTCGACCCCGAGGCGTTCCTCCTCAGCGGCACGGCCGCCCACCCGGCGCTGGCCCGAGCAGCGGTCGCCTTCGCCGAAGAGCTCGCCCCGCAGCTCCCGCTCACCCTCCTCGTCTCGTCGTTCGGCCCGGAGGCGCCGCTGGTCGGCGCAGTCGGTGAGGCGGCATCCGCTCTTCGCGCGACCGTGTTCTCGCGGTTGCTTCCCGCATCGGACAGGAGTCGGCGATGACCTCGGACCTCGCGGATCGCCTCGGCCTTGCGCCGGGAGCCAGGGGCGTGATCATCAACGCCGACGACTTCGGCATGTGCCACGCGGCCAACACGGCGATCATGCAGCTGCTCGATGCGGGGCACATCGACTCGACGACGCTCATGGTGCCGTGCGCGTGGGCACCCGAGGCGCTCGCTTTCGCGGCCTCGCGCGCCGACCTCGACGTCGGCGTGCACCTCGTGCTCACGAGCGAGTGGACCGACTACCGCTGGCGGCCCCTGACCGGCACCGACACCACCCTCGTCGACGACGCGGGGTACTTTCCCGCCGGCGTTCTCGCGATCGAAGAGCTCGCGTCGGTCGACGACGTCACCGCCGAGATCGCCGCACAGCTGCAGACGGCGCTGGATGCCGGGGTCGACGTGACGCATCTCGACAACCACATGGGGTCTGTCTACGGTCTGCTGACCGGGCGGGACTTCCTCGGCCCGGTGTTCGAGCTCGCCGCCCGCAACGGCCTGCCGTTCCGGCTGCCGCGCAGCATGGACGGGACCGGCGACGACGCCGCCCTGCAGGCGAAGCTCGCCGAGGCCTCGGCCGCCGCCGACGCGCTCGGCGTCGAGATCATCGATCGGCTGTGGAGCCACCCGTTCGAAGAGGCTCCGGACGAGTCGTACGAACAGGTGCGCGACGGGTTCATCGCGCTGCTGCGCGCGGTTCCGGCCGGAGTGACCGAGATCTACCTGCATCCGATGGTCGACGACGACGAGCTGCGCGCGGCCGTCGACTTCGGTGCGGCCAAACGCGGGCACGAGCTTCGCCTGCTCTCCGACCCCGAGGTGCTGCAGGTGTTCGCCGACGAGGGACTGGTGCGGCTCGGATGGCGAGATCTGCGCGATCTGCAGCGGAGCCGACGCGCATGACCTCGCTGACGACGCGGCTGCGCGACCGACGACTCGACGCCGCCCCCACGAGGGCTCAGGCCATCGCGTTCGGAGCATCGGGGTTCCCGACCCAGCTCATGGCGCAGACGTTCTCGGCGTTCGTCGTCTACTTCTACGTCAGCCACCTCGGAGTCGCGCCAGCATGGGTGGCCGCGGCGATGATCGCGCACGGCGTGCTGAACGCGGTGCTCAACCCGGTCGTCGGGGCGCTGTCCGACCGCATCCGCACGCCGTGGGGCCGCCGCATCCCATGGATCGGTCTCGGCATCGTGCCGCTCGTGGTCGCCTTCGCGCTGGTGTGGATGCCGCCGGAGCTGCCGACCGCCGGGCTGATCGTCTGGTTCCTGATCGTGGTGGCGGTGTACGACATCGCCTTCGTCGTGGTCGTGCTGAACATCTCGGCGCTGTTCCCCGAGATCTTCCGCACCACCGATGAGCGGGCGCGCGGCAACGTGCCCCGGCAGATCTTCGCGATCCTCGGCATGGTGCTCGGCACCGCGGGTGCCCCTGCGCTGTACGACTCGATCGGCTGGCCGGGAATGGCCCTCGTGCTCTCGGCCGTCTGCCTCGTGCTGCTCGTCTGGTCGTTCTTCGGCGGCATGATCGAGCGTCGAGTGCCCGAGGCCGCATCCGAGGCGATGCGCTGGGGCGACCAGCTGAAGTACACGTTCGCGAACCGGGCGTTCGTGCCCTACGTGCTCGGCTCGCTGTTCATCCAGACCTCGATCGCCGTCATCCTCGCGGCGCTGCCGTTCTACGTGCGCTACTCGCTGGGCGCCGCCGAGGGAGAGGCGAGCCTGCTGCTGGGGGCGATCTTCGTCACAGCCATCCCGTCGATCGTGCTGTGGAGCGCGATCGTGCGCCGCACCTCACCCCGCGCCGCGCTGCTGTGGAGCGTCGCCGTGTTCGGGATCTCCGTGCTCGGCTACCTGCTGCCGTCGACCGTGCTCGCCGCGGCGCTCATCGGCGTCGCGGTGGGCGTCGGCGTCGGCGGTCTGCTGCAGCTGCTCGAGGTCGTGCTCGCCCAGATCATCGACGAGGACGCCACGCGCACCGGTCATCGACGCGAGGGCGCGTATTTCGGGGTGAACGGCTTCGTCGTACGCGGCTCGGTCGTGCTGCAGGCCGTCGTGGCGGCGGTGGTGCTCACGGCATCCGGCTTCGACGCCTCGCTCGGCGATGCGCAGCCGGAGGCCGTCGATGGCGGGATCCGCGTCATGGTCGCGGTGGTCCCGCTCGTCTTCGCCGCCTTCGCGTGGCTGTGCTTCTGGCTCTACCCGATCCGCACGCGCGATCTCTGACCGACGTCAGGACGCGGCCTGACGGGCCTCCCAGCCCGTGCGCACCATCTCGTCGACCGTGTATCGCATCTTCCAGTCGAGGTCACGCGCGGCGAGCTCGCCGGTCGCGACGATGCGGTCGGGGTCTCCCGGACGCCGAGGGCCGATCTCAGGGGTGAAGTCGATGCCCGTGACGCGTGCGACCGCGTCCATGATCTGCTTCACGCTGAGGCCGTCGCCCGAGCCGAGGTTGTACGCGGCCTCGATCGGCTCGCCACCGGCGAGACGCTTCGCTGCCGCGACGTGGGCGGCGGCGATGTCGCCGACGTGCACGTAGTCGCGCACGTTGGTGCCGTCCTCGGTGTCGTAGTCGTCGCCGTTGATGCGGGGGGTCTCGCCGGCGATGAGCTTCTCGAACACGATCGGGAAGAGGTTGTGCGGGCTCACGTCATAGACCGACGGGTCGGCCGAGCCGACCACGTTGAAGTAGCGCAGCGAGGTGTGACGCAGCGGCTTGTCGGAGTCGGCGGTCGCGATCGCCTGGTCACGGAGCAGCCACTCGCCGATGAGCTTGGACTCGCCGTAGGGGCTCGCCGGCTTCTTGGCGGTCTCCTCGACGACGAGCGCCACATCGGGAGTGCCGAACACGGCCGCCGACGACGAGAACACGATGTTGGTGACGCCCGCGGCATCCATCGCCTCGAGGATCACCCGAGTGCCCTCGACGTTCTGCGCGTAGGTGTGCAGCGGGCGCTGCACCGAGACGCCGGCGTACTTGTATCCGGCGACGTGGATGACACCCTCGGCGTCGTGATCGCGCAGCGCCTTCTCGACCAGTTCACGGTCGAGGATGCTGCCCTGCACGAAAGCCACGCCTTCGGGCACGAACGATGCGACGCCGCTCGAGAGGTCGTCGAGGACGACGGGCGTGAGCCCGGCATCCGCCAGTGCGCGAACGACGTGCGAGCCGATGTAGCCGGCGCCGCCGGTCACGATCCAGGACATTGTGCTCCTCAGGGTGGGGAAGTGTTCAGTATCTCAGGTCGCGATCGGCGGACTCTGAGGCCGCTCGTTCACGACGTGGTCGAGCGGGCAGCGGTCACGCGTCGCGATGCGCTCCGGCCGACGGCGTGACGGTGAAGATCACGGGGGAGGTGAAACCGGATGAGGCGAACGCCGCCGACACGGCATCCGTCACCTGCTGCACCGAGTCCTGCTCGACCAGCGCGATCGCCGCACCGCCGAAGCCTCCGCCGGTCATGCGAGCACCGAGTGCGCCGGCCGCGAGGGCCGTCTCGACCGCCGTGTCGAGCTCGGGGACCGAGATCTCGAAGTCGTCGCGCATCGAGGCGTGCGAGGCCACGAGCAGGTCGCCGATCGCACGGGCACCGTCTTCGCGCAGCACCACCACGGTGTCGAGCACGCGCTGGTTCTCGGTGACGACGTGCCGCACGCGGCGGAACGTCACGTCGTCCATGAGCTCCTCGGCGCGGGGCAGGTCGTCGACCGAGACGTCGCGCAGGCTCGGTACGCCCATGATGGCGGCACCGCGCTCGCAGGCCGCACGGCGCTCGCCGTATCCGCCCGTGGAGTGCGCGTGCTTGACCCGGGTGTCCATCACGAGGATGGCGAGGCCGGCCTCGGCGATGCCGACCCGCACGAGGTTCGCATCGAGCGAGCGGCAGTCGAGGAAGATCGCGGCATCCGGCTCACCGAGCATCGACGCCATCTGGTCCATGATGCCGGTCGGGGCGCCGACCGCCTCGTTCTCGGCCTTCCGACCGACGCGGGCGAGGGCGACGCGGTCGAGCCCGGCGGCCCAGAGGTCGTTGAGCGCGGATGCCGTGGCACCCTCGATCGCCGCCGACGACGAGAGCCCCGCGCCCACGGGCACGTCGGACGCGATGGCGATGTCGAGCCCTGAACCGGTGGCCGCGGACGGAGCGACACCGTCGGCCTGGCGCAGCGCCCACGCGACGCCGAGGGGGTAGGCGGCCCACTCGGGCACGCGCGGCGCGGTGCCGGTCGGGGTCGGGAACAGCTCGTCGAGGTCGTCGAGGGAGACCTCGACCGGCTCGTCGGCGAAGGTCGAGGCGACGCGGATGCGGCGGTCGTCACGGATTCCCACGGCGGCGACCG
Organism: Microbacterium sp. 4-7; assembly: GCF_014332665.1. NCBI lineage: Bacteria > Bacillati > Actinomycetota > Actinomycetes > Micrococcales > Microbacteriaceae > Microbacterium > Microbacterium sp. 4-7. Next base: position 75,260 of record NZ_MCRH01000009.1, read on the forward strand.
TGCGATGCGGGATGGCGAAGGGCAGCACGAATCCGTCGTTGTAGTCGGTGTGCTCGCCGATCAGGTTCACGCGCCCCGGCGCCGACCAGACGCCTTCGGGGGTGCGACCGGTGAGGTCGGTGAAGAGTGCGCGCGCGGCGTCCTGGGTGGTGGTCATGCGGATGCCTCGTCTGCGTTCTGGTCTGCGGATGCGGTGTGTGCGGCGTCGGCCTTCGCGATGGCCTCGCGGATGCGGGCCGCACCCTGCTCGGGGGTGACCTCGGCGGCCCAGGCCCACATCGCGGCCTCGGATCCCGCGAGGAACTTGAGCTTGTCGGCCGCCCGGCGGGGGCTGGTCAGCTGCAGGTGCAGGCGCACGCTGTCTCGGCCGACGTTCACCGGGGCCTGGTGCCAGGCGGCGATGTAGGGCGTCGGGGTGTCGTAGAGCGCGTCGACACCGCGGAGCAGTCGCAGATAGAGGGGCGCGAGCTCGTCGCGTTCGGCATCCGTCGTCTCGGCGAAGTCCGGAACGTGGCGGTGCGGCATGAGGTGCACCTCCAGCGGCCAGCGGGCGGCGAAGGGCACGAATGCCGTCCAGTGCTCGCCGCGGAAGACGACCCTCTCGGATGCCTGCTCGGACTCGAGGATGTGCTGGAACAGGTCGGGCGCGGTGCGGTCGATCGAGTCGAGCAGGCGCGTGGTGCGCGGCGTCACGTAGGGGTAGGCGTAGATCTGGCCGTGGGGGTGGGGGAGCGTGACGCCGATGGCCTCGCCGCGGTTCTCGAACGGGAAGATCTGCTGGATGCCCGGCAGCTTCGACAGGGCGGCGGTGCGGTCGGCCCAGGCCTCGATCACCGTGCGGGCGCGCGTCACCGACTGGGTGCCGAACGAGCCGGTGTGCTCGGGGCTGAAGCACACGACCTCGCAGCGTCCGACCGAGGTGCGGGTGCGGCCGAGTCCGAGGGCGGCGAGATCGTCGAGCCCGCGGGGAGGGTTGCTCGCCTCAGGAGCGGTGCCGGTCGCCTCGGCGAGGGCGGGGCCGAAGGCGGGCGAGCGGTTCTCGAACACGGCGACGTCGTAGAGCGACGGCACCTCCGAGGGGTTGGTCGGCGACTGCGGAGCGAGAGGATCGGCGTCGGCGCTCGGCATCATCACGCGGTTCTGCCGGTTGGCGGCGACCGTGATCCAGTCGCCGGTGAGTACATCGAGGCGCATCGTGGCGGTCTCGCCGCGGGCGTCGAGCGTGCGGCTGTCGACGGCGCGGTCGGCGCCGAGCGTCGTGTCGGGATCGTCGAAGTAGATCAGTTCGCGGCCGTCGGCGAGCGTCGTCGCGCGCTTGACGATGCCGGCGGAGAGGGTCTCGGTTCGCAACTCAGGAGATTCGGGCGTGTTCACGTAAACATGGTACGCACAGCGCCGTGGTAACGTCAACATTCCGGAGTTGTGAGCGCGTAGAGAGGTTGCCCGTGGACGACGAGCTGCTGCGCGACGATGATCTGCGTCGCGGCGCCGCGCGCCCGCGCCGCCGCCAGGCCCCGTCCGGTCGTGTCTCGATGGCGATGGTCGCCTCCCGCGCCGGCGTCTCGGGTCAGACCGTGTCGCGCGTCGTCAACGCCAGCCCTCGCGTCGACCCCGCGACCCGCCGGCGCGTCGAAGCCGCGATGGCCGAGCTCGGCTACCGCCCCCACCGCGCAGCGCGCGCTCTGCGCACCGGACGCTCGCAGACCATCGGACTCGTCGTCACCACTCTCGCGACGGTCGGCAACTCGCGGATGCTGCAGGCCACCGCCGAGGCCGCGGCTGAACGCGGCTACGCCCTCACCCTCGTCACCGCGGGCGACAGCGTGGCCGACGCCTTCGAGCGCCTGGCCGAGCAGGAGGTCGACGGCGCGATCGTGCTGAACGAGGCGTCGGCGCTGGTACCCGCAGCCGATCGGCCGCCGGGACTGCGCCTCGTGGTCGTCGACGCCCCGGGGTCTGCGGATCTCGCGGTCGTGCACAGCGACCATGTCGGAGGCGCCGCTGCGGCGACCGCTCACCTGCTGGGCCTCGGACACGAGACGGTGCACCACCTCGCCGGGCCTGCCGACTCGTTCGCGGCCGCCGAGCGCGAGCGCGGATGGCGGAAGGCGCTCGCGGAGGTCGGGGTCGAGGCGACCGAGGTCGTCCGCGGCGACTGGACCGCCGAGGCAGGGTTCGCCGCGGGCGAGGCGCTGCGAGCAGCATCCGCCGTCTTCTGCGCCAACGACCAGATGGCGCTCGGGCTCCTCCGTGCGCTCGCCGAGTCGGGGCGGCGGGTTCCCGAGGACGTCAGCGTCATCGGCTTCGACGACGTGCCGGATGCCGCCAACTACCGCCCACCGCTGACGACGATCCGTCAGGACTTCGCCGCCTTGGCGCACCGTGCCGTCGACCTGCTCGTCGCCGACATCGAGGGCGCCGCGGACGGTGCGGCATCCGCTGTCGTCGTGCCGACGCTTCTGGTCGAACGCTCCAGCACGCGCTGAGCCGCGCCGGCCCGCCCCCGCGCCCCGCCCGCCCGCGCTGGGCGCCCCCTACGGTGCGTGGCCAGAAACGCACGTGAATCGCGCCCTTCAGATGTGTTGGTGACCACTCACGCGGCAGGGGCGGCCGCGCCACCGCCCCGCGAACCCGGATAGCGGTTTCCACCCGCCGCTTGCGCGCCCGACGGAGTCGTGGCATGCTGACGGAAAGCGCTTACCCACATCGGGCGACCGGCGCACCGGCTTCCCACAGAACGGACCAGCAATGTCACAGGCGACACCCCGCGAGATCGGGATCATCATGAACGGCGTCTCCGGGCGCATGGGCTACCGGCAGCACCTCGTGCGGTCGATCCTCGCGATCCGCGACCAGGGCGGCATCGAGCTGCCCGACGGATCCCGCATCACGGTCAAGCCGCTGCTTGTCGGCCGCAACGAGGCCAAGCTCGCCGAGCTCGCCGCGAAGCACGGCATCGATGACTACACGACCGACCTCGACGCAGCGCTCGCCGACCCGAAGTGGGAGATCTACGCCGATTTCCTCGTGACCAAGGCCCGCGCCTCGGCCCTTCGCAAGGCGATCGCGGCCGGCAAGGCGATCTACACCGAGAAGCCGACCGCCGAGTCGCTCGACGAGGCCCTCGAGCTCGCGCGTCTCGCGGACGAGGCCGGCGTCAAGACCGGCGTCGTGCACGACAAGCTCTACCTGCCGGGCCTGCAGAAGCTCAAGCGCCTCATCGACTCCGGTTTCTTCGGCCGCATCCTCTCGGTGCGCGGCGAGTTCGGCTACTGGGTCTTCGAGGGCGACTGGCAGCCCGCGCAGCGCCCCAGCTGGAACTACCGCACCGAAGACGGCGGCGGCATCATCGTCGACATGTTCCCGCACTGGAACTACGTGCTCGAGAACCTGTTCGGCGAGGTCAAGAGCGTCTACGCGCAGGCCGCCGTGCACATCGCGGACCGCTGGGACGAGAACGGCGAGCACTACACCGCCACCGCCGAAGATGCCGCGTACGGCATCTTCGAGATCGAGGGCGGCATCGTCGCCGAGATCAACTCCAGCTGGACGGTGCGCGTCAACCGCGACGAGCTCGTCGAGTTCCAGGTCGACGGCACCCACGGATCCGCGGTCGTCGGACTCTTCGGCGCGAAGATCCAGCCCCGCAACGCGACTCCGAAGCCGGTCTGGAACCCCGACCTCGAAGACAGCCACGACTACGACGCCGACTGGCAGAACGTCCCGACCAACGACGTCTTCCTCAACGGCTTCCGTCAGCAGTGGGAGGAGTACCTGGTCTCGTTCGTCGAGGGCACGAAGTACCCCTTCGACCTGCTCTCGGGCGCCCGCGGCGTGCAGTTCGCCGAGGCGGGGCTGACCTCCAGCGCCGAAGGCCGCAAGGTCGCGCTCACCCCGCTGACGCTGGGCTGAGCATGACCACTCTCCGACTTCTCGACGCCGCGGGCGCGGTGACGGATGCCGAACTGCGCGAGGGCGGCGGGTACACGCGTCCGGCCTCTCCGCTGCAGAGCCGCGTCGCGTACGCCGCAGCCCACGTCGTGCCGAAGGTGCACGCCGACAACACCCCGGGGCAGCCCGCCGACATCGACTGGGACTCGACTCTGGCGTTCCGCCGCAACGTGTACTCGTGGGGTCTGGGCGTCGCCGACGCCATGGACACCGCTCAGCGGAACATGGGGCTGGATGCCGCGGCGACGCGCGAGCTCATCGCGCGCAGCGCCGAGGTCGCCCGCGAGGAGGGCGGCTCGGTCGTGGTCGGCGTCAACACCGATCACGTCGCCGAGTCGCACATCTCGCTCGACCAGGTGATCGACGCCTACAAGGAGCAGCTGCACTTCACCGAGGAGCAGGGGGCGGGCCCGGTGCTCATGGCCTCTCGCCACCTCGCCCGTGTCGCTGAGAACGCCGACGACTACCGTCGCGTCTATCGCGAGGTGCTCTCGGCGGCCACCGTCCCGGTCGTGCTGCACTGGCTCGGCACGGCTTTCGACCCCGAGCTCGCCGGGTACTTCGGCGCGGACGACTGGCAGACGGCATCCGCTGTGCTGCTCGACGTGATCGCCGAGAACCCCGACAAGGTCGCCGGCGTGAAGATGAGCCTCCTGAACGCCGAGTCGGAGATCTCGGTGCGCGAGCGACTGCCGCAGGGTGTGCGCATGTTCACCGGCGACGACTTCAACTACGTCGGCCTCATCGGCGGAGACACCGTGGGGCAGGGTGACGGGCACTCCGACGCGCTGCTCGGCGCGTTCGCGGCCATCACTCCGGTCGCCTCCGCGGCGATCCAGGCGCTCGATGCCGGGGACCCCGAGCTCTACCTCGAGATCCTCGGCCCGACCGAAGAGCTCAGCCGCCAGGTGTTCGCCGCGCCGACCTTCTATTACAAGACCGGTGTCGCCTTCCTCGCCTGGCTCAACGGGCACCAGCCCGCGTTCCAGATGGTCGGCGGACTGCACTCGGCGCGCAGCCTTCCGCACCTCAGCCGCATCGTCGAGCTGGCGAACGCGTCGCTCGCCCTCGAGAATCCCGAACTCGCTCGCGAGCGCTGGCACGGGATGCTGCGCCTGAACGGAGTGGACCTGTGACCGTCGACCCGCGCCTGTCGATCAACCAGGCCACGATCAAGCACGCAGACCTCGCGACGGCGCTGCGGGTGACGGCGGATGCCGGCATCCAGGCGATCGGCCTGTGGCGCGAGCCCGTGAACGAGGTCGGGCTCGACGTCGCTGCGCAGATGCTCGCCGATTCGGGGCTGCGCTTCACGACCCACTGCCGCGGTGGTTTCTTCACCCTTCCGGAGGGGCCGGATCGCATCGCTGCGCTCGACGACAACCGCCGAGCGATCGAGGAGACCGCGACCCTCGCCGCCGCGGGCGCCGACGGATCGACGGCCGTGCTCGTGCTCGTGGCCGGCGGCATCCCGGTGGGATCGCGCGATCTGATCGGCGCGCGCGAGCGTGTGCGCGACGCGATCGGCGTGCTCGCGTCCGACGCGAAGGCGGCGGGCGTGACGCTGGCGATCGAGCCCCTGCATCCGATGTACGCCTCCGACCGCGCGGTCGTCTCGACGCTCGGGCAGGCGCTCGACATCGCGGCCGATTTCGATGCCGACGTCGTGGGCGCGGCGGTGGACACGTTCCACATCTGGTGGGATCCGCAGGTGCTCGAGCAGATCACGCGCGCCGGCCGCGAGGGGCGCATCGCGACGTACCAGGTGTGCGACTGGAAGACCCCGCTCGCCGCCGATGTGCTGCTGTCGCGGCACTACACGGGTGACGGCGTGATCGACTTCGGCTCGCTCACGCGGGCCGTGATCGACACCGGATACGACCGTGACATCGAGGTCGAGATCTTCAACGCCGACATCTGGGCGGACGCTCCCGAGCACGTCGTCCGCCGTACGGCCGAGACCTTCGGCACCGCGATCTCGCCGCATCTGCGCTGACGTCCGCCGGGATCCGGTCGGGGTCGGGGTCCGGTCGGGCACCGGGATCCGGTCGGGCACCGGCCGCGAACGTCCGCGAGTGGGCCACGCTTCCACCGTCTGCAGGACCCGAGCACGGATGCAGGGCCGTGACACCGTTTCCGTCCTGCATCCGTGCCTGGGTCCTGCAGACGGGACGGGGTGCGGCGGTCTTCTCGTCCGACGGGACCGGACCGGAAAAGACCGGACCGGAAAAGACCGGACCGGACCGGACCGTTCGCCGGAGCACGTGCAGGACCCGAGCACGGATGCAGGGCCGTGACACCGTTTCTGTCCTGCATCCGTGCCCGGGTCCTGCAGATGGGACGGGGCACGGCGGTCTTCTCGTCCGACGGGACCGGACCGGACCGGACAAGACCGGACCGGTCCGGACGCCGCCGAAGACCGGATCCCCACCCGGGAACCGCCCACCTGTACGCGGCGGTCGCGCACGGCGCAAGCCCCGAGACACCCCGCCGAACGATTGAGAGGATGACGTCATGACGAAGATCCGCCCAGGACTCTGCTCGGTGACCTTCCGGTCGCTGAGCGCCGAACAGGTGGTCGACCTCGCTGCCGACGCCCGACTCGAGGTCATCGAGTGGGGAGCCGATTCGCACGTGCTGCCCGGCGACGTCGAGAAGGCCGCGAGGGTCGCGACGCTCACGACGGATGCCGGGCTCGTCGCGTGCTCCTACGGCTCGTACTTCCGTGCCGGTACCGATGAGCCGATCACCCCCGTGCTCGACACCGCCGAGGCGCTCGGTGTCGATCGCGTGCGCGTCTGGGCAGGGCCGATCGGGTCCGACGAGGCGTCGCCGCAGGACTGGGCGTCGACGATCGCCCGATTGCAGGATGCTGTCGATGAGGCCGCCGCCCGGGGAATCTCGCTCGCGCTCGAGTTCCACTCCGGGACGCTCGCCGACACCGCCCCGACGACGCTGCGGGTGCTCGACGAGGTGGCTCGGCCGACGCTCAGCTCGTACTGGCAGCCGACGGTCGGTGCCACGGTCGATGCGGTGCTCGACGAGTACCGCGCGATCGCCGACCGGGTCAGCGCCGCGCACGTGTTCTCGTGGTGGCCGGATCACGAGAGGCTTCCGCTGCGAGCGAGGGATGCCCTGTGGACCCGCTTCTTCGCGGAGGCGCTGTCCGCGACGACTCCGCCCCGCGATGCGCTGCTCGAGTTCGTACCCGGCGATGATCCGACGCTGCTGCGTGGCGAGGCGGCGACGCTGCGCGCCTACCTCTCCCTCTGAGCCATGCGCCCCCGCAGCCCGGTCGCCGGACCCTCCCCGGCATCGCCCTCACCGCGCAGTATGCTCAGGGCATGAGTCAGCAGGAAAGCCCTTCCCGCGTGCGTCAGCCGCGGCATTCGCGGGGCGCGGCCCCGACCCTGCACGACGTCGCCCGTGAGGCCGGGGTCTCGCTCGCCACGGCATCCCGTGTTCTCAACGGATCCGAGCGCAAGGTGGCCGAGTCCTTCCGTGAGCGCGTCGAGCAGGCGGCCGCCGAACTGGGCTACACGGCGAACGCATCGGCGCAGGCGACCGCCCGAGGAAGCTCGCCCGTGATCGCGCTCCTGGTCGCCGACATCGCCGACCCCTACTTCGGACTCATCGCGGCCGGTGTCGCCCGCGGAGCCGACGAACAGGGCCTGGTCGTGACGATCGCGATCACCGAGCGGGATCCGGCACGCGAGGCGCGCATCGTGCGGGCCCTCCGTGGGCAGCGACCCCAGGGCCTGATCCTCGCCGCATCGCGCACGAACGAGCCGACGGACTCCGACACCTCACGCGAGCTCGCGGAGTACGCCCGCTTCGGTGGACGCGTGGTCACGTTCGGCGCCGGCAGCGCAGACAACCGCCACGTCGAGATCGACAACCGCGCCGGCGCCGAAGCGCTCGGTCGCCGCATGGCGTCTCTCGGATACCGCTCCGCCATCGCGATCGGCGCGGCCGAGGGAGTGCTGACGTCAGACGAGCGTCTCGCCGGATTCCGCGCCGGATTCGAGACCGACGGCGGGGCCATCGAGCAGGTGATCCGCGGCGACTTCCGCCGCGAATCGGGTGCGCAGGCGATGACGGCGGCCCTCGCCGACGGCGTCGAACCCGGAACGCTCGTATTCGGCATGAGCGACGTGGTCGCGATCGGAGCGATGGCGGCGATCCGCGAGGCCGGTCGTGAGGTCGGCGCCGACATCGCGGTCTGCGGCTTCGATGACGTGCCCTCGAGCAGCGATGTCACCCCGGCGCTCACCACCGTGCGCGTGCCGCTCAGTGAGGTCGGATATCAGGCCTTCCGTGCGACGGTCGACGCCGACTGGCAGCAGGCTCCGCTTCCGCTCGAGGTCATCGTGCGGGCGAGCACCCCCGGACTCACCCGATGACCCGCGTGGTGCTGGCGCCGGACAGCTTCAAGGGCACGATCACCGCGGCGGATGCGGCGGCATCCCTCGCCGAAGGCTGGTCATCGGTCGAGCCGACCGCGACGTTCGTGCACCGCCCCATGGCTGACGGCGGCGAGGGCACCGTCGCCGCGTTCGAGGCGGCCGTGCCGGGAGCGCGACGCATGCCGGTCGTCGTCGACGGACCCGCGGGGCTGCCGCTGGAGACGAGCTGGCTGCTGCTTCCCGTCTCGGGGGATTCTCCCGGGGGGACCGCCGTCGTCGACCTCGCCTCGACCTCGGGCATCGAACTGCTCGACGAACTGCGTCCGTGGGATGCCGACACCACCGGATTCGGCCAGGCGATCGCCGCCGCCCTCGACCACGGCGTCACGCGACTGGTCGTCGGCATCGGGTCGAGCGCGTCGACCGACGGCGGCACCGGGATGCTGACCGCCCTCGGCGCGCGATTCCTCGATGCCGCCGGTGAGCCGGTCGCGCGAGGAGCCCGCGGTCTCGCCGACATCGCCTCCGTCGACCTGAGCGGCCTGCGCACGGTGCCGCAGGTGCGCGTGCTCACCGACGTCACGAATCCCCTCGTCGGCCCGCGGGGCGCCGCAGCCGTGTTCGGACCGCAGAAGGGTCTCGTCGGCCCGGAGCTCGACGAGGTGGATGCCGGACTCGCGGGCCTCGCCGAACTGCTCGGCCTCGACTCCGCACTGCCGGGCACCGGAGCCGCCGGTGGCACGGGCGGTGCGCTGGTCGCCTGGGGTGCGACGCTCGCCCCGGGCGCCGCCGAGGTGGCGGACCTGATCGGCCTCGCCGACGCAATCGCCGACGCCGACCATGTCATCACAGGGGAGGGGTCGTACGACGGTCAGTCCGGAGACGGCAAGGTGCCCTCGTTCATCGCCGGCCTCGCGTCGACGACCGGTGCGACCGCCCTGCTCGCCGCCGGACGCATCACGGCCGACTCCGACACCGCGCTGTTCACGGCATCCGCGTCGCTCACCGAGATCGCCGGATCGTCGGATGCCGCGCTCGCCGACCCCGCCCGCTGGTTGCGCGAGGCCGGAGCCCTGCTCGCCCGCTCGGTCTGACGCATCGCGTCCGCGCGCGTCGGCCCCCGGTGGGGTTCGCTGGTGCGCAGCATCCGTCCGCATCCTTCCGCATCTTTTCGCCCGGGTTGCCCCGCCCCCGCGGCATCCGCCCGCCAGCCCGTCGGGACCACTTTCGCAGCCGGCTCGCCAGCCGGGGCCACTTTCGCATCGGGGTCGGCCGTTTCGGGTGCGTAATTGACCCCGCACACGCAGGGGGCGAGCACGAGGGCCGGAAGGCAACTCCGTCCGCCAGCCGGGGCCACTTTCGCACCGGGGATGGCCGTTTCGGATGCGTAATTGACCCCGCACACGCAGGGGCGGCGAGATAGGGGACGCGAGGGCATTTTCGCCCGCCAGTCGGGGTCAGTTTCGCATCGCGGACGCCAGCCGGGGCCACTTTCGCATCGGGATCAGCCGTTTCGGGTGCGTAATTGACCCCGCACGCACAAGGAGGGGATGCCGTGGGGCAGTCCGCCACGGGGGCGTTCCGCCACGCGGGCGTTCCGCCACGAAAGCGTTCCGGTCCGGATGCACTTCTGCCCCCACACGGGCGACGTGCGGGGGCAGAAGAACAGCCCGAAGGACGCGGGATCAGCCCCCGAGGGCGGCGGACACCACGGCTCGCGCCTCGGCCTGCACCTCGGCGAGGTGCTCCGGGCCGCGCAGGCTCTCGGCATACAGCTTGTAGACGTCTTCCGTGCCCGAGGGGCGGGCGGCGAACCAGGCGTGCTCGGTCTGCACCTTGAGGCCGCCGATCGCCGCACCGTTGCCGGGGGCGTGCGACAGCTTGGCGGTGATCTCCTCACCCGCGAGGGTCGTCGCCGAGACGGCATCCGGAGCGAGCTTGCCCAGCGTCGCCTTCTGCGCGGGTGTCGCCGGGGCGTCGACGCGCTGGTATGCCGACGAGCCGAAGGCCTGCTCCAGCTCGGCGTACCGCTCCGACGGCGTCTTGCCGGTGACCGCGATGATCTCGGCCGCGAGCAGGCACAGCAGGATGCCGTCCTTGTCGGTCGACCAGACGGTGCCGTCCTTGCGGAGGAACGATGCTCCGGCCGACTCCTCGCCGCCGAACGCGACCGAGCCGTCGAGCAGACCGGGCACGAACCACTTGAAGCCCACCGGCACCTCGAGGAGGCGGCGTCCGAGCGATTCGGCCACCCGGTCGATGATCATCGACGACACGAGGGTCTTGCCGATCGCGGCGTCGCGCGGCCACTCGGAGCGGTGCGAGAACAGGTAGTCGATCGCGACCGCGAGGTAGTGGTTCGGGTTCATGAGCCCGGCGTCGGGGGTGACGATGCCGTGGCGGTCGGCATCCGCGTCGTTGCCCGTCAGCACATCGTAGTCGCCCTTCTTGGCGACGAGCGAGGCCATGGCCGACGGGGAGGACGGATCCATGCGGATCTTCTCGTCCCAGTCGAGCGTCATGAAGCGCCAGGTCGGGTCGACCTCGGGGTTCACGACGGTCAGGTCGAGGTCGTAGACCTCCTTGATGAGCGCCCAGTACTCGACGGATGCGCCACCGAGCGGATCGGCGCCGATGCGCACTCCGGCGGTGCGGATGGCGTCGATGTCGATGATCGTCGCCAGGTCGCGCACGTAGGCGTCACGGAAGTCGTACCCCGGAAGCGCGTCCCAGTCGATGTCGGCGAACCGCTCGCGCTTGACGTCGACGAGACCGCCGGCGATCAGCTCGTTGGCGCGGTCGGCGATCCAGCCGGTCGCGTCGGTGTCGGCCGGTCCACCGTGCGGCGGGTTGTACTTGAAGCCGCCGTCGCGGGGCGGGTTGTGCGACGGGGTGACGACGATGCCGTCGGCGCGGCCGGCGGCATCCGGCGCGAGGTCGCGGTTGAAGGTGAGGATCGCGTGGCTGAGCGCGGGCGTCGGCACCCAGGCGTCGCGCGAGTCGACGCGGACGTCGACGCCGTTGGCCACGAGCACCTCGATGGCGCTGCGCTCGGCGGGCAGCGAGAGCGCGTGGGTGTCGCGGCCGAGGAACAGGGGACCGGTGATCCCCTGGCTCGCGCGGTAGTCGACGATCGCCTGGGTGGTCGCCAGGATGTGGTTCTCGTTGAAGCTCTTGGTCAGCGACGACCCGCGGTGACCGCTGGTGCCGAACGCGACCCGCTCGGCGGCGACCCCGGGGTCGGGCACGCGGTCGTAGTAAGCGGCGATCAGCTCGTCGACATCGATCAGATCAGATTCCTCGGCAGGGAGGCCGGCGCGGCTCGTCATGCAGACAGTCTGCCCCCATCTCGGCATCCGCGCATCTTCTGGGCGTGTGCCGGTGCCCTAAGGTGAAACGCGTGACTGAACGCCGCACCTACAGCTATCTCGGCCCCGCCGGAACATTCACCGAAGCGGCGCTCGAACAGGTCGCTGAAGCACGGGGTCAGGACTGGCGTGCCGTGCACAACGTCGGAGAAGCCCTCGCGGATGTGCTCGAGGGGCGCAGCGACGCCGCGATGATCGCGATCGAGAACTCGATCGAGGGCGGCGTCTCGACCACGCAGGATGCGCTGGCCACTCTGCCGGGCCTGCGGATCATCGGCGAGTACCTCGTGCCGGTGAACTTCGTGCTCGTGGCGCCTCGGGGCACGACCCTGGCGGACATCAGCGTGATCGCCGCTCATCCTGTCGCGTACGCCCAGTGCCACGGTTGGCTCGGGGAGCACCTGCCCCGGCACTCGCATGTGCCTGCGGCGAGCAACGTCGCGTCGGCGATCGGCATGCTCGACGGCGGCCTTCCCGCCCAGGCGGCCATCGCCGCCCCGGGCGTCGTGAAGCACCTCGACGTCGACGTGCTGGCCGAGGACATCGGCGACAACGCCCAGGCCGTCACCCGCTTCGTGCTCGTGACCCGCACCACCACGGCGCCGGCGCCGACCGGGGCCGACAAGACCTCGCTGATCGTCGAGCTGCCGAACGATCATCCCGGATCCCTGCTCGAGATGCTCGAGCAGTTCTCGACCCGCGGCATCAACCTCTCGCTGATCCAGTCGCGTCCGATCGGCGACGAGCTCGGCCGCTACCGGTTCGTGATCGATGCCGACGGCCACATCGAGCACGAGCGCATGGCCGACGCCCTGCTCGGCATCCGCCGTTTCAGCCCGCGCGTGGTGTTCCTCGGGTCGTATCCGCGAGCCGACCGGCAGATCGTGCAGTATCCCGAGCGCTACTCCGACGACATCTTCGTCGAGGCGCGCGACTGGCTGCGCGGCATCCTCAGCGGCGAGCCGGACGACTGAGCGCCGCCTCCACGATCAGACCGCGCGGAGCTCGACCAGAGCCCGCTTGAACTCGGGCATCGCCGAGTGCGGATCGACCCGGTCGTCGGTGAGCAGATTGGCGCTCTCGGCATCCGCATAGTGGAACGGCAGGAACACCGTGTCGGGCCTGATGTCGTGCGTCAGCTCGGCCCGCGCCCGCAGGGTGCCGCGGGAGTTCGAGAGACGGATGCCGTCGCCCTCGCCGATCCCATGACGACGCGCGGTCGCAGGGTGCAGCTGCGCGACGAGATCGGGCCGCTTCTCGGTGAGCTCGGGGATGCGGCGGGTCTGCGCTCCGCTCTGGTACTGCTCGAGCAGGCGCCCGGTGATCAGGGTGAGCCGGTCGGCGCTCGCCGTCGGATGCTCCCGAGCCCGCACGGCGACGAGCTTCGCGCGCCCGTCTGCGTGCGCGAAGCGGTCGGCGAACAGTCGAGGGGTGCCGAGGCTCCCGATCGGGAAGGGCCAGTGCGCCTCGATGCCGAGGTCGAGCAGTTCGTGGCTGAGGCCGGAGTAGTCGGCGCGGCCGCCGGCGGAGGCGCGGGCCAGTTCGCCGAACACCTCCGACGGCACGAGGCTCCAGGTGCCGGGGGCGTCGAGGCGACGGGCGAGCTCGGCCATGATCCACAGCTCGCTGCGGGCCCCGGCGGGGGCGTCGACCGCTCGCCGGCGACGCAGCACGCGGCCCTCGAGATTGGTCATGGTGCCCTCCTCCTCGGCCCACTGCAGCACGGGGAGCACGATGTCGGCGGCCTTCGCGGTCTCCGAGAGGAAGAAGTCCGAGACGACGAGCAGATCGAGCCGGCCCAGGGCCTCGCGCACGGTCGAGACGTTCGGCGCCGACACGAACACGTTCGAGCCGTGCACGAGTAGCGCTCGCACGCCGCCCGGGAGTCCGGCGCTCTGCAGCAGCTCGACCGCGGGGATGCCGGGCCCGGGAAGGTCGTCGGGGTCGACGCCCCACACGGCCGCGACCGAGGCGCGGGCGGCCGGGTCGCTGATCGACTGGTACCCCGGAAGCTGGTCGGCTTTCTGTCCGTGCTCGCGTCCGCCCTGGCCGTTGCCCTGCCCGGTCAGCGTGCCGTAGCCGCACCCCGGTGTCCCCGGAAGACCCAGGAGCAGTGCGAGGTTGATGGCGGCCGTCGCGGTGTCGGTGCCGTCGACATGCTGCTCGACGCCGCGGCCGGTGAGGATGTAGGTCGAGTCGGAGTCCGCCAGTCTGCGTGCCAGATCGCGGATGCTGCGCGCCGCCACCCCGGTGACGGTCTCGGCACGCTCGGGCCACCACGCCGACACCGACTGGCGGAGGGCGTCGAAGCCCGATGTGCGCTGGCGCACATAGCCGTCGTCGTAGAGCTCCTCGGCGATCACGACATGGATCACTGCGAGCAGCAGCGCGAGATCGGTGCCGGGCACCGGCTGCACGTGGATCCCGGCGCCGTCGGCGCTCAGTCGTGCCGTCGAGCTGCGGCGAGGATCGACGACGATGAGACCGCCGCGGGCCCTGGCGCCCTGCAGATGCGAGACGAACGGCGGCATGGTGTCGCCGACGTTCGATCCCAGCAGCAGCACCGTCTCGGCGGTGTCGAGGTCGGTCAGCGGGAACGGCAGGCCGCGGTCGATTCCGAAGGAGCGGTTGGCGGCGGCCGCAGCGGATGACATGCAGAAGCGGCCGTTGTAGTCGATGCGCGACGTGCGCAGTGCGATGCGGGCGAACTTGCCCAACTGGTACGCCTTCTCGTTCGTGAGTCCGCCGCCGCCGAAGACGCCGACCGCATCGGGGCCGTCGTCCTCGGCGATCAGGCGCAGCCGCGCGGCGATCAGATCGAGAGTCACGTCCCAGTCCGCCGGGTGCAGTTCGCCGTCGGTCCCGCGCACCAGGGGAGTGGTGAGGCGACCTGCGTCGGCGAGCAGCTCGGCCGAGGTCCACCCCTTCTTGCACAGCCCGCCGCGGTTCGTCGGGAAGTCGCGTCCGGCGACGGCGACCGGCAGCGGTGCGCCCACGGTCGGGGTCAGCGTCATCGCGCACTGCAGCGCGCAGTAGGGGCAGTGGGTGTCGGTCATGCGACGGCCCCCGCGTGGGCGTGCAGCATCTCGGTGATGCGGGCGCGGCATCCTCCGCATCCGGTGCCGGCGCGGGTGCACTCGCCGACCGCAGCCACCGACGAGCAGCCGTCGTCGATCGCGTCCTCGATCTGGCCGACGGTGACGGCGTTGCAGATGCAGAGGGTCGCGTCACGACCGGCCGGTGCGATCGCATCGGCGTCAGGATCATCGAGACGCAGCAGCAGCGAGCGGTCGGCGGGCAGCTCGCCGCCGCGCAGGTACAGCACGCTCAGTTCGGCCGCGGCCCGCGGCATCCCGACCGCCACGAATCCGGTGAGGATGCCGTCGCGCGTCGCCATCTTCACGTAGGTGCCGTGCTCGGGGTCGGCCCAGACGGCGATGCCGGGCGCATCCTCACCGGCCGGGACAGGGGCGAAGGGGTCGGCCGAGACGTCGCCCGCGGATGCGATGTCGACCAGCTCGCCCTTGAGCACGACGACTCCGGGGCGCTCGTCGGCGAACTCGCCAGGGTGGTCGTCGGCACTGTCGAGCTCGGCGGCGATGGCCGCGGCGAGCCAGCTCGCCTGACGCCAGCCGGGGCCGACGAGGCCGTGCGGTCCGCCCGGCACCTGGCGGTCGTGCAGGAACTCGGCGGGGTCGGCGATGTGGGCGCAGTCCCCGATCGCATGGATGCGCGGATCCGACCACGACCGCAGTGCGTCGTCGACGAGCACGCCGTTGCCGACGCGGAGTCCCGCGGCCTCGGCGAGCTCGGTGCGCGCCCTGACGCCGCACGACAGCACGAGCAGATCGCCCTCGATGCGCTTGCCGTCGGAGCTCGCGAGTGCACGGAACCGGCGGATGCCGTCGTCGCCCTCGACCCCGATCACACCCTCGGCACGGGTGTGCGGCACCAGCGTGACGCCGGCCGAGGCGAGAGCGGTCGAGAGGATGCTCGCCGACCCCCGGTCGAGTTGGCGGGGCATCGGCATCGGACCGAAGTGGGCCACGGAGGGCACGGCGCCGGCGTCAGCGAGCAGCATGGCGAGCTCGATCCCCAGCACGCCGGCTCCGAGCACCACGACCCGGCCGCCGCGTGCGACCACGGCGCGCACCTGCTCGGCATCCGACAGATCGCGGAGCACGCAGACCCCTGCGGTCAGGCTGCTGTCGAGGCCGGTGGTGTCCGGACCGAGGGTCTCGAGGCCTTCGAGCGACGGGACGATCGATCGCGCGCCGGTCGCGAGCACCAGGCGGTCGTACCCGACGGTCGATCCGTCGACCAGCTCGACGACCCGCGCCTCCCGATCGATCCGCACCGCTCGCGCCCCCAGCCGCAGATCCACACCGGAGAGGCTCGCGGCAGTGGCGAGAGTGAGCTCGTCGGACGAGGCCTCGCCCACGGCGTATTCGGCGAGCAGCACCCGGTTGTACGGATCCGCCGTCTCGGCGCCCAGCACGGTGACCGTCGCCCGACCCCCTGCCACGAGCGGCAGGAGCTCTTCGGTGAAGCGGATGCCGACAGGCCCCGCGCCGATGACGACGATGCGCTCGGTCATGGTCAGATCCGGTGTCCGGCGAGCGAGGGCCGAGGCATCAGATAGACGAAGACCGTGATGAGGAGCAGCACGATGTAGGCGGCGACGAATCCGCCGAATGCCGGAGCGTACGATCCTGTGCCGCTCTTCGCGGCCGCGAGCACCTGCGGGATCACGAATCCGCCGTAGGCGCCGATGGCCGAGATCAGCCCCAGGGCGGCCGCACCCTTGCGCTGGGTGCTGACCGCGAGCGCGTCGCCCGCGGTCGCGGCACCGCGTGCGGCGAAGACGTTGGGGATCATCCGGTAGGTCGCGCCGTTGCCGACGCCCGCCGCGACGAACAGCAGCAGGAAGCATCCGAGGAAGAGCGCGAAGCTGTTCGCCTCGAGAGTGACGAGCAGCGACAGGGCGCCGACGATCATGAGCGAGAACGCGGCGATCGTCATCCGTGCTCCGCCGAAGCGGTCGGCGAGCTTTCCTCCATAGGGGCGGGCGAGCGAGCCGACGAGGGCCCCGAGGAACGCCAGAGACAGCGAGGCGCTGCCGATCTGGAACGTCGAGAACTCGGGGAAGGTGTCGGCGATGAGCTTCGGGAAGACGCTCGAGAAGCCGATGAACGATCCGAACGTGCCGATGTACAGCAGCGACAGCACCCACAGGTGCGGTTCGCGCAGTGCGGCGGCGGCCCCGGCGAAGTCCGCCTTGGCCGACGACAGGTTGTCCATGTGGCGCCATGCTCCCCACACGGCCACGAGGATCAGCGGCACCCACATCCAGCCGGCGAACGACAGGCTGAAGGTCGACGCGGCGGTGATCGACACGACGATCGGCACCGCGAGCTGGGCGACCGAGGTGCCGAGGTTGCCGCCGGCGGCGTTGAGCCCGAGCGCCCAGCCCTTCTCCTTCTGCGGGAAGAAGTAGGTGATGTTCGCCATGGAGCTGGCGAAGTTGCCGCCGCCGAAACCGGCGAGAGCCGCGACGGCGAGCAGCACGCCGAACGGGGTCTCGGGATCCTGCACGACGATGCCGAGCAGGACGGCGGGGATCAGCAGCAGCAGCGCCGAGACGATGGTCCAGTTGCGTCCGCCGAAGCGGGCGACGAGGAACGTGTACGGGAACCGCAGCGTCGCGCCGACGAGGCTCGGCAGCGAGATCAGCCAGAACGACTCGGTGGTGCTCAGCGTGAACCCGGCGGCGGGGAGCAGCACGACGACGATGCTCCAGAGCTGCCAGATGATGAACCCGAGGAACTCGGCGAAGATCGACCAGCCGAGGTTGCGGCGGGCGATCGCCTTGCCCTCGGTGGCCCAGAAGGCCGAATCCTCGGGGTTCCAGCCGTCGATCCACCGGCCGGGGCGGCGCGTGAGGGTCACGGCGGGGGTGTCGACGCTGCTTCTTCCGGTGATCTGGGACATCGCGGCTCCTGCGTTCGAGAGGTGAATGCTCTGAACGTAGGCGGCGGATGTTGCAGGGCCGCACGAGTGCGATTACCGGACGATTACTTCTCGATCACATCGGCGAGGTGGGCGATGAGAGAACTTCAGGAATCCTGGTCGTCGGCGCGCCATTCCCCGGCCAGCTCGGTGATGGTGGCGACCGCCGCAGCGGTGTCCTCGCGGCTGCCGCCCGCGCGACCTGCGGCGAGGCCGGCGAGGTAGGCGCTGAGCGGTGCGGCCGGGCGGGCGACGCCGTGCGCGACATCCCGGGCGAGATCCAGGAGCAGGGCGACATCGACGGACTCGCGATCGATCCCGAGCGCGCTGCAGACCGCCGTGGTCCAGTCGTCCAGGGCTTCGACCGGAAGGTGTTGCGGCTTGTCGGTCATGTCGTCTCCTCGTCTGGTGCTCCGTCGCGCGGGAGCATCGGTGCCGCGGCGCGGGCCCGTTCGAGATCGTCCCACGTGTCGACATCCGTTGCCAGGTCTCCCGCCGGAATCGCGCTGATGCGCAGGCGCGCCAGCAGCGATCGCAACGACGCGTTGCGGCCGCCGTCGGGGAGAGCCGCGGCGGCGGATCGCAGGGCATCGGTGCGGTAGCGGCCGACGAGCCACTGCATGCGTCCCGACGCGTCGACCAGACAGACGCCGTCGATGCCGTGCCCGCCATTCGTGCTGTCGGCGTCGTCCTCGCCGCCCTTGCCGTCGTTGCCGGTCGTGCTGGGGGCGTCGGCCTTGCCGTCCTTGCCGTCGGCGTCGGCCCCGCCGCCCTTGCCGTCGTTGCCGGCGGAGAGGGGCGGATGCCGGCGCAGCAGCGCCACGGCGCCTTCGGCGTTCGGCAGGTCGGCCGCCAGCAGCAGGACGTCGGCGGTGTCGACGAGGGCGAGGCCTGCGGCGATGCCGGCGACCGGTCCGCCGAACTCCGGGGTCTCCCGGGTCCATGCGACGCGAACACGGGTCGGCGCCGGCGGACCTACGACCACGATGGGGTCGCAGCCGTCGACGGCGGCGATGGCGCGGTCGAGCAGGGTGCGGCCGCCGACCTCGAGCAACGGCTTGGCAGTCCCGTCGAGTCGTGAGGCCCGCCCGCCGGCGAGGATGATCGCGGCAGTCGGCACGGACGCCGGTGTCGCTGCGTCCGGTGTCTCGGTCGTGCGCGTCCCTGTCATGAGAGCAGCATCACATCGACCAGGTCGCCTGCTGCGACGGCTGATACGTCGGCGGGCACGACGGCATAGGCATCCGCTCTGGCGAGTCCTGCCGCCAGGTGCGCGCCGGACGACCCGTCGGCGGCCGCCGGGCGCACCGACCAGGCGGCCGGGTCGGATCGGTCGAGGGCGACGGGCACGTACTGCTGTCGTCCCACCGGGCTGCGCCACGCTGCGGTGCTGGCGAGGCGGAGCATCGGGCGCTGCAGGCCCGCGCGACCCTGGAGGGCGAGCAGCGCCGGCCGCACGAAGGCCTCGAACGACGCGGCGACGCTCGCCGGATTGCCGGGCAGTCCGAACACCAGCGCGTCGCCGAGGCGTCCGAAAGCCTGAGGCCTGCCCGGCTGCATGGCGACCGCCACGAACTCGATGCGATCGCGCAGCACGTTCTTCACGACCTCATGGGCGCCGGCGCTGACTCCGCCGGACGTGACCACGACATCGACCCGCGCATCGACGAGCGCGCGATCGAGGAGTGCGGCGAAGGCGGCATCCTCGTCTGTCACCGTGTCGACCGAGACGACGTCAGCGCACGTCTCCGCGCACAGCGCAGCGAGCAGCACCGAGTTCGACTCGGGGATCTGCCCGCGGGCGAGGTCGGCGCCGGGGTCGGCGAGCTCGCTGCCGGTCGAGATGACCGCGACGCGAGGACGACGATGCACCGGCACCGTGTCGATGCCGGTGGCCGCGATGGCCGTGAGCTGGAGCGGCCCGAGGGTGGTGCCCGCTGTCGCGACGACGGCTCCGGCGCGCAGCTCCTCGCCGCGGCGGCGGATGTTGGCACCCGCGCGAGGCGGCGCGGTGACCACGATCGCAGGCGCATCCCACGCCTGCAGGCCGTCGCGGGTGTGCTCGAAGGGCACGACGACGGTCGCCGTGTGCGGCACAGGCGCGCCGGTCATGATGCGTGCGGCCCGTCCCTCACGCAGCTCGGGTTCGTCGGCCGACCCCGCCGGGAGGTCGGCGATCACCGCGAGCTCGACGGGGTGCTCGGCCGTGGCCGACTCGACGTCGGTGAACCGGACCGCATATCCGTCCATCGCCGAGTTGTCGAACACCGGCACATCGACCCGAGCGTGCACGGTCGTGGCGAGGACGCGGCCCGCCGCCCGTGCGAGCGGCACCGATTCGGCATCCAGCGGTCGGGTGGCGGCGATCACCTTCGCCCGCTGCTCCTCGACCGTCAGCATGCCGGAGGAGCGAGGGGAGTGGTGATTCGCATGCAGTCAGCGTACGACGGTCGCGGGGATGCCCCGCGACCGCGCCGCCCCTCTGCCCCTTGTTTCCCCGTTCGAAAGTCAGTGCTCGCGGAACATCGGCCAACCGCTGCCCGGCAGCATGTGCGAGTGCAACGCGCCCTTCGCCGATTCCAGGGTCGGGTACGTGCCTGTCGCCGCATCGGACCCGGCCATGACGACGGTGTATCCCTCGTCGTCATGTCGGATGCTGCCGACGACGCCGTTCGTGCCGTACGCCACCCAGAGGGCCAGGGTCTTGGTAGTGCTCATCATCGAACCCCTTCCGTTGCGGGTGACCCTACGCCCCGGCGCACCGGAATACCAGCCCCTGACGCGGAGTCTTGGCGGCATTCGCCACATGGCGCCGGTGATGCGGGGCCAGTTGTGCATCGCAAACGGATGATCCGGATGCGGAACTGGCCCCGCCGGGAGGCCGGATGCGGCGCTCGCGTGCGCGCGCGGTGACCAGCGCGCGGCGACCAGCGCGAGCGGCGCCCCCGGCGCCTACAGGGCGGCGGCGATGAGCTCGAGCGTCTGGGCGCGGCCGGCGGCGGCGTCACGAGGCTCGGACTCGTATGCACCGGCGACGGGCGACAGCATGACCTCGTCGACGCCGTACTTCTCGGCGAACGCGCGCACCTCGGCGGCGACCGACTCGCCGGTGCCGACGAACCAGCGCGAGCGGGCGGCTTCGACGACCTGGTCGGTCGCGGCATCCGATTCTGCGGCGAGGGCCTCTTCGACGGTCTCGAGTGCGATGAGCGGCTTGTTGAGGCGCAGGCGCGACATCATGCGCAGCTGCGGAAGGGCGCGCGCCTCGGCCTCTTCCTGTGTCGGCGCGGCGACGACGTTGACCGTGAGGAACGTCCGCGGCTCGGGGTGCTCTTCGCTCGGCTGGTAGCCGGTGCGGTAGAGGTCGAGTGCGCGTTCGAGGCCCTGTCCCGAGAAGTGGTTGGCGAAGACGTAGGGCAGGCCGTGGGATGCCGCGAGCTGCGCCGAGTAGTCGCTCGATCCGAGCAGCCACACCTCGGGGCTTCCGGTGGCGGCCGGGGTCGCGTGCACCGTGTACTCGCCACCCGAGGTGAAGCGCACGGTGGCGCCCTCGCCCGAGATGAGTGCGGCGATGTCCTGCACGTTGCGCGGGAACTGCTCGACGTCGCTGGTCGTGCCCGATCCACGCAGCAGCTGGGTGATGACGGGGTCGCTGCCGGGCGCGCGGCCGAGGCCGAGGTCGATGCGTCCGGGCGCGATGGCCTCGAGGGCGGCGAACTGCTCGGCGACGATGAGCGGTGCGTGGTTGGGGAGCATCACTCCGCCGGATCCCAGACGGATCTGCGTCGTGCGCATCGCGGCGGCGGCGATCAGCACCGGGGGAGTGGTGGATGCCACGGCCGGCATGTTGTGGTGCTCGGCGAACCAGTAGCGGCGGTAGCCGAGCCGGTCGGCGGTCGCGGCGAGATCGAGGGAGGAGGAGATCGCCTCGGCACTGGTCTGGCCGGTGCGAACCGGGACGAGGTCGAGGACGGAGAGCGCGGTGGAAGTCATCCCCGAATGCAACGGCGGGGGCGGGCGGGGCATTCCCGTCCGCCCCATCGTCGCCGGTGCGTCTCAGGCAGCGACGAGACCTGCGGATGCCGAGGGCGTGAACTCCTCGGTGAGCGCGCGTCGCGTGAGGTGATAGCGGATGTGCCAGGCGGCGCTGAAGCTCTGCTCGGGAAGCTGGGCGAGGGCCGTTCGGTCATCGGGGCCGAGGCCGTCGCGGGCTGCTTCGCGGAGCAGGTCGTCTCGTGTCGCCGGGTACTCCATGCTGCGGAGGAACCGGTCGAGAGCAGAAGAGGTGCGCATGGGATCGTCCTTTCCGAAGGGAGAGCGGGGTGGGCCGGGGTGTGCGGCCCCGGCCCACCGAAGGGTCAGGCGGTGATCGACTGTCGGTTGTCGCTCGACTCGACCTCGATCTTGCGGGGCTTCGCGCGCTCGCTGACCGGGATGATCACCGAGAGCACGCCGCTCTCGTACGAGGCGCTGATCGCGTCGAGGTCGACGCCGTCGCCGAGCGAGAACTGGCGGAGGAACGAGCCAGCCCCGCGTTCGCGTGCGAGCCAGCGGACGCCTTCGCGACCGTCGGCCGTGCGCTGCGCGCGGATCGTGAGCTGTCCGCCGTCGAGGTCGACGTCGATCGAGCCCGGATCGATGCCGGGGAGGTCGGCGTGCAGGATGTACCTGTCGCCGTCGCGGTAGAGGTCCACCGGCATGAGACGCGGTGCGCGGACGGAGTCCAGCACGCTCGCAGCGAAGCGGTCGAGCTGACTGAACGGATCGAAGGACATGGCCATGAGTGTCTCCTTTCGTGTGGCCCGAGCGGGCGTTCTCCGGTGCAGATTATCTGCACCCGTTGCTATAGATTTTTTATAGAACAACGCGAGATAGAATGCAAGTGCGTCGAGAGGGAGGTGCCCATGGGTGATCGTGATCCGAGCATGCCGGTCTACGGCATCGCCGTCGCCGCGCAGCTCAGCGGGGTCCCCGAGGCCAGCCTCCGACTCTTCGAGGCGAAGGGGCTGGTCACGCCCGCGCGCAGCGAGGGCGGCACGCGCCGCTACAGCGATGACGACCTCGAGCGCATCCGCCGGGTGACCGGGCTGCGCGTCGAGGGCATCAACATCGTCGGCATCCGTCGCGTGCTTGATCTGGAGGACGAGAACGCCGGCCTCCGCGACGAGCTCGCCGACGAGCGCCCTTGATCCGCGGCCCGCTGCGCCCCGTGACCGACGCGGCTGCGCCCCGCGACCGACGCGGGAGGGCAGTACTTTAGGGGCATGGATGCCGAGATCTTCTACGTGCTCGTCGGTGCTGTCGTGGTGGCCGCGATCGCCCGATGGCGCGGCTGGCCGGCGCCGCTCCTCGTCACTGTCGTGGCGCTCGCGGCATCCTTCCTTCCCTTCGTGCCGGATGTCGAGATCGACGGCCATCTGCTGCTGAACCTCGTGCTGCCGCCGCTGCTCTATTCGGCGGCCCTGGACGTCTCGTTCGTCGGCTTCAAGCGCAGCCTCCCGCAGATCCGCCGGCTCGGCATCTGGCTCGTGCTGCTCACGGCGCTCGCGGTGGGGTTCGTGGCCTGGTGGATCATGCCGTCGCTGACCCTGCCGGGCGCCCTGCTGCTCGGCGCGATCGTGGCGCCGCCGGATGCGGTGTCGGCCGCCGCGATCGGCCGCAAGCTCGGTCTGCCGCGCCGCATCATGACTGTGCTCTCGGGCGAGAGTCTGATCAACGATGCGACCTCGTTGACGCTGTACCGCGTGTTCGCGGCGATCCTCGCGGGCGCGACCGTGTCGGTGTGGGGCGGCGTGGGGCAGTTCCTGCTGGCCGTCGCCGTGGGTGTCGCGATCGGACTCGTCTTCGGCATCCTGCTGCATCAGCTCCGGATGCGGATCAACGACGCGGTCGTGATCGGGACCTTCGGACTGCTCGCACCGTTCGGCGCCTATGCGATCGCCGAGCACCTGCTGGGTTCCGGAGTGCTCGCGGTCGTCGCGATGGGCCTGTACGTCGGATACAACTCGCCTCGCACCGACTACACGACCCGCCAGCAGGAGAAGCCGCTCTGGCTGTCGGCGGATCTGCTGCTCGAGAGCTTCGTGTTCGCGTACATCGGTCTGCAGTTCCCCCGGGTGCTCCGCGACCTCGGCAGTGAGTCCGTCGAGCAGATCCTCGTGCTGTCGGGCATCGTGCTGCTGGTCGTGCTCGTGGTGCGTCCGCTCTACATCTATCCGACGAGCGCGTGGGCGAACTTCCAGGACCGCAAGCGCCTTCAGCGCTGGGATCGCGGCGTCGAGAACGGCGAGTTCGAGAAACGTCACGAGAAGTCCCGGCGGTGGGGGCAGTTCACGGCCGACGAGCTGCGCACGCACATCGTGCGCGACCAGATGGCCGGGCTGCAGCTGACCTGGAAGGACAGCGCGGTGATCTCATGGGCCGGTATGCGCGGCGTCGTGACGCTCGCGATCGCTCTCGCGGCCGCCGATCTCGCGACGCTCGACGAGGAGGCCTCGCACGCGATCGTCGTGGTGGCGTTCGTGGTGACCGTGGGCACGCTGCTGCTGCAGGGGCTCACGCTGCCGATGCTGATCCGCCGCCTCGGGATCGAGGGAGACGTCGATCACGATGACGACCAGCGTGCGCTCGCCGCGGTGCGGGAGAAGAGCCGAGAGGCCGGCAAGGCGTTCCTGGCCGAGAAGCGCGTCGAGTGGGAGGCCAAGTACGGCGAGGTCGACCTGGGAGTGTTCGATGCGTTCACGAAGCGCATGACCCGCGTCGAGAAGGACACCGACGACGCGCAGCAGGTCGAGGATGCCGCAGCTCGCCCGTCCTTCGACGACCTGGCTGCCCTGAGCCGGGGATGGCTGCAGGTGCGCCGCGACATCCTTCTCGCGGAGAGGGACGCGGGCAACCTCGATGAAGAGCTCATGCGCGAGCTGATGACGGCGATGGATGCCGAGGAGCTCGCGCTCGACACCCGCGGTGCCACCCGCCAGCAGGGTCGCGCATAGCGGGAGACGGACGAGCGCCCCGCCCCGGAAGGGACGAGGCGCTCGGGCGGTGACGGAGAGAGGTCAGCGGGTGCTGGCCGGCTCGGTCTCGGATGCCGCGGCATCCGCCTCGGGTGCGTCGTCGTCGGCCGAGTCGTCGGCGAACGGCAGGCCCTCGCGGGGCGCGTTGTAGAGCTCCTCGTCGAGGATCCCCTCGCGCTTGGCGACGATGGTGGGCACGAGCGCCTGGCCCGCGACGTTGACCGCGGTGCGGCCCATGTCGAGGATCGGGTCGATCGCGAGCAGCAGGCCGACGCCCTCGAGCGGCAGGCCGAGCGTCGACAGCGTCAGGGTGAGCATCACGGTCGCTCCCGTGGTGCCCGCGGTGGCCGCCGAGCCGACGACCGAGACGAGCACGATCAGCAGGTACTGCACGAGGGTGAGTTCGATGCCGAAGAACTGCGCGACGAAGATCGCGGCGATGGCCGGATAGATGGCGGCGCAGCCGTCCATCTTTGTGGTCGCGCCGAACGGCACGGCGAAGGAGGCGTACGAGCGGGGAACGCCGAGGTTGCGCTCGGTCACGCGCTCGGTGAGGGGCAGGGTGCCGATCGACGAGCGGCTGACGAACGCCAGCTGCACGGCGGGCCAGACGCCCGAGAAGTACTGCCTGATCGACAGGCCGTTGGTCTTCACGAGCACCGGGTAGACGACGAAGAGCACCAGAGCGAGACCGATGTACACGGCGATCGCGAACCAGCCGAGCGAGGCGAGCTTCTCCCAGCCGTACTCGACGACCGCGGCGCCGATCAGGCCGAAGGTGCCGATGGGGGCGATGCGGATGATCCACCACAGCACGCGCTGGATGACCTTGAGCAGCGACTCCGTGAACGCGAGGAAGGGCTCGGCCCTCTTGCCGGCCTTGAGCGCCGCGATGCCGACGGCGACCGCGATCACGATGACCTGCAGGATGTTGAAGTTGACGCTCGAGGAGAACGTGCCCTCGGTCGCGCCGGGGTTGGTGCTGACGCTGAGGCCGAGGAAGTTCTGCGGGATCAGACCGAGCAGGAAGTTCCACCAGGTGCCCACGGTGTAGGGGGCGCTCGGGGCGAGGTCGTCGCCGGCGCGCGACCCGGGCTGGATCACGAGTCCGAGCACGATGCCGATGCTCACGGCGATGAACGCGGTGATCGCGAACCACAGCAGCGTCTGGCCGGCCAGGCGTGCGGCGTTCTGCACCCGCCGCAGGTTCGAGATGCTCGCCACGATCGCGGTGAAGATCAGCGGCACGACGGCCGTGCGCAGCAGCGTGACGTACGAGCTGCCGATCGTGTCGAGGGTGGCCGAGAGGCCGTTCGGCTCGTCGCCGGTCGCTCCGAGCTGACGGGCGATCAGGCCGGCGGCGATGCCGAGGACGAGTGCGGCGAGGATCTGGAAGCCGAACGACGTCAGCAGCTTCCGGACGGGACCGCGGGTGTCTGGCGCCTTCGTGGCGCGGACGGTGGTGCTCATTGGATCGGGGACTCCAGAATCGGTGCGCGCCGTGTGCGCGCTATCCGTCCACGCTAGGAGCCGCGCCCGCGACCGGAGGCGGAGATGACGAAGGATGACGGATGCCGCAGCATCCGTCATCCTTCGTGGTCGGCCCGGGGGTCAGCCCGCGCACTTCTCCAGGTTGTCGGTGAGGATCTGCGTGGTGAGTGCCTTGTCCTCTTCGCTGGACTGCTTGTCCTCGCCGTTGGCGATGTAGGTGAGGGTCTCGTTGCTCAGGTCGGAGTCGACGAGGGCGTCGGCGAAGCAGGTCGCGACGTCGTCCGTCACGACATCACCGAGTCCCTGCTCTTCGTAGACCTTCTGGATGCCGTCGGCGACGTCGTCGACCGCGGGGCGGGACGTTCCCCCGCAGGCGGCCAGCGAGAAGGCGAGTGCGGCGATGGGCAGAGCCATGAGGATGCGGGAGGGTGTGCGCAGGTTCCGGTCGTTGAGCTTCATGCGGTCAACGCTATCGACCCACAGGAGATTCATAGAAGGGGTTGCGCTGAGCATGCCGTCCGTGATGCTGTCCCGCGGCCGTCACCCGGGGGCGGTCATCGGAACCGGAGCCGCGCATCGCGGTCCCCCCCTACGCGAGCACCAGCAGGTCGCCGACCTCGCAGTCGAGCGCGTCGCAGATCGCGCGCAGCGTCGAGTACCGGATCGCCCGCGCGCGGTCGTTCTTGAGCACCGACAGGTTGACGATGCTCACCCCCACGCGTGCGCTCAGCTCGGTCAGCGTCATCCCTCGCTCGGCGAGCAGCTCGTCGAGCCGGCAGTGGATGCCGGTGAGCTCGTCGTCGTTCTCCGCCGGGCTCATACGAGACCCCGAGTCTCATCCTCGAGGGCCGCGTTCGTGCGCTGCAGGCGGATGCCCTGACGGAACGCTGCTGCGATGAGGCCCACCGCGACGCCGGTCGCGAAGATCGGGACGATGGACCAGAAGTCGATCGGATGCACCGGCTCGCCCGTGCCGATGCCCACCGCAGCGGACACCCCGTTCAGCCCCAGTTTCTCGAGCATCACGATGAACATCGGAGCGAGCACGAGGGTCCAGCCGATCGCGTCGAAGGCCCGTGCGTTGCTCCGCACGAAGAAGCGTCCGCGGAGGAAGTTCCAGGCGACGAGCATCACGCCGACGATGACGATCAGCGGGGCGAGCGCCCAGAGGACGAGAGAGCCGATGATCGCTGCGGTCGAAGCGGCGTCCACCCCGGTGGCGAACACCATCGCCTCCTGAGCGATCCCCTCGACCGACGCGGCTCCTGAGCCGACGGTCGCGTCGATCGGCTGCTCGTCGATCGGAATGGACCACGCGATACCTTGATCTCGGAAGGTCCCGAGCACCCGGAACACGGTGCTGATCGACGTGACCAGCAGAGCGGCTGCGCCGAAGAGGATCACGGTGATCGCATCCGCGGTCTGCGAACGTGTCGCGGTGGTCGTGCTCATCATCAGACGAGCCCGTCCGTGTCGCGCTGCAGCCGGTCGCCGATCACGAAGACCGTGCTGATGAGGGCGAGGACGAAGGCCCCGAGGACGAACGTGAACGGCTCGACGCTGATCACGGCGTTGTCCACCCCGTTGTCGGTGATCCTGGCGACCGTCGCGTTGGCCAGCATGTTGTCGAAGAAGCGCACGGTGGCGAACCCGACCAGGCCGGCGATCCCGGCGGTCGCGACGAGAGCGGTGTTGCGGCGGCTGAAGACGCGGCCGGTCAGCACGCTCCGCGCCAGCAGGATCAGGCATCCGATGACGAGGACGATCGTGAGGATCTGCGCGACCTGCCCGATGATGCCGGGCACGGCGGCGATCACCGGAAGCTGCGGGGCGGTGATGATCGCACTGTCGAGACCGACCGTGATGGAGTCGCCGGTGCTGAGGGGCAGCTCGACAGGCGCCGTCGAGCCGACGAACTCGACCAGCACGGGCACGTCGACCCCGCGAGCCAGTTCGATGATGCGGATGATCGAGAACACCGTGATGTAGGCGGCGATCAGTGCTCCTGCGATGCAGAAGCCGATCAGGGCTCCGGAATCGCCGCGAGAGATCGTGCGGTCCTTCGTCGAGGTCATCGTCCACTCCTTATCGAGAGTCGTTATTACCGATAATCGTTAACATAACGACTGTCGATAAGTCCGTCAACCCCGGTGGTCCAGGAGACGCGTCACCGGCGGTCACGGCACTATGCCGACGGCGAACACGGGCATACTGCCTGCGCACGGTGGTTACTCTCGATGTACAAGCGCTTCACGCGTCTTCGCCAGTGTCGAACAACACGTGCGAATAAGGAGTCACAGCATGTTCGAGAGATTCACGGACCGAGCCCGTCGAGTGGTCGTCCTCGCCCAAGAAGAGGCGAAGATGCTCAACCACAACTACATCGGCACTGAGCACATCCTGCTCGGCCTCATCCACGAGGGTGAGGGTGTCGCAGCCAAGGCGCTCGAAAGCCTCGGCATCTCCCTTGACGCCGTCCGCGAGCAGGTGCAGGACATCATCGGTCAGGGCCAGCAGCAGCCCACCGGTCACATCCCGTTCACGCCGCGCGCCAAGAAGGTGCTCGAGCTCAGCCTCCGCGAGGCCCTGCAGCTCGGTCACAACTACATCGGAACCGAGCACATCCTGCTCGGCCTCATCCGCGAGGGCGAGGGTGTCGCAGCCCAGGTCCTCGTCAAGCTCGGCGCCGACCTGAACAAGGTCCGCCAGCAGGTCATCCAGCTGCTCTCGGGTGCCCCCGGACGCGAGCCGGCAGCCGTCGGCGCGCAGTCGAACGACACCCCGAGCGCCCAGGGCGGCTCGCAGGTGCTCGACCAGTTCGGCCGCAACCTCACGCAGGCCGCGCGCGACAACAAGCTCGACCCGGTCATCGGGCGCGAGAAGGAGATCGAGCGGGTCATGCAGATCCTGTCTCGCCGCTCCAAGAACAACCCCGTCCTGATCGGCGAGCCCGGCGTCGGCAAGACCGCCGTCGTCGAGGGCCTCGCTCAGGCGATCGTCAAGGGCGATGTGCCCGAGACGCTGAAGGACAAGCAGCTCTACTCGCTCGACCTCGGCTCGCTCATCGCCGGTTCCCGCTACCGCGGTGACTTCGAAGAGCGTCTCAAGAAGGTCACCAAGGAGATCCGCACGCGCGGCGACATCATCGTCTTCATCGACGAGATCCACACCCTCGTGGGTGCGGGTGCCGCCGAGGGCGCGATCGACGCGGCCAGCATCCTCAAGCCGCTCCTCGCTCGTGGCGAGCTCCAGACCATCGGCGCCACCACCCTCGACGAGTACCGCAAGCACTTCGAGAAGGATGCCGCTCTCGAGCGCCGCTTCCAGTCGATCCAGGTGAACGAGCCGAGCCTCCCTCACACGATCAACATCCTCAAGGGGCTGCGCGACCGGTACGAGGCGCACCACAAGGTGCAGATCACCGACGGCGCGATCGTCGCGGCATCGAACCTCGCCGACCGCTACGTGTCGGACCGCTTCCTGCCCGACAAGGCCATCGACCTGATCGACGAGGCCGGCGCACGCCTGCGACTCAGCATCCTGTCGAGCCCGCCCGAGCTGCGCGAATTCGACGAGAAGATCGCCAAGGTCCGCGAGCAGAAGGAAGTCGCGTCCGAGGACCAGGACTTCGAGAAGGCCGCATCGCTGCGCGACGAGGAGAAGAGCCTCCTCGCCGAGCGCCTGCGCCTCGAGAAGCAGTGGCGTTCGGGTGACGTCGCGACCGCTGCGGTCGTCGACGAGGGGCTGATCGCCGAGGTGCTCGCACAGGCCACCGGCATCCCGGTCTTCAAGCTGACGGAAGAGGAGTCCTCGCGACTCGTCTTCATGGAGAAGGCGCTGCACCAGCGCGTCATCGGTCAGGAAGAGGCCATCGCGGCGCTCTCCAAGACGATCCGCCGTCAGCGCGCCGGCCTCAAGGACCCGAAGCGTCCCTCGGGCTCGTTCATCTTCGCCGGCCCCACGGGTGTCGGAAAGACCGAGCTCGCCAAGGCGCTCGCCGAGTTCCTGTTCGACGACGAAGCGGCTCTCATCTCGCTCGACATGAGCGAGTTCGGTGAGAAGCACACCGTCTCGCGTCTGTTCGGTGCCCCTCCCGGGTTCGTCGGATTCGAAGAGGGTGGCCAGCTCACCGAGAAGGTGCGCCGCAAGCCGTTCAGCGTGGTGCTGTTCGACGAGATCGAGAAGGCCCACCCGGACATCTTCAACTCGCTGCTGCAGATCCTCGAAGAGGGTCGCCTGACCGATGGTCAGGGCCGCGTGATCGACTTCAAGAACACCGTCATCATCATGACCACCAACCTCGGTGCGCGTGACATCGCCGGTGGTCCGGTCGGATTCCAGATCGAGGGCGTCAACTCGACGAACTACGAGCGGATGAAGGGCAAGGTCAACGAAGAGCTCAAGCGCAACTTCAAGCCCGAGTTCCTCAACCGTGTCGACGACATCATCGTGTTCCCGCAGCTGTCGAAGGAAGAGCTGGTGCAGATCGTCGATCTGTTCACGAAGCGCCTCGGCGAGCGTCTGCTCGACCGCGACATGACGATCGAGCTCTCGCAGGCCGCCAAGGAGCGTCTCATCGAGATCGGGTTCGACCCGGCGCTCGGTGCCCGTCCGCTGCGTCGCGCGATGCAGCACGAGGTCGAGGACCGTCTGTCCGAGAAGATCCTGCACGGCGAGCTGAACCCCGGCGACCACGTGAAGGTCGACGCGAAGGACGGCGAGTTCCTCTTCGAGCACGGTCCCCGTGGTGAGAAGGTCGCGGTCGGCGTCAACACCGGCGGAGCGATCTCCGGCACCCCCGACCTGGCGGTCGCCAGCGGGGAGTGACCTGATCACAGAAGGGGCGGATGCTGCGGCATCCGCCCCTTCTGCATGTCCGGGGGACTCCAGCACTCCGGCATTCCGGGCTCGCTCAGGGTCTGGGGAGGTGACGGGTTCTAGGCTTGACGGTGTGAGCGAGTACATCGTCCGGCCTGCGCGCAGCGCCGACATCATCGGCATCCGGAACCTCCTGCAGCCGATGGTCGAGCAGCGCATCCTGCTCGGCAAGGATCTCGCGGTGCTCTACGGCGCCGTGCAGGAGTTCGTCGTGGCCGAAGCCGACGGCGAGCTGATCGGATGCGGTGCGCTGCACGTCTTCTGGGAGGACCTCGGCGAGGTGCGCACCCTCATGGTCCGCGGGGACTGGCTGCACCACGGCGTCGGTGGCGCGATCGTCGGCGCGCTCGAAGAGCAGGCTCGAGAGCTCGGGCTCAGCCGACTGTTCTGCCTGACCTTCGAGGTCGACTTCTTCGGCCGCCGCGGATACTCGATCATCGGCGAACAGGTCGTCGACCCCGACGTCTACTCTCAGCTGTTGCGCAGCGGCGACGCGGGTGTCGAGGAGTTCCTCGATCTCGCGCATGTCAAGCCGAACACGCTCGGCAACACCAGGATGCTGAAGAGCCTCAACTAACCTGAATCAATGCCTCGCCACTCCGCCGCCGTCTATCGTCGCCGCCGATTGGTGACCCTCGTCGCGGCGATCCTGCTCGTCGCCGTCATCGGCGCCGCGGTGTGGCTGCTCCTGGCACGCCCGTGGGCCAGCGCCGCCGAGGCGACGCCCTCGCCGAGTGCCTCGGCCTCGGGATCCCCGTCGCCGGATGCCACGACCTCCGAGTCGCCCGCCGCCGAGTCGCCGTCTCCTGAGCCGTCGGCCGATGAGACGCCCGGGATCGTCGCGTGCGAGGCCAAGGACGTCGAGGTGGCTGCCGTGACGGATGCCGATTCGTACGATCCCGGGGTGCTGCCGCAGCTGTCGATATCGCTGACGAACCGCGGGTCGACCGACTGCGCGATCGATGTGGGGTCGACGACTCAGCGGATGACGGTGTCGAGCGGCACCGATGTCTGGTGGACGTCGACCGACTGCCAGGAGAACCCGAGCAGCATGGTGGCCACGCTCACCGCCGGCGCGACCGTGACGAGCAAGGTGCCGGTCACCTGGGACCGCACGCGGTCGAGCGTCGAGACGTGCGCGGACGAGAATCGGCCGCGAGCTCCCGGCGGCGGAGCGTCGTATCACGTCGCTGTCGAGATCGGCGGCTTCAAAGGCACGACGACGAAGCAGATCCTCCTCTATTGAGGCAAAAACTAGCCAAAGGTCTTGAATACAGTCCTGCACTCAGTTTCGGGTGACACTGCTGTTTCTTTGGGATACCATTGGAGTGACCCTCGCAGACTTGCGGCGCATGCCATCCCCAGTGGCGTCGAGCACAGCGTCCCCAGCGCTTCGACATGCCGCCCGAGGGTCCGTGGGCCCTCTCGAGTACCCCAGTCCCCAATGGATGACTCGAGAGGGCCCCTTTCTTCTCCCGGCTCGGTTTCGGACCGCGCTGCGGCATCCGCTGAATATGCTGGATGCATGGCAGCGAAGAAGTCGAAATCCGCGAAGAGCAAGCCCGCACCTGAGGATTTCCGGTCGGATGCCCTCGCCCAGGCGTTGGAGAAGCAGGACATCGCGGCGGTCGCTCTCGCACTGCGCCACGGCACCACGGTCGTGCCGCTCGTGAAGTCCGGCGCCCGCGACAATCCTCTCGACAGCGGCGAGGTCTGGACCTATCGCGACCCCAACTCGGGCGATCTGGCGCTGCTGCTGTTCAGCGATGCCAAGAACAAGCCGGCCAACCTCCCACCGGGGGTCGGCATCTACAGTGCGGAGTGGCTGCGGAAGTTCCTCGGCGCGCACCCGATCACCACGGTGTTCCTCGACATCGCGGGACCGCACCCGATGCAGGCCTCTCCCGAAGAGCTGCTCAAGGCCCTCGACGCCTGAGTAGCGGCGCGAGCTCGCGTGCTCTCGCGACCGGCGCAGGACCCACGGCCCGTGCCGGGTCACTTTCGCATCGGATGGTCTGTGCGGGGTCAGTTTCGCATCCCGATCGCCCGTTTGGGGTGCGGAAGTGGCCCCGCTTGACGGTGCGGTGCGGAAGTGGCCCCGCATGGCGGTGCTTTGCGGTGCGGAAGTGGCCCCGCTTGACGGTGCGGTGCGGATGTGGCCCCGCTGACGGTGTTCGACCCGGCTGAGCGCGGGACAGGCGCTCATCGCTGCGGGCTCAGAACGGCGGGATGTCGGCTTCGCTGCGCCTGCTCGTGTTCCGCGCACGCACGTCGTTGAGCGCCGCACGCAGCGTCTTCGAGCGGTCGTCGACCACCTGGTCGTAGCCGAGCCGCGACGCCTCGGACCGACGCTGCGCCGACTGGGTGACGGGGCGGATCTCGCCGGCGAGGCTGAGTTCTCCGACGGCGGCGACCGTGCGAGGCACCGAGATCTGCTGGATCGACCCCGCCACGGCGATCGCGATCGCGAGGTCGGCCGCAGGCTCGGTGAAACGCACCCCGCCGACGGTCGAGACGTAGACGTCGAGGTTGCTCGTCTTGATGCCGGCGCGGCGTTCGAGGATCGCGAGCACCATCGCCACACGCGACGAGTCGAGTCCGTGCACCACCCGACGGGGATTCGGCGCGGTGGTGGTGATCGTCAGCGCCTGCACCTCGACCGGCAGCGCCCTGCGGCCCTCGAGCGAGATCGCGACGCAGGTTCCCGGCTCGGTGGCACCCTGCGACAGGAAGAGGCCGGACGGGTCGGGCACCTCGGAGATGCCCGCACCCGTCATCTCGAAGCAGCCGACCTCGTCGGTCGGACCGAAGCGATTCTTCAGCGCGCGGATGAAACGCAGCGACGTCTGACGGTCGCCCTCGAAGTGGCAGACGACGTCGACGAGATGCTCGAGCACGCGCGGCCCGGCGACGGTGCCGTCTTTCGTCACGTGCCCGACGAGGATGACGGGCAGCCCGCGGTCCTTCGCGACGCGGATCAGCGTGGCCGCCACTTCTCGGACCTGGCTCGGCTGACCGGCCGCGCCGTCGATGAGCGACGACGACACGGTCTGCACCGAGTCGACGATCACGAGCTGCGGGGCGACCTCGTCGATGTGGCCGAGGATCGTCGCGAGGTCGGTCTCGCTCGCCAGGTAGAGCTCGTCGTGCAGCGCGCCTGTGCGCTCGGCGCGCAGGCGCACCTGTGCCGGAGACTCCTCGGCGCTCGCATAGAGCACCCGACGGCCGGAGCGGGCGGCTTGAGCGGCGACCTCGAGCAGCAGCGTCGACTTGCCCACACCGGGTTCTCCGCTGAGCAGGATCGCCGCGCCGGGAACGATTCCCCCGCCGAGCACGCGGTCGAACTCGCCGACCCCGCTCGTGCGACGTGGAGCGTCTTCGGTGGTGATCTGCGTGATCGGTCGCGCGGCCTTCGCCGCGGTCGGCGCGAGCGGCGTGATCCGGCTCAGGATGCCCGTCTGGGTGCCCTGCTCCTGCACCGTTCCCCACTGCTGGCACTCGGCGCAGCGACCCACCCACTTGGCGGTCGTCCACCCGCATTCGGTGCAGACGTACGCAGGAGGAGCGGGTTTTCGGGTGGCCATGCAGCCAGGCTATCGCCGAGATCAGACATCCCTATCGCCTGGGGCATTATTCACGGCCGAACCACCCCATGGCGCCGAGCCCCCGCGGGATACTGGATCCATGGCCAACGGCGGGCCCGTCTGCGGGCCGATCTCGACCTTCTCGCGAGTGCAGATCCTGCACGCGCTGTTCGAAGGCGGCCCCCGCATCGATGGCGACGCCGAGCACGACGGCGGACCCGTGCGGACCCGCGGGGAGCGGACGATCGGCGAGCTGTGCGAGGCCACCGGCCTGCATCCCAACACGGTTCGCGAGCACCTGCAGCGCCTCATCGAAGGCGGCTACGTCATCCAGGCCAGTGAGCGCCGCACCACTCGCGGTCGTCCGCGCACGCTGTACAGCGCAGTGACCGGTGCGGCGGATGCCTCGAGTCCCATCGCCCGCGACAAGGCGAAGGCGGCCGCCGTCCGCGGCGATCTGCTGCGTCGGGTCCTGCCTGCGTCGGCATCCTCTCTCGGTCGCGATGCGACCTACCAGCTGGACGCCCTGATCGAACACTTGGAGGAGAGCGGCTTCGAGCCCGTCGTCGATGACGAGCAGCTCACCGTCGATCTCAGCCCGTGCCCGCATGCCGCGGGTCGCGCCGAAGACCGTCCGATGCTGTGCTCCGTGCACCTCGGCCTCATGCAGGGGGTGCTCACCGAAGCCGGTGGGCCGCTCGCCGCCGAGGCCGTTCGCACCTCCGCCCTGCCGGCGGACTGCACCGTGCAGCTGCGTCTGACGGAGATGTCCGCCGCCTAGGCGCGCATCTGCCTTATTCACGGTCGGCGGCCCATCGGGGGCGGCAGGCCCGTCGTTAGCGTGGCACCCAGGGCGCGGAAGAAGGAGTGGCTCATGGAATGGTTGGACCCGCTGGTCCTGTCTCGATGGCAGTTCGGTCTCACGACCGTCTATCACTACCTGTTCGTGCCGCTGACGATCGGCATGGCGCTCGTCGCCGCGATCTTCCAGACCGCGTGGGTGCGCACCGGCAAGGTGCAGTACCTGCACCTCACCCGGTTCTTCGGCAAGATCTTCCTCATCAACTTCGCCATGGGCGTCGTGACGGGCATCGTGCAGGAGTTCCAGTTCGGCATGAACTGGTCGGACTACTCGCGCTTCGTCGGCGACGTCTTCGGCGCTCCGCTCGCGTTCGAGGGGCTGCTCGCCTTCTTCTTCGAGGCCACGTTCATCGGCCTCTGGATCTTCGGATGGGACAAGCTGCCGCAGAAGCTGCATCTCGCCACGATCTGGTGCGTCTCGATCGGCAGCATCCTGTCGGCCTACTTCATCATCGCCGCGAACGCCTTCATGCAGAACCCGGTCGGGTACGTCTTCAACCCCGAGACGAACCGCGCCGAGCTCACCGACTTCTGGGCGCTGCTGACCAACCCGGTCGCGCTCGCCGCCTTCCCGCACACCATCTTCGGCGCGCTGATGTTCGCCGCCGGCGTCGTGATCTCGGTCTCGGCCTGGCACCTGGCACGCGGACAGCACTTCGACACCATGCGCATCTCGCTGAAGTTCGGCCTGTGGGCGATGATCTTCTCGACCGCCGGGGTCGTGCTCACGGGTGACCAGCTGGGCCTCGCGATGTATGCCGCTCAGCCGATGAAGATGGCAGCCGCCGAGGCGACCTTCAACACGGTGTGCGGGCCGGACGCCTCCTTCAGCCTCTTCACGCTCGGCACCCCCGACGGCAGCTCCGAGCTGTTCTCGATCCGCGTGCCGTACCTGCTGTCGCTGCTGTCGACCCACACGTTCGACGCGTGCGTGCACGGCATCAACGACCTCAACGCCGAGTACGCCACCACCTTCGCCGACACCGGACTCACCGAGTTCGCTCCGATCCTCTGGGTCACGTACTGGGCGTTCCGCTGGATGATCGGCCTCGGCATGGCCGCCGCCCTCGTCGCCGTGGTCGGCCTCTGGGTCACCCGCAAGGGCGCAAAGAACCCGCCGGCGCCGTGGATGTGGAAGCTCGCGATCTGGTCGTTCCCGCTCGCGCTCGTCGCCAACATCATGGGCTGGGTCTTCACCGAGATGGGCAGGCAGCCCTGGATCGTCTTCGGACTCATGACCACGCAGGACGGCGTCTCGCCGGGCGTCAGCGGCGTCGAGGTGCTGATCTCGCTGATCGCCTTCACCGCGATCTACGCCGCGCTCGCCGTGGTCGAGATCCGCCTCATCATCCGTGCGGCCCAGAAGGGTCCGGACACCGAAGAGCAGCCCCACGAGGAGACGGCCCAGCTGCCGTCCGTCGTGTACTGAGAAAGGGATCAGTCATGGAATACATGTGGTTCTGGATCGTCGCCTTCCTCTTCGTCGGCTACTTCGTGCTCGACGGGTTCGACTTCGGCGTGGGCATGTCGCTGCCGTTCCTCGGCAAGAACGACGTCTCGCGTCGCCAGGTCATCAACACGATCGGCCCCATCTGGGATCTCAACGAGACCTGGGTGATCGTCGCCGGCGCCTGCCTGTTCGCGTCGTTCCCCGAGTGGTACGCGACGCTGTTCAGCGGGTTCTACCTGCCGCTGCTGCTGATCCTGCTCGCGCTGATCCTGCGCGGGGTGTCGTTCGAGTACCGGCACCAGCGTGAGGGCGCTCAGTGGAAGCGCGGCTTCGACCGGATGATCGTGATCGGCTCGGCCGTGCCCGCGCTGCTGTGGGGTGTCGCGTTCGGCAACATCGTGCAGGGCGTGGCGATCGACGAGAACCACATCTACGTGGGCGGGTTCTTCGCACTGCTGAACCCGTATTCGCTGCTCGTCGGCATCACGACGCTGCTGCTGTTCTTCCTGCACGGCGTGCTGTTCGTCTCGCTCAAGACCGACGGCCAGGTGCACGCGGACGCTCGTCGTCTGGTCAAGCTCGCCGCCGGGCCGACGGTGCTCGCCGCCGC
This sequence comes from Microbacterium sp. 4-7, assembly GCF_014332665.1. Classification (NCBI taxonomy): domain Bacteria; kingdom Bacillati; phylum Actinomycetota; class Actinomycetes; order Micrococcales; family Microbacteriaceae; genus Microbacterium; species Microbacterium sp. 4-7. The sequence continues at coordinate 112,884 of NZ_MCRH01000009.1, forward strand.
TGGCACCGTGCTCTGGACGATCGGCATCGCCTGGGATCGCGAGTCTCCGCTCATGCTGATGGTCATCGGATGCGGTCTCGTCGCAGCCCTCGCTCTCATCGGCTCGGTCGTCTTCTCGATGCGTGGCCGCGACGGGCGGGCCTTCACCGCGGGCGCTGTGACCGTGGCATCCGCTGTGGTGATGCTGTTCGCCGCGCTGTTCCCCTACGTGATGCCGTCGACGATCGACCCGGCGTTCAGCCTCACGATCGAGAACGCCTCGAGCACGCCGTATACGCTGACCATCATGAGCTGGACCGCCCTGATCGCCCTGCCGCTGGTGCTCGCGTACCAGACGTGGACGTACTGGATCTTCCGCAAGCGCGTCACCCGCAGCTCGATCGAGGGGGCTCCGGCACACGCGTGAGACACGGCTTCTGCTCCGGTCGCAGTTCGTGCCGCCTTCCTGATCGGGGAACGGCACGAACTGCGACCGGAGCGACCTGTCTGACCACCGCTGAGGGGGTGGCGCGGTGAAGCCGGTCGACATCCGCCTGCTGCGGTATGCGAGCGCCGCCCGTGGATTCCTGCTGCTCTCCGGCGCGATCGGGGTCGTGCAGACCGCGGTGACCATCGCGTTCGCGTGGATGCTGACGGATGCCGTCACCGGCGCGCTCGCCGGGCGCGATGTCACGGCATCCCTGCTCTGGCTGCTCGGACTCGCGGCCCTGCGGGGCGTGCTGATCGCGGCCTCGGATGCCGCCGGGACCCGCGCCGCGGCGAAGACGGGGATGCAGCTGCGTGCCGCTCTGATCGCCGCCGTCGGCCGCCTCGGACCCGGATGGCTCGCGCAGCGCAATCAGGCTGGCCTCGCCGTCACCGCAGGGCACGGGCTGGAGGCGCTCGACGCGTACTTCGCCCGGTACATCCCGCAGCTCGTGCTCACCGTCATCGCGACGCCGGTGCTGCTCGCGGTCATGTGGTGGCAGGACTGGCCGAGTGGACTGACGGCGCTCATCACGCTGCCGCTGATCCCGTTGTTCCTGATCCTCATCGGCATCGCGACCCGCACGGTGCAGCGCACGCAGTGGCAGACGCTGCAGCGACTCGCAGCACGGTTCGCCGACACCGTGCAGGGGCTCTCGACGCTGCGTCTGTTCGGGCGCGAGCGCCGGGCCGCCGCGCAGATCGAGCACACGGCCGACGAGTACCGTCGCGAGACCATGAAGGTGCTGCGGTTCTCGTTCCTGTCGGGGTTCGCGATGGAGCTGCTGGCCTCGCTCGCGGTGGCGCTGATCGCCGTGGCGGTGGGCTTCCGGCTGCTGTCGGGTGACCTGTCGCTCGAGGTAGGACTGTTCGTGCTGCTGCTCGCGCCCGAGACGTTCCTGCCGATCCGCCAGGTCGGAGTGCAGTTCCATGCGGCAGCCGAGGGGGTTGCGGCGACCGAGGATGTGTTCGAGGTGCTCGACGCGGCCGGGGCTCGGGAGGTCGGCGTTCACAATTCAGCACGGAACCGTGGCACGGTGTCGGGAGAAGAGCTGAGCGCTGGTTTTGGCCGTGTTCATGCTGAATTGCGAACGGGCGACGCGCGAGACCTCGTCGTCTCCGGTCTGCGCGTGCGCGATCTGCCGCCGGTCTCGTTCACAGCCGAGCCGGGAACCATCACGCTGATCGAGGGGCCGAGCGGCGCAGGCAAGTCGAGTCTGCTCGCGGCTCTGCGCGGTGCCGTCGAGTTCGAAGGCTCGGCTGCGGTCGCCGGAGTCGATGTGCGAGGTCGCGCGCCGTCGGAGTGGCTGGCCTGGAGCGGACAGCGCCCTCAGCTGAGTCGCGGCACGATCGCCGCGAATGTGGCGCTGGGGGATCCGGCACCGGATGCCGACGGCATCCGCCGTGCCCTGGATGAGGCGTGCGCGAACGACCTCGACCCTGCGCTCGAGCTGGGTGTGCAGGGCAGCGGGCTCTCGGGCGGACAGGCGCAGCGGGTCGCGGTCGCGCGGGCGCTGTATCGCCAGGCGCAGCGCCCCGACGCCGTGCTGGCGCTCGATGAACCGTCCAGTGCCTTGGACCCGGAGACCGAGCAGCGTCTGTGGAACTCACTGCGTGCGAGGGCGGATGCCGGGGCGACGGTGCTGCTCGTCTCGCACCGCCGGTCGGCACGGGACGTGGCCGATCAGGTCGTCGAACTGGGGGTGGGCGTGTGAGCGGCGCCAGCTCCGCCGCGCGTGTGCGCGGCATCCTGCGTCTCGCGCAGCCGCCGCTGCGTCGCTTCCTGCCCGGCGCGATCTGGGGCTTCCTCTCGGCGGGCGCTGCGGTGAGCCTTCTCGCGGTGAGCGGCTGGCTGATCGTCAGCGCCTCGATCGTCGACTCGCTCGTGCCGCTGTCGATCGCCGTCGTGGGTGTGCGGTTCTTCGCGGTGTCCCGTGCTGTCACCCGCTATCTCGAGCGGCTGAGCGGACACGACGCGGCGCTGCGGCAGCTCGCGTCGACCCGCGCCGACATGGTGCGGCGGCTGACTCCGCTGTCGCCTGCCGGACTCGGACGCACCGACCGCGGGCGGGTGCTGTCGGCTCTGGTCGACGACGTCGAGAATCTGCAGAACCTGCCGCTGCGCGTGGTTCAGCCGCTCGCGGTGGCGGGGCTCGTGGCGCTCGGTGCAGTGGGGTTCCTCGCGTTCGTGTCGCTACCGGCTGCCCTGACCCTGGCCGCCTGTCTGGTGATCGCCGCAGCCGCGGCGATCGGACTCGGGTGGCTGTTCGGGTCGCGCGCCGAGGCCGCTGTCTCGCGTCGTCGAGGCGACCTGTCGGCGGCGCTCACCGACTACTTCGGCTCGCTCGACGTGCTGCTCACCTACGGAGCAGAGCCGCAGGCCCGCGAGCGGGTGCGGCAGGCGGATGCCGAGCTCCGCCGCGCCGTCGGCACAGCGTCGCTGGCACAGGCGATCGCGGCGGGGGCCGTCTCTGCGGTGGCGGGCGCCGCATCGGTCTGGGCGCTGGCTGTCGCGGCGCCGGGCCTGCAGACCGGCGCGATCGACGGCCCGTGGCTGGCCGTCGCCGTGCTGGTGCCCATGGTCGTGTTCGAGGTGTTCGGCGCCGTGCCGATCGCCGCGGCATCCTGGCGCAGTGTGCGGTCGAGCGCCGAGCGCATCGTCGACGTGCTGCCGGCGGAGATGCCCGCCGAGCTGAGGTCGGACGACGGCGAGGATGTGACGATCGTCGGAGTTCCCGCGCTGCGACTCCGTGATGTGCGCGCGTGGTGGCCCGGGGGGACGCCGGCTCTCCGAGGAGTCGACCTGGACCTGCGTCCGGGAGAGCGTGTGCTGGTGGCCGGTCCGAGCGGGGCGGGCAAGAGCTCGCTCGCTGCCGCGCTCGTGGGGTTCCTGCGGATCGAGGGGGAGTATTCCGTCGGAGGCATGAATGCGGCGGAACTCTCCGGTCCCGCGTTGCGACGCACGATCGGGCTGTGCGAGCAGAGTCCACAGCTGTTCGACGAAGACATCCGCCAGAACCTGCTGTTCGCCCGAGACTCCGCGACCGACGATGAGCTGCTCGCGGTGCTCGACCGCGTCGGCCTCGGCGCCTGGGTGCGCGAGCGGGGCGGACTGGATGCGCGGGTCGGCGACCGCGGCGGACTCGTGTCCGGCGGGCAGGCGCAGCGGATCGCTCTGGCTCGCGCGCTGCTCAGGGGCTTCCCGGTGCTGGTGCTCGACGAGCCGACCGCGGGTGTCGACCCCGATGCATCCGATGCGCTGCTGCGCGACCTGCTGCACGCGGCGGGGGAGCAGTCGGTGCTGCTGATCTCGCACGTCGCCCCGCCCGCGGGCACCGTCGACAGGATCGTGCGGTTGGAGGACGGACGCACGGTCGCGGAGTAGTCCGGGGGCTGTCGGGGTTCAGGGGCGACTTCTCGCCGCTACCCCCGGGCACAGTGTCGGACGTCTAGGGCGGCGTGCCCTGGCATCCGTTCGTCCGTTCGGTGTGTCGGGGGGGGGG
>NZ_MCRH01000009.1:116900-143832 GCF_014332665.1 Microbacterium sp. 4-7
GGGGGGGGGGGAGTCCGACGTCGTGCCGGGGTTCGGGAATGACAGGCCCGCCCGGTGTCGTGTCGGCGACCGTGTGCGGGACGGAAGCACCGATGTCGGTTCAGAACCGCGTTCTGGTCCTGCATACGTGCATCGGTCCTGCAGACGGACGCCAGCCCGGCCGAGGTCAGATGCCGGACCTATCGGGGCGGGGCTCCGTCATCATGCCCGACCGAGGAAGCGCGGAGGTCAGACGCTGAGGTCGGCGCGCGGTTCCATCACGATGCCCTGCGCCTCGAAGACGCGGCGGCGCTCTTCGATGCGACGGTGGAGTTCGACCTGCGCGTCGTCGACGAGCTGCGGGTCGAGGTCGACGGTCGCCGGGTGCGGGTCGCCGTGGTTCGCCTCGATGTAGGCGTCGAGCTCGGGACCCGACGTCCACGAGGTGATGAGGGCGTACCGCGGGGTCGTGCCGCGATGCCAGACCGCGTGCCAGAAGCGCTGGGTGTCGACGATGATGCGGGATCCCTCGCGCAACGGCAGGCGGATCTCGGTCGCCGGGTCGAAGCGGTCGGAGCGCAGGAGAAGCAGCGAATCCGTGTCATCGGACAGGTTGTAGTAGCCGCGCACGACCCAGCCGGTGCCGTCTTCGTTGAGGCGGTTGTTGTCGTCCTGGTGCAGGTTGTAGACGGCATCCGCGTATTCGTTGGGCTGCAGTTCGATGACGCGGCAGCGGCCGACTCCGGCGCCCGGCTCGAGGGCGCGTCGCTGCAGGGTCGGGGCGATCGCGACCTGCGACTCGACCCACACGCCGTCCTTGTCGGTGCGGGGAGGGGTCTGGTTCCAGAAGCCGTTGCATTCGATCGCGCCGGCGTAGCTGGCGAGCGGGGCGAAGCGGGTGACGCCCGACGAGCGCCAGCCGATGTACTCGAGATCGAGCCACTCCGCGGGATCGGACGCCTGATCGTGGTCGTCGAGCACGACGTAGCCGGTCTCTGCCAGCGCCTCCGATGTGATGAAGCCCATTGCGTCCCCTCCGTGCCTCGACTCCGCGGCGCACCCTGCGACGGATGCCTTTAGGACAGCCTAACTTGGAGGCGCGGCGTTCGCCCGAGAGGGTGCCGGTGAAAACACCCGCCGATAACCTGGATGCATGACTCAGCCGCAGGGTGCCCTCCTCGTGGGCAGTGTGAACTTCGACGACGCCGAGACCACGATGCGCACCGCCGCCGAACTGCTGGGTCCGCGGCTCCGCCGCATCCCCGACGGTGAGGTCGGCAAGCGATTCCACTGGATCATGTTCCAGCCCGACGTGCTCGGCGAGGCCGACGGCATCGAGCGCATCGGCGACGAGCCCATCCCGTTCAGGGCCGGCATCGACGCTCGACCGCTGCGCATCGCCGACGGGGTGGACGCGGCGAGCATCCAGCTCCCGCCGCTGGGATATGCGGATGCCGCGATCGAGTCGTATGCGATCTTCTCGCGCCTGCGAGACGAGGGCGTCGTACCTGCCGCGACCCGCTTCCAGGTCTCACTTCCGACGACGGTCGCGGTCGTCTCATCGTTCTTCTTCGGCGATGACCGCGCCGCCATCGACCCGGTCTACACCGCCGCGCTGCGGCGCGAGGTCGACAGCATCCTCGCGGCGATCCCGCACGGCGACCTCGCGATCCAGTGGGACGTGGCGAGCGAGATGGGGATCATCGAGGCCGCGCCGGCGTTCGGGCGGGTCATGGACGTGTGGTGGGAGGGCGATCCGTTCCCCGGTCTCGTCTCGCGCCTCGAAGGACTGATCGACGCCGTGCCGGCCGACGTCGAGGTCGGAGTGCACCTCTGCTACGGAGACGTCGCCGAGAAGCACTTCTTCGAGCCGACGGATGCCGCGAACCTCGTCCGCTACGCGAACGCCGTGATCGCCGCATCGGCCCGCCCGCTGACCTGGCTGCACCTGCCCGTGCCGATCGAACGCGATGACGAGGCGTACTTCGCGCCCCTCGCCGACCTCGCGTACGACGGTGAGCTGTACCTGGGGCTCGTGCACCGGGAAGACGGCGCGGAGGGAGCGGAGCGGCGCATCGCCGTGGCCCAGCGCTTCGCTCCGCAGTTCGGCGTCGCGACCGAGTGCGGCATCGGCCGGGCCCCCGAGGGGACGACCGACGGCATCCTGCGCACGCACTCGGAGGTCGCCGCCGCCTGGTGATCCGGTGCTGACCCACTCGATTCGCGCCGTGGCGCGGGTTGTCGTAAGCTAGTCCGCGGTGACGTGTCCGAGCGGCCGAAGGTGCAACTCTCGAAAAGTTGTGTAGGGTAACCCCCTACCGTGGGTTCAAATCCCACCGTCACCGCCATGGAAACCCCCGAGAAATCGGGGGTTTTTCCGTATCCGGGGTCGGGCGTGTTGCATTTTGGTGCACATCTCGAACTGACCAGATCACTACGTAACGGGGCGCTTGGATGGAGTCGATCTTGCCTGCGGGCGAGTAGGGCGAGGCGTCAAGGAGTGCGCGGATGCCGGTTCGGCGGCGACAAGATCAGAAGTGCATCGAGGTTGGGGCTGGGCGGGCCGGTTGTGGTGCGGCCCGCCCAGGGTGGTTATAGCTGGTCGAGGAGGTCCTGCATAGTCGCGATCTCAGCCGTCTGGTCATCGATCACTTGTTGCGCCAGATCGAGGACGTCAGTGTTTTGGGCGTCGTTGAGGGCCGTCTCGGCCATGTCGACTGCGCCCTCGTGATGCACGATCATCTGGTCGAGGAAGAGTCGGCTGGCCTCTTGTGCGTCGGCTTCTTTGAGAGCGGCCAAATCCTCCTCGGACATCATGCCGTCCATCGATCCGTGATCCATGCCTTCCATACCGTCGGGGTCGTACTCGACGCCCCAGTTCTCCAGCCAGCTGAGCATGCGTTCGATTTCGGGCCCTTGGGCATCTTTGATCTGCTGGGCGAGCTCGGAGACTCGAGGGTCGAGGGCATCTTTGGCGAGGATGATTTCGGACATCTCGACGGCCTGCTGGTGGTGCGGGATCATCATCTTCACGAACATCTCGTCGGCCTCGTTTGCTGTCGCGCTCGCCGATTCAGACGACGCAGTGGCCTTCTCCGCAGGAGCAGAGGCGTCGGCGCAGCCAGCGAGGACAAACGCGAGGGTGAGTAGACCGGTGCCCAGCGCGGGATAAAGCTTCTTCATGGTGGTTCCTTCGATTTGTCGAGTAAGTGTCAATGTCAACGTCTGTGATTGGTGACGTTGGATGTCGACGCAGGGTCGACGCAGACAACTCAGGTGCGACTAATCGACAGGAATATGAGCGAGGGCGTGTGGTTGAGGGTCAGTGTCGCGTCCAGCCGCAGTCGAGACACCGACAGCTGAGGCGGCCGTCCGAGTCGACGCTCGAGGAGGGGTCTCAGGAGGATCAGGAGACCCGCCAGTAGGGCAAGGATGCACACTGAGGTCATGCCGGAATGCCCACCACCTGAGCCGGTCACACATGCGTCATCACATGAGGACGCATGCTCTTTCACGGTGCTGGCTGCCACGTGGTCCGACAGGTCGTCAGCGGAGGCGAAGTGAGTCGGGACTGCAGCACCGTGACCACCCGAATCGGCACTGAAAGTGTGCATGCCGAGCAGCCCGACGATGATCAGCAGGGCACCGGCTACCCAAAGCAGTGCAGCGCGCAAGCACACTGGCACCTGCAGTTCGCGGTGCTCGAGCTGCATACTTGACCTCCGATTCGGAGCACGCTACCACTCTCGTCTGTTCTCGTTCTGTCGCCGGCTTCAGCTAGGTCAGACAGGGGCGGTCTCCTGTCGACTAGGACGCTGCGCGGTAGCGACTCGCTAGATGCCGAGGTCCGTCTCGAAGGCTCCTTCCTCAAGACGCGCCTTCACGGTGGCAAGGAATCGCGCGGCGTCCGCGCCGTCAATGATGCGGTGATCGTAGGAGAGCGCCAAGTAGACCATGGAACGGACGGCGATCGCATCCGCGTTTGCAGCCGAGACCACCACTGGGCGCTTCACGACGGTACCGGTGCCCAGGATCGCCGCTTGAGGAAGGAAGACGACAGGGGTATCGAAGAGCGCTCCGCGCGAACCCGTGTTCGTCAGCGTGAAGGTTCCGCCTGTGAGCTCGTCGGGCTTGAGCTGGTTGCTGCGAGTGCGTTCAGCGAGGTCCGCTATCCGAGCGGTGAGGCCAGCGATGTCGAGCTGCGCAGAGTCGCGGATCACGGGGGCTAAGAGTCCCCGTTCCGTGTCGACGGCGATGCTCAAGTTCTCCTCGTCGTGGTGCACGATGCTGTCGCCGTCGACCGTGGAGTTGATGATCGGGTGAACCCGGAGCGCCTCGGCCGAAGCCATTGCGAAGAATGACAAGAAAGAGAGCTTGCGGCCGGTCTTGCCGTGAAACTCGGTCTTGACTCGGTCCCGAAGACGAGCGATGCGGGTCACATCGACCTCGACCACCGTGGTGACTTGCGCCATCGATGTCATCGACGTGAGCGCTCGGTCGGCGATAACTTTCCGCAATCGCGTCATCCGCATCGTTGTGCCGCGTAGCGGCGAGACGTTCCGCCCGAGGCCGTGGTCTCCGCCATCTTCGTGTGTGGCGGAGGCGAGGTCGCCACCGCGTTCACGCTTGCGCGGCGTTTCACTCGCGGCGACCGAACTACCCAGATCTGGGCAAGATGTCGCAGTCGTTGCAGCAACGGGCTCGATCGGTGCCGCCGAGGCATCCGTGGTGTTTTCCTGCAACGCACCATGAACGCCCTGATCCGGCATCGGTGCCGTCGCCGCGTGCGCGTTGAGTTCTTCGCTTCGGGTGCTGCGGCCGTCTCCAATCAGTGCGAGAGCATCGCCGACGTGCACCGTCGCTTCCTCGAGCACCAGAATCTCCTCGACGACACCCGCGACGGACGAGGGTATCTCGGTGTCGACTTTGTCGGTTGAGATCTCCACCAGGGACTCATCGAGCTCGACCCGCTCACCGACAGCTTTCAGCCATCGTGTGACGGTCCCCTCGGTGACGCTCTCTCCCAGCGCCGGAACGTGAACGGCTTGACCCATCGTTTCGTCTCCTTCACGGCCGGGGGTTGCCTGGATTCCGTGTTCCGACATACTCCGGAGCACCCGTACCCCCTATGGGTATAGGCTACACCGCGACCGGACAGTCCGGCGCAGCTTCCTAGGAGGAACGAAACATGTCCACACCCCCATCCATGTCGCGAGGGAAGCGATGGCTCGGCCTTGTGCTCATAGCCACCGCACAGTTCGTGGTCATCATGGACACCTCGATCATCGGCGTAGCCCTGCCGGACATCCAGCGCGCGCTCGGCTTCACCCCGGAATCACTGTCCTGGGTGTTCAACGCCTACGTGGTCGCGTTCGGTGGACTGCTGCTGCTGGGAGGCCGCCTGTCTGACGCGTTCGGGGCGCGCAAGATCTTCGTCCTCGGCTGGCTGGTTCTGATTGCCGGCTCGATCATGGCGGGGGCCGCCGGCAACGTCGGTGTCGAGATCGCCGGTCGCGCGATCCAGGGCGCAGGTTCCGCGATGATCGCCCCTGCCGCACTGACGTTGCTGATGATGCTGTTCGGCGGCACCTCCGATCTCCCCAAGGCGTTCGCCGTCTACGGAGCGGCCGCCCCGATCGGCGGAACCGCCGGCGTCTTCCTCGGCGGGGTTCTCACCGAGTACGTGAGCTGGCCGTGGGTGTTCTACGTCACAGTGCCGATCGCGCTGTTCGTGCTCGCTTTCACCGCGACATCCCTCCCTCGCACCGTCCGGGGAGCCACGGGCTCGATCGATATCGCCGGGGCTGTCACGGTCACCGTCGGACTGGCCGCCGTCGTGTACGCGGTCGTCAACGCTCCAGAGGTCGGTTGGCTCACGTGGACGACTCTCGGCATGCTCGCTGCGGGGATCGTCCTGCTGGTGGTCTTCTTCGTCATCCAGGCACGTAGCCGCAGCCCACTGCTGCGCCTCGGCTTGCTCCGTGCGCCTCTGCTGGGAGCCGCGAACGGCGCACAGCTGATGCTCGGCGCCGCCTGGGTGTCGATGTGGTTCTTCCTGAACCTGTACCTGCAGCAGGTTCTCGGCGCGAGTGCGTTCGCCGCGGGTGCGGCGTTGCTTCCGATGACCGGCCTGGTCGTCCTCGTGATGATCGCCCTGGCACCGCGACTCCAGGAGAGATTCGGCGCGAAGTCGCTCATCGTGACCGGCCTCCTGCTGCTGGCGGGAGGTCTGGCATGGCTGGCGTTCGTCCGCCCCGACGGTAACTACGCGGTCGATGTGCTGCCCGCGTCGCTCTTGGCGGCGCTCGGCATGTCGCTCGCCTTCGTCCCGTCGCTCGGCACAGCCATCAACGCGGCGCCTCCGGCGGAGACCGGCGTCGCCTCCGGTCTCGTGAGCACCAGCTACCAGATCGGATCCGCACTTGGACTCGCCGTGCTCACGGCGATCGTCTACGGCATCGCCGGCACCGATGCTTCGAAGGTGGAACTCACCCAGGGGTACTCGGCGGCCTTCATCGGCGCTGCGATCCTCGCGCTGCTTGGCGCGATCATCACTGCCATCACCATGACGAAGCCTCGGGCGTCTGCGGTCGCTTCCGGCGAGTCGATCACCGTTTAGCGCGCGTCCCAACCATTGATTAGTGAGGAAATGCTGATGCCTACCCCGAAATTGCTCATCGCGTACGACGGATCACCGAACGCGCAGAGCGCGATACACACGGTGGCCGGACTGTTCCCCGGCGCCACCGCCATCCTGTTCAACGCCCGCCAACCCCTCGAAGGGTTCGCCGCTCACCTCGAGGGCCATCCGGCCCTCGAGAAACTACAGGGACTCGACGCTGCGGTGCTTGACGTCTCTGAGAAGATCGCTGCCGACGGCGCGCAGTTGGCGCGCGATCTGGGACTGAACGCTGAGCCGTTGATCTCCTCGACGATGGCCACCGCGTCGGAGGCCATCGTCGACGCCGCCGAAGAATTGAACGTCGATCTGATCGTTCTCGGGTCTCGGGGCCTGCGCGGATTCAAGGCCACGTTGCTCGGGAGTACTTCCGCGAGCGTGCTCCACCATGCGACTCGCCCCACCCTCGTGATCCCGTCGGACGACGTTGCTGTGGCCCGCCGCAGCACCCGCGCCCTCTCCACCGCTTCGTAGGGCCAACGCCTGCGCTCGGGCCGGATCTGTCTCACAGCAATGCGCGGCAGATCCGGCCATGAGCGCGCGGTGCGCGATGCTCAGAGCGCTGACACGCACATGGTCACGTGTTCCTCGCGTGCTCGCGCCGGCGGCATCGGTCTCCGCACCAGTGAAAGAAGTGTCGTCCATGCCTCATGTGATCACGCGCGCCTCGCGCATCAGCGGAACGTGGGTTGCCATACTCCTGGCTTTCACGCACTTAGCCAACGATGCGCTTACCGCGATCCTCGGAGCTTTGCTGCCGACGCTCGAAGCGCAGTTCTCGGCAAGCCCGTTCCTTCTGTCGTTGCTCGTCGCAGCGTTCACAATCAGTTCTTCGGCATCCCAACCCATTCTGGGATCTCTCGCGGAGCGCGTCGGCCTGCGCCAGGTGGCGGCGATCGGAGTCGCCCTCGCCGCCGTAGCATTGGGCCTCCTTGGCGTCGCCTCGACGGTGCTGGTGCTCCTGCTCCTGCTCGTACTCGGCGGACTTGGATCCGCCGCACTGCATCCGGTCTCGACCAGCATCGTCGGTGGTCCGGCCTCGAAGAATCCGAGCCTCGCCGTGGGGCTGTTCACCGCAGGAGGAATGGTCGGCTTCGCCATTGGCCCGGTCCTGATCTTGGCTCTGATCGCGCACTTCGGTATCCAGGTGACACCGTGGCTCATGGTGCCCGGCCTCGTCTTCGCCGTGCTCGTCTACCTGCTCCTGCCGGACTTCGAACCGCACGCACGGCGGCGTACGCACCGCCGGCTCACCATCCCTGCATTCCATCGTCAGACTGTCTTCCTCACCCTGGGTGCCGCCCTCATCGGTCTCGCCTTCCTGACCTATACCAGCGCCGTTCCGCTGTGGCTGGTCAACGAGTACGGCATCCCGGCGGATGCCCCTCTTTTGGGCTGGGTGCTCGCCGCCTTCTCCTTGGCAGCGGCCCTGGGAGCTGTCGTAGGAGGCCTGTCAGCATCCCGCGTCGGCAGTGTCAGGACGACGGTCGTCTCCTTGCTCACAGCGGTCGGCGCGCTGCTCGTCGGTCTCCAGCTGCCGGTCGGGGGCGGCACATTGATCGCGGGGGCGGTCGCCGGATTCATGCTGTTCGCCAGTCAGCCACTGCTCGTCGTGGCTGCGCAGGCTCTCAATCCCGGGGCGCCGTCCGCCGCGGCGGGGATGGTGCTCGGAATCGGAAGCGGTCTCGCCGGAGTGCTCTACATCGGCTCCGGAATCCTTCAGGGACTGGTCGGATCCGTCCCTGTCATGCAGCTCACCTACGCGCTTCTTCTCCCCGCGGCCTTGCTTGCGACGCGAGGGCTGAGAGCTGCCCTGACCCCACGACGTCGGACAGCGCCCTAGGTCGGGAGACGGTTCTTCGTCGAAGCTCACGCAATGCGGAATACCCCACGTGGGTATACGCTTGATACAAGTACCCCCTGGGGGTAACACCAGCAAGAGGAGGAGACAGCATGACGACGAATGAATTTCAGGTGACCGGGATGACCTGTGGGCACTGCGAGATGTCGATCCGTGAGGAAGTGGCCGAGGTGCCCGGTGTCGACGACATTCAGGTGAGCGCCCAGACCGGCAAGCTCGTCGTGACCGGCTCGGATTCCCTTGACGACGCGCAGATCCTGGCCGCCGTAGCGGAAGCAGGATATTCGGCGGTGCGAACGGTATGAACGCCGGCGGACGACTCGCTGTCTACGGCCTTGGGCTGGTCGTGGCCTTCGGTGGAGCCTTCGGCCTCGCGCAGGTCATCGTGCCGACGAGCGTCGTCGGCGATTGGACGAAAGGTGCAAACATGAAGGATCACGACGCCCATGGGACGCCGGCGACAGCGACCGATGATTCGGTACGCGCGGCCGCGGCTGCCTTGAAGGGGCTTTCGCTCAGCATCGACGGATACCTGCTGTCGCCGGTCGACGCGCCGGCCGAGGTACGAGTGGCCGGTGAGCTCAGCTTCCAGATCCAGGACTCCGCGGGAACACCGATCACTGAGTACGCCACGGCGCACGACAAGGATCTGCACCTCATCGTGGCGCGTTCGGACGGGAGCGAATTCCGCCACGTCCACCCGACACTCGACGAGTCCACCGGTACGTGGTCGTTGCCGTGGGAATGGACCGAGGCCGGCACGTATCGTGTCTTCGCGGACTTCACGCTGGCAGGCGCGGACGCGCCCTCGCTCACCTTGACTCGCACCGTCCAGGTAGCAGGCGACTTCAGTCCTGTGGTGCCGCAACCTACTCGGGTCGCAGAGGTCGATGGCTTCACGGTGTCCCTCGAGGGCGATCTCGAAGCAGGGTCGGCACGCGATCTCGTCCTCGCCGTCACGCGCGACGGTGAGCCCGTCACCGAATTGGAACCGTATCTGGGGGCGTTCGGACACCTGGTCGCGCTCCGCGAGGGTGACCTCGCTTACCTGCACGTGCACGCCGAGGGCGACGAACCAGAAGCCGGAGAGACATCCGGACCGGAGATCGCCTTCGCCGCAGAAGCCCCCACCGCGGGTCGCTACCTGCTGTACCTCGACTTCCAGGTCGACGGACAGGTGTACACCGCCGAATTCGTCCTCGAGGCCGCGCACCACGATGACGGCGCGACGGAGTCCGACAGCGGGTCACACGACGACGGGCACTGACCAGCCCGGTCCCGTCTCCGCTGCAGCTGACAGCTACAGCTCCCTCCATCAGAGCCAAGAGAAGGAAAGCACATGAGTACATCGGCACCCCCGAACGTGGGGTCAGGCGTCGAGTTGGAGATCGGCGGGATGACGTGCGCGTCCTGCGCGATGCGGATCGAAAAGAAGCTGAACAAGCTCGAGGGTGTCGTGGCCACGGTCAACTACGCCACGGAGAAGGCGAAGATCACGGTCCCGGACGGCTACGACCCGGCACTGTTGATTGCCGAGGTCGAGAAGACTGGGTACTCCGCAGCGTTGCCTGCCCCGAGAGGCCGCAAGAAGGATTCCGGGACGGCCGGTGACACCGACGACACGGATCCGGAGCTGCTGTCGCTGCGCAACAGGCTGATCGGCGCGATCGTGCTGACGGTGCCCGTGATCGCGATGGCGATGATCCCCGCGTTGCAGTTCACTTACTGGCAGTGGGCTTCGCTGGCCCTCGCCGCTCCTGTGATCCTCTGGGCCGCATGGCCGTTCCACAAGGCCGCATGGACGAACCTCAAGCATGGCACCGCGACGATGGACACCCTGATCTCGATGGGCACCTCGGCTGCGTTCCTGTGGTCGCTGTACGCATTGTTCTTCGGCACCGCGGGCGCCCCCGGAATGACGCACCCGTTCGAGTTCGCATTGGCACCTTCCGACGGGGCGGCGAACATCTACCTCGAGGTGGGTGCCGGGGTGACGATGTTCATCCTCGCCGGCCGGTACTTCGAGAAGCGCTCCAAGAAGCAGGCCGGCGCGGCCTTGCGCGCACTCCTCGAACTCGGGGCGAAGGAGGTCTCCGTGCTGCGTGCAGGGGTGGAGACAAAGATTCCCGTCGAAGATCTGCAGGTGGGTGATGAGTTCATCGTGCGCCCCGGGGAGAAGATCGCCACTGACGGCGTCGTCGTCTCCGGCACGTCGGCCGTCGACGCGTCCATGCTCACAGGCGAGGCAGTGCCGGTCGAGGTCACCGAGGGCGACACCGTCACGGGGGCCACTACGAACGTCGGGGGCCGGCTCGTGATCCGCGCGATCCGGATCGGCTCCGACACACAGTTGGCGCAGATGGCCCAACTCGTCGAAGACGCACAGACCGGGAAAGCGGAAGTGCAGCGGCTTGCTGACCGGATCTCGGGGGTGTTCGTGCCGATCGTCATCGTGATCGCATTCGTCGCACTCGGCGGCTGGCTCGGCGCCGGATTCCCGGTAACCGCAGCATTCACAGCAGCGGTCGCCGTCCTCGTGATCGCGTGCCCCTGCGCTCTGGGGCTCGCGACCCCCACCGCACTGCTGGTCGGCACCGGACGCGGCGCGCAGATGGGAGTGCTCATCAAGGGTCCGGAGGTTCTGGAATCCACCCGCAAGATCGACACCGTCGTACTGGACAAGACCGGTACCGTCACCACGGGCAAGATGACACTCGTCGGCGTTTTCACGGAGGACCGCACGGATCGTGCGGAGCTGCTGCGACTGGCCGGTGCGCTGGAGGATGCCTCCGAACACCCGATCGCCCAGGCGATCGCCAAGGGCGCGACCCAAGAAATCGGCGCGCTGCCGACGCCGGAGGACTTCGCGAACATCGAAGGCAAGGGAGTCCAGGGCATCGTCGACGGCCACGCCGTTCTCGTCGGTCGTGATTCGCTTCTTGCCGAGTGGTCACAGAAGCTGAGCCGAGAGCTTGCGGCGACGAAGGCCCGCGCCGAGGGCGAGGGCAAAACCGTCGTCGCAGTCGGGTGGGACGGGCAGGCCCGCGGCATCCTCGTCGTGGCCGACACCGTCAAGCCCAGTAGCGCCGAGGCGATCGCCCGGTTCAAGGAGATCGGGTTGACCCCCATCCTGCTCACCGGCGATAACGAAGCAGTGGCCCGCCAAATCGCCGCGGAAGTGGGGATCGAGGAGGTAATCGCTGAGGTCCTCCCCAAAGACAAGGTCGATGTCGTCACGCGGCTGCAGCGCGAAGGGAAGACGGTCGCGATGATCGGGGACGGCGTCAATGACGCCCCCGCCCTTGCCCAGGCCGACCTCGGATTGGCGATGGGGACGGGAGCGGATGTCGCGATCGAAGCATCCGACATCACCCTGGTGCGCGGGGACCTCCGAAGTGCGGTCGATGCGATCCGGTTGTCGCGCAAGACGCTCGGAACCATCAAGACCAACCTGTTCTGGGCGTTCGCCTACAACGTGGCGGCGATCCCGGTCGCCGCGCTCGGAATGCTCAACCCCATGCTCGCCGGCGCAGCGATGGCACTGTCCAGCGTCTTCGTCGTCGGCAACAGCCTGCGCTTGCGCGGGTTCAAGAGCGTCGCCAAGCAGTGACGCGCCCCGAGAAAACAAGAAAGGAACCACCCAGCATGACGAATGACACCGAGGCCCCCGCCAGCTGTTGCAGCACCAGCGCACCCAACCCTGCCGCGGCAGGAAACGGACGTGAAAACCTGCTCGCCGGCGGATCCAGCGATGACCTGACGACCTGCCCGGTCATGGTCGGGAACCCTGTCAGCAAGAAGGCCGCCGAAGCCGTGGGACTCTTCCGAGACCACGAAGGCGAGCGCTACTACTTCTGCTGCGCCGGATGCGGTCCAGCCTTCGACTCCGACCCCGCAAAATACGCCGCCAACATGGCCTGACACGGGCGCGGGGTTCACGGCAAACATCACGTGCCGTGAGCCCCGCCGACCGCAACCCACTTATTCGCTGTCGCGCCTCTCAAAGTACCGGCTCGCTCACACACAACAGGAGAATGCCCACCATGACCACGCACCACGCCGTGATACTCGGCGCCGGAGCAGCTGGCACCGCCGCCGCTCGAGCACTCACTGGGCAGGCGGGCATCCAGACCACCGTCATCGCGCAGACAGACGAAACGCCATACTCGCGCATGTTGATCAAAGGTGTCGCATACGGTGCCATGGATCCCGAGCTCACACAGCTTCCTCTGCCCCAAGTCACGTACATCGCCGACACCGTCGAGCGTGTTGATCCTGACGCTTGCGAGGTCCATCTGGCCTCGACAATGACGATCACGTACGACTCGCTGATCGTTGCGACCGGGAGTCACCCTCGCCGCCTCGCGAGCGACGTGCCCGGCTCAGAACCAGCTGCGCACGCTGGCTCATTGATGACTCTTCACTCGCTCGAAGACGCGGTGCGCGTCAGGGAGGCCGTGCTCGCATGCGGCGGCCCCGCCCGAATCGCGATCTACGGTGCCGGGCTGATCGCGTCCGAAACGGCATCGGCACTGCAGGAAAAGGGGCACCAGATCAGCCTCATCGCCCGAAGCCCGCTTCCGGGCGTCGCCACATTCGGCAGATCCGTCGCCGCACGAATCGCAGCCGATCATCAGGCGCGAGTGACCACATTCTTCGGCCGCACCATCAGTCGTGTCGGTCTGGACGGGGACTCGACGATCATCAGCCTCGACGACGGCACCGAACTCACTGCTGACCTGGTTATCTTCGCACTCGGAACCACGCCCGCGGCCCCTGCGCCGTGGCGAACGGGCGTCGACGTCGACGAGCGGCTGCGCGCCCAGAATCACGTGAGCGTCTACGCGGCAGGAGGCGTGGTCGAACATCACGATGACCACCTCGGCACGTGGCGCATCGACCATTGGGACGACGCGGCGGCACAAGGAGCACACGTCGCACAGATGCTGCTCCACGAGCTCGGCCGCAATGAGGATCCCGGACCCTATCGGCCTCGGAGCGCCCACATGGCGATGATCTACGGTCGTGTGATCGCAGGAGCGGGCTTCACCGCCGGTCCGGAGGGCGCGCACATCCAAGGAGCGGAGGAGTTCGTCGTCGTGCACGGGCACGGTGACGTGATCGTCGGCGTCAGCGGTATAGACGCCGTGGGTGCCGTCTACCAGTGGGGACCGCGGCTTCACGAGACTTCACCCTGACGTGCCGCAAGTGTCGACGATATTCAGCCGCTGGGGATTCGGATTCGCCGCTGCTGCGACGACGCTGCTGATGGTCGCGGCTAGCGCGCCATCCCCGTTCTATCCCGAGTTCGCCCGGCAACTGGGGTTATTGCCCGTCGCCACCACGTTGATCTTTGCCATCTACGCATTCACGATGCTCACCGCGCTCCTGCTTACGGGAGCACTCTCCGACACTGTAGGCCGACGCCCTCTGATATCAGCGGGTGCTCTCTTGCTGGCCCTGAGCATCCTCATTTTCTGGCAATCCGGGGATCTGACCATGCTGCTCTTCGCGAGGGCCTTTCAAGGGATCGCGGCCGGCGTTCTCCTTCCTGCCCTCTCCGCGATGGTGATCGACTTCGCTCATCCCCGACGCGCCGAGGCGGCCTCGCTGTGGAACACGATCTCGGCCATGATCGGGCTCGGCATCGGCGCGATCACTGCAGCGATCGCACTCGATCTCTTCGCCAACGCAACCGACGTGGTTTTCGGCTCACTCACTATCACTTTCGTTCTGATCTCTGCGTTGGTGTGGACAACGCCCGAGAAATTGCGTCCAGTCCGTACGCGGATAAGGCACTTGCTGTCGAAGCCGGCGGTTCCAGACCACCTGCGTCTTCCGTTCCTCGTCGCCGTCCCCGCCGTCATCGCTGGCTGGGCGACCAACGGTATGTTTCTCGCGCTGGGTTCGTCGGTTGTCAAGGAAGTCTTCGATGCGACAACGCATGCGCAACAGAGTCTCGCCATTCCGGTCTTCGCAATCTCCGGCATCGCCGCCTCGGTCCTGCTGCACCGCAAGGCGGCTCGCCTCGTCAGCGTGTACGGGACGTCTGCTCTCAGCTTGGGCACCGCACTGAGCGTGGTGGCGCTCCTGTCGCACTCGCTCCCTACGTACCTGATCAGCGTGGCGATCATTGGAACCGGCTTCGGAACAGCATTCATGGGAGTGCTGAAGTCCCTGATGTCACGCATCGACCCTGACGAGCGAGCCTCGGTGATGGCTGTCATCTACACCGTCTCCTATCTCGCATTCGGTGTTCCCACCCTCATCGCGGGTGTGCTCATACCGGTTCTGTCGCTTCATACGACGGCGATCATTCTGGGCGTCGTGATCGCCCTGCTGGGTGCAATCGCCGCTGTCTGGCGCGCCCGTATCAGAGATCGTTCGCGCGCGGACGCCGTCGAGTGAGGGGACGATGCGTTGCGGATCTTGGCATCATGGTGGGCCAGGCGGATACGGATCGGGACCTGTGCAGTCCGGTCTCAGGCTCCCCGCCCTAGCTCCCGCGACTCTTCTCGCTTCCCGCACTCTGCTAGGCAGCCGCCTGTACCAAATACCCCAACCGGGTATACCCTATAGGGGTAGCGGAACTGCGATAGACGGCGAGAGGACGGCTCATGCCAGTGCTGATGACCTCCACGGCGGGACAACCCGCTACCCGTTCCACAAAACCGGGCCGTCACACGGTCGCGAGCCCCAGGAAGAGGTCTCATGTCTGAGCCGAACGTGCACGATGACACACCCGCGCCCACCCCTCACGAGGCGACCCATCGGACCACGAACGGACACGCCGCGTCCCGCCCTCAGGGTGCTCACGACGAACTGAATCATGCCAGCCACAGCGGCGGCCACGAGGATCACAACGGCCTTCAAGACCACGGCGGTCATGAAGTGCACGGCCGCCGTGCCGGGGACGACGGCCACGTGGGGGGTGGCCATCATCAGGGGGATGGCAGCCATGGGGGGCATGACAGCCATGGGGGGCACGGCGGTCATGGTGATCATGTCGGGCAGTTCCGACGTCTGTTCTGGATCAATCTCGTCATCGCGGTACCCGTCGTGGTGTTCTCGCCGATGTTCGCGATGATCTTCGGATACGACGTGCCCGACTGGGCGCAGTTGATCGCACCGGTGCTAGGCACGGTCATGTACGTGTGGGGCGGCTGGCCGTTCCTCACCGGTGCGGTCAGCGAGCTCAAAACGCGCAAGCCGGGGATGATGCTCCTGATCGGACTCGCCATCACGGTTGCGTTTCTCGCCTCGTGGGGCGCGACGCTCGGGCTCCTCCATCACGAGCTCGAGTTCTGGTGGGAGCTCGCCCTCCTGATCGTGATCATGCTCCTCGGTCATTGGATTGAGATGCGCTCGCTCGCGCAGACGACCTCGGCGCTCGACTCGCTCGCGGCTCTGCTGCCTGATGAGGCCGAGCGCGTCGAGGGCGACACGATCGCGAAAGTCTCGCCCGCCGATCTCGTCGTCGGCGATGTCGTCGTCGTCCGACCTGGCGGAAGCGTGCCCGCCGACGGCCGCATCACAGACGGCACAGCAGCGATGGACGAATCCATGGTGACCGGTGAATCACGTCCGGTCACCCGCACCTCGGGCGACACCGTGACAGCAGGAACCGTCGCCACCGACTCAGGCCTGCGCGTCGAGATCACCGCCACCGGCGACGAAACCGCCCTCGCCGGCATCCAGCGTCTCGTCACCGAGGCGCAGAACTCGTCCTCACGAGCACAGCGCATCGCCGATCGCGCGGCCGCGCTGCTGTTCTGGTTCGCTCTTCTCTCGGCAGCGCTCACCGCTGCGATCTGGACCATCGTCGGCAACCCGGATGCCGCGGTCGTGCGAAGCATCACTGTCCTGGTCATCGCTTGCCCCCACGCCCTCGGCCTCGCGATCCCGTTGGTTGTGTCGATCGCCACCGAGCGCGCCGCCCGCGGAGGCGTCCTCATCAAGGATCGCCTCGCACTGGAGAGCATGCGCACGGTCGACGCCATCCTGTTTGACAAGACCGGCACCCTCACCAAGGGGGCGCCGACCGTGACTGGCATCGAGCCCACAGGCGACATCGACGCCGAACGCCTGCTACTGCTCGCTGCGTCCGCCGAGGCGGACAGTGAGCACCCTCTCGCCCGTGCGATTGTTCGTGCGGCCGAAGAGAAGGGTGTCGCTCTCGCGAAGGCATCCGGCTTCACCTCGTCGCCCGCTGTCGGCGTGGCGGCGACGGTCGACGGCCGGGAGGTTCGCGTCGGCGGACCGAAGCTCCTCGACGAGGTCGGCGGGCACGAGATCGCGGCCGCCGACGCGTGGCGCGATGAAGGAGCAATCATCCTGCACGTCGTCGTCGACGGGCAGGTCGTGGGCGGGCTGAAACTCGCCGACGAGGTACGGCCAGAATCGCAGCCGGCCGTTGACGCCCTGCACCGGCTCGGCATCGAGGTCGTCATGATCACCGGCGACGCCCACGCCGTGGCCGAGTCGGTTGCCAACGAGCTCGGCATCGACCGCGTCTTCGCAGGCGTGCGCCCCGAAGACAAATCGGCCAAAGTCAAAGAGCTGCAGGCCGAGGGCAAGAAAGTGGCGATGGTGGGCGACGGGGTCAACGACGCACCGGCTCTCGCCCAGGCCGACGTCGGCATCGCCATCGGCGCGGGAACCGATGTCGCCATCGCTTCCGCTGGCGTAATCCTTGCGAGCTCAGATCCAAGGTCCGTGGTCTCCGTGATCGAACTATCCCGCGCTGCCTATCGCAAGATGAAACAGAACCTCTGGTGGGCAGCCGGCTACAACCTCCTTTCAGTTCCGCTTGCCGCCGGCGTGCTCGCCCCGGTCGGCTTCGTCCTGCCGATGTCGGTCGGCGCTATCCTGATGTCTCTGTCGACCGTCGTCGTCGCCCTCAACGCCCAGTTGTTGCGACGCATCGACCTCACGCCCGAAGCAAGCACCCGGTCAGTCCTCAACCGTTGACCGTGACCACAGAATGAAGGATCTGGACATGACTGCTGACACGACGACCGCTGACCACGCACACTCCCACGGCTACATCACTGACAAGGCAAAGTATCTGAACCGCATGAGCCGCATTGAGGGCCAGGCACGCGGAATCACGAAGATGGTCGACGAGGAAAAGTACTGCATCGACATCCTCACCCAGATCAGCGCACTCACAAGCGCCCTCCAGGCGGTAGCCGTCGGACTTCTCGACGACCACCTCAAGCACTGCGTTCTGGACGCCGCCCGTATGGACAGTGCCAGCGCCGACGCGAAAATCAAAGAAGCTACTGACGCCATCACGCGTCTCGTTCGTTCCTGAAGGATCGGGTCGTCCCAACGTCCGGTGAGACGCGGACCACGGTCGTAAAGCGAGATAGGCTGCGCCGGATAGTCGGGATAGCTGGTCTTATCGTGGCTAATGGGCCGCACGTTGAAGTGAGATCGGGCTGCGCCGGCTTAGTTGCGATAAGTGGTCTTATCGTGCCCAATGGGCCAGACGTTGAAGTGAGATGGGGCTGAGCAGATGAGAGCGGGTTTTCGAGTGTTGGCGTGGGCTCTCGAGGCGACACGCGGGCTTGATGCCGAACCTGAGCGATCGCCTTGACGCGCCAGATCTCTCATCGCCGGCGAAGGAGCAGTGTGGTGCTGCATCGCCGCGATCTGGCCCTCGCGCGTTAGTGTCGGCACATGGCGACTGAATCCTCTCTCCGCATCGTTCCTCGCGTCTGGCTCGGTGTGCTCGGCCTCGTGCTCTACCTGGCCGTGTTCTACGGCGTGTGGATCTTCAACGGCATCGACTACAACCGCATCGGAGACAGCGAGGACACGCTGTGGAAGTGGTACGTCGCTCCGCTTCTCGCGGGAGCGGTCGTCATCACGATCGTCGTGTCGGTCTACGGATGGTGGCGTCCGTCGCTGGTGGAGTCCCGCGCACGGATGCCGCGGTGGGTGTGGGTGTTTCCCGGCGCTCTCGCGCTGGTGGCGCTCGCGAACCTGATTGTCGGAGACACGAGTGCTCTCACACCGACGATGTGGCTGCTGCTCACCATCGGAAGTCTTCTCGTCGGCTTCAACGAGGAGTTGGCCACGCGCGGACAACTGATCGTCGCGCTGCGCAGTCGCTTCGGTGAGCTCGGCGTGTGGTTCTTCAGCACGTTGCTGTTCGGTCTGCTGCATCTTCCCAACACGCTCTTCGGTACAGGGGTGCTCGGTATCAGCCAGGTGTTCATCACCTTCGCGATCGGCAGCGCCTTCTACCTGCTGCGTCGCGTCAGCGGCACGCTGATCGCCGCGATGCTGCTGCACGGACTCTGGGACTTCTCCTCGTTCGCTGCGAACTCGGGGTTGACCGCCATCTTCGGCATCCCCATCGGTATCGCGTCCGTGATCGTTGCGATCGTCCTCACCCGACGCGAGGGCAAGCACGCTACGAGCACGCACCCCATCGGCTGAGCCGAACACAGAACAAGGGCCGGAGCGATAACTCCGACCCTTCTTCCGTTCACGCTGCGGGTGTGAAACCCGCGAGGGTCAGACGTCTCTGCGCGTCGTGACCCGCAGCGCGATAAGCAGCCAGATCCCGGTCCAGAGGACGAGGGCGATCGCGGCCACCCCGTACGGCAGACCGCCGGCAGGTGCGGTGAGCACCGTCAACGAGTCGGATGCAGGGCCCGGGAAGGAGTGCCCGAACGCCTGGATCGCCGGGATGGACACGAGATTGATCACGCCGGGGATGACGTAGAAGAACCCGAAGGCGCCGGCGATCGCTCCGATGCTCGAACGCACTGTGATGCCGAGGAACAGGCTGATGAGCGCTGCGCAGACCTGGAACAGGGCAGTGCCCGCGAGAGCGGGGATCAGCCCCGGCTCCGCCAGCGTCACCGGCGCCGAGGTGGGGACGATCACGGACGCCAGGAGGAACCCGACCAGGAGCACCACTATGCTCACGGTCGCCGTGGTCACGGCGACGACGACGGCCTTCGCGACGACGATCGGCCACCGGCGGGGCACAGCGACCATGGTCGTGCTGATCGTTCTGGTGTCGTACTCGCTCGTGCCGACCAGGGCGCCGAAGAGCACGAACAGCACGAGAGCCTCGAACAGCGACGACGTCACAGAGCCGAGCACAGCATTCGACTCATCGAAGGAGGACGAGGATGCGGGATTCGCGTTGAGCGCCCAGATCACGATGGCGAGAAGAGGGACGATGATTGCCAGGGCGATCAGCCACCGGTTCGATCGCATTCCGAACAGCTTGATCCATTCGCCCTTGATCGCGCCGGTGATCGATGCGCGGGAGGTTGAGGTGTTCGAGGTGCTCATGCGGCGGCCTCCGTCGAGATCGGAGCGTATTCGACGTCGTCCTTCGTCAGTTCGAGGAAGGCGTCCTCCAGCGAGCCGTGGTGCGAGACCAGCTCGTGCAGCACGGTCTGGGAGGCTGCGGCGAGCTCGCCCACCCGTTCGACAGGTAGGCCCGATATCGCGATGTCCCCGTCGGGGCTAGCCTCGGCGGAGCCTCCCTCAGCACGGATCGCGCGGAGGAGGGCATCCGGTTCCGGGGATCTCAGACGAACCGTGGCCCGCGTGAACTGGTCGACGACCTCGTCGATGGGTGCGTCGGCGATGACCCTGCCTCGCCCCATCACGATGAGGTGATCGGCGCTGAGCGCCATCTCTGCCATGAGGTGGCTCGAGACCAGCACGGTCGTTCCCTTGTCTGCGAGTGAGCGCATGAGCTCGCGCACCCAGAGCACGCCCTCGGGGTCGAGACCGTTCACGGGCTCGTCGAGCAGCAGCGCAGCGGGTTCTCCGAGGATCGCGGTCGCGATGCCGAGTCGCTGCCCCATGCCGAGCGAGAAGGATCCGACGCGCTTGTCGGCGACGCTGGCCAAGCCCACCTGCTCCAGCACCTGCTGCACGCGCGCGCCATCTATCATGTTCGTCGCCGCGAGTGCCTGCAGGTGATTGCGAGCGGTGCGGTGGCGGTTGACAGCGTGGGCGTCGAGCATGGCACCGAGTGTCCGCATCGGAGCCTTCGACTCTCTGAAGGGCACGCCGTCGACCGTGACCGATCCCTCCGTCTGACGGTCCAGGCCGACGATCATGCGCATCGTCGTCGATTTGCCCGCACCGTTCGGTCCGAGAAGGCCGGTGACCTTGCCGCGGGCCAGAGCGAACGAGATGTCGTTGACGGCGACCTTGTCGCCGTAGCGCTTCGAGACGTTGCGCAGCTCGATCATGCGGTACCGCGGGTCCTGGCTGCATGGGTATGTGTCATGTCTTCAGTGAACCAGGTAATCGATCACGCCGCGCAACCGATATGTTGGCCGCACTGGCGTCGACCGATCGAAGGGCACCCCGTGCGCATCTCACCCCGTCTCTGGTTCGGCTTCGTCATCTGGGCCGCGTATGTGATTGTCATCGTCGCAGTGTCGCTGCTGAGTGGGGTGCCCTTCCCCGACATCGGAACCACGGCGGAGTTCACCTGGCGTGGCGCCGTCATGGACCTCGCCGCGGGGGCCGCACTGCTCATCGTAATCACGTCCGTGCTGGGCTGGTGGCGTCCAGCCCTGTTCGACAGTCAACGGTCACATCACAAGTGGCCGATCTTCGCACCGATCATCATGTTCGTCGCCGCGATCGCCAATCTGCTCGTCACGGACTGGTCCCAGTTCGACGCGTCCTTCATCCTGTCGCTGCTCGCCCTCGGCATGCTGGTCGGGTTCTGCGAAGAGCTCATGGCACGCGGCCTCCTCCTCACGGCCTTCCGCTCGCAACTGAGTGAGGGGTGGGTGTGGTTCCTCACGAGCGCGCTCTTCGGCCTCATGCACCTCGCCAACGCACTGCTCGGCGCACCCCTGCTCGCCTCACTCGCACAGGCGGCCGTCGCGTTCGCGTCAGGCACGGCCTTCTACATCGTGCGACGCGTCACCGGGTCTCTGATCTGGGCGATGCTCCTCCACGGCCTCTGGGACGTGTCGGTCTTCGCCGCGGGGCACGCAGCGGTCGCCGCGCCGATCGGGGCGATCCTCACCCCTATGATCGCCGCGCTCTCCCTCGCCGTCGTCTACTGGGTGATCAAGGGCACTGACGAGAAGGCCCCGGTTCGAGCAGTCACGGCGAATAGGATTACGCCATGAACCCTGTGATCTCCGGAACGACCATGCCGATCCTCGAGGTCACCCTCGAACCGGGCGAATCCATCGTGGCCGAGGGAGGCGACGTCGCCTGGCTCACCCCGGGCATGGAACTCGACACCTCGGTGGCACACGGTGCTGGGGGCAAAGGCGGTTTCATGAGCGGGCTGAAACGCGTCCTCGGTGGCGCGCAGCTGTTCCTCACCCGGTACACCGCGCCGCGTGGCGGCATGGTCGCATTCGCCGCGCAGCTGCCTGGCACGATCCGCGAACTCCGCATCGACCCGGCGGATACCTTCATGATCCAGGCGGGCGCTTACACGGCCAGCACTCCTGAGGTGGAAGTGTCCGTCGCCCTGCAGAAGAAGCTCGGTGCCGGGATCTTCGGCGGCGCGGGCGTGGTGTTTCAGAAGCTGTCGGGAGAGGGAACCGCCTGGGTACAACTGGCTGGCGAGATCACGGAGTACGAGCTGAAAGCCGGAGAGTCGCTACTCATCCACCCCGGGCACCTGGCGATGTTTCGGGCCGAGATGACGCTCGAGTTCGCGAGCATCAAAGGCATCAAGAACAAGTTCTTCGGCGACTCCATGTTCCTTGCCGAGCTTCACGGCCCCGGCCACGTCTGGCTGCAGTCGATGACACCGGCCAAACTCGCAGCCGCGATCGAGCCCTACCTTCCCGATCGGTCATCGTCCAGCAACAACAACTGACCTCTCCAAGGGAGGACGGGCTCCGGTCATCGGGGTGCGTTGCCCCGAGGCAGTCAGGCCGCAACCCCGCTGCGCGCTCGGGGAGGCAGCTCATGCCCACTCGCCCCGTCAGTGTCGCCGTGAGGCAAAGGATTTCTCTAGAAGTAGACGAGCACAGCCCGATCCGGGCGGCCTCGTAATTACCGCGGAGATGAGCGCCATCGGCTCACGGACAGGACATCGAGAAGAACCTCTAGGAGCCTCTGAAGGTGTGAGCAGACGTGCACGGCGTCGAGGATAGCGGCAGACCGCCGAGATCGAACGGTTCCGGGACGCGGGGTCCCGCTGCGGGGCGCAATCACCAACGAATATCGTCGTGAAACTTCGTTTCAGGACAGTCGGATTCGGCTAACGGGTGATCACTGCCCTCGCCGTCATTCTGTGGCCGGTCGTCCGGCTCGGCGCTGCCGCGTTGGTCAGCGGAAGAACGACGTCTAGGACGTCCGGTCCTCTTCGGTACTGCTCCGCGCTGCCGTGCGAGCGGACGGCGCATCGTCCGCGACGTCGTATGCCTGCAAGCGAAGCACCTGTGGGCGGAACCAGAACACGAGGATCGCGATGACGTAGACGGCGAGCAGTGCGACACTGAGCGGGACGCTCCATTCGCGTATCGGTCCGCTGATGACGGCGTCATTGAGCCCGTGGATCAGGGCGGCTGCGAGGTACGCGAGGATTCCGATACCGACGGCTTTGGCCGCGGAGAACCGGGTAGCCGCAAGCCAGATGATGATCGCGGCCCCGACGGTTATCAGCGGATGCGAGGCTTCGGCGATCACGCGTACGACGACACTCATCGACGTGTCAAACGCCTCGTCCGACGGGACGGGGCCGCCGTTGAGGACCGGGTCGATCGCCGTGACGATGTAGCTGATGCCCTCCAGGAGTGCGAACCACGCGGAGGACACGAACACGAGCCAGACGCCGAGTTGCGGCGTCCGGTAGCTGCGCGACGACAGCAGCAGAATGACCGGGAGGAGGAGCTTCAGGAACTCCTCGATGAAGCCCGGAGCCACGTTTCCGCCGACGAACATCCCGGCCAGGCCGTTGAGCGACGACGCAAGGAAGTACGCGACCGTCCCCCAGGCGAGACCGATCCACAGGGCTTGCCCTCTGTGTAGGCGACCTGTCATCGGAACACGTCGGCGCAGGTACCAGCCGATGCCGACAAGCGGCCCGGCCGTACCGATGAGGGTTCCGAGGAGGACCACGACGAGTGGGTAAGAGGGGCGATCGGCGTCGCCCGTGGAGGATGCGGCGACGCCGACTTCGAGCATCCCTCCCCAATATGCGAGGGCGACCCCGATACCGAAGCTGAGGAGAGCGACGAGGAGCGGGGCAGTTCCTGAGGGGCGGGACATAGGACCGATGCTACCGGCGGGGACGATCACCTAACGAGCTGGCACGTTTCGCTTCTACCCTGCTGTCGCTGAGAGCGCGTGGGAGACGCCGGCGACGTAGACCTGAAACGCAACAACATCCTCGTGCTGCCTCTGGGATGCGATGCCGAGCGGGCGCTTCGCCAGCTCGTCCCGGAAAGCCTCGATGTCGTCTTCCGTGAAGGCCCATGCATGCTGCGAGGAGCGGGCACGGTACGGGGCGAGGGCGCGGACGTTGATCCTGCAGGCGAACGATGAGAAGTCGACGCTGCGGGGGAGAGCTCGCCCAGCTTCGTGATCGACCGCCCGAGGCGAACCGTGGTGGTCGCCGTACTCGGTGACGGCGCGCATGATCTCGGCGACCATGTCCAGGCCCTGCAGGTGCTCCGGAGTCGGGTAGGTCGGTCGCTGCGCGGCCATGAGGGCGTCGTACTCATCACAGAGACGCCGCTGGTCGTCGCTGTGGATGGTCCTGAGATCCGAGAACGCGCGCTCGTTGTCGTTGATGACCTGACGCAGAGCAACCAGCTCGTCGGTGTCGTGCGGGGTCGTGCTGTAGATGAGAGCCATCGGTGTCTCCTCGAGGTCGTGTGTGGGGTGAGCGTCGAGCGCAGGTCAGTTGATCTCGCCTGCCTTCAGCGCGCGTGATCGCTTTCATCGACCGCCAGGGGCGACCCTTCAGTGCGTCGTCCTGCGTGATGACGAGGGCGCGGATGTGCCGGGCGGCCTTCTTGTCGATCGGTTTCGGTTCAGACATGGGGGCACTCATTCGTGATCAGGAGGCGGTCGCGACGGGAGCGAGTAGTGGCTCGATGACCAACTGAGGTTTGTGAGGTTGGCGCGCGCGGCAGGGCCCCATGATGAGTGCCCGCGGGGTACGGCGGCGCATCTGACGGTCAAGCTGACGGCGTCTGCGTTGCTCCTACGCACTTGCGTATGGTTGATGAGCATGAAGCTCTCGCAGACCGTCAAGGACCTCGAAGGCGTCACGGTGCGGCCGTACCTCAGGGAACGCGGTTTTGAGGGCACCGGCCCGAGGTTTGAGCGCACCGTCGGAGAGACACCCCAGAGGATCGAGGTTCAGCGGGCGAAGTTCGACTACATGAAGGGGTTTGTGTACCTCAACGGCATCATCAGCGTGCCGGTGCTCGACCAGCTTCTTGGACGCACGACGGGACGCAACATCACGCTCCGCCCCAATCACGTCGATCGGAATCTCGATGAGGCGATCATCGTCACGCACACATCCGACCCTGACGATCTCTCGGCGGTAGCAGTTCGCGGTCTCGACGCGTTGGTCAGCAGGATGAACGAGCTCACGACGACGGCCGATGCCGTCGATTATCTCTCCGCCAAGAAGCTCAACGACTTCGAGGGTGTGTTCGGCTGGTACCTGCAGCACGACCAGCTGGACCGTGCGCAGACCTTCGTCACCGGATTGCACGAGTACTTCGGTGCACAGCCGCGGTGGGAGAAGCTCGCGGGGAAGCTCGATGACGTTGCGGCGCACGTCGCCCCGGACACGTCCTGGAGAACCTGGCTTTCGAACTCGTGACCACGCGATCGCTCGCCAACTGAGGTTTGTGGGGTTGAAGACGAGAAACCCCCGGATTACGCGGATCCACGAGGAACCCGCATAGGGAGGTTTCTGAGTTTGGCGCGTGCGGAAGTGAGCAACGAACCGCTCGGATCCGCTCGATTACTGGGGATCTCCGTCGAAGTGCCCCAGCAATCGAGCGCACGGGAGCGCACGAAGTCCGCGAGTTTCCGCCGAAGTCGCATCGGGGGTCATAAGCAGTGCCGACCCTCCGGGGCTTATGACCCCGTAGCCCAAGCGTTCGCATCCCCGTCAGCGCAGAACCGATTCTCGACGGCTTTCCGTGTCACCAACCTCAAACGGTCCGCCTCGCGGGCTGCTCGCGTTGCCGAGTACGTGGGATGCTCAGCCGGGGTGAAACCCTTCACTGAGAACGTCGTCGCCCGCCGTGACGTCAGAGGTCGATTGGTCCGGGCGAGGGAACCACTGTCGGCAATCCGCCGTCGAGTATCCGCTCGACCATGCCGATAGCGCGGTCGGTGAGGCCGTCACCGGGATAGAAGTCCTCGTAGTGCTCCTCGACGTCCGCCAGCGTGGTGAGGCTGCACAGGGCGAGCAGTTGGCGGATGTCGTCCACGTCGCGCCCCGGGCGATTGGCGCGGAGCTTCATGGCGAGGAGCGCCTCTTTCGAGGCGACTTGGACGACAACGCTGTCGCGGTCGTAGATCGTCTCCCACTCGACGGGTCGCCGCCCGAACGTGGGCACCGAGTCTGCGTTCTCCACCGCGAAGTTGAACCAGCCGGCGCTCCATCCTCGTCGATCCGCCACACGCTCGGCTGCGGCGAGGACGGCGTCATCGCTTCCGGGGTGAATGTGAAGAGAATCGAGGTCTCCAGTGGTGCGCCGGTCGAAGTACCTGATGACGAGCGCGGCACCGCCGACGAGGCGTATGCCCGCGACTTCACCGGCCGTGTGGAGCTCACCGACGAGGTCACGGAGGCCGGAGATGATGTCGTCGCGATCGAGCGAGTCGCCCATCAGACGCTCGCCAGAGTGTCTCGCCAGACAAGGACGCCACGCTCGAGGAACTCGGCGGGGACGTCCTCGGGGGCTGGGATCGGGTCCGCAGGATCGACGTCCAGGGTTCGAGGCGCCCGGAGCTGTCTGTTCGGAGCGTCAACCCATGCGGGAGAGGGGAGTCCCTCCTCGCCGAGGCGAAGATCCACGAGTGCTGCAAGGGCCGCATCCCACGCGCGGTCGCCAGTCGGCTCCGGCTCGGCGAGGCCGAGGACCCCGCGTACAAGGCCGTGTTCGGAGTCGAGGTTGTCACTCAACTGGATGAGCTCGCGAAGAGCACTGTACTTGTCGCCCGCACGCAGGTACCTACGGATCGCTGCGGCGATGGTCGCCGCGTCGTCCCGCCGCGTGGGTGCGGAATACAGTCGGTGGCCGGTGCCGCTGAGGAAGCGCTCGACGGTGCTGAACTCGGCCTCGCGACCGCTTTCGAATCGCGAGACTCGGCCCTGGTCGACGTTGGTCCGTTGGGCGAGATCCTTCTGTGTGAGGCCGCGGCTCTTTCGAGCGGCGCGCAAGAGAACTGATGCGTTCGTCATGTCG
>NZ_MCRH01000010.1:0-6200 GCF_014332665.1 Microbacterium sp. 4-7
CGAACTATGCCGTGGACGGTTCGGGTGTGTTCCGGCTGACGGCCGGTGGCGCGCTGCGGACGGCGTATCTGCCCGGTGTCTCGTCGGCAGCGACCGAGGTCACGGTCGATGCGACGTTCGATTCAGTGCCGGTCGGCGGCAGCGTGCAGGCGCAGGCGCTCGCTCGTCGGATCGGTGCGGACGACTA
Organism: Microbacterium sp. 4-7; assembly: GCF_014332665.1. Classification (NCBI taxonomy): domain Bacteria; kingdom Bacillati; phylum Actinomycetota; class Actinomycetes; order Micrococcales; family Microbacteriaceae; genus Microbacterium; species Microbacterium sp. 4-7. The sequence continues at coordinate 188 of NZ_MCRH01000010.1, forward strand.
CCGGGCTCGGGTCACGGTCACAGCCAGCGGTTCGGTGAGTCTGCAGGTGCTGCGCAGCGGCACGACGCTGGCGACGCAGAACTTGACGGGTCTGACCGTCACGCCGGGAACAGCGTTGACGCTGCGGGTGGAGGCATCGGGGACGAACCCGACGACCGTCCGGGCGAAGGCGTGGAAGTCGGGCACGGCGGAGCCGGCGGCATGGCAGCTGAGCACGACGGACTCGACGGCCGCGCTCCAGGCGCCCGGTCAGGTGGGCCTGGCGGCATACGCGGGATCCGGAGTATCGAACGTGCCGTTCCTGGTGCGGTTCGACAACCTGGTCGCCAAGATCCCCGGCACGGTCGTGCCGCCGCCCAATGCGAACCCGGTGGCGTCGTTCACCTCGTCGGCGAACGCTCTCGCTCTGAGTGTGGACGGGTCGGGCTCCACCGACTCCGACGGCTCGATCACGTCATGGGAGTGGGACTTCGGAGACGGCGCGGTCGGCACCGGTGCAACGGCGTCGCACACCTACGCCGCGGCCGGCACGTATACGGTCGCCCTGAGGGTCACCGATGACCGAGCCGGTGTTCACACCGTCACGAACACCGTCACCGTCGCTGCTCCCGAGCCGGAGCCCGTTCTTCCGCTCGTGGTGGACGAGTTCGACCGGACGGGCGTCAACGGCTGGGGCTCGGCCGCCACCGGTGGCGCGTGGTCGTACTCGACCACGTCGCTGTCGGCGTACTCGGTCGACGGTGCGGCGGCGAAGATCGCCGTCGGAGCTGGATCGACGCGCGCTGCATATCTCGCATCGATCTCATCGGAGTCCACTGATCTCACCGCGGCGATGACCGTGAGCGAGCTGCCGGTCGGCGGCAGTGTCTTCACGTCGTTCATCGCGCGTCGGGTGGGCGCTGAGGATTATCGGGCTCGAGTCGTGATCGCGGCGAACGGTGCGGTGCAGCTGCAGGTGCAGCGCACGGCGACGACGCTGACCGCGGCGAACATCGCGGGGCTCACGCTCGCGGCCGGTGAGGAGCTGCAGGTGCGGGTGCAGGCGTTCGGTGCGAATCCGACCACGATCCGCGCGAAGGTGTGGAAGACGGGCACGACCGAACCCGCCGCCTGGCAGGTGAGCACGACGGATGCGACCGCCGCCCTCCAGGCCGCGGGCCACGTCGGTGTCGCCGCATACCTCGGCTCGGGCACGACCAACGTGCCCTACACCGTGTCATTGGGCAGCATCAGGGCCGTTCCGGTCCCCTGACCCGGCACCGCCGAATCGCAGAACCCGGATCCGCGGGGCGTCACCGACGCCCCGCGGATCTTTTGCTGCGCCCATTACCAGAAACATCTGTGGTCGCTATAGACGGCATACAGACATTCCGGTATTCTGGCGATCGCTGCACACTTAGCCGTCTTGCGTGAAGGGGTTCGCGAAGACTGGCGGATGCAGCATCTGGGGTACTGGGGAGCACTCTTCGAGTGCATTGAATTTGGGGAGCGAGCACATGGGTGTTCTGCGCAATTTTCTGGGGAACAAGAAGGCGTCCGGACTGAGGTTCGGTACGACGCTCGCTGTGACCGCGTTGATCGCGAGTGGTCTGGTGCTCGCGCCAGCCGCCGCCAACGCCGACACTGCGCCCGTCGAGCCGAACGTGCCGTCGACGGTGACGACCGACGCGTTGCCGACCGTTCAGGTCAACGGCATCGTCTGGGACCAGGTGATCGTCGGCAACACCGTCTACGCGGCCGGTCAGTTCGCCACGGCCCGGCCCGCGGGCGCGGCGGCCGGCGTCAACGAGGTCGCTCGTAACAACGTCATCGCGTACGACATCCGCACAGGCGCGATGACGTCGTTCGCCCCGAACGTCAATGGCCAGGTGCGGTCGATCGCGGCATCCCCCGACGGCAAGCGCCTCTACATCGGCGGCGACTTCACCGCGGTCAACGGTTCCACGCGCAACCGTGTCGCGGCTTTCGACATCCCCGCTGGGACGCTGGTCGGGTCCTGGGCCCCGAGCGTGAACGCCTCGGTGCGTGCGATCACCGCCACCAACTCCGCGGTGTACTTCACCGGCATCTTCGGCCGGGTCGCCAGCAACGACCGAGTGCGAGCCGCTGCGGTGAGCTCCTCGGGAGCGCTGCTGCCCTGGGCCCCGCAGCTCGACAACCGCGGCAACGACGTCGTGGTCTCGGGCGACGGCACCAAGGTCGCGCTGGCCGGGCACTTCACCACGGTCAACGGTTCGTCGAACCCCGGATACGGCATGGCTCTGGTCGATGCGACGACTGGTGGGCTGCTGCCGTTCGCGGCCAACAGCATCGTCCGCAACGGCGGCCCCGACGCCGCGATCTGGTCGCTGACGACCGACGGCGACAACCTCTATGGCACCGGCTACCACTTCGGCGGCGGTGGCAACCTCGAGGGAATCTTCAAGAGCGACTGGGCGACGGGCGGTCTGACCTGGGTCGAGGACTGCCACGGAGACACCTACAGTGCTTACGCGACTCCCGACGTCGTGTACGGCGCCGGCCACTCCCACTACTGCGGCAGTCTGGTCGACGGGTTCCCGCAGAGCGAGCCCTGGACGTTCTACCGCGGTGTCGCCTTCTCGAACTCCGTCGAGCGCACCACCCCGTACGGCCTCGGCTACGGATACTACGACTGGGGCGGAAACCCGGCTCCTCGTCTGCTCCACTGGTACCCGACGTTCAACACGGGCTCGGTGAGCGGTGCGAACCAGGGTCCCTGGAACGTCACCGGCAACACCGACTATGTCGTCATGGCGGGTGAGTTCACCCGCGTGAACAACCAGCTCCAGCAGGGCCTCGTCCGATTCGCGACGACCTCGAAGGCGCCGAACAGCGATGGTCCTCGCCTGAGCAGCAGCACCTGGGTGCCGTCGGCGAACTCGATCGCCCAGGGGACCATGCGCGTCAGCTGGCCGCTCAACTGGGATCGTGACAACGAGTTCCTCGAGTACAAGCTGATCAGAGACGGCGCCAACGCGTCGCCGATCTACACCACCACAGCACGGTCGAAGTCGGCCGACTGGGGTCTGGCCGGACTCTCCTTCATCGACAAGGGGCTCGTCCAGGGCAGCACGCACACGTATCGCGTCCGAGCAGAGGACGCCCACGGCAACGTGGCGTGGAGCAACATCATCACCGCGACGGTGAACGGTGCGGGGGTCATGCCGGCCTACTCGACGGCGGTGCTCGATGACGCCCCTACCAGCTACTGGCCTCTCAATGATTCGGGCTCCTCGTCGATCGACTGGGCAGGTTCGAGTGACCTCGCTGTACGCGACGGCGTGACCAGGAGCGTCGACGGCGCTCTGACGCCGGCATCCGTTCCGGCATCGAGCTTCAACGGCACGAACACGGGCTTCGCCACGACGCAGACGGCCATCGAGGGTCCGCAGAAGTTCGCGATCGAGGCCTGGTTCAAGACCACGACCACCGAAGGCGGCAAGATCGTCGGATTCGGAAACAGCCCGACCGGGACCTCCTCCGCGTACGACCGTCATGTCTACATGGACCAGAGCGGTCGAGTGAACTTCGGCGTCTACCCGAATGCCTCTCGCATCGTCACCTCATCGGACGCGTACAACGACGGTACGTGGCACCACGTGGTCGCATCGCTCGATCCGACCGACGGCATGGAGCTGTTCATCGACGGCGTGAAGGTCGCGCAGCGCTCCGACACGACGTCGGCTCAGGCCTACACGGGCTACTGGCGCATCGGCGGCGACTCGACGTGGTCGGGCTCCCAGTTCTTCAACGGCTCGATCGACGAGGTCGCGATCTACAACGGCGCTCTCTCCCGCACGCAGGTCCAGGAGCACTACGTGGCCTCCGGTCGCACGCTCGAGGGATCCACGCCGCCCAGTGACGGATACGGCGCGGCTGTCTACGCGGCAGAACCGACTCTGTACTGGCGTCTCGACGAGACATCCGGGACCGTTGCGGCCGATTCGTCAGGCTCGGCGCAGCGCGGTTCGTACTTCGGTGCTCACACGAAGGTCGCCACTGGAGCTCTCGACGGAGTGACCAGCGGATCGACCACCTTCGAGGGCGGACAGCTGATCAGCCAGAAGTCCTTCGTGAATCCGGTGGTGTACTCGACGGAGGCGTGGTTCAAGACCACCTCGTCGTCCGGCGGCAAGATCATCGGCTTCGGCAATGGCGCGACGGGCAACTCGTCGAGCTATGACCGCCATGTCTACATGACGGATGCCGGGCGGCTCGTCTTCGGTGCCTATACGGGGCAGACCGTGATGGTCACCTCGGACAACTCGTACAACAACGGCCAGTGGCACCACGTCGTGGCGACCCAGGGGCCTGCGGGCATGCGGCTCTATGTCGACGGCGCTCTCGTCGGCGAGAACCCGAACACGGCAGCGGAGAACTACACGGGCTACTGGCACGTCGGTGGCGACGTGACGTGGGGACCTGGCGGCAACGAGTTCGCCGGCACGATCGATGAGGTCGCCGTCTACTCGTCGGTGCTCTCTCCTGCGACCGTCGCAGACCACTACAGCCTGGGCAGCGAGGGCGCTCCGGCGAACAAGCTGCCGTCTGCGAGCTTCGCGTCGCAGGTGTCCAAGCTGAAGGTCGACGTCGACGGCTCGGCATCCACCGACGAGGACGGAACGATTGCCTCGTACGACTGGAACTGGGGTGACGACAGTGCGCACGGTGTGGGAGCGACAGCCACCCACACCTATGCGACCGCCGGCACGTACACGGTGACACTGACGGTGACGGACGATCGCGCCGGCACGGCGCAGAAGACCGCCGAGGTGGTCACGGTGGCGAATGTGCCCCCGACTGCGGCATTCACCTCCTCGGTGACACCGTTGAAGGTCGCTGTGGATGCGTCGACCTCGGTCGACTCGGACGGGACGATCGCTTCGTACGACTGGAACTGGGGCGACGGAAGCGCGCACGGTTCGGCTGCGACCGGAACACACACCTACGCGGAGGCCGGCACATACCTGGTGACGCTGACGGTGACCGACAATGACGGCGTCACGGCGACCAAGACGGAATCCGTCGTGGTCCCCCCGATTCCGGCGAACGTCGCGCCGACTGCAGCATTCACCTCGACCGCGAACGGTCTGGCTGCGTCGGTGAACGGCGGCGGGTCCACGGACTCCGACGGCTCCATCGCGTCGTACGACTGGAACTGGGGTGACGGTACTGCGCACGGTTCCGGTGCATCGGCCACTCACACGTATGCGGAGGCCGGCACGTACACGGTGACGCTGACCGTGACGGACAACGTCGGAGCGACGGGGACCGTCGCGCACGACGTGACGGTCGAAGCGCCGGTCGGGCCGAGTGTCCTCGCGACGGACTCGTTCGGACGGACGCTCCCGAGCGGTCTCGGGACGTCCGACCTGGGCGGTGCGTGGTCGCTGGCCAATGCGGCATCGAACTATGCCGTGGACGGTTCGGGTGTGTTCCGGCTGACGGCCGGTGGCGCGCTGCGGACGGCGTATCTGCCCGGTGTCTCGTCGGCAGCGACCGAGGTCACGGTCGATGCGACGTTCGATTCAGTGCCGGTCGGCGGCAGCGTGCAGGCGCAGGCGCTCGCTCGTCGGATCGGTGCGGACGACTACCGGGCTCGGGTCACGGTCACAGCCAGCGGTTCGGTGAGTCTGCAGGTGCTGCGCAGCGGCACGACGCTGGCGACGCAGAACTTGACGGGTCTGACCGTCACGCCGGGAACAGCGTTGACGCTGCGGGTGGAGGCATCGGGGACGAACCCGACGACCGTCCGGGCGAAGGCGTGGAAGTCGGGCACGGCGGAGCCGGCGGCATGGCAGCTGAGCACGACGGACTCGACGGCCGCGCTCCAGGCGCCCGGTCAGGTGGGCCTGGCGGCATACGCGGGATCCGGAGTATCGAACGTGCCGTTCCTGGTGCGGTTCGACAACCTGGTCGCCAAGATCCCCGGCACGGTCGTGCCGCCGCCCAATGCGAACCCGGTGGCGTCGTTCACCTCGTCGGCGAACGC